>CAXBFD010000156.1:0-12680 GCA_963974925.1 uncultured bacterium | reverse complement strand
CACCGCCGTCGGGCCGTAGGAAATCTGCCCGTCCCGTTCGCCGGTCACATCGGAGGACAGCAGCCAGAGCCCTGTTTCCCGTGTCCGCTCGGCCCGAATCGCGTTATGTTTCTCTTTCCACGTTTCGGCATTTTCCGGATGCAGCATGTTGTAACAGGGACAGACCACGAGCGACGCTCCCTGGTTCGCCACCGCCGCTGCCCGCTCTGGCACCTGGAGTTCATAACAGATATTAATCCCGAACCGCAGTCCGTCCACTTCAAAAAGCGGCGTCTCTACTCCCGGCGCAAACAGTCGTTCCCCAGGCGCCAGACGATTCTTGCGATGATGTCCCAGCAGTTTCCCCCTTTTCACGACTACCGCCGTGATATGCAGACTCTCTCCCGCTTTTTCAATCATGCCGATCACCAGTGTTGGCTGCACCGACTCCAGTTTCCTGAGAATCTCCGCAAACTGCCTCGACGCCAGATCGATGGCCCGCCGCCGTGCCTGCCGTTCATCCACAACATAACCCTGCAGATAACATTCAGGAAAGCAGACCAGCATCGCCCCCCGCTCCGCGGCACGCGTGGCAAAGTCGAGGATCGTCTCCAGAGACTGCTCCAGATCATCCTGCACATCAAACAACTGACAGGCGGCTACGGTGAATTGCTGTTTCATTTTTTGCCAATCGCTGAATTAGAACAGGGGCATCGCTACCTCGAAATCAACAACATTAAGCTAAACAAATCCGTCTCGCACAAGGAAGTCCTCCACGCGCATCACGCGCCTAGCTGCTCCAGCCATTTTAAAAACCACTCAGCGGGCATTTGGACTTTCGAAAAATCCAGGTTTTGCAGCGCTTCCGGAGTATAGGTATTGTCCAGATGCATCTGCCACTGCAGGTGCAGATCGAGGGCCACATCTGCGACGGCTGCTTCGATGCTGTTTTCGTGATCGAACTGCCCCATATGAAATTCGTCGGCCCACCAGGCGATTTCCTGATGCGTGTAAGGCGAATTCTCAACATCCAGAGCGTAACGTAATACCAGAATCAGGGACTCTTTCGTCAGCGGAAGTTCAATCACCTGACAATGCGTTTCCGTCCATGAACCTGCCTCCTGATTACGATCAGGCTGTTTTGGATCGGGTTGATTATTATGATTGACCATCCCGGAATCACCTTATCCTATCATCAAACAGTTATCTCAGGCATCACAGTCACGATCACCAAACCTCCCACTTACGGCAGTTCGGTGGCGCCCATCAGGTAGCGGTCGCATTCGCGGGCGGCGCCGCGGCCTTCGTTGATGGCCCAGACGATCAGACTCTGTCCGCGGCGGCAGTCGCCGGCGGCGAACACGCCTTCGACGCTGGTGGTATACTGCTCGTGCTCGGCTTTGTAGTTCGAACGGGCATCGGTTTCCAGCTGAAGCTGTTCACTGATGATGTGCTCGGGGCCGACAAAACCCAGCGCCAGGAAAACCAGATCGCAAGGCAGCTCTTTTTCTGAACCGGGAACCACGCTGAACGGCGGGCCGTTCTCGACCGGTTTGGACCAGTCGACTTCGCAGATCTTGATTCCGGTCAGATTGCCTGAGTCGTCGCCGGTAAACTCGACCGTCGACATCTGGAACATCCGCGGATCTTTCCCGAAAACAGCAGCCGCCTCTTCATGGCCGTAGTCCACCCGGAAAATTTTCGGCCATTGAGGCCAGGGGTTATTCGCGGCCCGCGTCGCTGGTGGTGGCGGGACAATTTCCAGGTTGATCAGACTTTCGCACTGCTGTCGCATCGCGGTCCCCAGGCAGTCATTGCCGGTATCGCCGCCGCCGATGACGACGACTTTCTTGCCTTCCGCATTGATAAAGTTTTTCACGGGGGAATTTTTATAATGCGTATTTTCCAGCCCCGATTCCAGCAGGCTTTTCGTATTCGCCGACAGATATTCCATCGCGAAGTGCACGCCGTTCAGATCACGGCCGGGAATCGGCAGATCGCGGGGTTTGGTCGCACCCGTGCAAAGCACGACGGCGTCGAAGTCTTTCATCAGTTGATCGGCTTTGATATCGACGCCAATCGACGTATTCGTGACAAATTTGACTCCCTCGTCGGCCAGCAGATCAACGCGTCGCTGCACGATCCATTTTTCCAGTTTCATGTTGGGAATGCCGTACATCAGCAGTCCGCCGATCCGGTCATCGCGTTCAAACACGGTCACACTGTGACCGGCGTTGTTCAACTGGGCGGCAGCCGCCAGACCTGCCGGACCGGAGCCCACCACTGCCACTTTTTTGCTGGTCCGCACCTTGGGAGGATTCGCCACGACCCAGCCTTGATCGAAGGCGTGATCGATAATCGAATTTTCGATATTCTTGATTGTGACAGGCGGCTCATTAATTCCCACCACGCAGGACCCTTCGCAGGGAGCCGGGCAGACCCGGCCGGTGAACTCGGGAAAATTATTGGTCCTGTGCAGACTGTCAAGCGCGTCCTGCCAGCGACCGTGATAGATGTGGTCATTCCATTCGGGAATCAGGTTATTAATCGGACACCCGGAAGCCATGCCAGCCAGCGTTTTGCCGGTATGACAGAAGGGAATGCCGCAATCCATGCAGCGCGCACCCTGATTTTTGAGTTCACCATCGGTCAGATGATCGTGAAATTCGTTCCAGTCAAGAATGCGCAATTCGGGTTTTCTGTCGACACCCAGTTCTCGTGGAAATTCCATGAAGCCCGTTGGCTTGCCCATAATTCTATCTCACTCTAAAAAATGTGTTGCTCTTAATACTGAGGAAGAAATGTTTTCAGAAGACGTTCCGGTCACCGTTTGAGGCAGTACCGGAACCCCCGCTTCAAGATCAGACGCTGGCTGATGCTTCTTCAGCCGCTTCCGCCATCATTTCCTCTAAAGCTCGTTTGTAATCGATGGGCATGACTTTCTTGAACTGCTCAAGTTCGTTATCCCATTGATCAAGAATCGCTTTGGCTACCGTTGAGCCGGTAAACTTGCGGTGATTATCAATCAGCGTTTTCAGTTCCGCGATATCTTCCGGCTGCTCCACCTGCTCCAGCACGACCGTTTCCAGATTGCAGTTTTGCAGCAGCAACCCTTCCGGATCGTAGACATACGAAATACCGCCCGACATGCCCGCTGCGAAGTTTCTCCCGGTTTCACCCAGGATCACTGCACGACCGCCGGTCATGTATTCGCAACCGTGATCGCCAATTCCTTCCACAACCGCCATCGCTCCGGAGTTTCGGACGCAGAAGCGTTCCGCGGCCTGACCGCGAATGTAAACTTCCCCTTCGGTGGCGCCGTAGAGGTTCACATTCCCCACGATGATATTTTCTTCCGGCTGGAACGTTGAATCTTCCGGCGGGTAGATGATGATTCGTCCCCCGCTGAGTCCTTTGCCCACGTAGTCGTTGGCATCGCCTTCGTGTTCAATGGTAATGCCGTGTGCCAGCCAGGCTCCCAGACTTTGTCCGGCAGATCCCGTGCTGTTGATGTGAATCGTTTCATCGGGCAGACCATCAGGACCATGATGCTTGGAGACTTCATGGCTCAACATCGTGCCGAACGTACGATCCGTGTTCTTGAGTTTGACGTCGATAATCACGGGCTCACGATTCTGAATTGCGGGCTGTGCTTCACTGACAAGAACATTATCCAGAACGATATCCAGACCATGCTGTTGATCCCGCGTGCAATACGTGCCCACCTCGGGATGCCTTTTTTCTGCAACCCGCAGAATCGGCGTCAGATCCAGGTGTCTGGCTTTCCAGTGCGCGACGGACTCATCCAGTTCCAGCACATCGCTGCGGCCCACCATTTCGTTCATGGTACGGAAGCCGAGTTCTGCCATGAGTTCGCGTGCTTCTTCCGCCATCAGGAAGAAGTAATTTACCACGTGCTCCGGCTGACCGGCAAACTTCTTGCGAAGTTCCGGATTCTGTGTCGCAATTCCCACGGGGCAGGTATTCAGATGACACTTACGCATCATGATACAACCCAGCGTAATCAGCGGACCGGTCGAGAACCCGAACTCTTCTGCACCCAGCAGATTAGCAATCACAATATCGCGACCGGTTTTCAACTGGCCGTCGGTCTGCAATCGCACGCGGCTGCGTAAATCGTTCAGTACCAGTGTCTGATGAGTCTCGGAAATCCCCAGTTCCCACGGCAGGCCAGCATGCTTGAGGCTGGTCAGCGGAGAGGCCCCTGTACCACCGGAGGCACCTGAGATCAGAATATTGTCGGCGTGCCCTTTGGCAACACCCGAGGCAATCGTTCCCACTCCCACTTCCGAAACGAGTTTGACGCTGATCCGCGCGGAAGGATTGGTATTCTTCAGGTCGTAGATCAACTGCGACAAATCTTCGATCGAATAAATGTCATGATGCGGCGGAGGACTGATCAGCCCCACACCCGGAGTGGAATGACGGACCCCGGCGATGATCTTATTGACCTTATGCCCGGGCAATTCGCCCCCTTCTCCCGGCTTGGCACCTTGAGAAATCTTGATCTGCAACTCATCGGCGTTGGTCAGATACCAGCTGGTGACACCAAACCGGCCGGAAGCGATCTGCTTGATGGCGGATCGCTTGGAATCGCCGTTTTCAAGCGGTTTGAAGCGGCTGTAATCTTCACCCCCTTCTCCCGTGTTGCTTTTTCCGCCCAGACGATTCATGGCGATGGCCAGCGTTTCATGCGATTCGGCAGAGATCGAACCGTAACTCATGGCACCGGTGCAGAAACGCTTGACGATTTCCGTCACGGGTTCCACTTCGTCGAGAGGAATGGATTCCCGTTTTTTGAATTTCAGTAAACCGCGCAGATGACACTCGCGGGTCGTCTGTTCGTTGACGGCTTTCGCAAACTGCTTGTAGGCGTTTTTGTCTCCCGAAGTGGCAGCCGCCTGCAAGTTGGCAATATTTTCGGGTGACCAGGAATGCTTTTCTCCATTGGCACGCCAATGATAAACTCCGGGGTTAGGCAGACCGGGAACCCGGTACTGTTCCCGATGCGGATAACCGATGTCGTGCCGCATTTCGCATTCTTTCGTGATGACGTCAAAGCCAATCCCCTTGATCCGGCTGGCAGTTCCCACAAAACAGGTATCGACGACTTCCTTATTCAAGCCGACGGCTTCGAAAATCTGCGCCCCTTTATAACTTTGCAACGTCGAAATCCCCATCTTGGCCATGACTTTCAGCATGCCTTTACTGACCCCTTTGCAGTAAGCGGCGACGATGGAATCCCGGTTCCATTTGGCGGCGTCAAGTTCACCGGCTTCCAGCGTGTGCCATAACGATTCAAACGCCATATAAGGATTGATGGCATCGGCTCCGTAACCGAACAGCAGGCAGTGATGATGGACTTCGCGGGCTTCGCCGGTTTCCAGCACGATGCCAATCTGTGTTCGCTGCTCTGTACGCACCAGATGATGATGGACCGCACCGCAGGAAATTAATGTCGGTAATCCGATTCGATCCCGGTTCACTGCACGGTCGGATAATGTAATCAGACTGAAACCGTCGGCAATCGCCTGCGACGCTTCTTCCCGAATCCGATCCAGGGCAGCCCGGAAACCGGCTTCCCCTGCCGACTTGGGATACGTGGTATCAATGGTTTTGTTTTTCCAGCCACGGTAATCCATGGCCTTGATGGCGGCCATCTCTTCGTTGGAGATAATCGGCTCATGAATCAACAGACGGTGGCATTGCTCTTCGGTTGATTCCAGCAGGTTCCCTTCGGGGCCGATATAACACTCGAGTGACATAATCACTTCTTCGCGAATCGAATCGATGGCCGGGTTTGTCACCTGAGCAAAGAGCTGGTGGAAGTAATCATAAATCAAACGCGACTGATCACTCAGGCAGGCCAGAGCCGCATCGTTGCCCATGGAACCAATCGGATCTTTTTTGGTTTTGATCAGCGGAACCAGCATGAACTTCAATGTTTCAAACGTAAACCCGAATGCCTGCATGCGGGACATCAGTTCGGTCGGAGGAATTTCTTCCACCTCATCAGCGGGCGGAAGATCCTGCAGCTGAATGCGCTGGTTTTCAAGCCAGTCAAAGTAAGGTCGCTTGGTGGCATACTTTTCCTTGATCTCTTCATCGGGAATCAGCCGGCCTTCTTCGAAGTCAACCAGGAACATTTTCCCCGGTTGCAGGCGGCCTTTTTCCTTGACAATTTTCGGATCAACTTCAAGCACGCCGACTTCGCTGGCCATGATCACCCGGTCGTCGTGAGTGACGTAATAACGACTGGGTCGCAAACCATTCCGGTCGAGCACGGCACCGATGCAGCGTCCGTCGGTGAATGAGACGGAAGCCGGTCCGTCCCACGGTTCCTGCAACGCAGAGTAATATTCATAAAAGGCGCGTTTGGCGACGGAGATCGAATGATGATTCTGCCAGGCTTCGGGAATCATCATCATCATGACTTCCGGCAAAGGACGACCGGACATCAGCAACAGTTCCAGCGCATTATCAAAGTTTCCGGAATCGGAACAGTGAGGTTCAATGATCGGGAATAACTTTTCGATGTCAGCCCCGAACAGATCGCTGGACATCTTGCCCTGTCGCGCGTACATCCAGTTGGCATTGCCGCGCAGGGTGTTGATTTCTCCGTTATGGGCCATGAAACGGCACGGCTGGGCACGATCCCAGCTGGGGAACGTATTCGTGGAGAACCGGGAATGCACCATCGCCAGATGACTGGTGAAATCTTCTGCCTGCAGGTCGGGGTAAAACGGCATCACCTGGTCCGGCGTCAACATCCCTTTGTAAACGACGACTTTGCTGGACAGCGAACAGAAGTAGAACATCAGCCCCTGAGGCAGGCTCCCTTCGCGCAACTGACGGCTGGAGGATTTCAGAATTACATACAGGTTTCGTTCGAGATGGTCCTGATTGGTGACTTTCCCGTTCGGAGTGGAAATAAAGACCTGTTCCATATGCGGCATGGCACGCCGGGCAGAAGGGCCGATGTCTGCCTTGTCCGGAGAGACAGGCAGTTCACGCCAGCCCAGCACGACGAGCCCCTGATTATGGACGGCTTCTTCAACCACGGTCCGACAATGCTCCCGCTGGGCGACATCGGTGGGTAAAAAGACAACCCCCATGCCATAATTTCCCTGCGCGGGAAGATCCAGACCGAGATCCTGTTTGACGACCCTGGCCAGGAAATCATGGGGCAGGGAGACCAGAATACCGGCACCGTCGCCGGTATTTTCTTCGCAACCACAGGCACCACGGTGAGTCATATGACGCAGCATTTCATCAGCATCAAGCACGATCTGATGCGAACGCTCGCCTTTGATGTGGGCCACAAAGCCGACACCACAACTGTCATGTTCAAATTCCGGATCATAAAGTCCATGCGCTTCCGGTAGACTACCCACCCGGAAAATGGAGTTTTGATTATTGTTTTCGGAATCAGTTCCACGTCGAACGGTTCGACTCGTCATCTTACTTCACCATTCAAACTAATGTTTAACAAAATCGATGCCAACCGGCATGCTGTTATTGCGAACAAACGTCGCACTCTTACTCAACTGTGACACTCGACCCGGGAGAGGCGAATGTCTGACTCTACCGCCAGTTTTTTCCGGAGCGAAACCGGAACGTTTTCTGTCAAAGATCATCTAAAGGCTCGACCTGAGCTACTGATGCGGAGCGTCCGCTCCTGACTCAGAATCGCTGGATCCATCCGTACAAGAAAAAAACACCTGCAGGAACACAACCCGCTTATTCACGCGCTATCAAAGGACCGAACGAAAATGCATCCATACTGGAAGATTGATTTCTTTCAGACGCGGATGCCTCGGCCGATTCTCTGCGAGCGAGAGAGAAATTAGCGGGGTCTTCATGCAAGACTTCTATGAACTTCGAAACCACATCGGGTATCGATTTCTGCTTTCTTTGAATGATGCCGATCGGACGATACCATTCAACCTGTTCCAGACGCACCACATTCAGTGACTGATCCTGAACTTCCTTATCGACCGTAGGCAGAGGCAGAATGGTAATGCCTGCTTCCGCTTCGACGGCCCGTTTGATGTTTTCAATGTTATCAAACTCATGAATCAACTGAACATGCACACCGGATTTTTTCAGCCAGCGATCTATCTTTTGTCGAACGACTAACTCTGATGTGAATGCCACAAAGGGCTCATCTTCAATTTCGCTGACCGCACAGCTTTCGCGGCCAGCCAGTGGATGTCCGGGATGCACCACCAGTACCATCGGCTGTTCCTGCCATAAAATACTGGTGAGTTCTTTATCCTCTTTGGGAAAGGAAACCAGCCCCAGATCAGCCTGATTTTCGCAAACTCTCTGATAAACATCATCCGGATGCAAATAATCCAGTGTGATCATGACATCGGGATGCAGCAGTTGGAAATGCTCTACATAATCGTACATCTGAGCGAGACCAACCGAGTAAATCGCGGCAATTCTGACCCGGTTTTTGGTTTGCCCCACCGCACGTCTGACCTGCTCTTCCACCTGACCGAACGACTTTAACAGCTGCTGGCAGCCATCAAAATAAATTTTGCCGGCCGGCGTGAGTTCGAAGGGGCGTTTGGACCGGTCAATCAGTTGCGCGCCCAACCGCTTTTCCAACGCATGCACGGCCTGACTGGCTGCTGACTGGGACACACGACGAACCTCGGCAGCTTTGGAAAAGCTGCCTTGAGCGACGACATCACAAAAAAGCTCAGCGTTACGCAGGTGCATGAAAGTGAAACCTGATTGATTTATAAGGAAAACTAATAATAACGGGATTGAAGTATTTCAATTTCGAATACGAGACAGTGTAAAGATCAAACATGCGTTAAGTCAAGCGCACGTACTTCTGAAATTCGGGCCGATCAACATTGTGAAAAGCTCCATTTACGCAAAACTAACACTATAAAACACTTACAAGTACATCATGTCCGGCAAAGCGGGCCCCCCATTACAGACTCACCAGAATATCGGGGGGCAAAAAACTCCCTTTTCTGACCACTTTTTTTAATCCAGACACTTATTCTCGACGTTGGTTATATTAATTTTACTGATAGTAAGAAAAGAGAGGACGTCCGTTTCCAATACCGAACTATGTTTTCGATAAAGCCAGATAAAGCCAATGGGCCTGTCGCCACATCCTCAGAGAAGACGGAAGCGGGCGCAGGAAAGAAACAGATACGAATTTAGGAATAGTGAACTACAAAACGGCCTGCAAAGCTACTCAACTCGCCCGGGCATAGATAACATCGGCATTCTCTACTGTAAGGGAATGCAGTTAATCCAGTTCATATCCCGCCCTTTTCTAGACAATTGAAATTAAGGAATTCCGATGAAGAAACTATTCTCATGTCTGACTCTGCTCTGTATCGCGGGAACGCTCCCCGTACTTTCAGGCTGTGGAAAACCGGCTGAACAAGCGGGACAAAAAGCGGCGGAGCCAGCCGAAGCGGCGAAAACATTAGATCCGGCTGAGTCCATGATGGTCATGATTAATGGTCTCAACAACCAGCAAATGGAAGCCGTCTGGAATTTTCTGCCCGCCAGTTATCAGGCAGACGTGAATGGTCTGGTACACGAGTTTTCAACAAAAATGGATCCGGAAATGTACAACGGGACATTCCAGACAGGCCAGCGAATTGCCAAACTGCTGAAGGACAAAAAAGCATATATCCTCAAAAACCAGACCATTCAGGGCTTGCCTGTTCCTCAGGAAAAAATCGCGCAATACTGGGAGCCGACGGTCGGAATTTTGACGGCGATTTTCAACAGCGACCTTTCCAGCCTGGAGAAACTGAAAACTTTTGACGGCGGAAAGTTCCTCTCTTCTACCGGCAGCGAACTGGCTAAAAATGTGGTTTCTTTTTCAGATCTGATTCCCACCAAAGAAGGACAACCCAGCCTTTCTGAAAAACTGAAGGCGACCAAAGTCACCGTTGTGACTACGGAAGGCGACACCGCGACTATTAAAATTGAAGCCCCCGGCGAGGAGCCCAAAGAAGAACTGATGGTCAGGGTCGAAGAGAAATGGATTCCTAAAAATCTTGCAGACAACTGGAAATCCAAAATGGAAAATGCGCGCAATCAGCTGGCACAACTCACACCGGAAAAAGTAACCGCCCAGAAAGAACAGACGCTGGAAGGTCTGGCGAAGGTGAATGGCGTTCTGGAGCAACTGGAAAAAGCGGAAAATGAGGAACAGTTTAACAAAACGCTGAATCCGATTGTCGCCCCGGTTGCCATGTTCGCCCCGATGCTGATGATGCAGATGTCGCAATCCATGATGGGCGCCCCCGCAGGCCCAAGCCTGGGAGAGGAGCCCGTCGATCCCAATTCGATCGTCACGATCGTGATCGCCAAAAAACTCTCGAACGAAGAGCAGGACCCGATTATCGAGCAGATTCTGCTTTCAGCCGATGATTCGGATCAGATCAGAATTTCTCCGATTTCAGAAGGCGAAACCACGATCTTCAAAATCTCTCCTGTCGGCGATGTGGAAGCATTTGCCAAGAAAATCAAATTCGGCAAAACCACGAAGGTTGATCCTGAAACCCGTTCAATCACAGTGGAACTTGATAAATAGTGGAACTTGATAAATAGTCCTGAATTCACAGTGAATTCACTGTCAAACCGAAAAAAGGCCACTTCCCGTGAACAGCGGAAGTGGCCTTAAAGTTTGCTGGTTTGCGCAGCGCTCATCAATTTCTTCAGGAGAGATTAAGCAGCTTCTGAGATGTCTTCTTCGTCTTCAGCACAGGCTTCGAATTCGGAATCCAGCTCGTCTTCTGCCTCTTCTTCATATACGAGATAAAAGATCTCGTTCATCGCTTCTTCCAGATACGAACGAATGTTTTCGCTGTCTGTAGATTCGATCAAAGCTTCCAGTTGCGCGACAACACGGTCGACTTCGTCACTGGTGATTTCTTCAAACTGCTCTTCATTTTCTTCTGACATCGTTACCTCCATGTCCTGTGTTTGACTGCAATAAGCCGGAAAAGCATGAATTTTATTATCGGTCTTCCCCGCCTAAAGCATTAGCACTGCCCTGTGCAAAAATTACCAGACTATTCAATAGACGCTCCGTGTCTGAGAATTGCCTGCCTGATCAATTTTTAACTGACTCTGTCGGAAAAGAATTATGATTTTTTCTTCTTTTTCGAATCCTTTTTAGCGGCTGTTTTTTTCTCCGATTTTTTTTGTTTCTTCTCTTTCTTGACGGCTTTCTCACCAAAGATTTGGTCCCATCCTTTCGAGAAATCATCAGTCGAACCAGTGTGGACCGTATACCCCGTCACTTGAGTTTCCTCCCTTTTCAAAAATACAATCGAGATTGAGTTTGCCAGTTAGGTAAATTATTTATGAAAGCAGAATTTGTCGCAAGCCTAATAATTGCCCGACAAACGCGGGAACCCCCTGATTCCCCGATAAACGGTAACGTAATTCCTCAGTAAAAAGAAAGGGGAGCGTCCATGGCCCCACCGCAACCACTCCCCTGTTACGCCGTTATTTTCACTTCCACTCAGACCGATTCCCAGGAGGGGTACGCGGAAATGTCTGCCCGCATGCGGGAACTGGCCGAACAACAGGCTGGATTTCTCGGCGCAGAGTCTTTTCGTTCACCAGATAACAGGGGAGTGACTATCTCGTACTGGAAGGATTTGCCTTCCATTCAAGCCTGGAAAGAAAATCCGGAACACCAGACAGCACAACGACTTGGGAAGCAACAATGGTATCTGAACTATACCATTGAAATTGCGAAAGTCGAAACGGCCTGTCACTTTTCCCGAGGTTGACCCCCGTCGGAAGAGCGGCCTGATTTACCCCCGGGCGAAACCGGCGCTGCCTGCTTCTCTTTTTTCTTTTTCTCCGGGGTTTTCTCTTTGTCCCGGGCCTCCTGCTCCTCCTTTTTTTGTTTCTGCATTTCGTTTTCCGACTTTTTCTTTTTTTCCAACTGGAAATAGGATTTCCCGATCGTGCGGGGAAACTCATTGTTAGAAAGCTGCGTGTCGGCGGTTTCCCGATGCGGGTCGAGCGTCAGACTTTTCAAAGGCACGTCGGTCAAAATCAGTTTCGAGACACTCTCATTATTCAAACGCCAGATTTCGGCGGGAATCCGCAGCAGACTGGTCGATCCGTCCTCCAACGTGAGCTTCAATATCACCGGCATCACAAGGCCGCCATGATTTTTCAAGTCGACCAGATAAAAATACTTCTGCGTCTCAAGCAGTTTCTTTTCGTCCGCATTCAACTCTTTGAGGTGCGTCTCGAATTTCTTGCGATCGCCGTCGGTCACATCCAGATCGTCGAATTCGTTGTAAAAGTCTTTGAGCTCGGGAAACTGATCGGTTCGCTTCGAAAGGCTCTGATTGCGAATTTTGGAAAGTGATTCCGGTTCTTCTGCTTTGTCTTTTTTACGGCGGACTTTATCAACGTATGGATCTCCGGTTTCCAGCAGATACTGTTTGACATTCTCCACTGCGATATCTGTGTGGTCGGTGGTGTAGAACCAGCCTCTCCAGAACCAGTCCAGATCCACGCCGGACGCATCTTCCATCGTACGGAAAAAGTCGGCAGGTGTCGGGCGTTTGAACATCCACCGCCGGGAATATTCTTTGAAAGCATAGTCGAACAGTTCTCTCCCCAGCACGGTCTCGCGCAATACATTCAGGGCCGTTGCCGGC
>CAXBFD010000155.1:0-12738 GCA_963974925.1 uncultured bacterium | reverse complement strand
TAGTAGTAATTGCCATCGAAATCAGAGGGCTCATTCATGAAGGCAACGCTCAAAATCCCTTGTTCTCCCTGAAAACTATCAAAAAAGAGGTCGCTTGCCCGTGAAAATCTCAGGCGAAATAGAAATAATTATGAATGGCGTCTGTTTTTGAATGGAACGTACGACCGCCCCCTGAAAATAGTAAGACTTACATTGTTGATATTACCTTAAACCAAAGCCAGGCTGTGATTTGAGTGTTGTGCGACGCTCTGACAGAATTGACAGACTCTCGGCGGCTTTGCATTGCATCCCGGAGTATTCACTTTTATG
Organism: uncultured bacterium; assembly: GCA_963974925.1. GTDB lineage: Bacteria > Planctomycetota > Planctomycetia > Planctomycetales > Planctomycetaceae > Gimesia. Next base: position 12,429 of record CAXBFD010000155.1, on the reverse strand, counting down.
ATCAACTCCGGATCAGTTTTGAGATGCACGATTCCGGATCAGGCATTGGATTTTCGAAACCAGCACAGCTGCACAGATAAAATATAGTTAAGGATTTGGAATGGACTTTGAAAAACGTCTGAAGCATGCCATCAATAAAGGACGTGTGGCCAAAGATGAAGAATTACGGCAAGATGTTGGTAAAAAGATGTCGGAAGAAGAATTTCGTAATCTTCATTTAAAATACCGACTTGAGCTGACAGACCACATTGATGGGTGTTTGAAAAAACTGGCCGATCATTTTCCCGGATTCCAGTTTAAAACCCTGATGGGCGAAGATGGATGGGGATCCCGCATTACTCGAGATGATGTCAGTCTCGCGACAGGGAAAAAAGTACAGAGTCTTTACACCCGGCTGGAAATGCTCGTGAAACCTTTCACAGAAACGCATATCATCGAACTTGTTGCCAAAGCCACGATTCGCAACAAAGAGACCTACAATCGTTCCCACTATCAGTTTGTTGCAGAAGCCGATATTCAGTCCTTTAAAGACCTCATTGACTTATGGGTATTGGAATTTGCAGAACAGTTCTCATTTCAATCGTAATGGCAACCTCCTGGTAGATATCAAAATACAGCAGATAGTGAAGGCAAGCATCTTATGAGTCGACATACAGATTTCACGCGGGTTATTGATCGTGGGGCGGTTGCCATTATTCGTGCGCAATCCGGTGAATTACTGGCGGACGTATCTAAAGCCATCTATGCCGGTGGCTTAGATGTGATTGAAGTGACTTTTACTGTACCGGGAGTGCTCGACATTCTTGCTCAGGTGAAGCGGGAACTGGGAGACAAGATTCTGCTGGGAGCGGGGACCGTCCTGGATACTGAAACTGCACGTGCTGCCATTCTGGCGGGAGCAGAGTTTATTGTAACTCCTACCGTGAATACAGATGTGATCGAATTATGCAATCGTTATGACAAACTGATTATGACGGGGGCTCTCACGCCAACCGAAGTGTTAACTGCCTGGGAAGCCGGCGCTGACATTATTAAAATTTTTCCCGCCTTTGTAGGCGGCCCTGCCTATCTGAAGGCATTGCATGGTCCCCTGCCTCAAATTCCACTCATGCCTACCGGAGGCGTTGATCTGGAGACATTACCGGCCTATCTCAAGGCGGGCGCCTGTGCGGTGGGGCTGGGAAGTTCTCTCGTGACCAAACAGATGGTCGAAGCGGGTGACCTGGAAGGAATTCAGCAACTGACTACTGAATATATGAATAAAATTGCTGAGATTCGAAAAGGCTGACTCCCCCCGCTCCATTTTGACTGATGCACGGGCGCGCTTCGCTATTGCTCAAAACTGGGAGGCCTTTCTTCTACTGCGCTTCTGTTCTAACCAGAAAGATCGTCTCAAGTCGTACGAACTGATTTGACGATATGCTCAGATAGTCAAGATTCGGTTTTACTAGTACCCGTACGTATTGGCTGATGAATAAATTTCCAACTTCTCAGGAGGGGGCTCCGAACCTGGATAGCATTCATAACATTGTTGTCTTGGGATGGAGGTGTATTGGCATGAGACTATTGACACTACTGCTAGTCAGTTGCTGGGTTTGGGGGATTCCATCCGAATCAATTCAGGCCGCTGGTGTTCCTTCTGCACCTGTTTACACAAGTAAAACCCAGTTCCGAATTCCTTATCATTATGATCAGGCGGAAATAGATCGGTTGGGAGCCCGGGAAATCAGGCTCTATGTTTCCACAGACCGTGGCGTTACCTGGAATCATTTGCAATCCGTCTCTCCCTCGGCTCGTAAGTTCCCGTTTGAAGCGACTCAGGATGGAGAATACTGGTTTTCCGTTCGAACTCTGGATTCAAATAATCAGCTTCATCCTTCCGGTCGGGTTTTTGAACCAGGATTGCGCGTGGTCATCGACACCACGCCTCCTCAGCTAGATCTCGATCTGCGCCAGCTCTCTCCTGGTAAAGTACAGCTTATCTGGAATGCAGAGGATCAGAATCTGGATCCCACCAAGCTGATTCTCGAATATGCTCAAAATGGCAGCCAGGACTGGCAACGCGTGATTGTGGCCCCGCATGGTAAGGGGCAGACTACCTGGTCCATTTCTCAAGGTGGTGTGGTATCAGTCCGGGGGGGGATCAAAGACCTGGCTGATAACATGGGGAGCAGCCAGAAACAGATTCGTGTTGTTGCATCCGCCAGCCGTACTACACCCAAAGCAAAACAGGATCTGCCTGACTTTAATCAACCGATTGCCCAGGGAAGCATTCCCGATAATCAATTAACTATGACGGAACCGGACACGCTTGCCCCTTATTCTGGAGCAGATACGTCTCAGCAACCGGGTTCACTGGAGAATCAGACGCCGCTTGCCAACCAGCAGCTTCCCGATGTATTTCCCAAAAAAGGCGGGTTGAATCAGCTGCCGCAATCGCAACAACCGATGAAGGATCAGGTGAAAGGACATTATGTTTCCGACGATCCTGAGAAACGCCCTGATTATGCAAAAAATCGATATCCTGTTTCAGATCAAAACTGGGCTCCCGAGCGAAAACAGGTTTTGAATGGTACTCAGTTCCAGATCGGATTTCAGATTGATGAAGTGGGGCCTTCAGGCATCGGCGCTGTTGAACTGTATATCACCGAAGATAACGGTCAGAAATGGTATAAGTACGGCGAAGACCCAGACAAGAAGAGTCCGTTTCATGTCGAAGTTCCCCATGATGGAATTTATGGATTTGCACTGCGTGTGCGTAGTGGAGTGGGACTGGCGGATGCACTACCCAAGTCCGGTGAGAAACCAGATGTGGTGATTGTGGTCGACCGCACTGCTCCGGCGATCAAGCTGAATCCCGTCACACAGGGACTGGGCGGAGAAGCGAATAAAGTAACGATTTCCTGGGCAATGAGTGATCAGAATCCGGCTGAAAAGTCGATCGCAATCAACTATTCCACGCAGCCGGGGGGACCCTGGGAACCAATTGTCGACTGGCAGGAAAATAGGGGCAGGTTTACCTGGTCTGTCGAACCGGGCAACCCTTCCAAGTTTTATCTGCAGGTTGTCGCACGAGACGCCGCCGGCAATATCTCACAGGAAGTCACTGCCGAACCGATTATCCTGGACCTGACAAAGCCTTCCGGACGCATTGTGGACGTGGAAGTAATGAGCAAGTCTCCCTATTAAGTCGAAGCCATTGGAACGCAGCGACTAACAAGGGTCAGGCCTGTTCGGACTTCTTTTCGGATTTAGGCTCTGAACTTGGGATTTCAAATTTGGGGGCGGTAAAATCATCAGAACGCTCTTCCGGCGTGGGACGGGGAGTTTCTGCGTGTGATTGTGAATAAGTTGACTGATTGACGTCGTCTTCAATTCCACTGACGCCTTTTTTGAATTCAACAATCCCTTTGCCCAGGCTGCGTGCCACTTCCGGTAGCCGTTTACCGAACAGAAGCAGTGCAATAATCCCGACGATGATCATCTCGTAGCCACCAGGCATACCGAACATCGCGGGAATAGCAGTCATGTGTGTGATGGTTTGAAACATTTTGAACCTCTTTTATAATTAAGGTGTTGAGGGCGATTAACAAAAACGGCGCCCTTTGAGCCTTGTTTCTATACTGATACGATCTTCAACAATCTGGTAGTTATCATCGCTTAAGGTATCACTCTAACCTGGTTGATTGTCCTGTTTCGAGTTACGGGGGGGGATCTTGGAAGCTTCTTCTTCGTCAGAATCCTCTCGTGCCCCTTTTTTGAATTCGACAATGCTTCTCCCCAGAGAATTCATGACTCCTGGTAAACGTTTACCAAACAGGAGCAGAACAATTCCCAGAATGATGGCAACTTCGATCCAGCCTGGAAAGCCAAACATACTAACGGTCCCATTCACTTTTATGAATCAGTCGAGGTAGACGATTACGTTTTTTGATTAAGTCAGGTTCTCTCAGTGAAATGGTAACAGACGAAGACTTCACCGAAAATGAACACCAGCAAAAGGGGATATTCCAATAAGGTATGCTCTGCCGGCGCTGAGGAAAAGACCAGTAGGAAAGTTATCATTCCTGTTTGGTGGCCCCTGCGAAAATATATCTCGGAGGAAATCCCATGGATGGATATCCACTCGGTTTGCCCGCAGGAGTCGCAGGAGGATTGAGCGGTAAGTACTTAAATCATAACCGCGCAAACGCGGCTGTCAACAGAATTTAACGGTGCAATTCCGGCGATTTAGTATTCTGAACAGCAATATCTCTAAAAATCCGGTTTTGAGAGACATGGGAGCCGCAAAAAGCGGCTTCGACTTAACCTGTTGCAGCATCTAGGGATGTTTTCTGAAGCAGGAGTTGCATTTCCATCCATTGAATCTTTCGAGCCCATTCGTTCAATTCTGGGTCCTGGCTTGTTTCACATTCCTCACAGCAGTCAACAAAGGCATTCAGTGACCAGCGGTTGGTTTGCAAAAACCGGTTTTTCCAGTTCAATACGGATTGGCTTTGAGACAGGTCAAATAATGGTTGTACTGCTGCTGGTAAAATATCATGCAGCGGGTGATAACCAACGGCTCTGCTCCAGTATTTGGCATTGGAGTAATCCGGTTCGCGACGGTGCATGATATGGTGCCAGTAGTCTCCAGCGTGGTGTCGTCCTTGATGCTCTACCGATTGCGAGAATTGATGGCTCTCTTCCAGATAATCGTGGATACAGAATAATCCCGCTTTCAGAGCCGTCGCATCTGGTGGAGACGAAATGGAAGACAAATCCTGATCCGGCTGATAGGCCCGCAGGGTACGCAGTAGCCAGTCACGGTCGAGACCGGGATACTGCGGGGCCAGTGCGGGGAACTGTTGTTTTGAATTGGTGGTACGGGTAAGCGGTATTGAATCGATCAATTGACTTTTCATGCCCGCCTGCGCCAGAAGGATCACAGTCTGCCAGAGGAGCTCCCCGGAATCGGGAAGTTCCTCCAGGCTTAAAAAAGCCGATCTTGGTATCAGCACCACTGCATGCTGAAAAGGATTCATCGCGAGAGATGCTGCGAGTGGAGGCAGGCATTCATAAGATTGAATCAAGGGTTTTGAATCACCGAAAGGGAGCAGACAGACTTCAGGCTGTTCCGCACTCAATTCAAGGGTGTGCAATTGATTGAGTTGTGTTGTGTCCGCCAGCAGATGCCGGTCGACAAAACCCACATATTCCGAAGTGGTTTCGTCAAAGAATGAAACGAGTTCATCGCGACGAAGGCATTCAAGACTTTTATGATTCAGGCTGCGGAAACGAAGGTTGGCCTGATCGGTCAGGCTCTCCGGTGATGCGTGATGATTATCGGAAAGAAAAAGATGGATCGAAGTTGTCATGCGAATGAAATTTCAGCTGGAATAAGAATGAAGTCATCTTGATTTTCACAACGTAACCAATTTGCAGCCCGGCAGAAAGGCAACTGTGATGGATTATGTCTCTTGAGGATTATTCTTTGCTGAAACAGCAGAGTTGGCCATTTTCCAGTGAAACGAAAATTCTTCCTTCCGAATCGATGGCAGTCCCCCCCTGCACTGCCAGTGCGGGGAGTGGATGAGTCCAGAGGTCGGTCCCGTCATCAATCTTGATTGCTGTCAGAAAGGGATGTTCCGGTTCCAGATCCGGATGACCGGCTGTTAACAGGGTTTCCGGCGAGACTATGAAACTGGTAAAACGACGCTGATTCTGGTCTTCCCAGATATCTTTGCGTTGGAATTTTTCACCAGTTCGTCGGGCACGCATACTTAACCAGCGGGCCACTTCTTTTTTCTCCTTTGGTGCGCCAGGCGGCAACGCTTCCTTTAATGTCAGATTGGTAAAGACGCTACCTTCATAACTGGCGTCATGCACCAGTTCCCGCCGATCAGCAAGCGTATGTTCGATCGAGAGGTATTTTCCATAGTCCGGGTAATAGGGGTAGAAAGCAGTGCGATACTGCGATGTCACCTCTGTACTGGGAGTATTCAGGCATTTTAACGTCTGCAGGTCGTAACGGGCGATTTCATAAACGCCTCCTGCAAGAAACCGGAGTTCATTTTCATCAATGTATAAACTCCCCTGCAGGCTGATTCCGCTACTGACGGTCTCTGATAAATTTCCCGAGGAATTATTTTCCTGTTTCAATTCACCGGTCATCGGATCCAAGGCAACGATGTGAGTACCATCGAAATGGGCGATACCAGCGGCAGCATAAACCGTATCATTATGAACGACCACTCCCCCTGCCACGGGCCAGGTTGAGATTAGTTTACCATAAACGGGGATCAAGCGTTGCGTGGGAGAGACGCGGAACGACCAGAGCGGTTTTCCCGTCTTTGCTTCATAGGCATGTACGCGTCCGTCTGCTGAGCCAACAAACAGGCGATGATGATTCACGGTTGGCGGATAATAGATCGCGGCTCCGGTATATTGTTTCCAGACCTGTTTCCCGTGCATGTCGAAAGCAGTGACAACACCATTCCGGTCACCAGTAAAAATCATATTTCCAGCGATGACAGGAGCCGTCGGCAGTGCGGACTGTGTGACCTGTGTTGTCCAGGCGAGTTTGGTTTTCGCAGGAACAGAGACTTTCGTGGTAGCTGATTGCCGGGTGTCACCACGAAAAGTCGGCCAGTCATGAAGGTGGACCGGGAGCGGTTCGACGTTCGACAGGTCACTCGCGTAAGTGACGCGTCGAGGGGGAGTCTGTGCTGTTGGCGTCGAGGAATTTTTTTCCGGCCCCAGGCAGATATGCCCGTAAAGCGACAACTCACAGCCACACATCCAGGGGCCCCAGTATAAGAGACCATTGGAAACAATGACCCCATCCTGGCAGGGAGGTCGCATGGGAGCAATGTGATGAGCAGTGTGCGCTTCCGTTTCGAGTCGAACCGTCCCTCCTGTGGTACGGAAAAAGACGCTGTCGATACTTCCTGTGGCGCGGGTACAGGCTCGACGGGTGGGGAGTGCAGCGATTTTTTCGCCGGTGGCATAATCCAGTTTCACGCCGGTCTCTTTGGGGCCGGCGGCATAAATGCCGTCTTTGCGCAAAACCAGTTGCAGATTCCCATGTTCTTTTTCCCACAGCATATATCCATCAGAGGCGGATGCCGTCACCAGCTGCAAACGCTGAGGTCCTGCAAAAAAGAGGTAATCGTCGCTGCATTTCATATAGGCTGTCGTGGCATAACCGGTTACGTAATGCTGGGCTTTTTGATTGGAACCGATTGAGGCGAGTAATTTTTTGTCAGCATTTTTCCAGGCCTGTTTTCCGTTTTCGAGATTCAGGGCAGCCAGAAATTTATCAGGGCAATAATAAAAAATGCGGTCGTTTTTCATGCAGACGCCACGACTGTCGATATACTCCTGCTCGCGAAAATGCCAGAGGACTTTTTTGTTGGCAGGATTGATTGCAACAAAGGTACGACCAAAGCCAAAGGCGTTTTTGAGATCGGAATAATCATGACCTTTCCACATGCCCCATGGCCAGTGTCCCAAGCCGCGTCTTGCTGATTTTTGAGTATCAACCTGGATTTCTTTATTTCCGATCAGTGCATACAAGGTTCCATTTTGCATCCCCATCCATTTCCAGACGGGACCGTCAGCGAGTTTTTCATCAATGATGATTTCGTCGCGAATGTTGCCTGTTTCACTATCGATGATTTTACAGGATTCATTATCCGCCATTAAAAGGGCGTCTTCGGTCCCGATCATGGTGTTGCGGTGAATCATGAAACCTTCGGGCAGTTTCCGTTTCCAGAGAATCGTTCCGTTGTAAGCATTAATACACATCAACGTGTTCAAGATCGCGTTCTGATTTTCTTTATGTGAGATGTGTCCGAAGGCTTTGAAAACTTTGCCTCCCGCTGCTACTGAAACTTCAGGCATCGGGGAAAATTTCGGATCTGCCAGGAACTGAGTTCGATAAGGCGAGCGAGCATTCTGGTCCGTTGATTGAGGGTTGTTGTCCGGGCGGTGATAGGGGTGGTCCCAGTAATCATTTCCCTCAGGAATCGGCTTCGTCACTGCGGAGTCGGAAAAATACGCGGTACCCTGCGGCCGCAAAACGCGTAAGAGTTCCTGCTGGGATTCCAGTTGACCAGCCGTGTTTTGTACAAAAATCACATCGGCCAGATTACTGGCGAGCGCAATGGCGCTGTTTTTTCCCTGATCGGCAAAAATACGTTGTCCCAGGAAGCCTGCCTGATCGGCCAGACGCTGAACCTGAGCTACTTCAGCTGGCGATTCCGACTGAAAGTAAATTTGTAAATCGCTATTTTGGATGAGTTCGACGACAAAGGACGCTGCATTGGCTTCCGGTAAGCCCAGCACGACGCAGAGCCCTTTGCTGGTTTTCAGCTGTTTGAGACAGGAACTGGCAGCAGTAGAGACCTGCTGTTTCGGCTCCTGGGCTTTCAGGTTGAATGGTGTCTGCAGCAGGATGGACAAAGCAGAGATGAGCAGCAGAAACTTTGTGATGTTGAGATTCATCGTATGATTCTTTCTCAGTCCGAGTCGAATTGTCGAGAGTGTGAACCAATTTTTGTCAGTGATGACAACGGAAATCCAATGCGTTCAGTTCCCTTAATCATGGCAAAATTGTATCAGATGATCAAAGAGAATCTGATACAATATGTACGGTAATTCAGTCGAAATCAACCGAAGGGCAGTACGCCTTACCGGTCAAAATGACTGGTTGCTGTTGAATTCGGGGGCGATCGTCGGGAAAATCAGTAAGTATACAATTGATTCGATGGATAGTTGAAATCCGACGGATCTTGAGAAAAATCCAATTGTCGGCTGGTTTATATTTTCAAATAAGTGAACAATGAGGGCTGATTAAGTTGCCAATCAAGCAGCACATCTCGACGAACAGATATTAGTAGTGCAAATTGGCACCAAGTTTGAGCAAAAGCAAGGGGACCTGTTTTGAAGCTCAAACGAATTTTTTCGACTGGTGATCTATTCTTATCACTGGCGGTATTCGTGTATGAACCACATCTTACCAGATTATTTTGTAAGTGAGGCGACATGGTTCTACCTGTCGCTGTTGCTCTCGCTCGCGGTCTTTTTTCGATTCGATCGCATTATGTCATTACGCAATCTGGATTTATTACTGCTGCTTTCAATTTCCCCCGGGCTTTTAATTGTCGGTGATCGCCCCATACTGGGGAATATCTGGTTATTCGTGGGAACCGGACTGCTTGTGATTCGTATGAGCGTTGATTGTTTTTTTCAACGCAGGCCACGTGGCGAACAGAATCTGAACAGTTTCGGAATGGCGTTTCTCTGCATTTCGATTTTTGCTTTTCTGGTGGTTCGAGTCTTCACGGAAAAACCGGCACCGGAAACCATTCAGACAGTCAGGCAAGCCGACAGTTTGTTGAGTATGCAGGATGTCACAGTCGATCAGGATAAAAAAATTCCCGAAGCCGGCCCCACTGCACGGCTATTGACTGCGCCTGTGGTGCCTTTTTCAACAGCCGTTGTGAAAGGAACGACCTCGGTGACCAGTCCTGAAACATCGCTCGATCATTCCACGCTGGCTGCGCGTATTATGTCCATTCTGGCGCATGCATTTGTGGTTGTGGGCCTGATCATTATGGGGAAAGTTCATTTTGCCGATATTCAACTCGGATTGGCGATGGCACTGCTTTACCTCTTACTGCCTTGTACTGCCTATGATGTCAGCAAAACAAATCATGTATTACCGGCGGCATTACTGGTTTGGGCGTTTGTAACCTATCAGAAACCAGTCCTTTCGGGCATTTTTATGGGGCTGGCATGTGGGGCCATGTTTTTTCCCGTCTTTCTCTTGCCGTTATGGGCCAGCTTTTATTGGAAAAACGGACTCAAACGTTTTGTTTTATCGGGCGGTGTTGTGGGAGTAATCTTGCTCGGGAGTTTAATTCTGACATCCGTTGATCATTATTCATTCACACAGCAGACCATCGGTTCGATCGACTGGTCAGTTCTCAAGTTTGAGGGGGGGCAAAAAATCCCCGGATTCTGGAGTACCTATGATTCCGCCTACCGGATTCCCGTTTTTGTCGGCTTCCTGCTGCTCATCGCCTGCCTGACAATCTGGCCGCGCCGCAAGAATTTAGGGCATCTGATGTCACATACGACAGCCATTATTATTGCGACATTGCTGTGGTATCCTCAACAGGGAAGCGTTTATCTGTTGTGGTACCTGCCGATGCTGCTGATGGTTGTTTTCCGACCGCGGCTGTTTCATCCTTTTCAGAAGCTGGAAGTCGATCGAAATCAACTGGGAAATGAAAAACCTGCTTCCCGATTTCAGGATTCGGTCAATATCGTGCGACATTCATCGCAATAAGCGGAATGCCCTGCACTCTTGTCCTGGTACAGCATTCCTTGATCAGGGCTGCTGGGAAAACTCCGAGTCAGCATCAACATTGGAACTTTGAGAATTCTCTGACTTTGCCAGTAGAGGTGCCTCCCTGTCCGGGGATTCGAAGTTGGTTTTACTGCCCACGATAAACATCGGGCGGGCTCTGACCTGATCATAAATTCGCGTCACATATTCACCCAGAATTCCAATCCCCAAAGCATTCAACATACCGAAAAACGATGCTGTGATTGTGGTCGATGCCCAGCCGGGAATCGCAAGTCCAGTAAAGATTTTATGGTAAAATACAAAAGAGATCAGTCCCAGACAGACCACTGCCGACAATGCGGCAATGATGTAAAAAACGGTGAGCGGAAAAAACGAGAAGGAGAAAATTGCCGTTTTGGCCAAACCGCATAACTGGGCAAACGAGACGCGGGGATTTTTGTCATACCGGGCCAGGCGTTCGACGGAAACACCAATCTGGCGGTAACCTACCCAGGATCGCAATCCGGGAAAGTAGCGATCACGGTCGTTGAGTTGTGCAATCTGGATGGCCACTTTGCGGTCAATCAATCCAAAGTTGCCGGCATCCCGTGGAATCGATGTGCTGGCAATGAGATTGAGAGTTTTATGAAACATCTGGAATGCCCAGCGTTTTACGAAATTTTCTTTGCGGTCTGTGCGAATGGCGTAAACGACATCATAACCCGCTTGCCACTGTTCAATAAAATCGACGATGGCAGCCGGGCTGTCCTGCATGTCGGAATCCATGATCACGACAGCATCGCCGGTTGTGTGGAGTAAGCCCGCCTGTACCGCTGCCTGATGTCCAAAATTCTTGGCAAAGTGGAGTACTCTGACGCGTGAGTTCAACTCGGCAAGATCATCCAGGATTTCGCCGCTCCGGTCTGAAGAACCATCGTTCACGAAAATGATTTCATAGTCACATCCTGCTGACTGTAATGAGTCTTCAACAGCCTGCAGCAACTGGGGAAGTACTTCCTGCTCATTAAAGACTGGCAGGACAATCGAAATAAGTGAATCGGTAATCGGCTTGCGCAACGTTTTCGAATGTTGAAAATTGGCTGCTTTCATTTGACCAATACTCCCACAAGTGAAAGGCCAAAGGGAACTCCTGTCGAATGAATCAGCTTGCGCTCAATTTGGGCACACGACTTGAGACAGGCATTCGTGAACCGTGAAACGCGGGTGAAACGGGGGGGGGAATCTTCCGTGCGATTCAGTATTTTATCTCGTCCGCGACAAACGATGGCAGCGGGGAGAGTAAACGAATTCCAGTGCGTCACCCACTTCACTTTTAATCCCGCCTGCTCGGCGTTTTGACGAAATTTTGATTTTGTATAACGGCAGAAATGTCCCAGTTTTCGGTCCCAGTCAGAATAAAGCATGGGATAGGCGGGAACTGTAATAATAATCCCGCCGTCATCCGTCAGAGTTTCTGCAGCGTTTTTCAGCAACTGAACCGGGTCCTCCATATGCTCCATTACATCTAACAGGAGAACTGCTTTTGCAGAGGCGGGAGTAACCGGCCAAGGTTGACTGAGTTCGTGTACGTGGAGATTATGCAAACCGCGCGAACGGCCGTGTGCCACGGCGTCTTCCATCAAGTCAAAACCTGTGACTTCATAACCCCGTCGGCTGAATTCGAGCAAATTCCGTGCAGAACCGATTCCCCCTTCGATAATCAGACCGGGAGCGGGAAATTCATTGGTCAGAATTTCCGTGACTAACTTACGTTTGGCGACGTGCCACCAGTAGTTTTCTTCTAAGTCAATCAGTTCTGTCAGGTGTCCTGGATCCACGATTCTCTTGTTTCATTTTACGAGTGATGGAATAACGGGAATAAAAAAGATAGTGGGATGACGAAAATAGCGAAGTCTCACTGAGCCCAGCATAACAGTGAGGTCAGGAGAACTCTTCTGGTTTCCTGACAAAAATGGCAGATTTTCATCCAATTTAGTCGTATTTATTTTACCTATGCTATCTATGTCGTCTATAGTGTTTCGGAATGTTACTGCCCGATGTGGTTAATTTGTGTGTAAATTTGTGGAGTAGTA
>CAXBFD010000154.1:0-12741 GCA_963974925.1 uncultured bacterium | reverse complement strand
ACGAGTTAAAAGTCGGGGCGACACGATTCGAACGTGCGACCTCTGCGTCCCAAACACAGGTGCTGAATTTTAAGTTGTTTTATATCAATGGGTTGCGAAGACACCTGGTCCGTTATTACAATAAAAACTACAGAATAACGGACCATTTAACGGACCAGAGGGAAATACCAGATGGCTCGGCAACCAAAATTGAACTGGGAAAGTGGCCGCGGGAAATGGAAAGTCGAGTACCGCGGAAAGAAACATCGCTTTGATGGTGGTTTAGGTAAGAGTGATCGCGAAGCCAAAAGACAAGCTGAGTCCGAGTGGAAGCGGCTGAAAGCTGAGCTTGATCACGAAGCTATCAGGAACAAGCCCCACAGGCTCGAATACGAGGCGGTCATCGCAGAATGGAACAGTGTTCTAACCTGGTCCGTGGATCACGGAGATGAGATTACAGCAGCTTTGGCCAGGGATAAGCTTCAAGACCTCGAAGAACGACTTGGTGATCGAGTTCCATCACCACTCTGTTGGGCGGATCGTTTTTTCGCAGGACCTGCACCAGTCGAGATGAATGAGGATCTGAAAGCGGAGTATGTGAGGCAGGGATTTGAACCAGCGCAAATAGTCGAAGGTCCGGTCCCATTCGAGCAGACTCTCTGGAAAGATCGGCTTGAGGCTCAGAATAGAAGGACCCCTGAAGCAGGAGTCGATGATACGTTCATGTCAAATGTTGAACAGTTTCTGAGCGAAAAGCGAACTGAAGTCGCTGCAGGTCAACTGTCTGCAGCACGGGCAGATACTTTGCGAGTTCATCTGGATGTAGTTATGAAGTTCACTGGGCGAACTACTTCCGTGTGTAAGGTTGATGCCTCGACGCTATCGGGATTTCGTAATCATCTTTTACAGCAGATTACGGCAGGCAAGTTCTCAAACAGCTATGCACACGACATCCTGTCCAGCTTCAAATCATTCCTGCGCTGGTTAGCAAATAACACTGACAAGCTGGAACATCTCCCGAAAAACATTGAAGACAAAAGAATGCGGATCGCCAAAAAGAAAGGTGAGACGAAAGTACTGGAGATCCCACAAGTCCAGGAGATACTGAAAAAGGCAACGACACGCACAAAATTGTATATATTACTTGGGCTGAACTGTGCGATGACGCAGCAGGATATGTCTGATCTCCTCCCGGACGAAGTTGACTGGACAGCTGGTGTCATTACCAGGAAACGCAGTAAGACCAATAAGTACGACTCGGTTCCTACCGTCAGTTATCCACTTTGGGAGCCGACGTTTGAACTACTCAAAAAGGAAAGAAGCTCCAGTAAAGAGCGAGTGTTGCTTACCAGTAATGGGAAGACATTGAAAACTGAGCGTTTAGATTCCAGCAATAAAATCCAGAAGACAGATGCTGTCAGGTCATCAATCCGGCGCCTCGCCGAAAATGCCGATATCGATTTCACTCTCAAGATGCTCAAGAAAACATCGGCATCCCTGATCAGGAATAACCGCGACTACCAGGGATTAGAGTCACTATTCCTGGATCACGCACCTGTTAGTATGGCTGATAAGCACTACACCACGGTCCCGCAAGATTTGCTTAATGAGGCTGTACTGTGGTTGGGGGATGAGCTTGGTATAAAAGGCGTTTTTAAAGCTCAAAAACAAACGGTTAAATAGAACTTTTAAAAAGTACTTTTGAAATCCTTCAAATAGTACATTTACATTTCTAGGGATCATAACATGGCGGATACTTCAACTCTGCGGCTCTAATCCGTTGGCCGTGCGCAATTCTTGATCTCCAACGGCGACTTCATCCCAAAATCGATATCCCACCTTGGGTAAGTCATTTCGGACAGCGATGATGCCCTGCGTTTCGTTGCCGAAAGGAGTTGACTATTGGAAAACACACACGCCTTTACATGAAGAGTCGATAGTCGTATGACACTGGCCCGAATCTCTGCAACTTGGCTCCGATTCGGGCAATTTGACGGGACGAGTCGATCGTAGCAGGTAACTTTGAATACATGTCGGCTGAGTTCCAATCCATCTTTGAAAGTCCAAGTAGCTCCGCCGCGATTGTCTCTAAGTCCGTGTCACCGGCGTGTCGTTTCACGATCAGCGGTGACGGGATGTGCCGTTTACCTTGAAAATACTTCCAGCCGCTTTTGACTGAGTCTGTCACACCATGGCACCACACCAGAGCTCGGCGACTTCCAATCTTGACGACGGTGCCACGGCGTACCGGGAAATTGTCTTCGTCGAATCCCACAACACGTTTTCCGTTGATGGTTTTCGTTGTCTGAACTGATGAGACATAACGGAGCGCAGAATCAACCTGCACTTCAAGTAAATCAATGCTGTCGACCCCCGATAGTCCATCGAGTAACCCTTGCTTTTCATCACGCAGAAACGGAGTCTGTTTGTGGAGGACAACCCGCGGCGGCAAGCGGGACTGTGACTCAAAAAACAGCTGCCGAATTGACTCTGCAACTTGACGAGCATCATCGTACGACATGTGCGGATTTCGATTCCGCATTATCGGGTTTTCAATTTTGCTCAGCCTAAACTGTAATCCCTGTCCTTGTGAGTTGTAGAGATGGCTGCACCCAAGCACAGTCTGGTGACCACGCGATGCGTACCGATCCACAGTAAAGCCGAGACCGACAAACGCAGCATTCGGGTCTAAGGATGCCAGCGCCCATGGTGTACGCATCGCCTTGGCATAAAACGCGAGAGCCAGCCACCACCAAACCCTGCATTGCTGCTGACTAGCTAGCGTGTGTTCTTCAAGGAATTGAGTTGCGATACCTTTCTGAATGCAATACGCCTTTACAAAGTCGTGCAGGTCGAATCCTTCGTTCTCGTCCCGGTAGACTCGGAAACGCGACCAACGCTCAGGTATGAAAACCAAGACGACATTGGGCTTATTTGCCGCGACGAGTGAATCAACCGACCGCGTTATTTGCTGCGCGGCTTGCAGACAGGTTTTTAACTCATTTCCAGTATCCATAGGCTCGGGACAGACTGACCACCCGGCATCTCCGTGCTGCGGCAATTCGACGGGTAACCCGAACGCACTTTGAAATCCGGGATAATCGATAAGATAGTCGGCTTCTGAATTGTTCGGTTGCTGCCGGACATTAGCCTGCTGCAAGTATCTGGCCAGCTGAGCAGACTCCTTCGTAGGGCAAACGACGCCGATTCGGACGGCTGGCATGAGTCCACGAGACGTCAGCCCAAAGTCGAATGGCTGATTGTTTGCCAATCCCCGTAGCGGATGAGGGTCTGTTACAAACCCCGTCGCCTGCTTGTTGGAGAACTGCAAGAGTGGCTCAGGAACATTGACGCCCACCTGTTTGATGTGCGGACGCATTCCGTCACCGATCTGTATCGGCCGCTCGTTCTGTCGCGTACCTATCGAGGCGAAACAAGGTGCAGAGCGAACTTTGAATCGGAACGTGGAGCCACAGTTCGCCGGGAATTCAAATTCGTTCGTTCCTTTTTGTGGAAACAGTAATTTGCGCCAAAGATCGAGTGCCTTGTTGAACTTGCTATTGTGTTCATATCCCAGCACTTCCATCTTCAGCGTGCTTGAAACATCTTTTGGCAAGTCACTTCCATCTTTGTTCTTCACAATAACGGTCGGCTTGAGAACCAGTTGATTCCGATCACCAAAGAAACGCAGTGACACAACCGCTGCTCTATGGATGTGACACTGAGTTCCGTCGAATGGCTTGACCCGATCTGGCTCCGACTGCCAAAGCAACTTGCGATTGTCAGCCTCAATCCCGGTGGTTTGGCTAAAAACACGCAGCAGCGCTCGAAGCATCAGCGAATTGACAGTGCCGTTTTCGATCGTGAGGTCAGCGTCAGTTACAGGTGTACGTTCTATAGAGTTCTCAATACGATTGCCAAATGCTTCTTTGATGTCATCTATCAATCCGATTGCCAGCAACTTTCCTTTGAAGGGTACGGCGACAAAGTTTCGTCCCTTGCACAGATCGTCCAGCCAAGACCAAGGTTTTTCGGGCCAGTCGTTCAAACTGAACTCAAGTAATTCAGAGGGGCATTCGATCTCGAATGCGTTGCTTTTGATCAGCGCCGCGCAAGGAAGTTCGTCGACATAAAATGAATCGCAGATATCGCTTCCTTGTTTGGTCGCGGCCAATAATGCTCTAGCTTTGTCCTGCCGATCATCCTTCAGGCAGTGCAAAGCGAGCCGTGAGAGGATGTCGTCAAATCCGTGCGTTGGGACAAAATACGCCGTCCGGTTCGCGGCACGGGCAGCCCCTAAGAGATGCTTTACCGGTGTCGCGATGTGGTCGCCGTATCCGCACCAATACAAGGCTCCGCTTCCAGGTTGTGAGTAGGCGTCGTTGAGCGCCTTCATCAATGAAGCATCGCGCCCGCTGTACCCAATGACGATCAATGTCGCGTCGCGTGACTCTTTGATGAGCGCGTCACGAAGTTCCGCTTCCTGCTTTTGCAGCTCACCATCCGTGTTCTTGAGCTCGTCGTATCGGTAATCTCCATGTAAAGAGACGCATAACAATTCGCCTCGGCGTGGCTGGCGAAACGCACGATGTTGGCAATCCATCCCAACCTCGATGGGCGTAATGTCGTAGTCACCCCCTGCCTTGGCGACCAAACCGTCAAAGTTCATCGTCCAACAAGATGTAACGATCCCTGCTTCAGCCAAGAGACTTAGCAGTTTGTATCCGTGATGAGGCTTCGCGTTGCGAATCATGTCGGCAAAGAACTGCCGACGATGCTGGCCAACCGGAAAGCATTTTTCGATATAGAAGCAATACTCCTCATGCGAGTCCAAAGCAGGGTACCCACCTTGCTTGTCGAGCCAATCCTGAATGCCACGCTGCGCCGAAAGCAGCGTTAGCTCTGAAAACTGCTTTTCCAGGCCGGGATTGTTGGTCAGGAAGATTTTACGTTTCCACTCCCAGATACACTGCCACGCCGAAGGGATGGCCGAACTGACAGACGCCCCGGCACCGAGCAGCATGGCGTGCGGTACTTCGTGATCAACTCCTACTGCGCGGACAAACGCATCCAGTGGCAACGACAAATCTTTCATGGACTACCCCAGCTCCCTTTCTAAGCAGCTCAGTAATTCGATACAGAGCAGCAGGGCTGACACGGCTACTCCTTCGTGGATTGACTGGCCTTCGGCGTGTTCGCTGCGATTCCGAAATTGGTGGATCGCGTTCAGTAACACGTAGGTGTCCTTGGAGACAGATTTCGACTTGGGATCGAAGTGCATCTTGCTGCCCGTCAGTCGCTGAAGGATCGCGAGCTGCTTGAAGCGGTCTCGTGGGAGATTCCAGTCGTTGGCGTTCATCATTCCTTCTATGATGTTGTCGCCGTCGCGTGGATGTTGCGTCCAGTACGAGATGACGTCCTGAGGAACAGCGTTCCCACCATCAAGTTCGTGCTGCCAAACAGCGTCCAAAGCGACTTCCTCAATGCTGGTGAGATTATTGAGGCAGTCGTCTGGGTAATCCGGGATGTCATCGAGACAGCGTTTGACGAGCCTATGTAACCGAGCATTTACTTGACGGATTTGTTTGATTCTCAGTTCAAGAATTGACCGTATCTCAGTACGATAAGCGTGCCAGGTTCCGAACATGCGCTCCAATGTACTTCTGTCCGGTTTTGAGCCACGAACATGTTGCTCCAACATACGACAGGACGATCTGATCTTTCCATCGTCACGAACTGCAAAGCCTCGGGCAAGCAGATTGCGTGCTTCTTCTTTGCCAATCCGATCATTGTCAACGCCCCCACCGTTCTCGACGATCAGATGAAATGCATTCTTGGTAGCTGAGCCAAAGTCATCCCATAGTCTGTCCAAGAAGTCAGATAGTGCTGACGCCATGTTGCTGGCGACCTCGTTGACCTTTTTGTGGTCGTACTCATTTTGTTGAGAGCTCACCAGTGAGTTCAGAACTGAGAACAGCAGAACCGGGTTCCCTCCTGTCCAGTTGCTCAACTCGGTTCTTCCACCTTGACTGATGCTGATTGAGGCTGCGTCAACTGCGGCGTCAAGGTCACAATTGTCGAACGGGCCAATGCGAACGAAGTTAGTTCCAAACATTTCCCAGAAAGGGCTATCTTCTACATCAATACTCCTTGCGAGTTCGGTTTGCGATTGCCTAGTTGCGGTTACAAGTCGATGGCGTTTATTGTGAATTAGATCGCGAAGGTTTCCGAACAAGGTTCCCGTCAATCGGCCCTGACTCAGCGGCTTGTCAAAGCCGTCCCAAATTATGAGTACGGACTGTTCAAGATAGTTTTGAATATCCTCCATAATTTCGCGGAGAAGCATCAGAGAGACGCCTTCATCACTCGCACGTGCCTTTTCAATTTCACTCCTCGCCTCCGCGTAAGTGCTCGTATCTGAGCCCATAGCGGAATACAGCAGGTCGCAGAGTTGCTCAATGAACTCATCGTCAGATTGCGGCGGTGCGTACCCGAGTTGCCAATAGATCACTAGCGAATACGGTGAGTCATCCTTCTTCGCCCGATCAACTAAGGCATTCAGGAGGACTGTTTTGCCGATGTGCCTTGGCCCAACGATCGACAGATTGTCGGGGGATGCTTTCGTCAGCTTTCCCCAAATCCCGTCCAGCAGAGCCTGCCGCCCGATCATTGGAATTTCGTCTGTGCTCAGTATGGGAAAGTGTGTGTCACTCATCGTCTATATCCATTGAGTCTTCGAGGTCTTCGATTTCATCTTGAAGCAGTGTCGACTCGCTGAGTTTTCCGCTGATGTCTTCCGCTTCGGCACGGGCACGGCTACGGAGAATTTCAAAATCCTGTTGCGAGTCCAGCCACTGCCCCATCATGGGAATCGTCAGGGTGTAATACGCGACCGTTGACTCACCATGCAGATCGACCAGCTCTAGCTCTCGCAGATATTCAAGGTCTGCGATCACGATTTCCTCGCGAAGTTCCACCCCTGCTTCTTCCAGCTTTGCTTCGATCACACCGAGACGCATGGGGTCTGTGCCGCTCTCCTCGCGGTGCAGCAGGTAAAGCAGGAATCGCCTTCGATCAAACTCGGTATAATCCCAGAGGCTGGCAAAGTGTTCATTATCCTCAACCAACGCGTCGGCCGCGTCGTTGACGTGGTCCACGGTGATCAAGCGGACTCCTGTTCTCGCTGCAATGTCGAATACACGGTTGCACAGACATTGCAACAAGTAAGGCTGTCCGGCCGTCAGCGCTTGTGCTCTGTTGACAGCCGACTTGGAGTACGACAATCGACCGGCAACTGGCTCAGTGATCAAACGAACTGCTGCTTCCAGCGGCAATGCTGATACGCCGAGCCGAGTACCCAAACCGAACAAGGCGGACCAGTATTCCTGCCGCATTCGCTTCAGGCGGCGTGACCCCGTCAGCATTGCAGAGAACTTTGGATAGGACTGTACGAGGAAGCGGATGTTTTCGGGTACCTGCGGAGACGTGACACCTTTGTCGATACCCTCCTGCAATTTATCGAACTCATCTAACATCAACAGCAGGCCAAGCTGTTGTTGCGCAAGCGTCTCAAGGACCAGTTCAAGGTATTCACGGAAATCCTGAAACGGGCTTTCCTCGCTGATCCCCTGATGCAATGATCTCGCAATCCCCAACCGCCGTTCACCGTCAAGTATAGAGCCATCAGGTAACATGGCGGAGCCGTTCAGCTTGCGAACGCTTTGCACGATCTCATACGCAATACCTCGAAACACTTCGGCGGTGGGTATGCCCCCCGAACTGTCGCCCTCTGTGCCTTGCAAGCTGCAATAAACTCCCAGCCATCCGGGTACTGCATTTGCACCTTCAAGGTGCCAAAGCACCGACGATTTTCCAGCTCGGCGATTCCCTTCCAGCAAAACGACGTTGCCGGTTTGTGACACTTGTCGTTTGATTTGACTGAGCAAGTCATCCCTACCAAAGAACACGTCCTGTCGTTCGCGAGTTACCGGATCGCCGCAGACGTAGGGGCTACTGTCTAATTCTCCGAGCACTTCCGCCCCTGATTCCGACTCGTTGCAGTCGTGACGAATGTCGATACTCAGGTCGCGCGAGCCTTCAACGGAATCCCCAGCAAGATCGCGGGCTGTCCAGTTGAGTGACCAGGCTGGATCGGTCCACATTTCAGCGATCCTGATCTCGTCAGAAAGACGCTGGTTTTGTCCCTCAAAGTGAACTTCATAGCGTTGCCCAGGCTGCATGAATGGGATCGTGCCTGGTTCGACCTCGTCCATAGGCGGGTACATGGAGAACCTGACGTCGCGAACGGGTACTCGGCCTCGGTTTTCGATTTCGAGACGAATGTCGATTGCACCAAAGTGATCCTCGGTCGAGGCAACGACATCGACCGCCAGCTTGGCGTCTTCGAGCAGCGCCTGGGTATATCGGTTAATGAGGGTGACGACTCGACCAGTCAGGAGTCTCGCTCGTTCCTGATTCGGCAGGTTTCCATCAATAAGCGTCGCAGTGTCGCGCACGTTTGACGCGACTCGCTGAAGCACGCTGACAAGGGCAGTCGGATCAGGAATGCTCGACACACCAGCAAGAGGCTTCGTCACTCCTCTGAACTCAACTGCCCACGGTCCGATCGGTGTCTCGTCCCCAAAACAGTCAACATGATCTCCTCTGGCTTCGAGTCCCAACCAGCATTCGAGGCAGTGGGTTGCAATGCCTTCTGAGTAGTCCGTGGGTGGTTCGAGATAGTTCGTTGCATAGTCCAGATAATATGGATGCTTGCACTCCTTGCAGGTGTTGATCGGACATCGTGAGTCAGCGACTTCTTCGAGCAGTTCCAATACATTCTGGCTGGCCGGATCACCTTCGTAGCTTTCGACGCGTTTGAGATTCCGCGACACCCAGTCGTTCAGCTCAGACGCTATGGAATCCGAGTCATCTTCGGTGAGCAACTCAGACAGATAGGTCAGCGCGTCGACATCAAATTTCCGGCGCTGCTCAGCGGTTCGCTGCTGAACCTGAAGTGGCGGCAACGCTATCGGAAGTTCTTTAATTGACGCGACTGAAAGATGTTTCGCCGCCGCTCCGCGTGCGCGGTCTTCCAGCCAGGCATTGGCCTCGGTGCTTTGCAGATAGGCCAGCAGGTAGTGCGGATCAATCGTCCCTTCTTTCACTCGAATGACGAAGAACCCGTTGGCCGCAATCGCCCCCACCGCGCCGTTGCGAACGATCCCAGCTTTACCAATCGTTCCAGACTTGGAAAGTAGGATGTCGCCTGCTCGGAGTTTCCATTTCGGTTCGATGGTCGAAGCGACAGTCGGCATCAACCACGAGGAACCGCGCGTTGCATGTCCCTTTTCAACATCTCTGATGCGAATGTAGGGAATCGGGGTATCTGCAAACTCAAATGGACGTTGCGGATTGATCTCTGATCGTTCCACATCCGGGAACAGGGTCTGGCTTGATGGTTCGTAGTTTGACTTGGGCGGAGACTGCGTCAGGTCGCTCGACCGGATGCTGCGACCGGTCGTGACCGTGCAGCAATCTTTCAACAGCCGTATTTCCGCTTCCTTCGGGAGCGAATCCAGAATGAGTTCGAGGCCACTTCGGTCTCGCCGTTTGGGAGTGAGGTCGTAGTCGAGTTCTGTCAAGTCCTCGACGTCAACATCCCACCATTCACGGCCCGGCTCGGGTGAACGAACGTGATGGCCCAGTTGTGTAGCCATAACAAACGGAGCCGCCGCGATCTGGGTTTTGGCGGCTTTCTCAAAGATCGACACGGCGTTGACCATCCGCACCGATTTTGTCGTGCCTCCACGACGAAACAGCAGCAGGCAGGTTTCGATCGAGGTATGGGGCGAGAATGCGCCTCGCGGAATCGAAATCACTGCCTCAACGGTGTTCTCGTGGAGCAGCCATTCGCGAAGTTGTTGTTCGCGACCGGACCGAAACAACAGGCTTGGCGGAACGACAACCACGCCCCGGCCGCCAGGTCGAAGTTGCGAGATTGCATGTTGCAGAAACAGCGAGGATGAGTCCTTGATTGGAATTGGGTAGTGATCCAACCCGTAAAGCTCAACCTTCACGCCCCAGGGAGGGTTCGCCAGGACGATGTCGAAGCCTTCGGAGCTGGGATTATTCGACGGTACACGCTCCAGGCTATTGCCAAGTTCGATTTGCGGGTCATTGACACCGGAAAGCACGAGCCGTGTCATGCCGATGACGTACGCATCGGGGTTGATTTCGACGCCAGCAAGATGCAAGGGCTGTTTGCCGGAAGTGTACGTCGCATCGCCCAGTCGAACGTGATCACGATGTTCTACGATCTCCAGAGCTGCGGTCAGCAGCCCGGCGGAGCCAAAGCACGGATCGTAAACTGATTCGCCAGATTTGGGTTTGGCGAGTTCCACCATCAAGGCGGCGATCTGAATGGGAGTAAAGAACTGCCCTGCGAACTTGTCGTAGGTGTTCTGTAATACAAAGTCCAAAACATCGCGGAGAGCTCGCCGGTCTTTGGGTGTCTCGAAGGGTTGGTCGGCGAGCCAGTGGATGAGGTGAGCGAGAGTGCCGGCGGGAAATCGAGTCAGCTTTTCGACGGCGAGGGCGACGCGGTGGAGTTGGGTGGCCATTGCGTCGTGGCGGGAATTTGCTAAACGATCGAGTGCCGAAGGGAGTTCCCGGAAGATGTGTTCCAGCTCACAGGGATCGTGGATGTTGCACCAGGAACGCCAGTGGAACTTGGTTGGTAGCACCGGTTCGTAGTCGACGTCATCGAATGCGGCGATGGCTTCCCGTTCGGCTTCCTCGAAGTCGGCCCAACGGAGGAAGATCAGCGCAGCGAGTGCCACGCCGAACTCGCTGTTCGAGATCGAGGAGTTGGCACGTACTCGGTCGAGCATCTGCCAGATCGCATTGTGGGACGACACATCAGCCACGTTGATTACAGCTCTCCTGAGAAGGCTTTGTGAAGGATTGAACTACGAAGACTTTGGCTCTCAGACTGATGAATTTCATCCGCTAGCGTCCTGGCCGCACGAAGTACGTAAGAAGCAGTCTCGATAAGTGATTCTTGAACTGGGAGTGAAGGAACTGGAATCTGCAAGGCAGACAAATGCTTTTGATTGATCTTCCAAATACCGGCTGCGGTTTTCGCCGTTGCAAGAATTTGTTCACGTACCGATCTTGAATGGAAAACAACATTCACAAATGCTGGCAGCACGTTCTCGTGAAAACGAAGACGAATCAGAAGATCATTGAAGATCACAGCTTCTTCGTCTTGGTCAGAAATTGCCGATCGTCCAACGAGATGAGCAGAACCGTTACCGCGAACAACGAACACATCATTGCGCTTGATGAGGAAGTCAGCGGCAGTGGCTAACGGTAAACACACCGTTTTTGACTTGCTTACGTCGATGTGACGATTGTGGACGCAAGATAACTTCAACACCCGCACAGGCTCGGTATCTTGCTTCTCCTTCCCTGACCATCCATTTCGCACTTCTGATGCCAATTCGCCAATTGGAAACTTTTCCCATGCCTCATCAATGAGTGCATCAATCAGAGCATCGGGTAGTTTTGCGGCTTCGTCTAACTGCTCATCTCGCAGCTTTTCAATTTCATCGACACAGCTGAGACATTCATAGATCCGGTGAACTATCCGCCGCTGCTCGTCGAGCTCGGGTACAGGTAGTTCTCCTGACTTGAACTCCGTAATTTTCAGATTCCGAAGTCCTGACGTTGTTCTCTGGGCACCGAATACTTGCTCTTTAAACTGAGGAGACTGGAGCCCGAAGTACAAGTATTCAGGTACAACGCTTTCTGGATTGGGGCGGAGGCACCGGGTGAAATTTGAGCAGACATAATCTTCGACACCTGATCCTGTAAAAAGCACACTCGCTCCGACAAGATGCGCGCTTCCACTAGACTTCGTGACTAAGATATCTCCACCACGCAAACGCTTCTTTTCCAAAACACTGGGCGATATCGCCCTACGCTCCGCGCTCTGAAGCGTGAGCCTACCACGTCTCATATCGGTGCTGCGGATCACTGGTGTGCCCGATTCGTCGGTTGGGTCGTCGCCCCAAGCTCCGTCGAAATCGGTTAGCAGCAGATCGCCAATCGGCACCAGGTTACCCATAGTCATTCTCCAACCTCCAGGACCTGCTCAAGCTCGCCCAGCAAATCCATGATCCGTTCTTCCTTTGCTCGAACCGACTGAACCAATTCGAGAGCGGGGCGATGCTCGATGTTGTTCTTACGGTTTTGGTTTTTGGCCGACAGGTCGTAGCCACGTTCGATGATCTCATCAATTGGCACGACCCAAGAGTTGTCGCTTTTGGTCCGCTTCTTCCACTTCTTCAGGAAGTCTGGTAGTTGATCGCCATCAATAGGACGACGCGTTTGTTTCAGTTCAAAACCGTCGTTAGTCAGCTCGTAATACCAAACGTTCTTCGTCGCCAGCTTGCCGGCTTTGGGCTCTGTTTCTGGACGATCAAAGAACAGAACATTGGTCTTTACGCCGGTGTAAGGCAGGAAGCAGCCAGCAGGAAGCGACAGAATCGTGTGGACATTGAAGTTTTCGAGCAGTTCCTGGCGAACTTTTTGGTCACTCCCTCCTCGAAACAGGACTCCCTCAGGAATGATCACAGCGGCACGACCACCCTTGGCTAGGTTCCGCATAATGTGTTGCATGAACAGGCACTCTGTGGCGCTGGAACGCACACGGAAATTAGTCTGCAATTCCGACGCCATCTTTCCACCGTAGGGAGG
>CAXBFD010000153.1:0-13119 GCA_963974925.1 uncultured bacterium | reverse complement strand
CCGCCTGCGTTCCCGCCATTCTTTCCAGAGCAGAGACTGTAAAACGAAATCCATATTACGGGTCCTTTAATCTATCGCTCTCAAGATACGATGCCGTTATACAACAACCGGAGTTCCCGCCTGCGGCCAGCCATGCATACGACCGATGACAAACGCTTCAAAGATTTCGTCCAGACACAGATCCACAACTTCATGCTCGATTCCCAATTTGGTTAAGTACTCCACAAAGTCGGCCGCACCATCGACGGTCACAATAAACTGATCATCTAACTGCAGCACATCGAGCAACCCTGCCGGCGATGAGACTTCAGAAATACCTGTGGGACTCAACACAATCCGTTTGACCTCACTGCGCAGTGTTTCGGTCTCTGACTGTCGAATGATTTTCCCGCCATCCAGAATCGCCACCGCGTCCGCAACGGCTTCGACTTCATCGAGTAAATGCGAACTGAACAATACTGTCCGCCCTGCTGCCTGAAGATGTTCGATCAGGTCGCGATTGAATTCCTTGCGGGCAATCGTGTCTAGCCCTAACGCCGGATCGTCTAGAATCACTACGTTTGGTTCATGCGCGAGGGCCAGTGTTAATCCGAGTTTCACGTTTTGTCCCTTGGAAAGCTGTTCGATTCGCTGATGTCGGGGAATGTGAAATCGCTCCAGATAATCTTCGGCGAGTGACTGATTCCAGGTGGGATAAAACGGGGCCAGAAAATGACCGAGTTCAATCGGCGTCATCCAGCCGTACATCGTCTGGTCTTCCGCCAGGTAGCCCACACGACGCCGAAGTTCAATCGCATCTCGCGTAGGGTCACAGCCATCAACCTGCATTGTCCCGCTATCGGGCTTCAATAAACCAAGCAGCATACGTATTAAAGTCGTTTTCCCCGCTCCGTTTCGCCCCAGCAAAGCCAGCGTCTGACCACTGGGAATGTCCAGTGAGACATCATCCAACACGACATTCGTACCGAATTGTTTATGCACCTGATGAATTTTGATCGCCGATTCTGACATGAGCAACTCCTGATGAATGGTTACGCGGTTCTGGATTCGGACTTATAGTTCTGTTGCGCAGCGGCTTCTGCTTTGAGTTCCCGTTTCGCATCCGCAATCGATGTAACCAACAGCTTTCGCAGCTCTGTCGCTGTCAGTCCTAATAAAACACCACGATGGACGACCGCCGAAAATTCCATTGAAAACTGGTCACGCTGTTCCGCCATCTGTTGGGAAGTTTCTGCCACAGCAGATTGAGGCAGCACGAACGTTCCTTCGCCGTGACGCATTTCGACCAGCCCTTCGGCAGACAAACGCTCATAAACACGTACGATCGTATTCACATTGACGGTCAACCTCTGTGCCAGCTTACGAACGGAAGGCAGACAATCCCTCGGCTTCAATGTCCCGGAAAGACAATGCGCCCGGATCTGCTCGATAATCTGCCTTGAAATCGGCGTCGAAGAACCTCGTTCAATTCGGATATGCATAATGACCTCCCCAAAGAGTACACAGTACTATAACAGTATTTATTTTCGAGTCAACATATTTTTTGCAGATAGGAAACAAGTTGTCTCTCATCGTATTGTGCGATTCTTCTGAATTACCTTGAACAAATATGCGGAATTCGGCATAGTTAACATAAACATTCTTTGATCTATTCTCGCACGTCTGATTTTCAACCCGAAATCTGGCTCGCAACGATCGGTTTTCCTGTCACAGAGAAACGGGAGAAAAATGATGTCACGTATGAATCGACGCACCTGGTTTCAGCAGGCTTCCGCTGCGTCTGTCCCTTTGCTGATGGCGAAGACGATCACGGCTGCCGAGCCCGCTGCCCGTCCCCAGCTGCCGGTGGCGGCTATTGTCACGCAATATACGCCGACCTCGCACGCCGACGTCCTGGTCGGAAAAATCCTGTCAGGGTTTCAACAACAAGGGGGACCAGGTCCTGATCTCTACCTCGCTTCGCTGTATACCGATCAGGTTCCCCAGCGGGATATGAGCCGCGCTCTGTCGCGCAAGTACAATTTCCCAATCGCAGCATCCGTTGAAGAAGCGCTCACACTGGGAACCGATCAGCTTCAGGTCGCCGGCGTGCTGAGCGTCGGCGAACATGGGACATACCCGCACACGCCGAAAACAAATCAGCATATGTATCCCCGCAAACGCTTCTTTGATGAAATCACAGCCACGTTTGAAAAATATGGAAAAGCCGTGCCTGTGTTTAATGACAAACATCTCTCGTATCGCTGGCAGGATGCGAAAGCCATGTATGAAACGTCCCGTAGATTGAACTTTCCGCTGATGGCGGGCTCCTCTCTGCCGGTCACCTGGCGCGAGCCGGCGATAACGCTGCCTGAAAATTGTGAGATCGAATCGGTACTGACCATTGGACGCGGCAATTTTGAAACACACGGCTTTCATGCACTCGAAGCACAGCAGTCGCTGATCGAACGCAGAAAAGGTCTCACCGGCGTCACTGCGGTGCAAACGGCGCGGGGCAAACAGATCTGGGAGGCAGAACGTCAGGGACTCTGGTCCAGGCCTCTGTTACAGGCGGCGCTGGATGTGATCCCCAACGTTGCCAAGGGAGTCTGGGAAGACATTTTGAAAGATGATAGTGCCTTCTATTTCCTGGAACATCAGGACGGGCTGAAAAGCACGGTCGCGATGGCCAATCGGCTCAGCCGGCATTATGCTGTCGCAGTGAAGTTGCGCGGTCAGAAAACGCCGCTGGCCACCTGGTTCAAACTGGATCTGAATCCCCCCTTCGGTCATTTCGCCTACCTGCTCAAAGCCATTGAAAAGATGATTCACACCGGTCAGGTTTCGTATCCGGTCGAGAGAACGCTACTGACCACTGGCATTCTGGATGCCGTCATGCACAGTCTGGCCGCCAATGGCAAGCGAATCGAAACGCCGCAACTGGAAATCGCCTACGAGAATGGCAACTGGCCTTTTGCGAATCAGAATTCGGAGTAAAGAAATCCAGAGTCCGCATTCTGTATCGTTATTTCAGTTCCTCGCATAAGCGCTTTGCTAAAATGCGTACCTGTTCTTCCGTCAGACACAACGGATTAATGGTCAGCAAACCTTCATGTAATCGCCCATGATTCACATAAATTGGTGGCGTCCCCTGGCGCAGTTTCTGACAGACTTCAAACGCGGTTCCCACACTCTCTTCATCAATATGAATATCCAGAAGCGGCCAGCGCTCACTGCTGAACGGCGTAGCGAGATAACAGGTGGCGTTAACATTCGCCAGTTCCAGTTCCTCGCCGATTAATTCCAGCCAGGACCGAAATTCCTGATTCTGTGCGTCGTAGGCACCGGAGGCAAATAAATCCAGAGCTGTCAGCACGGCGACGATTTCCTCCTTGGAGACTTTTAACGCTCTGCCAATTCCATGCCGGGGTAAGCCCTGAAAG
This sequence comes from uncultured bacterium, assembly GCA_963974925.1. Lineage (GTDB taxonomy): Bacteria > Planctomycetota > Planctomycetia > Planctomycetales > Planctomycetaceae > Gimesia. Next base: position 9,697 of record CAXBFD010000153.1, on the reverse strand, counting down.
AGAGACGTATCAATCAAATCAGTGGGAGGCTGCCAGAGCTCGTAATGGTCGTCCATGTCGAGCATCTGCAATGCAGCCGAAGAAATCAGTTCGCGTTTGCCGCATAACAGACCGGTGGACTGCGGTCCTCGAATTGCCTTACCGCCACTGAAGGCAACCAGAGTCGCCCCCGTGGCGGCAATGGCTTTGAGATTCGCGCGGGGTGGCAATTCACCGGCGGCATCAACCAGCACGGGCAGCCCATGCTGTCGCGCCACTTCGACCACTTTCGTTAATGCCGGTTGTGAGTCTGCTGCATGCACATACACAATGCCCGCGGTGTTCTCATTGATCGCTGCCGCGTATTCCCAGCTTTCCGTACGCCGCACGCCCGCGTTGGACACGATTTCGTTGAAACCGACTTCAACCAGTCTGGCTCCGGCAGCGCGGACGGCATGATCGTAGCCACTGCGCTGTTCCCGTGCGATAATGAATTCGTGAGGGAAACCGTCACAGTGAGGCAGCTGTTCCATCCGCCTTAAATTATGGCCTGCCAGAATCGCAGCCGCCCCTAATGTCAATGCACCGGCGGCTCCGGAAGTCACCAGACCGGCTTCCGTTCCCGTATGCGCTGCAATTTTTCGTGAAGCAGCCGCCTGAAGCTGTTCCAGCGGAACCCACTCGCTGGCGGCTTCCTGAAACGACGCGAGCACCGCGGGCGGCATCGGTGCCCCGCCGAGTCGTGTCACACTTCCACAGGCGTTAATGATCGGCTCCACGCCGAAGCTTTGATAAATGCTCATCTGTTGTACTCTTTTCTGGATCTATTTTTTTGCTCAAGGAAATTGAGAAAACTCTAACTTCCCGCTGGCAGAAGCCCGACACGATTCCTCGAAAATTCGCGTTCGCATGATTTTCCAAAACGCACAATGCCCTCCTTGAAGACGCCATACACCTGTCTCCGTTTGCCGGAAAACGAATGACAAAACTGAATACCAAAAAGCAGGCGGGAAACTGTGATGTTGTATGAAAATCCTGACTGAACAGGGAATCAAATATTTATTCTATCTCAATTCCAGGATTCGAGGAAAGGGACACGCCCCTCTGATACGACGATCGCCGGTTAAAACCAGTGACGATATTCTGATTACCAGGATTGTTATCAAAGAAGAGCTTTCGAGTCATTTCATCTGATTGTATAATGTAGAGATCGAGACCTGCGGAGTGAAGCGTTTTCCCTGCCAGGAATAGGGGAATCATCCTGAAAACAGAAACGACTCCTGGCGTGTTTTCAAAAGATCAAGCGTAACTTGGATTCAAAACCATAATGACGAATCATCCGGTTCAGCAAAAAACGCGTATCATGATTGTGGATGATCACCCCATCGTGAGGGAAGGTTATTCGCGGCTGATTGAGCGGGAAAGCAATCTTCAAGTCTGCGCAGAAGCCGACAGTAAAGTTGACGCCATCAAAAAAATCATGCAGGATCCTCCCGATCTCCTGATTGTAGATCTCTCGCTGAAGGATGGCAGCGGACTGGAATTGATCAAGGATATCAAATCTCAGTTCAAACAGATCAAAATGCTGACGGTTTCGATGCATGACGAAAACCTGTTTGCCGAGCGTTGTATTCGCGCGGGCGCGCTCGGTTTTGTGAATAAACAGCAGGCGGCGGAACAGTTAATCAAGGCTGTTTACCGGGTCCTGGAAGGGAAAGTGTTTCTCAGTTCCGAAATGACAGAGCGTATGATCTGCCGCTCGATTGGTTCAGAGAATTACTCAAATGAATCTCCTATCGAAAGTCTCTCTGACCGTGAGCTGGAAGTCTTCGAGCAGATCGGCCAGGGGGAAACGACACGTAAAATTGCCGAAAAATTGAATTTGAGCCCCAAAACAGTGGAAACGTATCGGGAAAATATCAAACATAAACTGAATCTGGGAAATGCGACAGAGCTGACCCGGAACGCGATCCAATGGGTTCTGGAAAATAAATAATGTTCCACTCAGAACGCTGAATTACGATTATGGTCCCGCCGGTGATCCTTGAGACTGGGGCATTTCCCGATGGCGGGGTGAGAATATTACCCCAAACCTTTCCCTCTTTTAACCTGATAGCACGTTGTGAGTAGAACGCGTTAAAATAGTGTTCGCTTCATCGACATATTGCAATTTTCTGCGAAACAAAAAAATGAATCGAAGCGGAACCCGCTCTTCATTTTTTTGTACAAGGTGGAAAGCATGTTTACTATCAGTAGAAATGAGTTACAAGCACTCCTGATATCGTGTCCCAACCTGAAGCTTGTCGAAGTCCTGCCAGAATCCTCTTATCGAGAGTTTCATCTGCGGGGCGCGATTAATGTGCCTCTGAGTGATGATTTCGAAGAACGAATTCTCCAGAAGATACCGGATAAGAATCAAACTGTCATTGTCTATAGCCTGAACTTTGAATGTAAGAACTCAGAACAGGCTGTCTGCCGTCTGGGGACACTGGGTTATCAGAATGTGTATGACTACGAACCAGGTAAAATTGACTGGAACGCAGCCCAACTCCCTGTAGAAAGCGGTTTTTCCTCCATGGATTGTTTTGAGAAAAAACAAGGGCTGTTCTTCTCTTAGACCCTGCTGTCTCTCTTCGACGTGCTGATGAATTAAAGCAGACCGCTTCTGCATGGATTCTCAAGCTGAGCGTGCGCGTTGTTTTTTCCTGTCCCATTGAATGCTAGCTGGCACGCAGCTCAGGCCACGGGTGAAGACGAAACCAGCTGCGTGCCAGCGTTTGCATGACTTTAAATGATTACAGTTCAAAAATGATCCACACTACAACTGATGATTGAAATGGGCTGCCACGACCAGAGTGTTCTTCACTGACCGAACCCCTTCCACTGACAGAATCTGAGACTGTGCCATCTGCTTTAAGAAATAGGTAGGGACTTCGCCTTCCAGAGAAACATGCCCCTGGTCTACTACGACTCGAATTTGAATTAAAGACGCATACCCTGAGCTCCGCAGCACTCGTTTAATCCGTGCCATCAGTTGATTGTCCGGATTGGGAAACAATACATTCCTTGTCTGTGCTTGCAGTTTCACACTGCGCTCCTTTGTTTTTTTGGTTCTTGTGCGAGAAGAGATACAATGGTGTGCCACAATCCAACTTCAGTCACGTGACACACCATCCATCTGGTAGTGGCTTACTGAGGTTCTCTCAGGATTTGGATTTTACGGTAATTTTCTGCGGTTTGTTGAAATCCGATTTGGGCAGAGTTACTGTCAGAACACCATTTTCACATTGTGCTTCAATGTGATCACTCTGTACTTCACAGGGTAAGATGACGGAACGGGAGAAACTGCCGCACGTTCGCTCAACCCGGTGATAGGTCGTACCCTTTTCTTCTTTTTCTTCTTTGCGTTCTCCCGTGATGACTAACGTATTCCCTGATACTTCGACTTCGATCTCCTCGGGTTGAATACCAGGTACATCCATCCGCACCTTGACTTCGTCATCCGTTTCTGACATATCGAGCATGGCATCGAATCCTGCCACCATCCCTCCATTGCCTGAAAAACGATTCATCAGATTATCCATTTCACTTTGAAATTCCCAAAGTGGAGTTCGACCAAAATAGGAACTCAACCGCGGCAAACTTCGATCTGATCCCGAAACCGTCCCTCTGATTGCTGGTGTAATGGCCATAATAATTCGTCCTCCTAAATTTGAATTAACAATCAACGTGAAATAACCTGCTCACTCCACGGCGTCTATTCGCTGTGACTCTCGATTCTGCCACTGCATCATAACCAGCGCCACGCGGTTGAGAATCAGGCGTCCCGATAAAAACCAATACAGGATTCCGCTGCCAGCCGCCTCGGGAAACTCCCAATCAGTTCAGAATACCCCAGACTGTTACCTGCCCGAAGAAAAACCAAAACCTTCCTGTAGCAGGACACCAGTTAAAGTATCCACTGATCCTGTCTGGCGTATAAAGTCTCAGATTCGTCTAAAGATTCAATGGGAACCTCACTGCGACGAATCGGTACTTTGCGGGGACATTCAATGCCCAGTTTCACTTTCCCCCCACGGGCCCTGAGCACCGTCACCACGATATCATCGGCAATCCGAATCTGCTCATCTTTTTTACGTGTTAATACGAGCATGCTCTGTTTTTCCTGAATGTTGTGGGCGAGTGATCTGATTCTGACAACAAAAACGTGCTAAAAATGCCAGGCGTTCCAGTGCGACCCGATCCAGATGAGGCAGCCGGTTTCGACACTGCTCGTTTAAAAAAGCCGGGTTCGCCGCCTGAACGATTCGTACCAGCTCGACACGCGTCATCCGACGGATCTGTTCATTCGGCAAGTCAGCAATCAATGCGTGATCCAGTGCGTCCTCCTGATCGTCGCAGAACGATTCAGTTCGGGAACGGGCATAGTCGTGTGCTTTTTCATGTAAAGTCCAGCTGCCTGTCGTTTGCATCGGCTTATCCCCCTGGAAAGCATTTTTCAACTGAAATAAAACACCGTTAAAAATAGTCCTGCAGTTATACTCAGGAAAATTCTTTGATCCTTTATCTGGGTACACTCAGTACGATCACCATACTGCTTTTTCACGAGAGCGACTTCCATTGTGCATCACATTACAGCATCCCCCATATCCCGATAACCGGTAATCTGAGCAAAATATTCTAGGGAAATTCCCCATGCCGGTGCTGCTTGATCGATAATCACCCCTGGATCACATTTACACATTCACCGCGAACGGTTATGTTGATAGATTAAAAACTACCGCTGGAACGAAGAGGGCCGTTTGAATCTAACTCCCGGAAATGAGATGAATACCACGCGTAAAACCCAGGATCTGCCGGTACTGCTGGTGGAACCGGATCTGGACTCACAGGACCAGCTGATTCGGATTCTATCGAAGGACGGTTATCGCATTGACACAGTCCAGACGGTTGCCCAGCTGTGGGAACGGGATAACTGGTCCGATTATTTTCTGATCATTCTCGAACACAACCTGCCTGATGGGAACACGCACGACGTTCTCTCCAGGCTGAAACGGCTGGCACCGCATGCCGAGTTGCTGGTGATTACCTCCGAATCCAAAATTGAGAATATGATTCTTGCCTTTCGCAATGGGATTGCTGATTATTTTTTAAAGCCCATCGACCCCGTTTCATTTCGGTCTTCACTGAAACGGATTCTCAAAAACAAAACCATCTCCAGCGCATTGCGTCAAACTCAGGCTCACCTGAATGCCATCGTGGAAACCGCGATCGAAGCGATTATCACCATTGATCGCCAGGGCATCGTGAAATCGTTCAATCCGGCGGCTGCAAAAATGTTTGGCTATTCTGCAAGCGAGATCATGAACCAGAATGTCAGCCTGCTCACTTCTTCACCCACACGGGAACATCACGATCAATACATCGCTCACTATCTGAAAACAGGTGAATCAACAATCGTGGGTGCCCGGAGGGAATTGAATGCCCGCCGTCGCGACGGTTCAACCTTTCCGATTGAACTCTCGGTCACCGAGCTGCTGCAATACGGCATCTTTGCCGGAATCGTGACTGACATCAGCGAACGCAAGCGGGCAGAAAAAAGACAGAAAGAACTGACCAGAGCCATTGCCGTCGCAGGACAGCAAGAACGCCGTCAACTGGCTGATATTCTGCACGATCATCTGCAGCAGGTACTGGTCGGCGTGCGCATCCATCTGGAAATCGCCAGGAACGACGCTCCTGAAGAATCTGTGAAGCAGACCCTGGCACGCGCAGATGAACTGCTGAATCAAGGCATCGAAATCACCCGGTCTTTAACGGCAGAACTGAATCCCATTGTATTACACGAAGAGGGACTGCTGACGGCGCTCGAGTGGTTGTCGTATAAAATGAAAGAACGTTACAAGTTAACGGTCACGCTGGACCTTGATTCACGAGCCGCCCCCCAGACGGAGTTGATCAAAGTCGTTTTATATGAATGTATCCGCGAGTTGTTATTTAATGTCGTCAAACATTCTCAAACGACTCAGGCACATGTGCGAATGAGTCTGCTGTCCGATCAGGAAATCGAAATCATCGTTTCTGATCAAGGAATCGGTTTTGACACTGAGCAGCTTGCTCACGAGATCTCGGACGCGAGCGGAATCGGGCTGACCAACATCGAATTTCGCTTATCACTCATCAAAGGCCGGTTTTGGCTGACATCGACAAAAGGTGAAGGAACAAACGCAAGAATTGTCGCCCCGCTTTACTCAGAGGAAACAAACGCGTCGGCTGAAACCTCCTGAAACCATCCCGCTGAACTCCTTTTTTCCTGAAACCAGGCTTTCCTGAACAACTGCACTATAGTCTGCGTTCCTGTTTTGTCTATGATTGAGTGAAACGCTCTGCTGCAATCATGCGATGCAGGACCCGATGTTTGAGAACCTTGCGTGTTCCTCGATCGCGGGCCGGGCAGAGGGACTTCAGAATTACAAACCAATCATCAGAACCGGAATGAGAATACTTTATGAATCATCCCACAAATCTGGCAGAGCTCCGCGAAAGCGGCTGGCAAAGTAAGACTGTCAAACGTGAGATTTACGATAATTTAATGAACGTGCTGAACAGCGGCGATGAACTGTTTCCGGGTATTGTCGGTTACGATGATACCGTGATTCCGGATATTGTACTGGCGCTGCTCGCAGAACACGACATGCTGTTCCTGGGAGAAAAAGGGCAGGCGAAGAGCCGCCTCATGCGGTTGCTGGTTCGGTTCCTCGACCCGGAAATTCCCTATCTGGACATTCCCGGCTCCCCCGTACATGACGACCCGTACCAGCCGATTACCAGCGCGGGACGCACGTTGCTGGCCAATACTCCCGATCGCGAAGTGCCCATCATCTGGTGGTCCCGTGAAGATCGCTACGCGGAACGACTGGCTCCCGGAACCAAATTTGCCGACGTCATTGGCGAGATCGACCCTGCCAAACTCGCGCATGGCGAAAGCATGTCGGCGGAAAGTGCGCTGCACTTCGGTCTGATCCCCCGCATGCACCGCGGCATCTTTGCCATGAATGAACTGCCTGAGCTGGATGAACTCGTACAGGTTGGCCTGTTTAATATTCTGGAAGAACGCGACGTGCAGATTCGCGGTTACCCCATCCGATTTGATCTCGACATGCTGATTCTCTTCTCATCCAATCCGTCTACCTTCAACCGCAGCGGGAAAGTGATACCGCAGTTGAAAGACCGGATCGGCTCGGTCATTCACACGCATTACCCGCGTGACCGCAGCCTGGGTATTGAAATCATGGAGCAGGAATCCAGTGTGGACCTGGCAGGGGAAGTCCCCGTAGTTGTGCCTTATTTCATGCGGGAAATTATCGAACAGGTCACCGTCGCTGCCCGAAAATCGAAGTATGTCGATCACGATTCCGGCGTGAGTGCCCGTTTCAGTATCGCCAACTATCGCATGATGGTCGCGTCAGCACGTCGGCGGGGCGCCGTCCTCAAGGAAACGCCGGCCGTCCCCCGTATCAGCGATCTGGGCCACCTTTACTCTTCCTCACTGGGAAAACTGGAACTCGATATGATGGGTGCCAACCAGATGTCCGAACGACAGGTGCTGGATTCCATCATTGCCCAGGCGATTCAGGATGTGTTTCAGGAATACATCGTCGAACATGGCCTGGCGGAAATCAGCGAAATCTTTTCGCAGGGCATCAAAATCGAAGTGGGGGACATGCTGCCTTCATCCCAATACGCCGATCGACTCAAACGCGTCCCCCCCATCTGGGATAAAGCATTTGAAGTCAATGCCTCCGGGGATGAAGCGATTCGCGCGTCCTGCATTGAGTTCGTGCTGGCCGGCCTGTATGCCAACAGTAAAATTTCACGGTCGCAGGACCATGGTCGCATCACGTATGAAATTTGATCTGCTCCCCGTTCTCAAATTCCTCTCACCAGAGAGATCGAGACACCATCATGACTGACAAACGACTCACCGGCGGGATAATTCATACGTACCAGAAGTACGATCCGAAGCGCATCCCCGATCCGATGCAGCCCCCTCCCGATCTGGTCTCTCCTGCGCTGAATCATATGATGTATTATGGCTCGATGCGGGAACTGACCGAGGAAGAACTGGCGCGGGCGATTCGGCTGGATCCCAGTCAAATAGCCGGTCTCGGCCCCAGTCTGGATGCGATTCTGGCAATGCTGGAAGAGCGCAAACGCAAAATCCTGGAAACGTATGAAGCGGAAAGCGTCCGCAAAAAAGCCCGCCGCAGTTATCACGACTATGCAAAACAGATCCAGCCTCCCCGACGGCTTAAAAATTATTTTCAGCAGGCAGTCCAGGATGAGCAGATCTATGATCTGGAACGACTCTGGTACAAAGTCAACGATGACCAGAGTCTGTTCTCCCAGAATCTGGTCCAGCTGGTGGACCGTCTGGGTGACAAATATGAAATCGACGAGCTGGCTGCCAACTATCATTTCACCGGTCGCGGTTCCCTGACGATTCAGGAAGCACTCGACATCAAAGCAGAACTCGAAAAAATTGACGAGTTGCTCAAGCAGCTGGAAGAGGCCCGCAAAACAGCACAGATTGCCATCATCGACATGGAGGCACTTGCGGAATTCACACAACCGGGTGACCGCGAAACACTGGAAGCGATACAGAAACAGGTCCGCGATCTCCTGCGAGAAATGGCCGACCAGCAGGGACTGGAATTCTCGAAAGGCCAGTTTCGACTGACGCCGAAAGCATATCGCCTGTTTCAAAGTCGCATCCTGGAAAAAATCTTCAGCGACCTGCAGGCATCACGCACCGGACGGCACACCGGCCCGATTATCGGCGAAGGCGCTGTTGAGCTGCCAGATACAAAACCGTATGAGTTCGGAGATTCGGTCTCGAACATGGACCTCGTGCAATCATTCACGAATGCGATTCTACGTGATGGCCCGGGTTTTCCGATTCAGCTGAAGGCCGATGATCTGGTGATTCATAAAACGCGCAACGCGCCTAAATGTGCCACGACGGTGCTGATGGATATGAGCGGCTCCATGCGTTACGAAGGACAATACGTGAATGTCAAACAGATGGGGCTGGCGCTCGAAGCGTTGATCCGCGGCGAATTCCCCGGCGATTATCTGCAATTCATCGAGATGTACACATTTGCCAAACCGCGTACTGCCGGCGAGCTGATGGAAATGATGCCCAAACCGGTCACGATTTTCGATCCCGTAGTCCGCTTGAAGGTGGATATGAGTGACGAAAAAATCAGCGAGCAGGTGGTGCCCCCGCACTTTACCAATATCCAGCACGCGCTCCAGCTCTCGCGACATTTCCTCGCGCTGCAGGACACCCCCAATCGACAAATCATTCTGATCACCGATGGCCTGCCGACCGCGCACTTTGAAGGGGAGATGCTCTATCTGCTGTATCCTCCCGATCCGCAAACCGAAGCAGCCACCATGCGCGAAGCCCATTTATGCAAACGCGAAGACATCACCATTAATATCTTTCTGATTCCCAGCTGGTCTCAATCCAGTGAAGACATCCAGTTCGCCCATCGTCTGGCCGAAGCGACACAAGGCCGCGTCTTCTTTACCGCCGGTCGCGATCTGGACCGTTACGTCGTCTGGGACTACGTCAATCACCGACGCGATATCATCGGTTAAATCGGGATAGGGGGAACCCTCACGGGTTCCCTCCTCCCACACCACCGGGCAT
>CAXBFD010000152.1:0-13167 GCA_963974925.1 uncultured bacterium | reverse complement strand
CATGATCCAAAAAAGATTAATACTACGAAAGACGCGAAATGATGTGATTAATTCGCAGGGGCAGGTCGATGTGCCTGCCCGCCTCGCGACGCGCGATACAAAACCACGCGCTGAACGGAACCTGAACCAACGCCGCACGGCACCATACAATCCACGTCGATACTGCGGGCGACCACATAGGGTCTACAATCATATAAATGAGAAAACGGTTGAATCAAAACCAAAAATCCGATTTTCTTACTTCTCACCCACACAAATCAACTTGCCACGGGTACGGATGAAAATCCGGCCGTCGGCGATTGCCGGCGTTCCCAGAATGGAATCACCCATGTCATTCTTGGCGAGAATTTTCTGTTCGGGTCCGTCTTCTAGAACCACGATCTTGCCATTCTCGCCGGCAACGTAAATCTTGCCGTCGCCGTAGATGGGGGAAGCGAAGTAATCACTTTCGTTCTGAATCCGTTTGGGGCCCCAGATTTTTTTCCCTTTTTCGACTTCAAAACAGGTCGAGATCCCGCCCCCTTTGACGAGGAACATGCGGTCTTCGGTGACCAGCGGAGAAACGATATGATCGGTGTGTTTGGTGGGATGTTTCCAGAGCAGGTGTGTTTTTGTCACATCGCCGCGACCGCCGCCTTTAACAGCGAGGATATATTCCTGGGCCGGTTCTTCGCCGAACTTTGCGCCCGCTTCGTTGCCGGGGGGGAGAAAGGCGATGTCCAGTTCTTTCCCTTCGAGGAAACCGTCTTTGTTCAAATCGCCGCGGTCGAACGTTTTTTTGTAGAATGCTTCAGGCACTTTTGTTTTCCCGACAAACGCCTGGATTTCCTCTTTGGTCACTTTCCCGTCACTGTTGCCGGTCTCCCAGCGGTCGATGGAAGCCAGCCACTGATTGGCGATGCCGCCACTCTGTACCGAGACATAGATCACACCGTCATGGCTCACGGGCGTCGTTTTAATATTGCGTAACAAAGTCTGCGCGGTCCAGAGCCGTTTGCCGGTCTTGGGATCATAGCCGATCAGTTTCCCTGTTCCCGCAACGACAATTTCGTCCCCCTGATCCGTTTCGCAGATCACCGGATGAGAATAGTTTACCGCCTGATCGTTGCGGTCGTCTTTCCAGACGATGTTTCCGGTCTTTTTATCGAATGCGTAAAAGGCGGGCGCCAGATCATCGTCCTGACAGAAGAGCACCAGGTCTTTATAAAGTGTCGGCGACATGCCCGCGCCCCACTTGAAGACAAAATAAGGGATAGGAAGTTTCTGTTCCCAGACGTCGGCTCCGGTTTCCGCATCAACGGCAAGCATGCCCAGCGTACTGAAGTAGAAATACACGCGTTCCGCGTCGGCGGCGGGAGTCGTGGCGGCGAAGCTGTTTGTTTTGTGAATCTCCAGCAGATCGCCAGCCTTCCAGACCCGTTCCCACAGTTTTTTTCCGGTCTCCGCGTCAAAGGCATACAGACCGACTTTGTCTTTGCCCACCATGCCGGACGTGAAGACACGGCCCGCAGCCACAACCGGGCAGCCGATCCCATCCCCCAGCTTCTCAGACCAGATCACATTTTTCTGATCGTCGAATTCAACCGGCAGTGGATTTTTCGCGGTGGAAACTCCCGAACAATTGGGCCCGCGAAACTGAGCCCAGTCTTCTGCCTGCACCGATGAACGCGCCTGCAGGAAACTGAAACTTAAAGTGATCAAAGCCAGTAACACAGCCTGTTTTCGTATTGAAAGCATGAGAGAAAGCTCCTGAAAGTCAGATTAGCAGATAAATCGTGCGCTGAATAAAGCTCCCGGATCGGAGCAAGTCTTTTTTTACTGTACCCGATCTTTTCACGAAAACCCACCGCCGATCTCTGTTTTTTAACGTCCTTTAAAAACATATCAAAAAACCTGCATATTATAGAGACAGATAACCGATCAATTGATAAAATGGCGCGCTGATCAGCCAGGCGCCTTATCAGAGCCCTCTTGTCTGCATCAGATTGAATGGAATTGCTGTCACACGCCAGATTGAAACAAGCGAAAGGGTCTTTCCATGTTCTCGATTCTGAATCATCCCCGCCGAACCGGTAAAGGTCTCACGCGACGGGAGTTGCTCACAACAGGCGGTGCAGGTTTACTGGGACTGACTCTGCCTAAAATGTTACAGGCAGAACAACAGCAGGTTGCGAACCCGTTTCAGGGGGGCCGTGCGAAATCGGTAATCTTCCTGTTTCTGTTCGGCGGCCCGAGTCAGCTGGAAACGTTCGATCTGAAACCGGAAGCCCCCGGTGAAATTCGCGGCCCGTTTCAGTCGATCGACTGCCGCACCCCCGGTCTGCTCATCAGCGAACATCTGCCGCATCTGGCGAATGTTTCTGATAAGTATTCCGTCATTCGCAGCATGACCCACACCTTCAACGATCACAGTGGCGGCGGCCATTATGTACAAACCGGAAAACGCTGGAGTATTCCGATCGGCGCCGGTTTTGATGCCACCCCCAAAGACTGGCCTTCGATGGGCTCGGTCGTGGAGTATCTGACACAACAGTCGCCGGGAGGCCTGGATCGCGATCTGCCTAATTATTCTGTTGTGCCGAATCGTCTGGGGCGGCTGCAGGCGGGCGGGCGTTATATTCGTCCCGGTGAATACGCGGGCTGGCTGGGGCGTGCCTATAACCCACTCACAACAACCGTTGATCAACGGGACGCATCGGACAATCCTTACTGGCGCGACTGCACCGATGAAGAATTGAGCTTTGAAATTGAAGGGCTCGCTCCCGAAGTCCCTCTGTCAACCATACGGCGGCGCATCGATCTGCTCAAACACTTTGACAGCATGAAACGCAATTTTGACAAAGCCGACTCGGTGGTCTTTGATCGTTTCCGACAGCGGGCTCTGGCCCTGTTGACTTCAGACAACACACGGAATGCCCTCGATATTAAAGAGGAACCAGAGGCGCTCCGCAATCAATACGGACGGCATCTGTTTGGTCAGTCCTGCCTGATGGCCCGCCGCCTTGTGGGAGCGGGTGTGCGATTTGTCACCGTGCACTACGACTGTGTCGACGGTTACAGCTGGGATTCGCACCGCAACAGTGACGATGTGAAAAAGCATCTGCTGCCCACCTTTGATCAGGGTTGTGCTGCGTTACTTGCAGACCTGGATCAGCGCGGCATGCTGGATGAAACACTTGTTGTCGCGATGGGAGAAATGGGACGTACCCCTAAACCGAACAACGCCTGGGGCCGCGGCCACTGGAGCCAGCTCTTCCCGGCTCTGATTGCCGGCGCCGGCATACAGGGGGGAACGACTTACGGACGCTCCGACCGGCTTGCCTCCAAACCGGCAGAACACCCCGTCAGTCCCGAAGATCTGGCCGCCACCATTTACTGGGCGCTGGGTATCGACCCCGGTTTAATGCTGCCCGATTCGCTCGACCGCCCGATTCCCATCAACGACGGCGGTGTGCCACTCAAACAATTATTCGGTTAGTCCCAACTTCATTCGCAGGGGATGACCCACGTGTCATCCCGCCACGCGACGCGCGATACAAAACCACGCGCTGAACGGAACCGGAACCAACACCGCACGGCATCACACAATCCACGTCGAAACAGCGGGTGGATACGCGGGTCCACCCCTACTTTTCGAATCACTACAAGCCTTTCACGATCACTGTTGGCAAGCCAACAGTGCCACCCGATTTCATGATCCAAAAAAGATTAATACTACGAAAGACGCGAAATGATGTGATTAATTCGTAGGGGCAGGTCTATGTGCCTGCCCGCCTCGCGACGCGCGATACAAAACAACGCTCTGAACGGAACCAGAACCAACGCTGCACGGCATCACACAATCCACGTCGAAACAACGGGCAACCACACAGGGTTGCCCCTACTTTTCGAATCACAAAAGGGATTCCACGATCACTGTTGGCAAGCCAACTTCATTCGTAGGGGATGACCCATGTGTCATCCCGCCTCGCGACGTGCGATAAAAACCACGCTTTGAACGGAACCGGAACCAACGCCACACGGCATCACGCAATCCACGTCGAAACAGCGGGCAACCACACAGGGTTGCCCCTACTTTTCGAATCACAAAAAGGATTCCACGATCACTGTTGGCAAGCCAACTTCATTCGTAGGGGATGGCCCATGTGTCATCCCGCCTGACGACGTGCGATATAAAACCACGCTTTGAACGGAACCGGAACCAACGCTGCACGGCATCACACAATCCACGTCGAAACAGCGGGCAACCACACAGGGTTGCCCCTACTTTTCGAATCACAAAAAGGATTCCACGATCACTGTTGGCAAGCCAACAGTGCCACCCGATCGCTCAAACAACTCTTCGGTTAGTCCCGACTTCATTCGTAGGGGATGACCCATGTGTCATCCCGCCTCGTGACGCGCAATACAAAACCACGCTTTGAACGGAACCGGAAACAACGCCGCACGGCATTACACGCTGTATCGATGTAGTTCGTTTGATAATTCACATGGTGCGTCCGCCATCGACCACCAGCATCTGCCCGGTGGTTAAGGTGGTTCCCAGCGAAAGATACAAGACCGTATCGGCGATGTCATCAGGCAGGGAAGGGCGGGGGATCGGATAACCGGACGTTTCAGTCGCCAGTTGTTCGTCGGTCATGACGCGTTTGAGCCAGCGGCTGTCGATCGGACCGGGACAGACCGAATTCACGCGGATCTCCGGACCTAACGCGCGGGCCAGTGACTTCGTAATCGTATTCAGGCCCCCTTTACTGGCACAGTAGGCGACGCTCGAACCGCGACCGTCGATGCCTGCGGTTGAACTGACATTCACCACCGCTCCGAATTCACTTTCGCGTAGCAAGTGGGCGGCCGCACGCACACAGAAGAAGGGGCCTTTCAAATTCACTCCCAGAATCCGATCCCAGATCTCTTCGCTCATCGCGTCCAGGTCTTTATGATCGATGAATTCTGTCGTGCCTGCATTATTCACGAGCACATCCAGGCGTCCCCACTGCGTTTCGACTTCGCCGATCATTGCCTGCACGGCTGCGTCATCACTGACATCACACTGAATGAGTAACACATTCGCCCCTGACTCTTCGACCAGAGATTTGGTTTCGAGTGCTTCGTCTTTACTGCGCGAATAATTGACGACGATATCAAAGCCTTCCTCTGCAAACCGCAGGGCACACGCACGGCCGACGCCTGTGGCTGACCCGGTAATCAAGGCAACATTATTTTCATTCATAAGAGGATTCCAGTTAAGTAATTCGATTCAAAGTGAAAGTTAAATTTTTTATTGTCACACGCCGACTGCAGGTCAGGTAGTGTTTCTTAATTCGAATTGGCTTCGACGACTGCCCAGTCGACTTCAATGCCCAGCCCCGGCGAATCGGGAATGGTAATCACGGGGCCTTCAATCACCAGCGGATTCTTGACAATGGAGATTTCATGGTATTCGGGTCCCAGGATATCGCCGGGATATTGTTCAATCTTCATATTCGGGCAGGCGACCACCGAATGACACATGGCGGCGGAGGCGATGTCGAGTTCCAGATTGGAGCCGATACTGCAGGGAATCCCATGCTCGGCGGCGTAGTTCACAATCGCGACTGTCTTGCTGATCCCGCCATTCTTACCCGGATAAACGTTGATCACATCGCAGGCCTCGTTGCGAATACACTCTTTCGCATCTGCGAGATCAAAGCAGATATCATCGGCCATCACTTCCGGTTCTATCGCCCGCCGCACTTCGGCCAGCGCGGCAAAGTCGCCACGGGGTGTCGGCTGTTCGAAGAGAGCGACATTAAATTCCTGCATCCGCTGCATGGTGGCAATTGCGGTCGCAGCATCCCAGCCGGCATTCGCGTCGATCGTCAACTCCAGATCGGGGCCCATCGTTTCGCGCACCAGTTTCACCCGCGCGACATCTTCATCCGGATTGGTGCCAACCTTGACTTTGATCGTGGTAAAACCGGCGGCGACGAGTTCTTTTGTTCTGCGTTCGGCCCGTTCCAGTGAATACGCGCCCATGGAAAAACGGCATTTAATCGAACGGCTGCGGGCCGCCCCACCCAGCAATTCATAAACCGGCTGCCGTGCGTCTTTCCCTTTAATATCCCAGCAGGCCATCTCAATCGCCGACTTGGCAAACCAGTTGCCCTGCGCAGTGCGATCGAGAATCTGATTGATGATTTCAATGTCGCGCGGATCATGGCCGAGCAGTAACGGCGTGAAAACCTGATCCACAATCGCCTGCGCCCCCCAGACCGTTTCGCCACTCCAGCGGCAGAGGACGGTCGCTTCGCCCGCGCCTTCGATACCCGCGTCGGTCTCCACACGCAACACCAGATAGTGAGAGACATCATGCTTCCCCAGAGCCGAAATCATGCGGCGTTCCGGCTTGAGAGGAATCCGCACAGGGTAGGTCTTGATGGCAGTGATCTTCATGATGGGGGCTCGCTTCTTTTCACAGTCAGCAGTCAATAAAACGTCAACTTGCGCCGGTAGCCTCAGGGAACAAGCATGATACCAAAGCAGATTCCATTCAGGAATCGAGGGCACAGCGGCTTAGGAGAGAACTGGCAAAAATCATGGGCCCGAAACCTGACCCTCACAACGGGCTGCCTGAATCCCCTGCGATCTCCGTCGAAAAAGATGGTTGAATTACGGCTCCCGTTCCGCTAAAAGCGACTGTTCACAAGCGTGTTTTTTCACCTGAATTTCAAAGCGAGTATCCCGTGTCGTCTGTCCAGGACCGTCTGCCTCTCACACACCAGCGTATTGGGGAAGGTATTAAAAACGAGTTGCATACCGGCGTGCAGCTTTATGTTTCACTGCAGGGGGAAATCATCGCCGACGCCGGCGTCGGCGAGGCACGTCCCGGTGTACCGATGACGGAAGCGACGATCAATCTCTGGCTCTCTGCGGGAAAACCGCTGACCGCGATGGGAATTGCCCGATTATGGGAGCAGGGAAAACTCAGTCTCGACGATCGCGTGACACAATTCATTCCGGAGTTTGGTTCACGCGGTAAAGAGCCGATCGCCCTGCTGCACGTGCTTAACCATACCGCCGGTTTTCGGCCTGTCGACACGGGCTGGCCGGAATTGAGCTGGGAAGAAACGATTCAACGGATTTGTGAGACACCACTCGAAGAGAACTGGCAGATCGGAAAAACGGCCGGTTATCACGTCTCATCAAGCTGGTTTATTCTGGGAGAAATTCTGCAACGCATCACCGGGCAGCAGTATCCTCAACTGATGCGGGAACTGATTCTGGAACCGCTGGGCATGACAGAAAGCTGGATTGGCATGCCGTCCGACGTTTATGAAACAGTAAAAGACAACATCGCCTCTGTTTATCAGCGCGAAAAAGGGGAAACGCTGCTCACCGACTGGCATGAAGGGCCACGATGTATCAAGCCGTCCCCCGGAAGCAATGCCCGCGGACCGATTCGGGAACTGGGCTGGTTTTACGAGTGTCTGCTCAACGAAGGCATGCCTCTGTTTGAACCACAGACGGTAGAAACCATGACGTCCCGGCATCGCAGCGGCGCGTTCGATTCAACGCTGCAGCACATCGTCGATTACGGACTCGGATTCATCGTCAATTCGAACCGCTACGGCGAGGCAACCGTGCCTTACGGGTTTGGCAGGTACGCTTCCGAAAAAACATTCGGGCACGGCGGTTCCCAGTCATCGATTGCGTTTGCTGATCCGGAGCGGGAACTGGTCGTCGCGGTTGTCGCCAATGGCAGACCGGGAGAGCCGAAGCATCAGCGTCGCGCGAAAGAGATTAATGAAGCCATCTACGAAGACCTGAATTTGATTTAAGGATCTTATCAAAAACAACTACGGCGCGACGGCTCCGACGTAGGCTTTCATCCCGCCGGGCGTGCCAGCGACACTGCGGGCAGGATTATCGGGGGCAGGGGAGAGAAATTTTTCATCGCCGGGAGTGGTAGAGACGAAATTGTTCAAATTCGCATCCCCACGTTTGCCTTTATTTTTGAACAGATCCAGTTCATCTGCAGGCACAGGTGTCGGCGCGGTGCGGGAAGAGTAATTCTCCTGAGCCGTTAAAATTTTAGCCCAGACTTTCGGGTCGTTCTGCTGTTCGACCTTCGCTTCCGCGCCTTCGATGGTCGCGAACAGATTACGGGAAATCTGAATCGCTTCGCTACCGGGTCCGGGCATCGCCGTCAGAACAATCCCCGAGTTCACAATAAAAAAGGTGTTGTTGGTCAGTTTCAAATTACTAAGATCATAGCCTGAGGATTCGAAGCGAATGCCCGTGACGGTTTCGGAAAAAATGGATTCTTGAACGTGGATTCCTTTCAACGTCGATGAAAACTGCAGCCCGGTCTGCATGGCATTCAGAAAACGAATCTGGGACATCACAACTTCGCTGTTCGCATCCCCGGAAAAATGAACGCCAATCGCCTGCGGGTTGCCGGCTTTGAAATTAAGATTTTCCAGCCGCAACGGTTCATTTCCCAGCCCGGAAACACTGTTTCCCAATATTCCTGTTGTCTGAAAGTCATTGATCTTCAGATTTTTCAACTGTGTGCCAACCAGATAATCGCCGAGCTGAATGGCCACTTTTTTACCCTGTGCTTTGATCAGAAAGCCATCAATGGTCAAACCTTCGATCCCCTGCAACTGAATGACCGGCTCCGGTCCCTCCGGTGCCAGGATGACCGGATTTCCGCTCTCCGCAACAATTGAAATTCCTTTCGGGAAATTCCATTTCGAATTATCAATCTGAATCCGTTCTTTCAGTTCCTGACCAGCGGCGACTTTGATCGTAAATTGCTGACCGTCCACACCAATGGTTTTACTGAAGACAATTTGAATGTCTTTGAGAACAGCGGCAATTGTTTTGTATTTTTCTTCCGGTCCGACTTTGATCTCATCGGGCAGAGTATCAGGTTCGACTTGTTTCGCAGGTGTCGGCGCTGGCTTCACAACCTCAACGTCTTGCGGCTTGTTTTTGTCCCCTCCCGACAACGCGAACATCACGACGATTACGATCAGCACCAGCCCGATCCCTCCGCCTGCAATCGCAGGCATGAACCACTTCTGGCTGCGCATCATGGCAAAAGCGGGAGCCGCCTCTTCAATGACTTCCGCTTCGATTTCATCAGTTTCGGCTTCCATGACGCCCGAATCTCCGGGCAGCGCTTCAGCAACGGGAACGGCCTGTTTCACAGGTCTCTTGACCGGTTTTGCCACGGGTTTCGCAACCGGCCTTGCTGTGGGTTTCGCTGTCGGGGGTGCCTGTTTCGGTTCAGCTTCCTTTTGAGTGTCTGCTTGCGCATCAGCGGGGCCGGCAATCCGCGTCGACGCCGTACTGACTTTGTTCGGTTTTACGACAGACGAATCGCGCACACCCTGAGAAGAATTTGCCGCCTGCTGCACGGGGGGAACGACTGTTTTCTGTTTGATTTCTCCGGAACCGGGCCCCTTATGAACGGCCGAATCTTCTTTCAGATTGGAAAGAAAGGCGGCCAGTTCGGGATTCTGTTTTTGTCGCTCCTCAATTCCGGAGCCGGATTGTGTCAGGCCGACACCGGAACCGACGCCACTGCTCACGTTTTTCTTTCGCCACTCATCGTCCGTATTATTCTGCAGCCATTCATACAGGGCTTCTGACGTTGCGGAGGCCGTCTGGTAACGTTGCTCACGATCTTTCGCCATCATCTTTTCAAGAACCTGAACCAGATCAGCGGGAGTATCAGGGCGGTCTCTGGTAATCGGTGGCGGCTCTTTGGTCTGATGCGCCATCAGACGCTGCGCGAGTGTGCCTTCGGTGAAGGGGGGATGTCCCGTTAATAAAAAATACAGGGTACAACCCAGGCTGTAAATATCAGCTCGGGAATCCACCATGTGACTGTCGATTGCCTGTTCGGGCGCGAGATAGTCGGCGGTCCCTAGCACTTTTTCGTCATGCGCAATCGTCAGCGATTTGTCTTCGCCTTCATTAAAAAAACGGGCCAGACCCAGATCGAGAATTTTCACGACCCCTTTCGGATCCACCAGCAGGTTACCGGGTTTGATATCCCGATGCACCATGTCGGCTTCGTGCGCGTGGGCCAGACCATTGGCGGCCTGTCGAATATAATTGACGGCGTCTCTGATATCGAGAACGCCATTTTTCGTCACGATTTCCTGTAAATCCTTACCATCCACGTATTCCATGACCAGAAAATGAATCTCTGCGTCATTTTCCATTTCATGGTCCACATCGTAAGCACGCACGATATTCGGGTCATCCAGCAAGGCGACGGCCTGCGCTTCGCGATGAAAGCGGGCGAGATACGAGGCATCATTCACTCGTTTGGAGGGGAGCACTTTGATGGCACAGCGGCGGCGCATCAAGACGTGTTCGGCCAGATAAACCGAACTCATGCCCCCTTTGCCCACCAGATCCAGCAGGCGGTATTTCCCCAGGAAAAACCCTTTATGCTTTCCCTGCAGTATTTTGGTCGCCTGCCAGCGCGTCAATAATGAGCGTTGAATCAACTCATCGGCGAGCTGAGCGGGCTCGCCCAGCTTGATCCCTTTTTCCTGATATTCGGAAAGGAGTTTTTTCAACTGATCGACCGAAACCAGACCACTCTGTTTTACCAGGTTTAAAAACCCTTCGGCCGTTAATTTTCCTGCCATTCTTTACCAATTCGCTCAACGTGTCCTTCGATGATTCTACTGACCCAGCCCGATCTTAGTAACACTCTAGCATCCGATTTAATGACTGGCCAGTATTGGTTTAAGGAATATCCCGAATCCCAAATAATGGCGCGCACGTGCATGAAGTCAATCTGACGAGCCGTGTCCCACCTACATTATGAACACTACCTCTTCATGTCGCGTTGGCAGGCAACCTGCCTCCGTCAAATCAAGAAAACCGGAAAGAGATTCAAAAAGCGAGGTGATTGACTATAATATTCCGCGTAGAAATTCGATTATATAGAATACAGACTGCGGGCAAGATACTCATACAGAGTCAGCGGAAAGAGGAGAGACCGGGATGAGCACGATGGTACACAAAGAAGAAATTCCACAAGGGCTCCCTTTTTTGGGAAACACTATGCTATTTCTGGGCTTAGGGATCTTAGCCCTCTCGCTGACAGGGACTGAATGGCTCCCTTTTGATATGCCCCGTTCCTGGTATCAGAGTCCCACAGTCTGGAAACTGCTGGCACTTTGCCTGACAGGGGGCGGACTTGCCGTCCTGAAACAGGTTTCCAGTTCAGAAATGAAAAACGAACTCCGTCACCGTGAAACCCCTCAATCGGAAGACTGGATGCCGGAAGAACACGGCCAGCGATTCGAAACTCTGACCGTTTTTACCAAGAAAAACTGCCCTTTGTGTGAAGAGGCTGCCGAGATCCTCGAAGATTACGCAGCGTATCTGCCTCCAGCAGAAATGATCGACATTTACAGTGCCCCGGCACTGGTCGAAAAATTTGGGACCTGTGTCCCCGTGGTGGTGATTGACGGCAAAATCCGCTTTCGCGGCCGCATTAATGAAGTCTTGCTGCGACGGCTGATAGTGGCTTCACCCGCCCAGGCCGGGTTGCAGAAAAGCTGTGGCTGTAACAATCAGAGTTGTGGCTGCAAACGGCCGCAGACAGGGGCCGAATCGACCGGATGTGGCAGTAACTGCCGTTGCGCCTGAGCCTGATCTCGATGATTTCAGCCGAAAACGAGGCACTGCCTTGAAAAATCGGTTTACGGGTTATTGTGATTCATGCGTAAATGAGATAAATTACATTTAACGTGCCGGTCATAACGCTGCATGTTAGCTGAATGGGCCCGGTTTCAAATCTATCTTACACTACAGGCAAAAGATCATGTCGTCTGAAATCTCTTTGAAGAATTCAAAAATACTCATCGCAGATGACAACCATCAGAATTGCGAACTACTGGACGCATACCTGCTCGACGAAGGCTATGAAACATTCACAGCCTATGACGGCAAGGAGACGCTGGAGAAAGTCGCAGAAATTGAGCCAGACCTGATTCTGCTGGACATCATGATGCCGAAACTCAGTGGTTACGAAGTTTGTGCGCAACTGAAAGGCAACGCAGATACCAAAGATATTCCGATTCTGGTCATCACTGCGTTGAATGAAATGGGGGACATTGAAAAATCCGTACAGGCCGGCTGTGATGATTTTTTAACCAAACCCGTCAACCGAATTGAATTAACGACGCGCGTCCGTTCCCTGTTGCGTGTCAGACATCTGACCAATGAGCGGGATCGACTGCTGGCTTATCTTGCGGAAGTGGAAGGCACGACCAGTTCCACATCCACGGAATCATAAACTTCATCGCAAACTGTTTTCTGTCTCAGAAAACGTGCGTACGAAATTATCAATCGCGTTCATTCCCGGTGTATGCCGTTAGTGGGCATCCCTTTTCTTTATCGATAGACGCTGACGATCTACCGATTCTTTGTGAATAGAAAACTCTCATGAGTGATTCAAGCCCCATCGGGTCTGACGAAACTGTTGCCACTGAAACGACGCCCCTGCCGCGTGTCACGCTCAAGCCGCGCCGTGCACTCCCGTTCTTTGGCCGCCATCCCTGGGTTTTTGCCGGAGCAATTTCACACATTGTCGGAAATCCCGAAACCGGTGATGAAGTGATCCTGCAATCCGATAAGGGTGAATTCATCGCCCGCGGCCTGTTCAACCCCAACAGTAATATCCGCGTCCGCCTGTATGCCTGGGACGAAGAACAGACATTCGAAGACGCCTTCTGGGAAAATCTTCTGGAACAGGCGGTGACACTGCGGGAATCCCTCGGCCTGCTGGATCAGTTTGAAACCACCGGCTGCCGTCTGGTCTTCAGTGAAGCAGATCAGCTCTCAGGCCTGACGATTGACCGTTATGGCGCCTGGTTTCTGGTGCAATTTTCGAGCCTGGCGCTTTCTTTGAAACAGGAACTGGTCATTCGTTTTCTCAAACAGCGGTTTCCGACCAAAGGCATCTGGCTGCGGACTGAGAAGGGGATTCGTGAAGCGGAAGGACTGGAAATCGCCGACCAGCTCCTGGACGGTGAAGCGCCTCCCGAACATTTTTTTCTCGAAGAGAACAACATCCGCTACGGCATGAGCATGGTCACCGGCCAGAAAACCGGCTTTTATCTTGATCAACGGGAAAATCGTCTGGCG
>CAXBFD010000151.1:0-13204 GCA_963974925.1 uncultured bacterium | reverse complement strand
CGCATCTTCAAGTTTTAACGTTGCTCCCTCATTCGCTGGAATCTGATAACGAAATTGATCACGATTGAAGTTGTAAACCTTCAGAATCAGGTCAATTCTGTCAGGTAATTTGTCCCATAATGAAAACAGTTGAATCTGATTCTGGTCCGACCATGTAGAGCCTGCCCCGTATTGGAAAGACCGGAGTGGGATCTTTGTCTGAGAATCCAATACGTCCAATTCCGCCAAATCAAATCGCGTGGGATCAGGGGCTGATAAATTGATAATGGCATGATCGACAAACGCCCCGTTTGTGAAGTCTGGAAATTCATTTGAAATTGAAGGCCGCGGAATCCCTTTTCCGTTTTCTGCGATGAACGTATTATCCGCCTGTCCGCGGGCAACCGTTCCGATTCGGAATGTGTTCGTTCCTAACGTCAGTTTCAGAGTATCTGTTCCGGTCGCGTTTTTAAGTCGCTGCGATTCATCGGCGGTACGTGTGAAGTTTCGAGGCTGAGACCAACGTTTCCAGACGAGAACATCGGGTAAGATGCCATTCCGAGAGTGTGACCTGATCCAGCCCCGGTTTTGAAACTCTGTAAAATAACCCTCGGGAGTGGACTGAGAGGTAGTACGATACACTGTGTCATAGACGGGAAGGTAAACCTTGCCTTTCGAATCAGTGATCAACGCTACAAATTGCAATTTCAAACTCGGGTCCAGCGAGTGATCTTCAACGCGATTACACTCTATCTTCATCCCGGGGATTGTCACCCCTTTGAGAGGCTCACCATTGCCAAATTGATAGGTTTGTGTGAGGACAATGGGGGCATTCGCCAGCGATTCTTTCAGTAGTCGCGTTGCTTCTTTATGATTGCCATTCATCTGGTACCAAGTGCCCAGCAGTTGCTGTGCGTAGAACAGTTTTGGGTGTTTTGTCAGAATCGCTTCCAGCTTTTCGCGTGTTTCTGGAAAAGTAAATTTACGGATGCCACTCATGGTAGAGTTGTAGGTCTGCGCCAGCTTTTTACATTCTTGCACTGCTGCTTCTTCATCGGGATCAATACGAAAGGGCAAGTTTTTCCAGCCGAACCACCCTTCCAACGTGGTTTTCGTTACGGGCTGTTGGTCCGGACGCAAGCCGGGCAGCATGATGAGTGCAAACAGCACGGTGAAGATCAAAGCGGGGTAGCGCAAGCGGTTTGCCCGAAATAGCGAGGCATCCATCAGGCGACGAATGCGTCGGGCGGCCGGGTGTTCCTGATGGACGAATCCGAGTACCAGCGGTTCCGTTAATCGGGTCGATTGTCGGCTCGCTGCCTCGATGAGTGTTTCGCAATACCGTTCCGGTTTCGCAAGCTGATGCGCTAGCAAAAGATCGTCACAGCAGTCTTCGCGCGTCTTTCTGAGCGATATTCTCAGCCACCACAGAGCCGGATGAAACCACCAGACGATGCTGACCACGGTTTCGAACCAGCCAATCAGTAAATCGCGGCGGCGGATATGTGCCAGTTCGTGGGCAATTATAATCGTTAACTGATCGTGTTGTAACTGCGCGACAATCGCACGTGGAATCACAATTGTCGGTCGGAACGCACCCATGGCAAAGGGGGCGTCGGTTTCATCAGAAATGCGTAAGGCTGGAACCGATTTGATTCGCAGCAGTTTGGAAATTCGTGCGACTTCCGAAAACAAAAACCCCTCTTGCTGGAGTCTGCCTGCGCGCACAATTCGTCGTACATTTCTGTAGCGGTGAAAGAGCAGGGCAGTCAAGACAGCCGTCCCGAGCAGATAGAGTGGTAGTAGTAGACGCGCCCATGAAAACTCCGATTCGGGGGCAGGTTTTGATACTATGGGAACAGAAGAACGAGGTAATACTGGTTGAGGCGTTGGTGCGGTTATTATTGTCGAGGCAGGGGATGCTGGAATGCGGGAACGAGGCGCGTCTGATGAACCAGTTTTTTCCAAGGTGGGATCATCGGCGACAAGAGAGATCGTGAAGGTGTCATCAGGGGTGTTTCGCATATCTCGAAGCTCTGAGTATTTGGTAAACAGCCCGGTTTGCAGATCCAGATAGGGTGGCGTTGCAAACTTGACAAGTACCACCAGCAGGATAGCATAACGCAGCGGTGAACTGATGAAACGCTGTGTCACAAACAGGAACAGACATGCCAGGATCGCGGCAAACGCAGCCTGAACGCCGACGTGTTGTACCAAACCGCTCCATTGCGCTGCTGTATGGTTAAAGATGTGACTCATAATTTGTCTCCCTTCTTTTTTTGAGTGCGCAAATCTTCGAGTAATTGCTGCAGCTGGATAATTTCTTTTTCCGTCGGCTTACGGGTTTCGAAGAACGAAGCCATAAAAGAAAGTGTATCTCCGCCGAAAACTCCCTGAAACAGGTCATTCATCAAATGCCGATAGGCCCGCGTCGATTCGCGCGTCACGCGAAAGACAAACGCCTTTCCCTGATCTGCCTTGCGTTTCGTGACGAGCTTTCGACTTTCCAGGCGTTTGAGCAGCGTCATGACTGACGACGGCTCCATCTTCCGAACCGCACGCAGCGCCTCGCAGATCTCTTTAACCGTAGCTTCTTTCAGTTGATTCAGGCAGACCAGAACATCACGTTCTGCATCCGGAATTTTTTCTTTCGGGTGATTCATTTTCCTATTAAAAACGACAATTGTCTTTATGTCAATGGGGAAAACGACAATTGTCGTAATATGTGCGCAACGATTCGAGGAGAGTGTGAACTCGATTCAGACGATTGTATTTGACAGTGCGTCTGAGCGAAATTAACCTGTTTGGTGTCGCTAGTGGATCCAGTCTGTCTGTTTCCCGTACTAAGAAAGTGCTTACAATGTCCTTTAACCACTACTTGCTTACACTCATCAGTCTTGGATTTGCTCTGCCTGTCATCGCCGGCGCTCCAGAAGCGATTCCCGCTGACGATTACCAGAAGCAGATTTTCGCGGACGACTTTTCTGAGTCCGAACTGGGCAAGCAGTGGACGCTTTACAAGAGTTCTTCCGTGATCAAAGATGGGGTATTAAAGGGCGTGGAACTCAAAGATGGCGGTCACGCGGCCGTGCATCAGTTACTGACAGAACCCTACAGTGATGTCGAACTGACGGTTGATCTTAAGTTCGAGGGTTCGCCTTCCACCAACCTGACGTTCAATCAGCACAAGTTCAAAGTCTCGCACGCGGGGCACATTTGCCGGGTCGTGGTCTCTCCCAACAAAGTCACACTGCGTGACGGCAAGACCGGCGTCTTCAACAACGAGATTTTTAAGAAACGTCAGGCCAAAGAAAAACTGACCGCGGAAGAACAGGCCATACTGAAAAGGGCCCAGGCCGACTTTCCGGTCAAACTCGCACAGCACGAATGGTACACCGTGACTGTGCGCATTAAAGGGGATCTGATGCAGGCTTTCATCGACGGCAAACTGATCGGCTCCCTCCGTTCCGAAGGTATCGCGCACGCCTCCAAAGATAAAATTGGCCTGGTGACGCCGAAAGTGTCGATTCATTATGATAATGTGAAAGTCCGCGTACCTTAATTTAACACATATCAGGAAAACCGCGATGTCGAATGATTTTGTCATAGTCGCCACATTGAATACGCCGACGGAAGCCAGACTGGTTCGTCACCAACTCGAAGCGGAAGAGATTTGCGTTTTTCTCCCGGTATCAATCTTGGGTTCAGTGGACGGTCGAATTAAAAATCTTGCACAATGATTCAAATACATGTTTCTTTTCAGGCAGCCCGATTCACAGCAGATTTCCGACTTCATCACAGCACAGTCACAGCTGGAATTCACTTATTCACAGGTGGGGACCACCAGAACCGAAACGCCGCCCGCCGGTTATCAGGTCGATCACAACCGGATCTGTCTGGGGCAGGGGGGAGAAGTTTATGAAGCAGCGAAAAAGGCCCTCAGTGAGTGGCAGCATTACCGTTTCGACTGGTTGACACTGCATCGACCCGATGCTGCGCCGGAACCGGGACAGACGGTGGCCGCTCTGGCGCACGTTCTCGGGCTCTGGGTGTTGAATGCCTGTCGGGTGGTGTATGTGGTGGAAGAGACCGCGCCGCTCAGTCGTTTCTGCTTTGCGTATGGCACACTGCCTGAACACGCCGAATCGGGCGAAGAACGCTTTCAGGTCGAATGGAATACGGACGACGATTCGGTCTGGTACGATCTCTATGCTTTTTCGCAACCTCAGCAACTGCTCTCAAAAATCGCCTCTCCTTATGTCCGCAGGAAACAGAAACAGTTCGCGCGGGAATCTCTGCTGGCGATGAAGGCAGCGGTTCGTAACGAAAATTGCGAATCGCATGGGATAAAATTCTGAAAACACAATACGCTGTGCTACCTCTGTGCTGTTTGTGGTACATGATGACACATCCTCGTGCTGTAATTGCTTCGGCAGGAGAGTCGACGATTCGGATGCGTGTGATCGACTGCCAGAACTACGACCTGTTCTTCGAAGCGGAGACTGCTCACGCTGACTGAAGCTGATCAGTATTTTCTCTGCAGAGGTGACTTTTTTCCAGGAACCGGGTATTTTAAAACCTGCTCACTTTATTAAATCACCACTGAGGAACAGACACTGATGCGATTCAAAACTTTATCTCTTGCACTGCCGTTGATACTGCTGATCGGTTCAACCGCAGTCGCGCAAAACCAGCCAGCGCCCGACGACCAGTCTCAGTCAGAGGTCACCTTTTATGTGATGGGCGACGTTCCCTACAAACCGGCGGAAGATGTTCTGCTGCCTCAACAGATTGCTGCAGTCCCCAGCGATGCGCAGTTCGTGATTCACGTCGGCGATATCAAAGGGGGCGCTGCCCCTTGTAACGAGGCCGTGTTTCAGAAGGTGGCTGGCATGCTGAGCCAGTCGAAAACGCCGGTGTTTATCATTCCCGGCGACAATGAATGGAACGACTGTGCAAATCCCGATCAGGCCTGGAAACTCTGGGAACAGTACTTTATGCGGTTTGATCGTCGCTGGCAGCATAGGCTGCCTGTGATTCGGCAATGGGAACACGAAGAGAATTTTTCCTTTGTGAAAGGGAGCACGCTGTTTGTCGGACTCAACATCGTTGGCGGTCGCGTGCATGATGCAGCAGAATGGAAACAACGACACGCAGCCGACCTCGACTGGGTCCACCGTAACTTGCGTCGTTTCGGTGCGGAAGTCAGCAGTCTGGTGATTTTAGG
Organism: uncultured bacterium; assembly: GCA_963974925.1. Classification (GTDB taxonomy): domain Bacteria; phylum Planctomycetota; class Planctomycetia; order Planctomycetales; family Planctomycetaceae; genus Gimesia. The sequence goes on along the minus strand of CAXBFD010000151.1, from coordinate 7,998 downwards.
ACATGCCAAACCGATTCGAATTCACAACGATTTTTTCGATCCGTTCAGTAAAGAGGCGTTACAGTTTCAGAAGCCGATTCTCTACATACACGGCGATGGTCACGCCTGGATCTACGATCGCCCGTTTGCTGCCAAGAATATCTTACGCGTCGAAGTTGATTCGGGGGGAATTGCGCCCCCACTGAAGGTGACCGTAACTGGCGACAAAAACAATCCCTTTCAGTTTGACCGCCGAAACGGTAAACCGGCACAATAATCGTCGAACGTTAAGACGGCTTCCTCTGGATGCTGGCGCGCACAGCGAAAGGCATCATGCAGACGACGTCGACGGATGGCGGACGAACCTGGTTCACTCCCACAGCACCAGAAAATATCAAACAGCCCAACGCGCGGTTTCACATCCGACGTCTCGCCTCAGGCCGACTCCTGCTGGTACATTCAAAATTTAGATTTGAAACGTCAATGATTGACTTTCATTCAACCTGATTTACTTTTCAGAGATTTGCGGTAAACTGAAAACATCGAGTTGGGCCACTTTGTCTCGATTCTCACAATAAAATATTACTCGTTTCGCAGGAGTACGTTTCATGAACTCAATTCGAATAGTCAGCTTGTTGATATGTAGTTTCATGTATGTGACGACTTGCATGGGAGGCGAATCAAAAGCCACATCGGCAGAAACCAAGGCAATTGCCGAAGAAGCGTTCATTTATGGGTTGCCCATGGTCATGAATTATTCTGTGATGAATGAGTATTTCATCGACGAAACATCGAGCCAGTATAAGTGTCCTTTTAACCAGATCTATAACACGGCTCGCGTTTATACACCCCAGGATACTGCGGTGGTGACGCCCAACAGCGACACCCCTTATTCATTCTTCTGTGCAGATCTGCGGGCCGAACCGGTGATTGTCACAGTGCCGGAAATAGAAAAAAAGCGTTATTACTCGGTTCAACTGGTTGACATGTATACTTTCAATTACGGTTACATCGGCAGCCGCGCGACTGGAAACAGTGCGGGCACATTTATGATTTGTGGACCCGGCTGGAACGGAAAAGCACCGGCGGGCATCAAGCAGGTATTCCGCTGCGAGACCGAATTCACATTTGCCATTTTTCGAACGCAGCTGTTTGACCCGGCTGACATTGAAAAAGTGAAGCAGGTACAGGCCGGCTATCATGTGCAAACACTGTCTGCATTTCTGAAGCAACCGGCGCCGGCTGCTGCTCCCCCAATTGAATGGCCGAAAATTGATAAAAAACTGGCAGAGACAGATCCCTTCGCTTATTTGAATTTTGTGTTGCAGTTCTGTCCGCCGACGGGTCCCGCTCAAAGTGAACTAACACTACGAAAACAGTTTGCTCAGATCGGGATTGAAGCGGGCAAAACTTTCCCCTCTACCGAACTGACCGCGCAACAAAAGTCTCAGATTGCAGCGGGGATGAAATCTGGTTACACCAAAATTCTGCAACGCGTTGAGACTATTGGCAAGACCGTCAATGGCTGGGAGATTGGTTCTGCGATGGGAAATCGCGCCTTTTATGATGGTGACTGGACACTCCGCGCCGCTGCTGCCAAAGCGGGGATTTATGGAAACGACGCTGTCGAAGCCACTTATCCATTAACGCGAAAAGAAGTGAATGGCGAACTGCTCGATGGCAGTAAACACAACTATACGATGACCTTTGCTGCTGGTGAATATCCTCCCGTGAACGCCTTTTGGTCAGTTACGATGTACGATGGAAAAACACAGCTGTTAATTAAAAACGCGATAAATCGTTATCTGATCAATTCGCCGATGCTGTCTGAGCTCAAGAAAAATGAAGACGGTTCGTTGACGATCTATATTCAGAAGGATTCACCTGGCAAAACGCAGGAATCCAACTGGCTGCCGGCACCCGATGGTCCCATCTATCTGGTAATGCGATTATATTGGCCTGAAACACAACCGCCGTCGGTCCTGCCACCAGGGGAAGGAACGTGGAAACCGCCGGTGTTACAGCGTGGGAACTGAATAATGATGAATGTGCGGGTATTTGGTATCAGCGACCAGGCAACTCTGGTGCCGTTACCGGAAACAACATTGTCGGCATCATGGCAGATTGACGACGACAATCGCTGGATTGATGTGGAAGCGGCAACTCCGCAAGAGCTGAAACAATTGCTCGCGCCGCTCGGGTTGCACGATGAGATTCTCGATGCCTGTCTGCAACCACAGCGGAGTACGCGCCTGATCTCGCAGCGAAAGGCCTTATATCTTGAAGTACCAACGCACCTCGGCTGGGATCAGCAGGAAAAACCATATATTTCAGTACTCTGTTTGAATACAACAATACTCACCATTCATCGCGACGAACTTCATACCATTGAGGACATTATCAGAAATCTGGATGGGGATGTTCCTTTATATGCGAATAGTTCGTCAGCACTGCTGTATTACCTGTTGATTGAAATCAGTAAGTGTAACGTTGATGCGGCACTGGGCGTGCGCGCCGAAGCGGAGCGTCTGGATCAGGCGTGTCACGATCAGCCGGACAATCTTGATCCCCGGGAAATCGCGACCCTGCGCAGGAAAGTCAGCCATTATGCCGCCGTGCATGACGATCATACCTATTGTGCCGGAGTTCTTCAGACAGTTCAAACTGAGGCGTTTCGTGTCAGTGAGCAATCTCATCATTTTCGTGAGATGCTGCCGTTAACCGAACTGACCAGGCAGTTGATAGCGGGCGCGGAATCGAGAGTTTCCAGTTTGCAGCGCGATTATGAAATGCTCGTGCAAAATCGGGTGGACAGTCGTCTGCAATTTCTGACGATCCTCTCAGCCATCTTTCTGCCGTTAACGTTGCTCTCTGGCATGTACGGCATGAATTTCAATGACCTGCCGGGGATGGGCGTGCCTTCGGGGTATCTGATTGTGATTGCCTGCATGTTGTTGACCGCGGCCGCGACCGGCGCGTATTTCTACTGGCGAGGTTGGTTTGAATGAGTGGTTTTGCCGACGCTCATTTTTCCCCGCTGTGATATTGTATTCCCGATCGATTTAACAGGATTCACCATGGCCGCCCATGATTCTGAACGCCTGTGAGATAAAGGTATCCTTCGTTCGTAAAGTAGAAAGTGTCAGGAATCGCTTGTAGACCGTTTAAGCGGGCTGTATCACACGATCTCGGAACTCGAAAGCACAGCCGCCTCAGGGAGTACACCATGAAGTCGTGAATCGATTCCTGACACATAATGTTTCAACCTGCACTTAGAGTGCAGGCTGTTTGCTTCGCGGTTTCTCAGGATTCAATCTGGTTTTGATCTGTTCGATCGCGGCTTTCTGCTCCTCGGCGTCGAGTGAGCCGTCCTGGTTGGTATCGAGCGAGCGAAACAGTCTCTGGAGCGGCCTGGGAACTTCGGCAGGACTGATCGCATTGTCCCGGTTTTTGTCTAACTTCTGGAAGATATCAGCGTTCAGACCGCTGCCGTTCGAGTCGGGGCGACCGCTTAAAATTTTGGCACGATCCAGCACCGCCATCTGCTCCAGCCGGTTTAAGGTGCCATCTCCGTTCAAGTCGGCTTCTGTCATCTGACTCTGCAGTTGCGGCGGCACTTCATTTCGCGAGATCATCCCATCACGATTTTGATCCATTCGGGCCAGTACCTGAGTGAGCACTTCGATCGTATCTACTGTGCCCCCCTGGTTCATCCCGTTCTGCATGCCTCCACCCTGGCGCATCTGGTTGCCTCCGCCACCGCCGCCTTGCTGGCACTGACCTCCGCCCCCTTGTCCCATCTGTTGGCCACCTTGCTGGCCTCCACCACCACGTTGACCTCCACCTTGACCACCGCCACGTTGACCTCCGCCGCCACCTCGACCACCCCCTCCGCCACCACGTTGGGCATAGGCATCACCGGCAAAAATCATCAGCGCAAACAATGTGAGTAGAAAACCAAATTTTCGCATACGTAAAATCCCCCTATCGGACAACAATTGTCAAACCTCAAAAAACATTTGGCCCGATACTGACGAAAACTACGTTTCCATCAGTGGATGTCACTGGAATATCGCATTTGACTGATAGACAGGATGCAGAAGTGAATAACAAAAGAAATGAATATACGTCGTGTTGTATGTTTCTGTCTGGTAATACTTTATAAGAATAAATAGAGCAGAAAGATCAGATAACAAACTTCTGCCATCATTATAGACGGGAGATCCACTGCGATTGCTACTGCAAATATGAGAAAAACTGGGATTGAATCTTTTTTCTCTGCAGGAGATAACAGAGTGTACACACTCTGTAAAAACTCTGCATCAACCAATCGCGTCAGGAGTTTCATTCTGATAACTGTTTTCATAAAGGTTCGATAATGTGATGCTGATCACCGGAAGAGAGTGGCAGGAGAATTACCAGCAGACCGTGATCGATCTGCTGAAAGAGGTTTTTCCGCCGGATCAGTATCTGATTGAGATTGATGGAACGCAACTGGTACAGAAGGAAGGAGCAGAATACGACGAATTTGTTCGGGTCTTTTCTCATAAAACCTGGGACCAGCTGGATCACCGTTTGATCAACTGTCATCAGGATGCCCCACTTTACCTGTCGTATGAGGGTTTCCTGAAATTCCTGCCTGCGTTTTTGGTCGATCTGTTTCAGCCAGACACACAGGTGCTGCATATTGTCTGGAATAATCTGCTGGAATTCCGGATGGAAGAACGACCGGAACACGCACGTGCGGAATTAAACGATGATCAGCTTCTCTGTTGTATTTTGTGTTTTGTCAGATCCAGCGATTTTCCTCTGGATACGATGATGCCTCGCCGCACGGCAGAAGAATATTTTCACAATCCCAGTCCGGATGCCGCCTTCAATATGCTGACACTGGAGTTGCCTCACGAACGCATTACCGCCATCCAGTCCCGCGTCGAAGAGATTAATGAATATTTCGTGCGGGAACACTGGGACGAAGGTTAGCCGGTGCTACTGTCAGCATACTGGTTGAGAAACAGGCCAAAGAAGCCTGGTTGAGTTTCGGCTGGAAGGGCAGGATGCTAAGATGGATCCTGAATTCCATACGATCACTCTTGATTCAACGCACATCCAGAAGAGTCTTTGAAACCATGAAACTCGCTTCGCATTTCATCGTGATTCTCCTCTACCTGCTGGTTAACGCTTCCGTTTACGCCGAGCGGCTGGTTTTAGTGGGCGCTTCCTATGGCAAAAATATTCTCGCCCTCTGTGATGCGGACGGCGAGGTTCTCTGGTCGTATCAAACTGCCGGACCAGCGAAAGGTCACGCCGGCCATCATGACGTGCAACTGCTGCCCAGCGGCAATATTCTGTTTCATGACAGTTGGACCGGGCTCAAAGAAATCACCCTCGATAAAAAAATCGTCTGGACCTACGACTCCGCAACCATGAACGGCAACGCGGGCAAACGTGTTGACGTCCACGCCTTCGCCCGGCTACCGAATGGCAATACCGTGATTGTCGAAAGTGGCGTGGGGCGGATCATCGAGGTCGACCCGAATGGAAAACGCGTGCATCAGATCCCGCTGAAGAAGGGGGGCACGCAGTCCACGCGACTCATGCGGATCACGCCGGACCGAACCTATCTGGTCTGTTCGGAAAACCCGGGCGTCGTCACTGAATACACTCGCAAAGGTGAAGTGATCTGGGACTATCTGACGAACACCCGCGTTTTTGGTGCCATTCGTCTCAAAAACGGTAACACGCTCATTGCCTCGGGCAGCGGCAACAGTGTGCTCGAAGTCTCTCCCGACAGAAAGGTCGTCTGGGAAATCAAAGGCAAAGTTCCCGAGACCGACGTCGAACTGAAATGGACGACCTGTCTGCAGCAGCTTGAGAACGGCAATCTGATCATCGGCAACTGTCACGCGGGACCCGGCAATCCGCAGATACTGGAACTCGACAGCAACAAAAAAGTCATCTGGGAATTCGACGAATTTGACCTGGTCGGCAATGGACTCGCCTGCTGGCAGTTACTGAATGATGCGCAGTCAACGCTCGTACGCAAAAAACTCGCTGCGGTGAATCCATGAGCGGAGAAGCATACAATTTCATCGTCTGGGCAGTTTTCATCGGGGTGATGATCGCGATCGGCGTGCTTGTATTCTCGTTCGGCTTTATGATCTTACGCTGGAACACGGCCAAACGCCGGGGGCATGTGGTTCGACTCCTACTCTCAATTGCCGCAGTCCCCTGCTTGTTTGGATCATTACAAGCCATTAACTGGTGGGTCATGATGCCATACCTTGCCCGAAAGCAAATGGAAGAGTTCAATACGGCACAGGCAGAACGCTTTGCCAGAACATCCGTCGTGCAGGTGGGAGACAGTGCCCCCGTATTTTCGATGATGATGACGAATGGTGAAGAGTTTTCATTATCAGCAGCGCGCGGTGATGTGGTGTTGATCAATTTCTACTCAAACTGGTGTGGCCCCTGTCGACGGGAAACGCCGTATCTCCAGCAGATCTGGGAAACGCGAAAGCACAACCCCCGTTTCCGCATGCTGGTGATCGGCCGTGAAGAAACTACCAAATCAGTGCAGGATTTCTGTGAAGAATTCAGATTTACATTCCCCGCCGCAGCCGACCCCGATCGTAGCGTTTATTCACTTTATGCAAAGGAATTAATTCCGCGTACGCTGGTGATCTCACCGGAGGGAAAAATTCTCTTCTATACGGTTGGATTTTATGAAGAGGATCTGAAGCAACTGAAAGTCCTGCTTGATCAGCAGCTTGCCAATCTGACAGCAGATCAAACTGTGTCGGCTGCAGAATGAGCCAGAGAAAATCAGTTTTGGGAACCGTTCGTTTCCGACTGCCGGTGTTTTACCGATTGGTTCGCGAACAGGAGACTCAGAAACAGGCGATGAACATCAAACTTTGTTGGACAACTTGGCATGCAGACTGTTATATTCAAGACAAAATGAACCGTTCGCGGTTTGCCTCTTATTCTCCTTCGGCGCTCTCAGACAAGGAAATTCAGCACACCATGAGTTCTCATCTTTCACGCTTCACGCGACGGGTTGCAGTCAGCTGTCTGATACTGGTTCTGTTCTCTGCAGCCGTGATGGCGACTGCGTTCTCCGCCAACGTACAAAATGAAAAACAGCAGTCCCCCAATATTGTGGTATTCCTTGTGGATGATATGGGGGTGATGGACACCTCGGTCCCCTTTCTGACCGATGCACAGGGCAAACCCAAACGTTATCCGCTTAACGATTATTATATCACCCCCAGCATGGAACGGCTGGCAAAGCAGGGGATTCGTTTCAACAATTTCTACGCCATGAGTGTCTGCTCGCCCACACGCATTTCGATTATGAACGGTCAGAACGCGGCACGTCATCATGCGACCAACTGGATCAATCCTGCCAAAAACAACGCAGGACCACAGGGGCCGCCGGACTGGAACTGGGAAGGCTTGAAAAAAGAGGATGTCACTTTGGCCCGTCTGCTGAAACAGGCCGGCTATCGCACGATTCACGTCGGCAAAGGGCACTTCGGCGCAGACGGGTTTCCCGGGGCAGATCCCGGCAACCTCGGTTTTGACGTCAATATCGCCGGTGCCGCGTTCGGTGCGCCCGGCAGTTATTTTGGGTCCAAGAACTTTGGTCGCGGCACGAAGCGGGCGCATCAGGCCGTTCCGCATCTCGAAAAATATCACGGCACGGAAACCTTTCTTACCGAAGCAATCACACTCGAAGCGAACGCCGCGCTGGCTGCAACCGTGAAGGCGGGGCAACCATTTTACCTTTATATGGCCCAGTATGCCGTCCATGCGCCGTTTGATTCCGATCCGCGTTTCGCCGCGCATTACAAAAAATCTGGCAAATCGGCTCCCGCACAGGCCTTTGCCACGTTGATTGAAGGCATGGATCAATCGCTGGGCGATATCATGACCCAGCTCGACGCGCTCGGCGTTGCTGAAAACACGCTCATCTTTTTCCTGGGGGACAACGGTTCTGATGCGCCGCTGGGACAT
>CAXBFD010000150.1:0-13290 GCA_963974925.1 uncultured bacterium | reverse complement strand
AACGGCGAAGCGCTGAACTGTCCGACCGAGCTGGGTCTGGCCGGTGTCGTTGCCGTCAACATGGCCAATGAATCCTGGAGATCCGGTCAGATGATGGGCTGGGATACCGAAAACGAAAAAATGGTACCCGCTCACACACTCGAACTCAGTCACTTTCCCGAAACCGATTCCTGAACCGGATTCGCGCATGTCGCGAGTACTCAACCATTCATTTCACGTTGCCAAATTCAGAAATCGACTCATTCACAAAAACGCCCTGTGTTCAGGGCGTTTTTTTTTGACTCCCCCGCCCCGTTTTGATGCTGCGTAGTAAGTGTGTTTCTCGCATGTGAGTAAGAACAGGTTCAGTTCAGTTTTCAGCACCACTGAGAACATCAGCACTATAAAACACGCCTGTTTCAGCACGATTTCCCAAAACACTGCTCGTCTGCACCCGATTTTTTACTCAACTTCATGCGACATCATCGGAACTCCACTGAATTTCATTTGAACTTCATAGAAGATCGCTGACCTTCGTAAAATAATTTTTCTCGACCGTCATTGACTCCTCCACGCCACAGAATAAACTCCACATCAGTCAAAACAAACGCCCCAGACTCCGCGTAGCGGCGCCCCTGTGTGGTCGCCCGCGATAGCGACGTCCTTCGTGTAATCACAGGTGGAATGTTGTAACCAAGACCCTCCCAGGCATGATACGAAATCATTTCCACCAGGCGGGCAGGCACATGGACCTGCCCCGGCGCATCGTGCAAGGCTCTCCTCACCAGTCTATTTCGTCTGCTTTCGTGGTAGCAATCTTTTTAAGATCATCAAACCGGGTGGCACAGCTGGCTTGCCAACAGTGAAAATGAAAACACAACTCAAAAGTAAAGTAGCGTCTCATTCTTCCACCGCCCCAAGGGAACATTTTAACGGAACGCCACTCGAAGACAGAACTGAAAATGTCACACCGATGAAAATCGCAACTTGAAACGTTGACTACTTCATCCCCATTGAACAGAAGCGGGAATAGCGAAACTGCGGGAACGTTTTCATTCCGGAAGCAGTCTGGTCTGACGGCCGGAGGAAATACCAGCCGCGATGAATCTGTTTCTCGCAGATTTATAACGCACCGCTACCGGTTAAGATCACGCGGATCGTGCGAAACAGAATTTTCATGTCATTCCAGAAACAGCAGTTTTGTAGATACATCAGATCCAGCGAGACTTTTCTGCGAAAGCCTTCAATGTTGTTATCGTAGCCGTTCACGATCTGTGCCACGCCGGTCAGGCCGGGTTTCAAGCCCAGTCGGTTGATGTAGTTCGGGATCTCTTTGCTCAAGCCTTCGATGAACTCCGGACGTTCCGGGCGCGGGCCGACCAATGTCATTTCCCCTTTGAGTACGTTCCACAACTGCGGCAGTTCATCCAACCTGGTTTTTCGCATGAAGCGTCCGAGACGCGTGACGCGCGGATCACCTTTGACGGCGAATTGCGCACCATTTTTTTCTGCATCCACGGTCATCGTGCGAAACTTGTAGAGTGTGAAAGGCATCCCGTATCCCGATTCATCACGCCGATCAGGGCCGGAAACGCGACGATCCGAACTCAGATCAAGTTCCGCTAACTCAATCTGTTCCTGGCGCCGGTCGCTCTCCGTTTTTTTACGTAAATTCAAACCGACGCGGGTCTGTCTGAAAATCGCAGGTCCGGTGGAGGTGGACTTGACCAGCACCACCAGAAATAACAGCAACGGAGAGAGCAGAATTAACATGCTGAACGAGACAACAATATCGAGGATCCGCTTCATCAAACGGGTCCGTTCGGACAAGTTACGAACATCAACGCGCGGCTCTTCCAGATTCAGTCGAGTCAACCAGTCTGTGGAACGCCAGAGTTCCACATCCAGATAACCCTTGACCAGATCGGACAACTCTCCCTGAGGAATGGGGCTTTTACACGGGATACTGCTGGACTGTCCTGCTGCCATTGAACTCATGGGAAAAACGCTTTCTTGTGTAACGTGCAAACGATTCACGAATCCTGCATCCTGTACGACAACATCCCGCCTGTCTCAGGCGAAGCATCAACGTACACAATGTCGAAATAAGCGAGACATAAATCTGCGCTCGAATCGGACTCCTGTTGGTTTCCGTGCCGGGGGACGACAATAGTGCCACAAAATCCAAGGGGTTTTGTAGCTGTTTTCAAGTACTTCTACTTAAAAAGTTAGCTCCTAATTTCCAGCCGTGATTCCTGAGAATTCCAGAATCGGGTACGCAGCAGAAATCGGTATCACACTGGTGCGGATCGCATAAAAAAAACGGCTACAGGAAAGATATCAAATCTGACTCCTGTAACCGTTATGCTGATTATGACCTGCCGTTTTCAGTCAACGGCTGTTCTGTCGCCCTTAAAGCGAAGAGTCTCCCTTGATCTGGCTGGACAACCCGCCGGCAGCAGGCAGATACATTTTTTGTGCATAGTCCATTACCATCCGGTCTGCATTAAACCGCCAGCCTAAAGTCCGGATGGCGCGTTTCATACGGAAAATCCAGCCCAGAGGCAGATCGTCATAGTTGCGGTTATAATAAAGCGGAATGACTTCTTCGTTGAGCACTTTCATCAGGTTCAGGCCATCACGGTCGTCCTGAATCTCCTGATTGACGTGCGTCCGTCCCTCGCCAATCGCAAAACCATTGGTGCCATCAAAGGCTTCCGCCCACCATCCATCCAGAATGGAACAGTTGAGCCCGCCGTTCAACACGACTTTCTGCCCGCTGGTTCCCGAAGCTTCCAGCGGACGACGCGGGTTATTCAACCAGACATCAACCCCCTGTACCAGATGCCGCCCGAGATTGATGTCGTAATCTTCAAGAATAACAATCTTTCCACGGAACGGAGGCTCCTGCGTCAATTTGAAAATCCGCTGAATGATCTGCTTGCCTCGCTCATCAGCGGGATGCGCCTTACCGGCGAAAATGAACTGAATGGGACGGTCAGAATCTTCAATAATTTTCAGAAACGTTTCCATATCCTTCATCACGAGGTCGGCTCGCTTATAGGGAGCGAAACGTCTGGCGAAACCGATGAGTAAGGCATCCGGATTCAACGCGGTTTTCAAGTGACCGATTTCTTTTTCGGAAGTACCGCGTCGCTCCGCCTGCTGAACGAGTAAATCGCGTGAAAAATGAATCAGGCGGTTTTTCAAAGCCTGATGCGTTTCCCAGAGGTCGCCCGGCGTGATTTCTTCGATATTCGCCCAAACATCCGCTTCACCTGTTCGATAATACCATTTCGTCGGCAATACGCGGTCATAAATCACACGCATCGGAGCAGCCAGCCAGGTTGGCATGTGCACGCCGTTGGTGATATGGCCGATCGGAATTTCTTCTTCACTGCGCCAAGGCCATAATGAAGCCCACATCCGCCGGCTGACAACGCCATGCAGGTTCGAAACCGCATTCGCCAACCGGCTCAGTTTGAAGGCGAGTACCGTCATGCAGAAGGTTTCCCCTTCATTCTGCGGATCAACGCGTCCCAGGCTCATCAACGCATGATGGTCGAGCCCCAGCTGATCTCCCAGCGGTCCGACATGTTCTTCCAGCAGGCCGGCGTCAAACCGGTCATGCCCGGCAGGAACCGGTGTATGCGTCGTGAACACGCAGGACGCAGCGACTTCGCGCAAGGCATCGTCAAATGAGAATCCATCTTCGTGCATCCGGTTGCGAACGCGCTCCAGCGGAGCAAACGCCGAGTGACCTTCATTCATGTGAATCACGCTCGGCTCGATGCCGATCGCTTGCGCTGGTCGCCGCCATAAAGTCGTGCCGTCAGATTACGGTCTTCATCACTGTTTTCGGGAACATCCGTGTCCAGCAGATACAGGCGAATGCGTCCGACATCAACCCGCCAGACCTTGGCAAAAATCTCGCCCGAACGTGTCGTCACCGAGATCATCACCGGTTTGCCTTCCGGATTCAGCGCCGGTGAAATCGGCAGATTCTTCGTTTTGGCTTCCGTATACGATTCCTGCTGCCAGCCTTCTTTGTCGATATGCTGAGAGAAATAACCTTCTCCGTAAAACAAGCCAACCGCCACCAGAGGCAAGCCGAGGTCAGACGCACTTTTCAGATGGTCACCAGCGAGCACGCCTAAACCACCGGAATAAATGTGTAATGATTCGTGAATACCAAACTCAGCCGAGAAATAGGCGGCACAGCGGTGCCCGAGAATCGTGGCGTTGGTCGAACCCCACGTCTCTGATCGCTCCATGTATTCCTGCCAGCGACGATACGCAACATTCACACGGGAATGCAGACTGAGATTGCCTAAAATGTCATCCAGTTGCTCGGGCGTGAATTCTTTGAGCAGGACGATCGGGTTATGATTGAATTCCGACCATTTATCCGGATCAATCAGGTGGAATATTTGTGTCACATCGGGCTGCCAACTCCACCAGAGATTCCCGGCCAGGTCGCAAAGCTTTTCGTAAACAGTTTTTTTTCTCGCCATTGAAGATCCATCCAATCCGTTGCAATTTATGTAATTCTGTCATCCCCCGGAATCTTTCCGGGGCGGGTGTTGATCGTTTTCCTGCTCCCTGATGAAACGCGCCGACACAAGTATCTTAAATAAAACGCTCCGTTCAAAAAAGGCAAACAGAAGTATAATAAACTCTTGAAAAACTGGGAGTCATATCAGTCCCTGTTTCCAAAGGATAGAAGGAACTTCCACTCACCTCCTTTAACCCGTTCCACCCATTCACCCCAGACTAACCATGGGCATTCTCAGGCGGTTTGATGTACAATAAAAAAACGCACCCAGAAACAGAATCCCCAGGAACACGATCGCTGTGTCGGCCAGAATGAACTCCCGATTCCAGAGCGCATATCGTTTAACCCTCGCGTTCCTCGTTCGATTATACTCGGCCCAGAAGACCTTAAAGACGCGACAGTAAACCTGGACACAGGCCAGGTAGTGTTTATTTATTAGTTTTGAATGTGATTCCCGGGACAGCAACCTGACCGAGGTCGGTTTTAACCGCGGCTAACGCCGTGCGGCTGATCTTGTTTATAGCTACTTTGACAGCCGGAATGACTTATTAGCCGAAGGGCGTTAGCCCCGGTTGCACCACATTTATTAGGACTGTTCGAATCAAGAAACACGACCCGGCGAAGTGATTTGAATTTGAAAGTTGTCATACCATGAATATTCAGCGAATTTCTGACCTGCCTCCGCTGCCGCCACGTCCGGAAAACTCACATAAAGGGACATTCGGAAAAGTGCTGGTGATTGCCGGCAGTGCCGGAATGAGTGGTGCCGCCTGCCTCGCCGGTATGGGAGCTTTGCGCGGAGGGGCGGGGCTGGTCTTTCTCGCGATTCCGGAATCGATTCAAACCATCGTCTCCTGCTGGAATCCCTGTTACCTGACACTCCCTCTGCACATCAATCAGCAAGGCCAACTGTCGCAGGAATCCGAAACTGATTTATTCAGCAGGATTCATGAATTCGATGCGGTTGCCATCGGCCCGGGTTGCGGGACACACGCCTGGATCCCGCACGTCACGCGTAAACTCTACTCGGAATTTGAACAGCCCCTGATCATTGATGCGGATGCGCTGAACGCGCTCGCTGCGTCAGACCAACCCTTGTCGGCTGCAGCCGGTCCGCGCATTCTGACGCCGCATCCGGGCGAGTTTTCGCGGCTGATCAACAAAACCACCGCAGAAATTGAACAGCAGCGAGAGGCCCTTTCCATCGCGTTTGCAAAACAGCATCAGGTGGTTCTGCTGCTCAAAGGGGCGCACTCGATTACCACTGATGGCACCCGTATCGCCGTGAATACGACAGGCAACAGCGGCATGGCCACCGGAGGCAGCGGCGATGTGCTGACCGGTTTGACTACGGCATTAGCCGGTCAGGGAATGCCCGCGTTTGAAGCCGTACAACTCGCCGCGCATTTACACGGATTCGCGGGAGATCTGGCCGCAAAAGATCTGTCTGAACCCGCGATGACCGCCGCCGATCTCCCCGACTACCTGCCCGATGCCTGGCTGCAGATCATGCATCAACAGGAAGGACAAACCCATCCCAGGCTGACAATCATCGAATAGAAATCAGACCGTGAAATTAACAGGGTGAAACCGGATTCGATCCGGAATCACCGGTAAATTAAATTGTTATTTCGTTTTCTGAGAAACCGACTGACCAGCGGGCATCGGATAAACGGGCGCGCCGGCGTCTGGTTTTCGTTTCAGTAATTCGGATAACTGAAACCCGTAATACTTCTGATTCGCAGCCGGATCACCGTCGGTGCTGGCATTGGCGACCCAGAGTTTTGTCGATTTGGGCTCGAACAATACGTTATGCAGATTCGACTTCATGGCGACAGGTCGGCTCATCAGTTCAATCGCCGATTCCGCAGTGAACGCGCCGTAACCCTGCTTGACCCGTTTGGAAAGTTCCTGATAACGATCTCCGGCGGACAGCAGCGCGGCATCCTTCACCGGGTTCGGAAGCAGGGGATGCGCTTCGCCCGGCTGAATCAGTTCCATCTTTTCCCAGCTGGTCGCCATCCCCACCGATCGATTTGTTTTTCCATCGGCGATCACATAATAATATTCGCAGGTCCGATAGTTGTCACGAAAGACGGCAATCGCTTCATCCAGATCTTTGGCCGTCTCCAGAACTTCCCGCACGAGAAACGCCATCGGCACCCCAGACCAGTGTCCCAGCCCACGCCCCCCCATTTCGCCAATCGAAACGGATTTCATGTTCATCCCGGTCACCGACCCGATAAATCCCGCGTAGGTCACATTCACAAACGGAATGCCGCCGTCAGGTTCTGCCACAACCAGAACGGAATGATCCTGCAAACCCCAGTCACAGGCGTAATCCAGCACACGGCCATGATATAAGGTCCCGTCTTTCGTCGCAGAGTTGGCAATCGAAAATCCGCTGCAGTGGAACATTTCCGGAATGAAATTAGCCGCCCGCACATCTTCATACGCGATCCCTGCTCCCTCCGAAAGCCCCCGCATTTCGTCCACATATTTTTGAGGAGTGTATGGTTTCTGAATCTGTACAACAGTTTCAATCGCCTGGCGCGGTTTGAGTTTCACCAGCCCCAGATCAACGAGTGTCGTCTCTCCCTTTTCGGTCAGCAGGTTGTACATGTTCTTTCGAACGTGCTCTTTCAACAGAACTCCCTGCTGATAACCCATCTCATAATGATTCCCTTTGAGATGCAGCACCAGATATCCATCAACCTTCTCCAGCCAACCCGCACCACAGCGGCCAATGGTCTCGGCAGACGCAGTCGCCGGCGAAAGACAAACCACAAGCAGCAGCGCCAATAAAGACAAACCTGAGAGACAGCGCGGGTTACGAAACATAAGAAGATCCTTTTCACTCATCAGAACGATTTAGGGAAGATTGGAAGTGAATCGTTTTCAGCCAGAATGCTCATTATGACAAACCAGGCGAAAGAAACAAAATCAATTCTCAATTTCGAGGCCAGAAAATGAACATACACACACATTTCAGGTCCACCTCACAATTCAGAAGCTCTTAGACTTGAAATCGTCTACTGTAATGTGTGAAGATTGACGGTTTGAAGACCGGCAGTTACTGTAGATACCTCAACCGTTTTGTTCTGGTTTCAAAAAAACAGTTGGAATGATTAACGTCTTCACACGCAGATTTTACGTCTCTTCACCAGCTCATTGTTAGCAGTCTCTATGTTTCGAGTTTTAGGCAACTCTGTTGTCCGGTATTGGCAAATCATACTCGCTTGCTGGGTTCTGGCAGTAGCAGGGATTTCGTTTGTCGCTCCCGAGTGGTCAACAGTCGTACAAAATGGCGAATTCGCGTTTCTGCCGTTAGACTCTCCAAGTCTACAGGGAGAGCGGCTGTTTAAACGCGCATTTCCCGACGACCTGCTCGCCAGCAGCATTGTAATCGTGGTTCGACGCGAACACGGCGACCAGGGCTTAAGACCAGCCGACCTCAAATTCATCGAGGAGAAACTCAAACCCCAACTCGAAAAGATTGCAAAAGAAGAGGGGGGCTATGCGACTGAGAACGGTCGAAATGAGAAAACGTCGAACATCTCGCGCATTCGTACCTATACTGACAAATCGATCGGCGACCTGCTGCAGAGTGAAGACAACAAAGCCTCGCTGGTCATCGTGGAACTTTCGACCGAATTTCTCGATCAGAGTAATGCGAAAACCGTCGAAAATATTGAAAATCTGATCCAGCACGATAACGAATTCAAAAAAACCATCGAACCGGGGCTGGATATCACCCTCAGCGGCATCGCGACTGTCGGCCGCGATATGATCCGTGCGGCAAACCAGAGTGCCGAAGCAACCGAACTCTGGACGGTTCTTCTCGTCATTGTCTTACTGATCATCATCTACCGCGCACCGATTCTGGCGCTGATTCCGTTATTCACCGTTTTTGTTTCCGTCAAGATCGCCCTCTCCGTACTCGCCATTTTAGCTTCGTGGGGCTGGGTCGGATTATTTTCCGGAATCGAAGTTTATGTGACGGTGATTCTGTACGGCGCAGGCGTCGACTACTGTCTGTTTCTGATCGCCCGGCATCGGGAAGAACTGGATAAGGAATGTTCTTTTAACGAAGCCATTTCCAATTCGATCACGACTGTCGGAGCCGCTCTGGCGGCCAGTGCCGGCACCACGATGTGCGGGATCGGAATGATGTATTTTGCGCAGTTCGGCAAGTTCCAGCAGGCGGGCATCGCCATGTCAATGAGCCTGTTTTTTGTGCTGATTGCTTCGTTGACGCTCTCCCCCGCCCTGCTCTGCCTGGCCGGTCGATTTGCCTATTGGCCTCAATCCTTCAATGAACGGGTCGTCATTTCCGCCGGCTGGTTAACCCCTTCCAGCATGATGGCCCGCCTGATACAACGCAACTGGGCCGGCTCTGTCTGGGAATGGATTGCAGCAGCCCTGCTCAAAAGCCCCGGTAAAATCTGGCTGACGACTACCGCCATTCTGTTCCCCTTCGCGCTGATCAGTCTGGCCTGTTATGGGAATCTGAGTTATGGCTTACTCTCGGAACTCCCCAGCGAAGACCCCAGCGTGGTTGGCACCAAAGCCGTTCAAGGTCATTACCCTGCAGGTGCCACCGGACCGCTGACACTCTTGTTCCAGAACCCCAACATCAACTTTTCCGATCCCCAGGGCCGCATCGCCATTGAAACCCTCACGGACGATCTGCTCAAACAGAAAGAAGAGCTGGGAATCGCCGACATCCGCAACATGACCAAACCCTTCGGGATTGGCGCCGCCGATGAAATGGAAAAAGCAAAAAACCTGACCGGATTCAAAAAAATAGGCGCCCTCGGACGCATCAAGCTGATCAAAAATTACTACGTCACCTCTGAACCCGATCTGGAAAACCATGTGACACGCATGGATCTCATCCTCGAAAAAGATCCCTTCTCACGTGACAGCATGATGCAGCTGGAACGCGTGAAAAAAGCAGTCAGCAAATCGCTGCCGGCAGATCTGCGCGATCATACGAAGCTCTATTATATTGGCGCCACCGCCAGCATCAGCGATTTGAAAATGGTGACCGACCAGGACCAGGCGCGCATCGACGTGCTGGTACTCGGCAGTGTGTTTCTGATTCTGGTCATTCTGCTCAGACGCCCCGCGATCTCGGCCTATCTGATTCTCAGCGTCTTTTTCAGTTATCTCGTCACGCTGGGAATCACCTTCGCCGTCTTCTGGGCCCTCGATCCGCAAAACTTTGCCGGGCTGGACTGGAAAGTCCCCATGTTTCTCTTCACGATTCTGATTGCCGTCGGCGAAGATTATAATATCTACCTGATTACACGCATCGATGAAGAGCAAAAACGCGTCGATCCTGTGGAAGGCGTGATCACCGCTCTGAAAAACACCGGCGGCATTATTTCCAGTTGCGGGATCATCATGGCGGGAACGTTTTCCTCACTGATGGCAGGCACACTGGTCGGCATGCATCAGCTTGGATTTGCACTCGCGTTCGGAGTGCTCCTGGATACCTTTATCATCCGCCCCATCATCGTTCCCGCTTATCTGATCATGCTCTATCGCGGTTACTTCGGCTCCTGGGGAAAATATCTCGGAGCCGCCCAGTTCCTGGAAACCAAACCCCACCACAAACTCGATTCACCACACGTTAAATAGACGCCTCTAAGCACATTTCCGGTTAATCCAAACGTAGGGGCGACCCTGTGTGGTCGCCCGCGATATCGACGTGCATTGTTCAATAACAGGCACAATGCCATAACCATTCCCTTCCCAGACATGATGCGAAATCAATTCCACCAGGCGGGCAGGCACATAGACCTGCCCCTACAAATCGTGCCCGTCGTTTCGCGACTTTGGTAGTCATTTTTTGGGGGGTGGAATCATCAAACCGCGTGGCACTGTTGGCTTGCCAACAGTGATAAGCTATACGCTCTGGCCGTTTACTCTGCTCACTTACCGCGCGGTGTGAATCATCAATTCCGGCAACTCCGCCGAGCGCGAACCAGCCACAGGCGGGTTATCCGCGGGCCGAAACGTAAACACCCCGGAGAACTTCGGCTGATTCGAAAAATTCCGGGTAGCCGCATGAAACGTGCGGCAATGGAAGAACAAGACATCTCCCGGATGCAATTCCGCCGCAACACTCGTATTAATCAGCGCCTCATTTTCAGGCACATCCGGTCGCAGAAAAATGCGCTCATCCAGACGATAGGATTCGAACTCCATCCGATGCGTGCCGGGAATGACTTTCAGGCAGCCGTTATCCAGATTTTCCTCGCCCAGCGCGACCCAGATACTGATCAGTTCCTTCCGCTCAAACGACCAGAACCGAATATCCTGATGCCATAACGTGTCACTGCTGAACTGAGGCTGTTTGGTCATGATGCAATTGTGGTGTGCCAGTGGCATCACATAATCGGGGCCCAGCAACTGTGTCAATCGCCCCACCAGAGCGGGATGATTGATGAAATCCGTAAAGCTCATCCCCCGACTGTGCGCCTGTTTCAACCGCCGCACGGTTTCGCCCCCCCTCACATTCCGGGACGGAGGCGAGCCCGGATATTCGACATCCGCTTCATACTCGACCGGCTCCACAACCCGCGCCAACCCGTCTTTTGTCGCCGCCAGCATCTCCTGCCGCAGCGATTCGGGACAAAGGTTTCGCAGAATCAGATACCCGTCCTGCTCGAATTTCTCAAACTCTTCGGACGTCAACCGATCGTTCGAAACGGACTGTGAAGATGAAGACATAGCTCTCAACTCTGAATAAAAAGGCTTCCAGACGGCATCCGATCCGAAAAACGCAATCCCCGGTCCGACCGACACGGTTATAATACAATTCGTGTCGGGAAATTTAAAGCTGTCAATTCGCTTTCGGACGACAACTCAGAAATTCGACTTGTACAGCAGGCAGCAGCAGGCAGCAGCACGCGGAGGGCTCGATTTTTTTCGCAGCGAACGGAAGTCTCAGATCAAAGTCCGTTGATTCCAAAACGACTTACATTGCGTGGTCCTGAGTTTCGTCTGAATGCGTCTCCAGCCACTTCGCCTTAAACCGGTCATTCGATTTCATGAACAGGAACACCGGACCACATAACAGCACGTAAGGCAGCCAGCCCACAGCAATCGCCAGCCCGGGCATCATATTGTCGACCTCCCCCAGCTCCGGAAAATCCACATGGTCAAACACCAGCAGATGATCACCGTTTGTAATATATGTAAACACGCGATTGCGGTAATTCATCGTTTCATTTTCAATGCTGCAGTGAGAGGGAACCAGAGTTCAAACTCCGTGATTTTCCCGATTCACAATCAGTTCCAGACTGGTCCGTGGCACTGGTGGCTTGCCACCAGTGAAAAGTAGTGGGGTGATCCCTCACATCAATTGTCCCGATTCAGAATCAGCTGCAAGCCATTCTGCGGATTGTTGATCGGCTCTTTCAGAAAATCCGGCTTGAGCACGATATCCGCCAACTGCTCCCGTGGAAACCAGGCAAACACTTCCTCATACTGCTCTGGATTCCCATTCAATTCTCCCCCGTTCCAGGTGACTTCAAAAATAGTACAGATCTCATGAAAGCACCTGCTGTCCAGGTCAAAAAAATTCTCGACGATGATCGCCGGCCGCATCACCTCGAACCCCGGTCCGATCTCCTCGGTTAATTCACGCCGCAGTGCCGTGTGAGAGTCTTCATTGGTTTTGATCCGTCCCCCCGGCAGAAACCACCAGTCATGCCCCGACGGACGGCACAACAACACCTCCGCCCCGCACGTCACAATCGCCGCCACCCGCAGGTTCACGCGATAACCATTCAAATCGACGGTGATATCTGTCATGTGTGATTATTTATTCTTTCGTGGTTGTAGCTTCGCCCAGCCAGTCTCCCAATATGATGCCACACTGTGATCGTAATTTGCAACCGGAAACATTGATGGTCAGTAATTATGACAAGACCCAAGTGCAGTAGGCTGAAAAAGTAATCATAAATACAACAACAAGTATTGCCTGCCCTGGTGTGACCATCAGGTTAAGGCCGCCAGTCAGTCCGAGGTAACGACGAATGACGAATCGACCATGCAGCGTCATGTAAAGAGTCGATGCGAATGCAATTCCCAGCGTCAGAAAGTATTTGACGTTCCCCAGACGAATTCCCGCAAAAAAAATATCGAATACGTGTATCGCAATCATAAGCATCCATGTACAGGATGAGACAAGCAGAACCAGTATCACAAAACTCGGCATACTCCGGGAAGCGGCGTAACGTGGTGAAGTGTTGCTATTGGCATTGCCCCGCCGACGGTAGAAGGAACGCGTCAACATGGCTGAAGCAAGCCATACTGAGGTGGCAGCGAACGCGGCGGAAATTATCCAGCCCACCAGAGAACCTTCCATATCAGCAAAGATCGCGCTGATAGCCGCGACGGTCATCAGTGTCGCTACGATGGCAAAAGCAAACACGGGAACGGGAAGAAATTTCAGCGCTATCGTCACCCACCGGGGTTCCACGATGGTTCGTTCAACAATAGAGTTCTGAGCAGAGTTTACATCCATCAGGAACGCAAATCCTTCATAAGCAATGATCAGGCAATCCCCTGTTAAAACAGGCTGCCTCCAGGACACCCGATATTCAATCCAGGTTCATGACACGGATATCATATCAGGCGTGCCACGGGGAGCGGCAGGAACTTCATCTGTTTCCTCACACCAAAATCTCATGCAGCAGCAGGCCTTCCTGCATTAAGGGAACCTGCGAGACCACCTCTCC
>CAXBFD010000149.1:0-13420 GCA_963974925.1 uncultured bacterium | reverse complement strand
GCTGATGTTGTAACACATCTTTCTCAAAGCGGGCGACCGCCTGTTGTGTCGTGTTGCCGCCAATTCCGGCGTTGATCACTTTCACGGGAAACCCCGCGGCGGGAAGTTCCTTTTCCAGGATCATCGAATACACGACCAGCGGGCCGCGCGTCGCCGTCGTGGAATCGCCGAACGTCACAATTGTAATTGGCTCCGCCGACTCTTTTCCTGCCGCCGAAAGAAAAGAAGGACAGAGCAGACAGCCCGCGAACAATGAAAAACAGAGCAAGTAAAACGCAGCACGAGGAATCATAAAACCAGCCTGCCTGTAAAGAGAAACGAAAGGAGCGCAAGGGAAAGTCGGTTGATCTGTTCAGACTAAACAAAGCACAATACAGTTTCCATTGTTTTCGACGAGAACCGGAATCTTAGAAAATATGTCCCAGACCACGGTCGCGCCGACAGCTGGAGAGCTGCGCCAGGTGAAAGGCAAAATGATTCGTCAACAGCAGCGAGATCGCATGGCCCACGGTCTGAATGGGGGAGCCGTCAAACAGTGCAATGCCGTGCGGCCCTGCCACATCTTCCGGTTTGGCTGCCGCCGCCATTGACTGCAGGGTTTCGTAAGCCTGATTCAGTTCCGTAATCAACGCATCACGTGTTAAAGAGTCGTGCGGTTTGACTTCGTCACTGGAGCCGGGGCCAAACAGGGGCACCCATCTGGGATGCGTCAGACTGCCCCCCAGAAACGTCTGCCCCATTTCACCGACGATCGCCAGGTGACCGAGAATCCAGACGGGAGGATGCCCGTGCCCGCTGCCCCGCGTGAAGAGAGCGTCCTCAGGCAGATCCGCCACGACGGCTGCGAACTGTTTTAACTGCAACTGGTTGATCGCGATTTCGTTTTCAAACATGACGCGTTTATCTCCGTTTCATTTTCTGCGACAGCGGATTGTTCTGTAAGAATATGCTAGTCAGCGCAAAAGGGGCAGTCAATCATCGGTGATGGAAGATCACGTTTGACTGATACGATAACCGGATTCAAACAGGCACTCATCAGCACTGATATAAAGATTAACACCTCACATGCAGAAAATAAACTAGATCAGAACAGCAGCTCATCGTTGGAGTGGCAAGGCGATGATGGCAATGGTTTTTCTGATTGAAGTGGAACCCTCGGCCCGCATTTCCCAGATGACTTTCCATATTTTGGCCTGCGATTTGTGCCATACCCCTATAAAACGAGGGCATTCTGCCAACCCATTCCATACTGACAGGAGAACCCGATGTGTGACAGTCAAAACGGGATTTTGCGCTTTGATTTTGACAGACTCTATTATGTCAGTCGATTTATAGCCGACTGGCAGGCTATGGAAAGTTTCGGTTAACAGTGCCAGGTCTGGATGGCACTACCGCTATCATTTTTTCTGCTGCAAACACAGTCTGACCATCCTGCGAATACTCCAAATCTTCACAATCCCTTCCCATTTACTTCATATTTCAGTGCTAAGGTCATAGAAATTCATTTGCCCACCTTGCGCCAGTTGGCAGTGATCTATTTAATCTGCAACTGATTTCATCACATTTCATACTTTGGAGCTACAGCATGATGCCTCCCTCAGCGCAGTCTGCAGTGAGTCAGCACCCCTGCCTGCCATCCGTTTTTACTGCCATGATTCTCGGCGCCTTCAGTCTGATCGTCTTCGGCTGTACCAATGTAGCAGACAATGATCTGGCGACAGTTAATGTAGCGAACGGCAAAGCAAACAGCAGCGGTGCTGCCGCTACCATTCCAGCCCCTCCCGCGGCGTCCAAAGCTGTCAGCCTGAAGTTTCTCGGGCGCTATCGCCACGGTACCGGGAAGAAATCGACAGCGGAAATCTGTGCCTTTGATACGAGTTCAAAGCGACTGTTTGTTGTTGACGGAGAGCGGGTCGTCGTCGATATTCTCGACATTAGCAACCCGGCAGAGCCACAGCTGTTCAAGTCGGTAGATCTGTCAAAGTTCGGCCCCAAGCCAAACTCGATTACGGCCAAAGGGGGCGTGATCGCCGCTGCCGTCGCTGCCGATCCCAAACAGGATCCAGGTCTGGTTGTCTTCCTTTCACCCGCAGGGGACGTGCTGAAGACCGTGCATGTCGGGCCCGAACCGGATATGCTCACCGTCTCGCCGGATGGTCGCTGGCTGATTACCGCCAATGAAGGCGAGGCGACCGAAGACTATACACGTAATCCCGAAGGTAGCGTCTCACTCATCGATCTGACCGGCGGCGTGGAAGCGGTCACGGATGCCACCATCGTTCACATTGACTTCAAGGCATATAACGATAAGTCAAAGCTACCGCCTGGAGTGCGTGTCTTTGGAAAGAATGCGACGCCGGCCCAGGATTTCGAGCCGGAATACATAGCCGTTTCCCCCGATTCCAAAACCGCATGGGTATCGCTGCAGGAAGCGAATGCCTTTGCGATCATCGACCTGGAAACGCAGAAACTCGTCGACCTTGTGCCTCTGGGCTTCAAAGATCATTCGCTTCCTGAAAACGCCTTTGATGCCAGTAACAAAGATAAAACAATTCAGCTTCGTAGCTGGCCCGTTAAAGGGATGTACCAGCCCGATGCCATCTACTCTTTTGAGGTCGACGGTACAGCATACGTCATCACGGCCGATGAAGGGGATCACCGCGACTTCGACGGCTTTAGCGAAAAAGCCCGCGTCGGTGATCTGAAACTCGACCCGGAAAAATTTCCCAACGCCAAAGAACTGCAATCGCCCACTGCACTCGGCCAGCTGATTGTCAGTTCCTCTAACGGCGATGCCGACGGTGATGGAATCTACGAAGAACTTTACTGTTTCGGGGGACGGTCGTTCTCGATCCGTAGTGCGGATGGCCAGCTTATCTATAACAACGGCAACGAATTCGAACGGATCATTGCGAATCGATTCCCCAAGTCGTTCAATGCCGATCACGAGTCGAATGACCGTGATGACCGCAGCGATAACAAAGGACCAGAGCCGGAAGGTCTGGTCGTGGGAATCGTCGAGGGCCGCCCGGTGGCCTTTATCGGCATGGAACGGCACAGCGGCATCATGATATATGACCTCGCCAATCCGAAACAGCCGGTCTTCTGCGATTATGCCATCACACGCGACTTTGATAAATCGACGAAAAAACCGGAGGCCGGCGACCTGGGGCCAGAAGGATTGACGTTCATTCCTGCCGAAGTGAGTCCGACGGGGAAACCACTACTCGCTGTCTCGTATGAAGTCAGCGGCACAAGCGCTTTATTTGAAGTCGTTACTAACACAGCGTCAGACAACTCGGGCCAACCAACTGAGAAATGAAATTCAAATCGCTCGCTGAATTTTCAACGATAACGCACCGTTTTACAGAGGAAAGGTTTTCAAATGCGACAGAAATGTTCAACCCACAAACGAGGCTTCACGCTGATTGAACTGCTGGTGGTGATCGCGATTATCGCGATCCTGATCGCGCTGCTGCTGCCGGCTGTCCAGCAAGCCCGGGAAGCTGCCCGCCGCAGCCAGTGCAAGAACAATTTGAAACAACTCGGACTGGCCCTGCACAACTACCACGACGTGCACAGCGTTTTGCCGCCAGGATGTCTGCTCTTCGATGATGGCACTGGTGCACCCGATCCGGATATTGGAGGCTGGGGCTGGAATACCTTCGTCCTGCCTTTCGTGGATCAGGCGCCGCTCTACAACCAGCTGAATCCCAATGGGGCGAACTTCCCCACGAGTTTCGCTGGCCATCCGGTGCAAACGGTGTTGCCAATCATGATGTGTCCCTCTGAAGCCAGTCCAGCTGTGAATACTTATGAGGGCTTCACCGATAGCAGTGGAGTCGGAGCGGGCAAGTCGAGCTACCCGGCTTCCGTCGGCAGCGATGGAACCGAGGATGACGAATGGCCGAACGAATATTCGGATGCCGATACGCGGGGAATGTTTAATTACAACACCGCGACTCGCTTCCGTGACGTCACTGATGGCCTCAGCAACACAATCGCCATTGCGGAGCGCTGCTGGGACGGATCGCCCATCAAAGATGACGACCGGACAGACACCACGGGACAGACCTACGCAGACTGGGATGGTGATGGCCCTTGGACTGGACCGCTGCCCCGCAAAGGCTCCGTCTGGGCAGGCCGCGTCGGCGGCGGTGAAAAATATGCCACCTTCGTTCGCGCGAAAGCCAGCGACAAGTTTGCTCCCAATGGATGGAAAGCTCCTGCGGCAGCCAGCTTCCACGTGGGCGGACTTCAAGTGCTTCTGGGAGATGGCTCGGTCCGCTTCTTCGCGGAGAACGTGAACCGAGACATCTGGGAGAACCTGGGCAACATGGCTGACGGAAATGTCCTCGGCGAGTTCTAATCGCCTCGTGAGGAACAATTTACAACCCACTGCAGCCAAGTGTCGATCTGCGAGACTTGGCTGCAGCTCTCAATACAGCAATCGAGAAACTGCACTGTTCACCTTCTGAACAATTGATGCAATCAATCGACAGAAATTGAAAAGAGGAATCGAAATATGAAGTCCAAATCGATTATTCCACTGGCCGTGACCGCCACGCTGATCTTCGTCGCTGGGTGTGGTCGAAGCGGCCCGGCAGTCGTGCCCGTCACCGGCGTCGTTAAAGTCAACGGGCAGCCCATGGCGGATGTTTTCGTCGAGTTTCAGCCGAACAAAGAAGGCTGGGGATCACGCGGAAAGACCGGAGCGGATGGGAAATTCGAACTGTTCTACCGGGATGGAGAGAAGGGTGCCGAAGCGGTCAAGCACAAAGTCAAGATCTCAACGCTTGTGGAACAGGATGATGAATCCAAAGATCCAATCAAGAAGAAGGGACGTCCAGAGATGCTCCCCCCGCAATACAACGAAAAAAGCACGCTGGAAGCGGACTTGTCCGGTGGCGATGGAACCGAGTTGACCTTCGACCTGGAAGTCCATCCAAAGCTTGTGAGCATGATGGAGAAGTACCAGAAAGAAGTGGAAACGCCATAGTCTCATGAATCCTCGCTGCGACCGCGAGGCAAACCAAGACAAAGTGAAAAGTAGAATGTCCCCTTTTGTTCCTCTAACCTGTTTGGAGAAGTGGATTGTTTGAGGCGTCAACATCGAGCCCCTTCATCAGTAGACAGGGAACGCAAACATTGCGCCGGGTGCCACTCAACGCCGTTAACCCTATTTCCTTAATCGAAAGAAGTCTTGATGCGAATTGAGGTTATGGGGATTCTTTTGTTTTTCACCGAAAGAACACCTGACCTCAACCCGAAAGGAATCGACCTGGACACCCCAGTGGCTGACCTGGATGGCGATTCTCTGGGCGCGGTCAAACGAAGCGACGTTGGGGGAACGATTTACCTGTGCGCAGCGACTCATCCAACATTTACAAAACGAATCAGCCAAGGCAACCACGTCTTATCAGGCGTTTCTCAAGGTGTTGATTCGCTGGACGGGACCGCTCGTTTTGGCGTTGCTGGTGACGACGAGTGGTATCTTCGCAGTGATGATGCTGACGAGCGCGGCATCTTCAATTCCAACAGCAGCACTCGAGTGCGCGACATCACCGACGGAACCAGCAACACGATGGCAGCTGGCGAACGAATGTGGGACGGAAACCCCTCAAGGACGATGAAACCGACGGATCAAAACGCAAAGGTACCGTCTGGGCCGGTCGTCCTCACGACGGCGAAAAGTACCCGACGTTACTCCGTACCAATAACTCGGATGGTGAAGTCATCGGCGAATTCTAATCTGCGTTGGACTTGGATTTCGAGCCCCACCACGTGAGAATCAGGCACAGGCGTTCCAGTCATTATTGTCTGGAACGCTTTTTTCTGCGCATTCTGAAACAACGTCTCACCATCGAGTACTAATAGACGGTCACACATTCAATTCCAAACTCAATTTACCTTCGAAAACAGCATCTGGAAAATAAGAGCTTGGCAGAAATGGGGATTGCCGTCTTGCGGGTCTTACAGAGCGGGCCAGGCTCGTTGTAAAACGACGGCGTGCCGCTCAGGAGGGTGAGATTTCAGTGAGTGTTCGCACAAATAAAAAAAGGGCTGGAAGCCCAAGCTTCCAGCCCTTATAAGTACGTAGTACTCCTGTTGATGTAACACTTACAATCTGGTCACAAATCCACATCCGGCTACTCAGACGCGAGCGTCTGTCTTGGGTTCACCAGCGGCAGATGGCTTCCAGTTTCATTGTCATACAGGCATACTTCGGCAACGATGCTGCGAGAACTTGAACCGTCAGCGGAGATTCTTTTGCAGAATTTCGGTGCCGGAAAATTAACCGTCAGGATTTTACTGAATGGTAAAACTGGTTCATTCGAATCACGGTAACTTGAGCAGATTCCGATGCGTATCGGCCGTGTGTCTGCATGGACCGATCAGGGTTTGTCGATCCTGAATTTCGTTACAGTTCCGGAATCGGATCATCGGCTTTGATGTCCACTTCTTCCCAGTTGGCGATTCCATTTTCATAACGCAGAATGCGATGTTTACTGCCGGGGGCCGGTTTTTCGTTGATGGTTGGCAGCCAGGCCCGGTGTTCTTCGATCAGCTTGGCGAAATCAGGATTGCTGCTGAGATTATTCCATTCCGTCGGATCCTGTTTCATGTCATAAAATTCTTCCGAGCCGTCCACATAATGAATATATCGGTAGTTTTCGGTGCGGACGGAGGTGTTGTTCCGATTGTGCGAAGTAATCGCGGGCCACTTGCGGGGCGTGTTGGCGTCTTTCAATTGAGGCACCAGCGAGTGCCCTTCCAGATCCGGCTTGGGAGGCAGATCACACAGTTCCAGCAGCGTAGGGTAAATGTCCAGCAGTTCAGCGGGTTTGCTGCAGTCAGCGCCTTCGGTAATTCCCGGTCCGGCGAAAATCAGAGGGACCCGCGTGGAACGCTCCCAGAGCGTATTTTTGCCGGTGATCAGTTTCTCTCCCAGATGCCAGCCATGATCCGACCAGATCACGATGATCGTATTCTCGGCCAGATTATTTTTCTCCAGCGCTTCCGTCACGCGACCGATCTGACTGTCGACAAAACTGGTGCACGCCAGATAAGAACGCACCAGATTTTTCCACTGATTCGCCTCCTGCAGAAATTTCAAGCGGGGCTCGGGCAGTTTCCAATGCAGGTACCAGGAATAGCGGGGCGTATCATCTCGATCGGTTGCCAGGATCGCCGGCAGTTGCAGCGTCTCTTCCGGATAGAGATCAAACCATTTTTGTGTCGCATAACAGGGAACATGCGGCAGGAAAAAACCGACTGAAAGAAAAAACGGCTCCTGCGGTTTTTTGTTTAACTCCTCAACGGCCCAGCTGGCGACGTTCCAGTCCCCTTTGTCTTCATCCTTATGGGGAAAAGTGCCCCAGTCGACGAGCGGATGCGGGTTGGGTGTTTCCACCAGTTTCTTCGGCGGTTTGGCGCCCACACCGGCGGCAGGCCCGAGTACGTTAAATTCCTTTTCATCTTTCTGTCGTCCGTAACCGCCATGATAAATCTTGCCGGTGCTGAATGTTTTATAACCATGCTGCTCCAGATATTGAGGCAGCGTGACCAGATCTTTAAAGCGGTCGACCGTGCGGAACCAGGGCGCCAGGCCGTAGATGCCGGTTGTGGAAGGCCGCAGTCCGGTCATCAGGCTGGTGCGCGAAGGATTACACAAAGGGGACTGACAATGCGCATTGGAGAACAGGGTGCCCCGCGCCGCCACCTTATCTATAAATGGTGTTTGGATTTGCGGATGTCCTTTCAGACAGCCGATCCAGTCGTTCTGATCATCGATGGCGATAAACAGAATATTCGGCTTTTGTGCCGCCTGGACCAGCGAACCAGTCGTCCAGAGAACCAGGAGCATCAGCAGCCATCTCATCAGAAGTACCTTTCCTCGAACCTTTGAATCATCAATATCAATGCAGGCTTTCATCATAACCGCAGTCTGGAGGGAATGAAAACGCCTGAATTGCTTTGCTTTTGCAGATTTATTTCAAACTCGAATTTCGGCTGGATAACATAAACAAATATTGATATATTGGACGATATACAGAGCAGACGATTTCCACAGGCTCAGGTAAAATCATGCTTTCTTTCTGCGAACACAACCGGACTCACGGCCGACGCGAATTTCTCCGCGTGGGAGGTCTGGCATTAGGCGGGTTGACGCTGCCCGGCTTACTGTCGGCGAAAGCGCACGCTGCGGGTTCGGGAAGACTGCTGAAAAAGAAATCGGTCATCTTTCTGTTCATGCATGGCGGACCGAGTCAGATTGAAACCTTCGATCCCAAAATGAGCGCGCCTGCCGGCATCCGCAGCGTCACCGGTGAAGTCGCTACTAAAATACCCGGCGTGACCTATGGCGGCACTTTTCAAAAGCTGGCGTCGCTCGCCGATCGCATGTCCGTCGTGCGCTCTTATCGTACGGGAGACAGCCGCCACGATATCAAACCGATAGTGCACAAAGACACGCTCGATGCGAACCTCGGTGCGCTGTATTCGCGCGTCGTGGGTGCCAATCATCCCGAGAACGGCATGCCGACCAACGCGGTTCTGTTTCCGCAGGCCATCGATGACAAAATGATGCCCGCCATCACGAAGTTCGGTAAATTCGATTCGCACGGATTAATGGGCAGCGCTTATGCGCCGTTTGTTCCCGGTGCCGGCGGCGATATGCAGTCAAACATGACGCTGTCGATCCCGCAGAATCGTCTCGACGATCGCCGGCTGTTATTGTCGAACCTCGATCGCGCCCGCTGGGCGGCGGATAAAAGCAAATCATTCGCAGCTTCTTCGCATCTGCAGCAACAGGCCTTTGATGTGATTCTGGGCGGTGTTTCGGAAGCCTTTGATTTATCAAAAGAAGATCCCAAAGTCGTTGCGCGCTACGATACCGCGCCACTCGTCAAACCGGAGTCGATCGACACGCGCTGGAGCAACTATAAGCGATATATCGACAACGCGCAGTCGCTGGGGAAACTGTTACTGATGGCTCGTCGTCTCTGCGAAGCCGGCTGTGGTTTTGTGACGATCACCACGAACTTTGTCTGGGACATGCACGCGGACAAAAATAATGCCGGCGTTGCGGAAGGCATGGACTACATGGGCGTCCCCTTTGATCACGCCGTCTCTGCCTTTATGGAAGACGTACGCGATCGCGGACTCAGCGATGACATTCTGCTGGTCTGTTCGGGAGAAATGGGCCGCACGCCGAAATTGAACAGTCGCGGCGGCCGCGATCACTGGGGCAATTTATCGCCGTTGATGCTGACGGGGGGCGGCTTAAACATGGGGCAGGTCATCGGGCAGTCCACACGCCACGCCAGCGAACCGCAGACCGAACCCATCGAACGCAAAGACCTCGTCACCAGCATCATGCACACCCTGTTCGATCTCGGCGAACTCCGCATCACGCGCGGCGTCCCCAGCGAACTCATCCAGGTCGCCACTGCCGGCAAGGTGATTCACGGCTTGTTCTGAACCGTCTTGTTCCTGGCGGCGGAACCCGTTAAACAGTGAAAATGGACTCAATTCGAGTGCAGCTCACTTTTGGAGTGCATCTAAAACCTGTTTCCGCTTTTTCTCATCCAGCGTACCGTTCTCGATTTTCTGCTTGACCTCTTCCAGTACATTTATCTCTTTACCAGATCGCTCTTGAAGCTGGTCAATCTTTTCTTTGATATCTTTGATGATCGCCTCGAACGTGAAAGGATCGCCGCCCGGACCATCGTTGCGATCACCGTCCAGCTTTGCTCCCTCCTCAGATCGTTTTTTAAGTGTGGGCATTTTATCCAGATTGATGATGCGTAATTCTAATTCGCGCACAATTTTCTCAGGCGTATAACCGACTTCTTTCAGCCGGGCTTCGATTGGATCTTCCTCTTTCGAACAGCCTGAAAGAAGAATACAGAGTGAGAAGAAACTTAATGCAAAAAACCAGCGAGTTGTTTGATTGATCATTTATTAAATCCAAAACAGAATGGCCACTCATTGACAGTGAATGAGTAGCCAGGAGAAGACAGAATGAGCGGATTGAAACAGGAATCAGAATTCGCCGATCACTTCATGTTGATTTTTGGTTCCCAGTGCCCACCAGGTATTCAAGTCAATAGAATTCGAAATGAATCGGACCGATCCATCCATCATCGCAACATGCACGCCACCTGTGTGATCGCTGGAAGGGGTGATTCCGGAATCTCCTTCGTGACAGCGGAACGTATCGCTGGCATAGGCAGGGATCGAAATCGTATTGGGGGGAAAGACGTGCGTATAAACGTGTTTCTGCCAGGAGTCGGTATAGAGCCAGGAATGTCCTTTGTACTGGCTCCAGTCCGGCCAGTTGACATACCCCGAGAGACCATCAGAGACAACCTGATCGATGTAGGCATCGTATTGTTCGATTAAAGCGGAATTTGTGTAGTATAGATTACGGCGGCGATCCTGATGATTTCCGCTTCCATCGTTCACCAGGGATTCAGATAGTGCAGCAGTGTTTGACAGGCCATCGGTGACATCCCGGAACCCGAAGCTGGCATTGGTGGTGGTGCGCCAGTTGGTACTGTAAGGCCCGCTCGCATTCATTCTCGACATCGAAATAATGCCTTTGGAGGCAGGCGGCGCTGCACCCCCCGTAGAAGGTTGACCGGGAAACAATAAATTACGTGGTCGACCCGCGTTGGCGACATAGTTGAAGTTTGCGGTCGGAACGATGGTGTTTCTTACCGATTCACTGGGGCATTTAAACAGAGGAACTTCAATTCGAGCCAAACCTCCCAGCACGGAAGTGTTGTTGGCTAGTGCGGTCCAGGAATCTCCCAGGCCACAGGTTTCAAAGGGGATCTGGTTGTAAATATTGGCTTGATCCACATAAGGCAGCAGACCGACATACCAGGAGAGATTTCCCGATCCACCATTGCCGGCGCCATCGTAGTCGTCCGAGCCACGGTGCATATGCAGCGGGGTTCGCTGGTAAACGTCGTGGTAGTTGTGAATTGCGATGCAGAGTTGCTTCAAGTTGTTTTTACACTGACCGCGCCGCGCGGCTTCACGCGCCTGTTGCACTGCGGGAAGCAACAGAGCAATCAGGATTGCGATAATCGAGATCACGACTAACAATTCAATCAGGGTGAATCCTGACCGGATTACTTTCGGGGCGGGGGAGATTTTCATCAAAGTATACTCCGTGATGAGAAAGAGATTGAAAAAAGAAAGTACTGCAGCATTTGTGTATGCGAGCGTCTCTTTCGGACAGATTACAGCGCGGTTTTCTCACCACAAGATCGATTGAAACAGATAGCAAAACTTTAAACCGATCTTAATGGACTCTTTCGGTTTTTTAATCTGATTTTCATGTAACGCGCGCGAGGACAGTCTGCACCGTGAGAACTCGATTTGCGTACCAGACTGATTTCGTACCATGAGAGAATGGCATAACGTCAGCAAGCTTCAGTACTTTGTGAGCCGCCGGTTACTCTTCGACCACGATTTCGACACCCGATAACAGCGTGCGGCCCTGGATGGCATTCAGTTCGATGTTCAAAGCGGTCGTCGCCGGAATCCCTTTGAATTCTCGTACAATCGCACGGTTCGCACCGCCGGCGACTTTGACGACATCCAGTTCCTGCAGCACCGGTTGTCCCTGCAGACTGACATCGAACACGCGCTCTCCCGGTTTTGTTTCGTCCGGTTCTAAAAAGTGCAGGCGGACTGTGTAGCGACGCTCTTGCGTTTCCACTGATGAGAGAATAACCGTTAAAGCAGAGGCGCCCTCCACGCCTGAAGCAGCCACCCATTTCTGGTTACCTGTTTCGACGAACGACGAATGTTTGCGGAAGTAACGCAGGTCCTTGCCATCAACCTTGATCGAAACGACCGGCGAGGAACCGCCCACGCTGGGGTAGTCGAGCCAGAGGGTGCCGTTTTCCGACTGTCGGTCGCCGGGCGCGCCCAGGTTGATGCCCAGCTTTTGCACCTGATCTGTCTTGGCTTTCATCGCCAGCGCGCTGTAACTCCAGACTTCGGATTCCGGTACGTGCGTCAGCGCCAGGGAGGTAAACAGCGAATAACCGCAACTGCAGCCGTGTGCCATGTTCGGCGAGTTAAGTACGCCGTTCGCGGGAATCAGACTGTTTCGGCAGCCGGTGCGGAAGCCTTCCAGCCGGGACGTATTCGTACTGTCGATGTCGCAGAAGCCGGCGGAGCTGGCTCGGAACGTCATCAAGTGCGGGCTGGCGATGGCGTAATTACAGTGGTGACCATCCTTGGTGAATTCCCAGGGAATCGGTTTTCCGGTGATCGGATTTGTGCGAAGAATTGCTTCGCCGGTTTCCAGATCGTAGGATTTGCCGGGGCCGCGCTGATCGAGAATACGATCGTTCCAGATGATGACTTTGTCCCACAGCGTTTCGGGGTGTCCGTGAAATCCCTGACCGGTGGAATATTTTTTCCAGAGTTCCGAACCATCTTTTCCGCGAAAAGCCGAGATGCCATCGCGATTGGAGACGAGCATTACATCTTTCTGGTCGCTATACGATAACCAGGTTCCCACAACGTCGGTCTGATGTTCCCAAAGCAGTTTGCCGGTCTTGACGTCGATTGCCTTAATGGAGCGATCCGCCAGTGCATTAGGGATTTTGCCGCGACGTTTCCAGTCGCCATAAAAGTTTTCCAGCGCGCCATCATAGACATAGATCCGGTCGCCGCTCAAAGAGACGACCGGGAAACTCATCTGTGCCGGGTGCCTCCAGATCACTTTTCCGGTATGACGATTCAGAGCCACCAGTTCCAACGGAAGTAAGCCGTACTTTTCACCGATCTTTTTTGAAATCCGAAAGGCCGACGTTAACAGCAGGTCTTCATGAATACGGATGCGTCCCCAGCGGTCTTCGGGATCAGGCAGTTTCATCACAGCCAGCGTTTTCCCCGTCGCCGGATCGAGCCGCACACACGTGTTCAGACTGGTTACCAGATAGAGACTGTCTTCGAGAGCGATGAAGTGATGGCCGACCAGTTTACCGTTGTAACTTTGGCCGCGCCGTCCGGGGCTGTCTTCCGGGGTTTCTTCCAGGGGAATCATCCACAGAATACGTCCCGTGTAAACGTCGACCGCCGTTAATTTTCCGGGTCCCTGCAGAAACATGCGACCTTCGATGACCGCCATACTGGGACCCCAGTCGTGACGATTGTAAAACAGATCACCGTGACTGGCGGGACCGCCGAACCAGAGTACGCCGAGCGGCGCTTTGACGAGTTCATCACGCGACATCAACGTGTTGGAGGCATCGCCGTACTCATGGGTCCAGTTGGCAGAACCCGGCAACGCACCCACGCGTGAGAGCACCGTGAAACCCTCGGTCTGTTTGAGAGCGGCGCGAGGCAGTCGCCTGTCTGCGACCGTCGCCGCCAACTGCTTGAATTC
>CAXBFD010000148.1:0-13622 GCA_963974925.1 uncultured bacterium | reverse complement strand
AGGCCTGCAAAACCGGGGTGTGTTCAATATCAAAAAACTTGCCGACTTGTCTATAAGCGTTGGAGTGGGTTCGCCCCATGAATCCGTAGCCGATCAGACCGACGCGTACTGGCTTGGACATTGGTGTGACTCCTTGTAGATAATAAAAAGATTGAAAATGCGAGAGTATTAAAAGTGATTACGACCAGCCATGGGCATCTCTGACGCTGATCATCGCTGCCAGAATATCATTCCAGGTTTGCGGGTTCAGCATGACATCATTGGAAAACATGCAGCCGTCCCAGCAGATGTGCTGAAACTTTTTCGTGGGGTTGCCGCTATCATCACGCAACCAATAACCGGCTCGTCTGGTAATGTCGAGCTTCCCGTTGGGATCATTGGGCAGGCAGTGTCTGCCTGTCTTGTCGTGAGATCCCGTGCCATGTACGGTGCCATCGTTCTGAGCCACGTGGAAATCGATCGTCCAGGGGCGCAGCGCATCGGTCAGGGTTTTGTAGGCGGCGTCGAAGGTGGCTTCATCGTTCCAGTCGAAATTTTCCGGAAGCAGGCGGTCTTCGGGAGCGTTGTAACCCATCAGATACAGCAGCGTGTGTGACATATCGGCCTGGAAGCCCAGGACATCGGGGCGATCAACCAGCTCCAGTAATTGCACCATCCGTTTCCAGCTATGCATGCCACCCCAGCAGATTTCGCCTTCCGCGGCCAGACGCTCGCCATGATCGGCGGCGATATCGGCGGCCTGTCTGAAGGTTTCTGCGATTTTGGCCTGATTACCTTCCGGATCAGCGATCCAGTCACTAGGGCCGGCGGCAGAGTCGATACGAACGACGCCATAGGGACGCACGTCCAACTCACGCAGTTTTCTGGCAATGCCACAACCCTTGCGAACCTGTTCCAGGAACTGACTGCGTTCTTCGTCGCTGCCCATCGCGGAACCGCCGCCTGTCGGAGGCCAGACAGGTGCCACCACAGAACCGATCACCAGATTGCGGGACCGAACCCTTTCTGCCAGTTCTTTCAGATCATCATCACTGGAATCAATGCTGACATGCGGGTCAAACAGGAACAGGTCGGTTCCATCAAATTTGATTCCGTCCACTTCCGCAGCGGCGGTCAGATCGAGCATGGTATCCAGATCAATGGGGGGTTCCGAATCGGGGCCTTTTCCGACGACTCCCGGCCAGGCTGCATTATGAAGTTTGGGGAGAATGTTGGCTGTGTGATCACTCATGTGATGGTCCTTCATGTTAGCAGGAACGATAAGAGCAAAATAAAAACTGCCCGAAAGTTCGGGCAGTTCAGTGTGACGGATTGCTTTTTATTTTCGATAATCGCCGACGTTCGGGGCACTCGGGCAGGCGCCGGGACCGAAATAACGGAGTGAAACCAGCGGTTCACTGCCGGTATTTTCAATCGTGACCCCTTCACGGGCGGTTTTTTCTGAGACGAAGACTTCATCTTCCGTCATCTCGCCGAAGCGGATCATGGCGGGAGTCTGCAGTCTCAGTTTTCCGATCGTACCTTCTCCCTGCACGGTGATCCAGCCGTAGGCGCCGGTATCTTTGATGGTCACTTTCGTTCCAGGATCAACGGTCAGTTCTTTTGCAGTGAATAATTGCTCGCCTTTGACTTTACCGTAGACGATCCAGCGATCGACATACCCATCTGCTGCGGTATCAGCGACCGGAATCGGCTCGAGATAGTTGTTATCCTTAAAGTTGGGATCCACGTTGGCTTCCCAGTCGAGTGCTTCGACGAGATAAGAGTTATCGTCGTGTTTGTCTTCGGGGAAGTCTTTCGTCAGCAGTGATCGCGGTACAGCACGGCCTTCGACCATTGACTGGTACATGCCGAATACATCGCTGCCCCACTGCGGTTCGTAAGTCACGAGACTTCCGGGAGCATGTAAAACACAGGGAGGAATCAGCCAGCCGGTTCCCGGTTTGAGGCGATAGGCTTTGGAGAGATCAAGAATCCCGTTGTCACCATCGTTCCAGCGATCCAGGCAGTCGATCACATCCTGCTTCGTGGTGCCGGGCTCCAGCCCCATGAACGTGTAGGGGAAATTATTGCCGATGGCATTCATCTGGGGGGGGAAGTAGTACGATTCCGGTTTGCCTTCCTGTCCAACCAGGGCTGCCTGCTCGGCGTTCTGGTGCATGTGGTGAGGAATCGGCCCCATGTTATCGAAGAATTTGGAGTAAACGGGCCAACGATTGTATTTGCCCCAGATGGAATCCCCGATCACTTCGGCACCCAGTTCGGAAATCGCATCGCGGAGTGTGAATTTTTCACCGCCGAAAGCACAGTAGCTTAAACCTTCGTCGTCAGGGGCTCCTTCATTTGCGGCAGCCGTCGTTGAGCCAAACCAGCGTTCATCAATCCCGCCGCGATGTGTTCCCAGAGCGTAGTAGTCGGCTGGATGCAGTTTCAAGCGACGACCGGGTTGAAGAAACGAACGGGGGACCCATGTCGGAGACAATCGAAAAATTCCACCACCTTCAGTCAGCGCATCGGCGGCTAGTTTGGCAACGTTAGACATTCTTTCCTCTTCTTTATTCCATGTTGAACTGGTGGGTGTTCATCTGGGCTCCAGGCGATCACATACAAAAATCGCCATTTGATGAAGGAACTCTGAACACCGCAGATTGAATTGCTGCCATTAAAAATGACTTGAATCAACGGTTTTATTGTGATGTTTACGGGGGTTTTTGAAAAGGAAACCGAATTGATTTTGCAGCTTAATTTGAAAGAATCACAGTCATTGACTGTGTGGGAGTTGACTTTGTTAATTCTAAACAATCATTATAAAACAGGATGTTTTGTCGGGAAAAGGGGATGGGATCCTGTTTCTGCGGCATTATCGCATGCTGTCTGCTTTAGTTTGTTTCCGTAATGGAATACGATCCGGTCAAAGTAGAGAAAGCGGGCGATCCTTAGGGAGCGTTTCCTTGTCGTGTACTTATTCGCTCTGGAAATGTATGTATTAGATGACCTCTTGCAAAAGCCTTGATCGGCTTTTGTTGCTCTTGAATTATAGTCGAATCGGAAAAAGATGACGAAAGTTGCCATTATGGGGGCCACAGGTTATGCGGCTCTTGAGTTGATCAAAATTCTGTTACGAAATCCGGAAGTGGAAATTGTCGCGTTAACTTCGCGTCAGGAGGATGCGCCGCATATCAGCGAAATTCATCCCTGTCTTGCAGAACGCCTGGATCTGCGGTGTGAATCACTCTCGCCGGTTGAGATTGCGGAACGGGCAGACTTTGCCTTTTGTGCACTTCCGCATGTGGCCAGTATGGAAGTCATCCCCGATCTTCTGGCGGATGGCTGTCGGGTAGTGGATTTAAGCGCCGACTATCGGCTGAACGATCCTGCCGTTTATGAGAGGTGGTATCATCATGTGCACACCGATCCGACTCGTCTGGGAAGCACCGTGTATGGTCTTCCTGAATTATGGGCCGACAAAATTCCCTCTGCCGACCTGATTGCCAATCCGGGATGTTATACGAGCGCCGCGATTTTAGGGCTGGCACCGATACTGGCAGGTGGTTTCATCGAGCCCAGCGGAATCATCATTGATGCCAAAAGTGGCGTGAGTGGCGCAGGCCGCAATCCCAAACTGGGAACGCTGTATCCCGAATGCAATGAAAGCATTACCGCCTATAGTGTCGGCACGCATCGTCATACACCGGAAATAGAAGAAGTGCTGACCACGGTCGGCGGGAAACAGGTCCAGGTTGTCTTCACGCCGCATCTGACTCCCATGAATCGAGGAATTCTGGCGACCATGTATCCGCGACTGACTCAAGCCGTGAGTCGGGATGAGTTGCTGGAGGTTTATCGGTCATTTTATCAGGGGAAACCTTTTGTACGGGTGATTGACCGGATTCCCGCGACCAAAGACGTTTCGGGGACGAATTACTGTGATATTTCCGTGCAGTTTGCCGGCGATCAATTGATTGTCTTTTCCGCAATCGATAACTTGATCAAAGGCGCTGCGGGAGTCGCCGTTCAGAATTTTAATTTGATGGCCGGTTATCCTGAAACGACAGGTTTGATCGTCTGAAATCGATGATATATCTAAGGAGAAGCAGTTGACCGCTGAAATGATCTTACCCCGGGGTTTTCGCGCTGCCGGTCTGGCTTGTGGCATCAAGCAGAACAAATCGACTTTTGATCTGTCTTTGTTTGTCTCCGATGCGCCCTGCTGTGGAGCCGGTGTATTCACCACAAATCAGGTGTGTGGCGCCCCGGTGAAAGTGTCCCGCGAACGTGTACCCTCAGATTCGATTCGGGCGGTGATTATCAATTCAGGCAACTCCAACGCGTGTACCGGGGATCGTGGAATCGAAGATGCGCGATGGATGACTCATCAGGTGGCCAGCGCACTTGACTTCGATGATGCCGAAGTTCTGGTTTGCTCGACGGGGATTATCGGCCACTTTCTGCCTCGTGCGCCCATTGAACAGGGGATTCCCGAAGTGGTGCGCCAGCTGGATTCCGATTCGCAGGCGTTCCTGAACGCTGCCCGGGGCATGATGACAACCGACACTGTTCCCAAGCAGGCAGCCCGCACGCTTTCGATCAGTGGAACAACAGTACGAGTCAGTGGCGTTGCGAAAGGGGCGGCGATGATTGCTCCGAATATGGCGACGATGTTGTCAGTCATTATGACCGATGCGCGGCTCAACGCTTCGCAAACCGATCAAATGTTGAGGCACGCAGTCAATCGCAGCTTCAATTGTGTTTCAGTGGAAGGACACACCAGTACCAGTGATACGGTCCTCCTGCTGGCCAATGGAGCGGCGGACGCAGGGGAACTTTCAGATCAGGAGTTGAGTGATTTACAGACTGTTGTCGATGAAGTCGCCATGGAACTGGGGCAGGCTATCATCCGCGATGCGGAAGGAGCCGACCATTTTATCACTATTGAAGTTTCTGGCGCAAAGCAGAGAACAGAAGCGCATGAGATCGCCAGGACGATTGCCAATGATGCATTAGTCAAAACTGCGATTGCCGGCGCGGATCCTAACTGGGGGCGGATTGTGTCTGCCACCGGACGGACCAGCGTGAAACTGACTGAGCAGGATATCGTGCTGCATATCAATGGTACGCTGATTTATCAAAACGGATTGCCGGTTGATTTCGACGAGCGGGCCGTCTCTGACAGTATCAGACAGAACCGCGATGTGTCGATCAGGGTGAAACTTCCTTTTGGAGAGGAAACGGTTGTCTTCTGGACCAGCGATCTGACGCAGGAATACGTGCGTCTGAATTCTGAATATTCGACGTAATTCAGCGAGGGTTTAAAAAAGAATGGGAGGATCTCGAAAGACACTCCCACTCCCCATCACGGTTCGTGAATTCAGATCTCAAATCACTTCCCCCCATCATGCTGGCCCGCAAAAATGCATCATGGGGGGAAGCTTGAAACGAGACTACTTCTTCTCGGTGACTTTAAAACCTTTATCGAAGGCTGTGTCATTGAAGATCAGTTTGATTTGATCATCACCTTCTGCTTTAGATGCTTTGGCTTTGCAGCCACCACAGCAGAACTGGACTTCAGTTCCGGCAACAGTCACAGACTGGGCAGGATTGACTGGTTTGCCAGCGAAGGGACAGTTGACCTGTTTCGCCTGTCCGGTGGCAACCAGTTGCAGGTTTGCTTTGGCTGCGAATTTAGCAGGATTCGCAGTAAAGGCTGCTTTGCACTTTCCGCAGCAGAGGCTGACTGTGGCTCCTTTGTATTCCACAGTCTGGGCTGGGTTGGCTGGTTTTCCAGCAACCGGGCAGACTGCTTTGGCTTCGCCATCAGCGGCAACAGTTTGGCCTACAAAAGCAACGACAGCCAGTAAAGCTGCGATCGATAAAATTTGACGCATCGGTTTCTCCTTGAAAGTTAAAAAGTGTGAAATGGTTTCAAAATGTTTGAACAACACGTAGCTGAAAGTAATTTCCGTTCAAATTTCCTGCAGAAGCGATTCGTTCGACAAGAAGTGGCGCATGTTTTCAGACACAGGAGGCTGAGGGCATGCAGAACGGATCTGGTCAATCCGGGTATAGAATTGCGGCCGGTTTAGATTAACCAGAGGCAGAAGTGCGCGCAAAATTCCCCTGAGGAGTGGGGAAGCGCAGCGGGAGACATCTCCAAAATGAAGGGAGACGCAGTCTGATCAGACAGAGCAAGCTCAGGCATCAGATCGATGGATTCAAAACAGCAACGCAACTGTTGTGCCAGCTCTGTTGACTTAACTGGAGCGAGGGTCGCCGGTTGCGCGAATGACTGATGGCAGTGACAGCTTTGTTTCTGGCACTGAATCTGATTCGTTCCCGGCGTTTTCTGCTGGTCGCATTGTGGAGAGGCCTGACAGCAGCAGGATTTTTGTGTTTGCGTCTCTTCGGAAGCAGATTGCCTGCAACAACAGCTGTTGGAAGAGCTGGGTTGTTTGTGACCACACTCGCAGCCCGTCACCGGAACGGCGGGCAGAAGCAGGGAAACAATCAAAAACAGGACAAAAACAGGGTGCATACTCACTCTCTTCAGAATTGAGAGAATCGGCAAAATAGGAACTATATCATTGTATTTTGATGCGTTCAGTTTCGCAAGGGGATTTTCTATTTCTTTT
Source organism: uncultured bacterium (assembly GCA_963974925.1). Taxonomy (GTDB): domain Bacteria; phylum Planctomycetota; class Planctomycetia; order Planctomycetales; family Planctomycetaceae; genus Gimesia. The sequence continues at coordinate 6,993 of CAXBFD010000148.1, read as the reverse complement.
CTGCAGGATTGATTTGGGAGGGGTTTTTCGGGGCGGATTTTGAACCGGTGGCAGTCGGCTTGATGCTCCGATCAGCTAATTCATCGGCATCGTAAAGCCGGATTCTTACATTAAAAGTGAGGATTTCGATCATTTTCTGGCGGTAGTCTACATCAAGCGACCGAATATTTGACTCGATCGGGGCTTCCCAGTTCAGCAGACTTTTGCCCGTTTGCTGGTCCACGGCCTGTAAGTGGATGATGCTGGTGGAGCGATTTCCCGTTCGTTTGTGGTTTCGAGCGACAAGCAGGGCAACCGGCAGCGAATTCTGCTCATTCAGAACCAGATGCTGATTCTGAAACTCCTGGTTCCAGAGTCGTTTGCCTGTCTGGCGATCAAAAACATACAGCATACCATTAACGGGAATTGAGGGGACGTTCACCGAAATGTCATTGCTCGACTGGGAATGACTGACAAAGTAAATGTATTTCCCATCGGAGACCAGATAGAAATTTTTATGTTGTTTGAGTTCTGTTTGCGGAAGTGTTTCCAGAGAGGATTTTTTGCCCGTTCTCAGGTCCACAATTGAGAGTTCTCCTTTCGTATTCAAAACGGACAGAAAGTGATGGTTAAACAGCCCGAACTGAGAATTCCGAGGGAAGTCAAGACTCCAGTTTTGCTCCTGGGACTGCGGGTGAAAACTGTAGACGGATGTCTGTCCGGACTTCTGGCCAGGGCGTTTTTTTTCGTCTGGTGCTGAAATTGAAACGAAACCCGTGTCGCCTTGATAGATGGCGTTTTGGAGATCGTCACGGGCATTGCCTGGTTCGACGAGTTGCCCATCGCTGACACGCAGGATCTTCTTTGTGATGCGATCCCGGGTGACAAAATAGATCATGCGGTCATCTCCGAGGACCCTGGTATCTTGATCGACATTTTCATGGGTCCAGCGTACTTTTCCGGTTCTGGTGTCAATCAGGACGATCTTGCGGCGGCTGTAATAGCAGGTGTAATCTGAGTTGGCCGCAGCAATCATACCGACATTACGAATCGCGATGGAGGGATGATGCCGATGCACCAGTGTGGTTTCATTTCCCAGCGGGGCAGGCGTCAGTCGATAGGAACTGGCGTAATATCGGTTCGTCTGTTCCGATTCCAGTTTCTGGCTCCAGATCAGTTGTTGGCCTACCAGATCGAAGAGGTGCAGCATGTCCCGGTGTTGCAGGATCACGTTATGGCCGATCACTTCACTTTCATTGAAACCGGATGACCGCGAATGGCTTGAAGAGCGTAGCGGAGTCGACCAGATCATGTGCTTATCGTAAGGTGTGATCATCGTCAGTCGATTTTCTTTCGGGTTCACAGCCAGATTTCTGTTCTGGTAGAAAGGGAGACTGGAAGCACTGGTGTTCAGATCCCAGGTTGACAGATGAGGGACTCTGCCAGCGACGATCAGTTTCAGATTCTGCGGCTGCCAGATATCCCGACTGTTTTTTTCCGCGTCCGCGCGACCCGTCTGCTGTTTCTGTTCCAGGAATTGCTGGAGTGTTTGATTCTCTGCGACGACCAGGCTCGGGTCATACCCTGAGAGTTGCTCCAGATAAAAATCTGCATCCGGATTCAGTTGGAATTTCAGACAAAGTTCCACCATGCGGACCAGTCCCTGCACTGCCAGTTCTGGTTTTTTATGTTTGACCAGCCGTGAAATCCACAGTTCGGCTTCATAGAACTGGTCGGATTGAATTGAAGTTTCAATGATTTGTTGTAAAACCGGTGTCGTGGCTTCAAGAAAGCCAAACTGTTGAAGGAATCGTGCCTGGTCCTGCTGTTCAAAGCTTAAGGCCTGTTGTGTTCTCTGGGCAATCTGGTACGCAAGTTGATCACGCTGAGCAGGGCTGGCCTGATTCCAGATGTCAGAGGTTTTTCCGGCAATCCAAGAGTCGATTTGTGTTTCCGTGTCAGCCGTCTGGATGAACGTTTTCTCGGGCGTATTAGCCAGTTCCAGAATCAAATCGAGTGCGTCTGAAAATTGCTGTCTGGCGATGGAGCGATCAATCAGTAATCTTTGAAGTTCGGTCCGTTCGCTGTCCGAACTGACGCGCTGTTTGAGTTGATCAACCAGCGGGTCATATTTCTGGAAATCAGACCGAATGAGCGCCGACAGGCAGTTCACGATCAGTGTTTGAAATTCAGTCTGATGTGTCGCAGAGAGTTGCCGACTGTTAATTTGCTGCAGTTTCGTCAGCGTCTCCTGGTAGTGACGGCTCATCATCAACAGTTTCGATTCCTGCAGGAGTGCTAAATCGTTCTGGGAGTTTTGCTGTTTGAGCCGTTCGATTTGTGCTTCGAATGTCTGTTTTTGTTCGAAACTGACCAGGCCTGTCGCACTGAGAGATAAAAATTGTCCATCATGGATTATGAGATTGCCCAGAGGTTGACCGTGATTTTCGCGGAATAGTCTGTTGATGACTTTTCCCGATTCGATATCCAGCGTCCAGATCTGACCACTTTGCAGAGGGACATGCAGACGCTGGTCTGCAATCACGGCCTGTCCGGAGGGGCAACCGGCTGATATTTCGAAAGCAGTGTTCCAGATTGTTTTTCCTGTGGTCAGCGAAATCGCCGTAACTCCGTTCAAACCGACAAGCAGAATACGATCTTCTGCAACACCCGCCAGATACAGAAATGTTTCTTTGGCCCGTTTTGCCCAGCACGGGGAGCCTGTGATTAAATCGAGACAAATCAAAGCGTCTTCATCGGGGGGAGTATAAATCACCTTGTTTCCGGTAATGACCGGGGCGGAAGGGCACCAACGCTGATTCAGAGGTTCAAAGGGAGTCTGGCTGAAGCGATTGAATCGCTGATCGGGATCATTTGAACCGGCAGTGGTATATTGTGTTGACCAGAGGATCGAATGATTCAAGCGATCAATGGCGGTCAGTAAGCCGATGGTTGTGGGGCAGACGAGAACTCCCTGGTCGACGGCCACTGGTGCAATCCACCAGCGTCTGACCTTCTCAATCGCAACGTCCTGGTCGGCGTTGCCGATCTGTTGAGACCAGCGTTCTTCACCGGTCTGCGGGTCGAGGGCATATACGCGGATTTCACGATCGCGTTCCCCGACCACATATAATTCGTTACCTGCCGGTGTGGGAGCGCCGAAGAAAAACGTTCCCGCGAGTGGCAGATCGAAGGGCTCATCAAATCTGGTGCCCCCCGCTTTCCAGGCAGGTTGTCCCGTTTTCAGGTCATAGGCAATGATTTGATTGGATGACCAGACATTTGCTTCGAGATCGTGTCCCCTTTGGCGAAAGCGGTTGAAATTGCGAACAGAGCCGGCAGACCCGAAATTCAGTCGCATACTTTCCAGGATAAATAAACGCTGACCATCACTGCTCTGACTGCCCCAGTTGGCATTCCTGTAGATCAGGCTGGTCAAAGGGTGAACGTCTGGATTTGATCCATTATAAGGGGACAATGCCTGTATTTCCGGATCAGCGTCAAACAGGCCACGTGCCTGTGGAGTGTTGAGTCCCTTTAACTGGGCAGTGATATAAGCCGCCTCAGGCGAGTTTTCCAGCGAAGATTCCCAGAGCGGAGTTCCCGTGCGGGCATCCAGCACTTGAACGCCATTCAGAGTTCGAAACACGATTCTCCCGCTGATCGCCAGTGGGGGTAGTGCAGGAATCGTGGCGTGCTGGGTGCTTACCAGATCTTCCTGAATCAGATCCAGCGACGACTGGATTGCATGGTTTGATGTCAGTGGATAGGACCAGCGGGGAATCAGTAGCGGGTCGGCATTTTTTGCCCGTGCAGCGCGACTGGGAGAGCCAAGCAGCATCGGCCATTCGTCCAGCAGCAGATTCGAAGGTGTCATGAGAGCCGATTGTTTATTCAACCAGTTTTTGGGGGTTTCGACAGTCCCTCCAATTTTGATCGGCTTGTTTTCGAGTAAAGTATCCCTGGTAGAATCGAACAGTCCTGCAATGAGCGACTGTTTTCCCGTTTGTTTGTAGATAAAAGCGGCTTTTGTTTTCCACTCGGGAGTTTCCGTAATCGGCGAATGGGATTTCAACAGACGTTGCTGGTATTGTTCAGCTAATCCAAATTCACCCCGATCCAGATGATAGGACGTCAGGTAATTCATCGCGCGCCAGCCAGAAGGCGTGCTGGCAAAGCGAGTGGCAATTTCGGCGTAGACTTCCGGAGGGGCGTCGTTCAGCTGGGCATCATTGAAAAGTTTTTCAGCCAATGCCTCATATTGACGGTTGAATTTTTCACGTTGTTCGGCAGGCAGAAGTTCCAATAACTGGTAAATCAATTCCCGATCTGTAATCAGAGAACGTTCGCCGGCCACATGCACAGGGAGATTGAGACTGTTTTCCAGCATCAGTTGCAGCTTTTCCCGCGCCGCCTCCCATTGTTGATCAACGATCAGGCGTTGAACGTTTTTTAATCGGCGTTCCTGTTCCAGATCCTGAGGGAAGCGGTAGTAATCGGGGTCGTTTGATCTGGCTGTGATGTCTGCTTGCTGGCCGGGGGCCTGCTGGGGTTGACCGAACCAGCCCTGAATGATTTTCTTGAGCGGATTCAACGGATTCTGGGCCGGGACCTGTTTTGGGGCATTGGGTTGAAAAGCATTCTCTTTCTCTGCATTCTCATCTGCAGATACAGCGAAAGATGCTGGCAGGATCAGGCCAGTTATGACGAAAAGGACAATCGTCCGGGTTAGAATGCTTGTAGACATCAACGCAGCCTTCTGGTTGCCTGACAGGTAAAATGAGATCAGAGACGCCCCGTTGCAGGAAGAGGAGCCCTCTCAACCTAAAGACATCGGGAAGTCAGCATGTTCTTGAAAACTCTTTTTCTATTCTACAGCCAGATTATATTGAGCCAATACGTAATCTGACGGATTCTCGGACTCTTGATTTTTATGAGGTTGCTGACCAGGGTTGTATGGTACGGTTGAAAAGAAATGTGTTCATGTGTATTCTGGTCTGTGCAGATCAAGGAGAAACAGGACAGGTCAGGGCAGCTGAGACGGTAGGAATTCAGAAAAATCAGCCTGTCTTATGACTTTCAGCCAAGATAGAGGGGGGAATCGGTTGCAGATTTATGCGCGGGAAGTTATTTTTGCACGCTTCAACTATCGCAAACTAGCGAAAAAACCAACCGGCATATTTCGAGTTGGGTCGCTTCAATTGCCCCCTGAATCAAAATTGTGCGCTGTCAGGTGATGATATGATCCTGATGAGAATACAATATAAATAAGCACAAACCATGAGTGGGCAGGGGATGGGGTTGTTTCTTGCCGTGTTTGTTGATGATCAACAGTTTAAATTACAGAGTGTCAAGTTATAGATTCAAAAGTCTTTAATAGAAGAGTCGATCGGGCGTTATGTCAGGTCACTTCTTGAGGAACGTTGGGAAATGTCAGACGATTTTGTATTGCCGAAAATCAGTGCTTTCAAGCGGGACAAATTGGGATCAATCGAAAGCCGCCGCATTCGCCGCGCAGGCCGGATTCCTGCTGTCGTTTATGGTCATGAGCAGGAACCTGCCCATGTTTGTGTCGAAAGCAAGGACCTGGAAAATCTCGTCAAAAACCGGGAACGCGTTTTTGAGATTGATGTCGATGGTAAAGTTGAGGAAACGATGCTGCGGGAGCTGCAATGGGATACATTCGGCTTGCAAATTCTGCATGTCGATCTGGTTCGCATTAATGCTTCAGAACGCGTGACGGTCGAAGTTCCCGTTAGATTGCGGGGAACATCTCCCGGAGTTGTCTCTGGTGGCATCATGGAACAGCCTCTGCATTCACTCGAACTGGACTGTCTGGCTCACAATATTCCGGACGATATTCCTGTGCGTATCAATTCGCTGGAAATTGGCGATGCCGTTTATGTTCGTGATGTGATCGTACCTCGTGGATCCAAGCTGCATAACGCCGAAGATCAGGTTGTTGTGCATGTGGTTGCACCTAAGGGTGAAGAAGAACAAGAAACAGAAGTCGAAACACCAGAAGCAGAAGCTCCTGCAGCAGAGTAGCTGCTGCGAGAGCGATTTTAATGGGATTGAGTTAAGAACCTGACAGGTGACGTTGTGAAAGTGGTCGTAGGACTGGGGAATCCCGGTAAAGAATACGAACGAACGCGTCACAATGTCGGGTTTGATGTACTGTCTCAACTGGCAGACTGGCACGGAGTGTCTGGTTATAAAAGTCAGTTTGAGGCATTAGTGGGTGAGTTTTCGTTTGCTGGTGACAAGGTTTTACTGGTGGCACCGCAAACGTATATGAATTTAAGTGGTCGCAGCGTTGCGGCATTGGTTAAGTTTTTCAAACTGCCCTCGACTGATGTGATGGTAGTTTGTGATGATATGAACTTGCCTGTTGGACGTCTCCGTATGCGGGGGGCTGGTTCGGCCGGTGGTCAAAAAGGTTTACAGGACATTATCCAGAAGTTGAATACTCAGGATGTGCCTCGTCTGAGAATTGGCGTCGGGCGACCTCCTGCAGGATTTCCAGCGGCGGATCATGTATTAGGGCGTTTTCGGTCTAAAAAAGATTTGGAACTGATACCTCAGGCGGTTGAAGCCGCTGCTAAAGGGGTTGAGTGCTGGATTCAGGATGGTCTCGAAATTGCCATGAATCAGGTTAATGCACCTGAAGGATGACATCCCGGCTTGATTTCGATCCGGCTGATATAATAATAAAAATGAGAATCTGATCATCAATCTGACCTGTAATGAGGTCAAATTATTCCAGGAGAAAAGTCTTGTCTGTAGCAGAGAAAAAAGTCGTGATGGCTAATTATGAAGGAATGTTCCTGTTGGACAGTGGGAAATTTGCCGCTGACCATGAAGGTACGATCGCTCATGTAATGGAAATTCTGGAAAAAGCAGGTGCAGAAATTGTGGCGCACCGTCCCTGGCAGGATGGCAAACTTGCCTATGAGATTGAAGGTCACATGAAAGGCCTGCATTACCTGGTATATTTCAAGATGCCTGGTAAAG
>CAXBFD010000147.1:0-13824 GCA_963974925.1 uncultured bacterium | reverse complement strand
AAGTAATGGAAAAAGGGAGTGTAAAAATATGACAGGGGGATAAATAAAGGGGTCATGATATTGTTCCAATATCAATTCCTGAAGGACAGAATTTGACTGGTGCATTTGCAGACGAAATTCAATATTTGAATAAAGAGGGTTATAAGTGGTTTGCAGAGTTGGGGAGAATGATAAAAGTAAGGTAAATATTAACAGCAATATGTCAACTAGATAGTATTGAAGATGAATTATGAACGAATCTCTTATTGAACAATTATTGGATCACTTGAACATGATCTCACGCCTGGAATGGGAAGTCTCTTCTATTAATTCAAAATCTGTCGTATTTCATTCGGATTTATTGGAGTTGAAATTTGTCTTTGACGATCATGATTTTTTGACAAAATTCAATATTCATGATCTTTCGGGTTATTCGAACTATGAAGTGGGATTTATTTATTTTGCGTATGTTATTGGAGCAGACAGCCATCTCCCTCCTATTCATGATAATGGCACTGATGAAGAACTTTTTGCTTCACAAATTTTATGGTTCATTGACCAACTAAAAGAATTTGCGCCAGATTTATTGAATGGAGATTTTGAAATTTTTGATTCTAGAACGAAAGCGCTGCAAATTCAGGAAGATTCAAAGCGTCTATATACTCACGTTATCAATTTACCTCATACACACCCGTCATATAAAAAATTTATTAATCACGACTATAGCTGGATTGATGACGTCAAGAGCGGTATGAAGACGTAAAAGGGACAGCGACGAATGGCACTGCCGCTGAAATTTTGATATGTCGCTGCGCAACGGCCCCAGCGCGACGTTGCCGCGTGTTTAATTTTCCGATTTTTTGCCAGTTCGCTGGAAATTGAGTTTGGCAAAACCTCTTCTGGCATTATGCTGCGTTCTGGATAAATAAAGGGGTCAGGACTCATTAAATAAGAGTCCTGACCCCTTTATTTCTTCCTACTGATTGGGAACTATTAGAGATATATCAAAACCCAAAAGTGTGGGATAGTATTGAATGGTTTGAAGGCCTCGTAAGGAAATCAAATCCCTTTGAATAATTAATAGGACTTTGTCTAGATGAACCACACTTTTAATGGAAGAGACTTTCGAATATGGGATTTCAGCGTCCATCATTCACGATTACTAATTCGGAGCCAGCCGACAGATGGTCACAACTATAATATTGATTTAATATTTACAGCAGTAGATTATATTTCGGTTCCAAAACATTTAGATAAATTAGATATCGATGCCGCGACCAGCGAAGAACATAAATCAATTCAAAAATTATTCAAAAGAGAAATTACTAAAGATGAGATCACAATTTTAGTAGTTGGAGGTGTGAGACATTTTGTTGCGGCTGCAGGATTCCAGATCAGCGAAAATAATCTGGAACTTTTTGATAGCGGGCTAGATTTATGAGCGTGATCAATAAAGAGATAGATTAGATCGCCATTCTTGAAGTTCGAAGGTTTATTCAAGAGTGAAACTAGACAGAATAAAGGTGTCCGGAACCAAAAATAGTTTTCTTGGCCATTCGTACGTGATGACTACTGTTTACGCTGCTGTTTTCGGGAGCAGATAAGGTGTCAGGAACTTTTTTCTGCTCCGCCGTAATATTCAATTAAAGGTTCCTGACACCTTTTTCTCACTTACGGAGCGATTTTTACCGCTTTGGTTTCTCGAGGCACGCCGAGACAAACTCGAAATCCATCCCGGGAATCGGAATAGGTCACACTGGTAATGCCGAGACGAACTGCACACCGTGCATTTCCGGGAACGTCGTAAAAATTTCCTCCGCGACAGACTGGCTTTGCAACAGTCTTTTGTTTTGCATCGACATAAAACACGTCTTCATGGCCGCCTTCAGGATCAAAGTGGTCCAGTGCAAATTCCCATACGCCGCCGCACATGTCAGCCAGCCCAAATCCGTTTCGCCCCCGTTCTCCGTAATGATCAACGGGAGAGACCATCGGATAACCGTCGCTCCAGATCAGCTTAGCGCCCGGCCAGACAAAATCCGCGTTCGGCAGGAAATCGATGGCCGAAATATTCAGTCGACCTTTCGCATCGTTGAGATCGTTTCCCCACCAGAAATAACTACTGTCACTCCGCCCGCCGCGACAGGCATAGGCCCACTCCGCTTCTGTCGGGAGTCGGTAAACCAATCCTTCGGGAAGTCGTCCTGCGTCGCTTTCCTTTTTCGACAGCCAGGCGCAAAAGGCTTTCATATCGTTATAGCTCACACAGACGACGGGAAAGTCATCCTGCTCTTTCACACCATGATTGGGATCTCGCCAGCTTTTATCAGGCATCGACAGCCAGGGATGCGGCGGCCCGACCATGCCTTGATTGGGGATCCATTTGGGATCGTAACATTGTGTGACTCCCCCCGGCTTCTCGGCATCGGTAACATAACCCGTTTCATCCGCAAACTTTCGAAACTGTCTCACAGTCACTTCGGTGCGTCCCATCCAAAAGCCATCTTTGACGTGCATCGTCCGGGGTTCACCTTCGTAAGCCTCTCGATACCCGCCACCGGAAGAGAATCGAGCCCCCCCTTCTTCACTCACCGCCCATTCCTTTTCGGCAGCCGTACTGCCCATCATGAATTTACCCTCTGGAATATAAACGATTTCCAGACTGGTTTTATCACCCAGCTGAATCTGCTGCGCGTCCCCCTGAGCGGGCTCTTTCGCATGCGTCACATTCAAAAACACACCCAAACTCAAACCAATGGCAATGAACAGTCTGCTGGCGTCGAACAGACGACCTGCTTTGCTAAATCTCATGAGGTCTCTTCCTTTTGAATTACAACTGATTGCACTTGCGTTACACAATGAGAACGTTAACTGGGATGTCCCAATTCAATTGTGCCCATCTTAACATCGCGCCCCCCCGTTTGGTAGCACACGCTTAAAGAAATACCACCATTGCCTGCTTCGAAATTCAACGGTGGCAGGTGTCGAAAGTTCATCTAAGCGGGGCCGGTGATCTCTGGTAGGATTTGTGTTTTGCCGTTCGAAACGGCGGCCGGGTAGTGTTTCTGAATTCGAATTGGTCTTTGCAAACGGGAAGAACCGGGGCGAGCGTCCTGCGGCTAATAGCGACCACCGTCAGGCGGGCTAACACATGGGTTCCGCCCTTACTTTTTGAGGATGATTTCATGTTCTGGTTTTGTGCTTTGATCTGTCTCGTTCCTGTCACTGTGCGATTGTGTGAGAGACGCATCATCTTCAACGGCGTGGAGGCGTCAATGGGGAGTATGAAAATATTCCTGCGAACGACATGTGATCTGCCGGGAAGTTCTGATGACGTTTCCGGAAGGGGGAATGATACTCTGCGATGCCAATCGATAAACGAGGTGCCGGAGAGGAGTGATTTTGAAAATCGTGCTGAAACAAGGGGTTTTTATAGTGTTGATTTTTCCAGAGGTTCAGCAACATCAGCTGAAAAAACCGTGTGCTCGCGCGCGACGCAGACTAAGCATCATCCCGATGGCCGAGACGCGGTCAAGTTCAAAATCAGCACCAAACGCAGCGGGAACAACCATGTTCCGCGCTGCGTTTGGTGGATTAGGTTCTGCAACGATTCACTGAAATCAGTCGCCACAACAGGGGCAGACTTCCGGCACGAAAACCGTCAGCGTGGCCGCGTATGCGGTCTCCTGGTACTCTGCTGTTGCTTCCTCTTCTGCAAGATGATGCGCGACTACCAGATACTGATTGCCCGTTTTCGGCGTGAACGAAACGCGGCCCGCGGCGTCCGTCTTCCGCTCGTACTGCTCATCAAATCCTTCCTTCAGCGTGACTCCCTGCGGGACAAACGAGACGACGGTGTTCGGCAGCGGTTTGCCTTTGAAATCGACGCGTACTTCCAGCGGTTTACCCGGCCCCATGGGAGTTACGGGATTCAGGATCGGCACCAGTTCCAGCGGATGTCCCAATGCCCGGTCGAAACCCGGATTTTCTACAGGCGTCTGATCCAGGCGGGCACTCACGACGAAACAGGTCTTCGCACTTTTGATCGCCCGCACCGGCTTGCCGTGATTCACAATCCGATCCAGCGAATGCGCGACCGTATACAAGCCCGGTTTCACAGGCACAAATTTTCCGCGCCAGTAGCCTTCTTTGGGCGCGTAGCCGGTATCTGTCAGTTCGCTGATCAGATCATAAATTTTTCCCGCGGGATCAATCACTTCCAGACGGCAGCCCTCCAGATCGATCTTGCTGGCGATCTTAAAATCACGATGATGATTCCCATGGTTTCCCAGCTTCAGATTGATGTAAACCGCGTCCCGCGCCCGGATCAGATTCGTATTCGTTTCCACCCACGTATCATGGGCGGACGCCGAGACAGATGCCAGACACAGCGTCAGCAGAGAAAAGAGAAACGTTTTCATATTCTACTCCTGTAAGAAAAACTCATTCGGATCACCGCACGGGTCATCCGAATGAGTTGTGATGATTAATATTCGCCAATTACTTCGCCGCCGGCACGGGTGGCCAGCGCACGCCAGAGATCGGAATTGATATTCTCGCCGACAAAACGACAACTGCCATCCACCAGCGTTACCTGCACGCCCCCGACATGGGCGCTGCGGGCACTGACCAGCGCAAAATTGTGAAATCCGTTCTGGCAGTCGGGGTTCGAAGAATTGGGCCCGTACCAGTGGTTATACATCGTGTCAGCCAGATGTCCGTTAACCCACTTGGCACCTCGTTGGCCGGACCAGGCGGGAGCAGCAGCGGCAGAACAAGCGTCGGGAGTCGTTTGCGTTCCCAATGAGAGCTCCACCACGCGGAAGCGAAAGTTGCCGGTGGGGGGGGCGGTGTTTTGCCCGTCTCCCATTAACTGTTCGCCAAACGCGACTGTATTGCTGGTTCCATCAGTCACATCGCGGAACCGGATCTGGGACTGAGAAAAGACAACGCCGTCTGCTTTACTGATTGAGCCATCGTCGGTTGTTCCCGAACCATTCAGGCCCGAGCCGGCACAGGCAGGATAGCTGATGCCCGAATAGTCCGAGCCGGGAACGGCATCTTTATCGCTGGGGCAAACCATCAGAGGCAGCCGCACGCGCGCAGCCGTATCATTGTTCCCGACCTGTGTGACATCAAAACTTCCGGAGGAGTTGAATGCATTCAGAGGGGGGACATCGTAGTTAAACTGGTTCTGCAGATTTGCCTGATCCACAAAGGGGAGCAGATGGGCATGCGCAGACCAGACATACGGATATCCCAGCCCCCCGGGCGGGAACACCCGATGCGTTGATTCGTAATTATGCAGCGCCAGTCCCAGCTGCTTGAGATTATTTTTACACTGGCTTCGCCGCGCTGCTTCGCGTGCCTGTTGAACGGCGGGCAGCAGCAGGGCAATCAGAATGGCAATGATGGCAATCACCACCAGAAGTTCGATCAGGGTAAAGCCGCGCACGCGTCGCGCGCAGCACACACTGGTTGGTTTCATTTTGAAACTCCTGAAATGTTAGAAAATGTGCGCAGGCTGACCCGAGGTCAGTCCGCAGAATGCATCTGGTCTTAATACTCAGAGGCTGCACAATTCCGGCGGAGGAGTTTCTGGTGGGAGACAAAGATCGGGAAGAAAAAACGAAACCCGCAGACAGCAGGATTCCCGCAGGAATGAACTCAGAATCAGCGTCGGCGGTCCCACCAGACGAGGGTCCTGATTGATCAGGATGCCTGCTGCAGGCGTGCCACCACAACCACAGGCGGCGACCATTGCAGGAGCAGTTTCATCGGGTGCCTGTTTTGTCTTTGTCGCACAACAGGTCTTCGCCTGTTCGCGGACACAACAGGATCGCGGTTGACTTTCGCTGTCACTGGCAACAGTCGCACGAGAACAACAGCAAGACTTAGACGCCTGAAGCTTCTTTCCACACTGACAACCGGCTTGCGGAGTTCCCGCAGGTTCAAGCGGAAATCCCACCGAAGTCGTCAGGAAACAGAACAGCGTGACCAGACAGATCAGGCTCTGACGGCTGCATAACGGTTTCAAAGGTGGGAAATCAGGTGGGAACATCAGCAACTGCTATCGGGAAAATAACTCAGCAGAAGTTTCGGCGGAACCGAAATCGTCTCAGATTCTCATTATAAGAGTGTTCGCCCTGAAAACGCCAATCAATTCTGCCTGAAAATCCAGAACAGGCTGCAGTTTAAAAAAACCGGACGCACTGACAGAATTCTCATGGAGACGCGGGGACCGCTTCTTCCCGGGTATCAAACAGAGTGAATTTGAGTCTGCATGCGTAGATTATTTGTCTGGTAATGTTTTACTGCCAGGCTGGATGCTTTGCAGATATTCCAACTTGGCGTGTCCATTGATGGTGGTCAGGGAGGTCATCTCTGCCAGAATCAAGCGATTACGGAGTGCCTGAAGTTCGCTGCAGACGAGTGATTCTACCGGCAGAGAGTTTATCGGAGAAAGATCGAGTGTGGGAGTGCCCCCTTTCAGCGTCAAGCTGCGGAGTGAGTTCAGCATGCGCAGAGATGAGATATCTTGAGACTCGGGATGCAAGGTCAGTGTGACCTCCGTGACGACGCCCTCTTCAACGATCGGCACCAGGCCGACGCCGTTCGCGTCTTCACGGAGTTTGCCAAGAATCGCTTTGGTCCGTACGCTGGCTGGCTCCTGGGCGTAGGCGGTTGCGAACGCTTCGACGGCTTGCTTTTGCGCCGCCCACTCCCGCCAGAAAACTTCCGCTTCACGAACTTCATTGACATTCATCCCCAGACGTTTCAGGGGTAACTGGTTTAACAGTTTCTCATCCTGTTCCTGGAAAAGCGGCAGGCTCAATGTCAGTAGTTCCAGCGGCATATGTCCCAGCGGTGACAGGTCGGAGACCAGAGTTTTTTCCATACACAATTTCTTTAAAGGCATGCCCGCGAGCGGAGACAGATCGGAAACCTGAGTATTCTCAATGTGGAGTATATTCAGTGGAGCCCCTTTCAGCGGCGACAGGTCTGAAGTGCCAGTGTTGTTGCAGTACAGTTCCTTTAAAGGCATGCCGCTTAACGGCGCCAAACTGGAGACTTGAGTCTGAAGCACTCCCAGATTTGTAAGTGGCATCCCCTGGAGCGGGGACAGGTCGGCCACTTTCGTGAAATCGCAGTTCAGATTGGTCAATTGCAGTCCCTTCAGAGGAGACAGGTCCGAAAGATAAGGGCTGCTCCAGAGAAACAGAACCTTGAGCGGCATTTCCGATAGCGGGGAAAGGTCTTTAATTTTGGTATGGGCTCCATACAGGTGAATCAGCTTCATGCCCTTCAGGGGCGCGAGATCCGAAACACTTGAATTGCTGATATCCAGTCTGGTTAACGGCAGCCCGACCAGTGGTGAAAGGTCCGCGAGCTTTCCATGCGTCAGATGAGTACCGCCGCATACGAATGAGGTCAACTCTGGCAGCGCTCGGACAGGCCAGATCTCAGCGATATGATCTCCTGCCAGGAGGGTCAGACCGACGATGCGGCCCTCTTCGATTTTTTGCTTCAGCTTGCCATCAAATCCGGGATTCACGTCCATCAATTTTTGAGAGACCGCGGCCACCTGCTCCGACGCATCCATGCGGGCCACATCCTCGAAAAATGCCCGTTGCCCGGCATCCGGCATCCAGCGAGAGTCCGATGAACTCATGGATGCTGCCGGTCCTTTGGTTGTTTCCGGCTCTTCCCAAAGGACGCGACACTTGCCGTCCCTCGCCTGTATGAAACGCTCGATTCCCTGCCTGGTAAGCTTTGTGTCATAGGCCCAGATCAGTCCCAGTTTAGGGCACTTTGCCAACTGGAGCAAACCGGTGTCGGTAATCTTCGTGCGTTCTAAGTGGATCTGGCCAAGCCCCGGCGCACCAGCCAGATTGGCAATTCCCTCATCTGTAATATCAAGTCCGGAGATCATGATGCACCGCAGTGTCTTCCAGCCGGCAAAGTTGCGGAAGAAAGGCATGTCTGCATCTGCCACACGGGTATAGCCGATGTAGAAATCGATGATCTCACTGCAGTTCTCGAACGCCTTCAGTCCCGTCCCCGAAACTTTTGTGCCCCATAAATGAATCTCATGGAGGTGATTGTTCTCTTTTAGCTGAGCGACCCCCGCGTCGCCGACATTCGACGAATTCGTCAGATAGATCCCGCGCAGGTGTTTTGTTCCACGGAACGCTTCCAGCCCGGCATCGGTCACGCGCGGGTTGGTTTTTAAGTCAGCGTGTGTCAATCGAAATGGTTCCGAGGGTAATTTTTCGCGCGTCTGAATCACATTATCATCTGTAAATGCCGAGTCTTTGTTAACCCAGACCTTACCGCCGACTGAGAGGACATATTCCGCCGCGCGTCGGTCGGGATCAACTGTTTTTGATTCTGCCTTAGAAGCTTCTGGTATGGCTGAGGCGAGTGCGGGCTTCTGGCTCACCTGCACGACCTGTCGGCCATTCCGGGTGACTGTGACCAGTTCCTGCTTTAGAATCTCACCATTTTTGGTCGCCTGCAGTTGATATTGCCCCGGTTTCATTCGGATCTCTTTGACGCCGGCTCCGGTAATGACCAGTTCCTGGCCATCGATTGAAACACTGACGCCGGGATCGTCCACCTCGATCACGAGTGTCCCTTCGGGAGAAAACAAGTGGATCACGGTCCCCCGCATATTGGTGATGCCGGTTGCTTCGGTGAAACCGAAACTCGAAAGCAGTACGATCAGAATTGCCGCAATCTTCATCCAGGGAATCAGACTACGACTCAGCCGGGTCGAGACTGAAGGAGCGGGATCTTCCACGAACTGGTTTTCCAAAGCGGCTGCCTCGGAATTGCCCGACAACCGGTCAGAAACTTCCTGTGCAGAAACAAAACGATTGGCTGGATCTTTCTCATGTAATTTATTGATGATGGCAACCAGCCAGCCAGGAACTTCCGAGATGACTTCCTGGATACTGCGTGGCTGCGCATCTACGACTCGCTTCAAAACAGCAAGCGTTGATCTGGCACGAAACGGTGCCCGTCCGGTACACATCACATACAGGACGCTCCCTAAGCTGAACAGGTCGCTCCTCTGATCCAGTTTGTATCCCTGGACCTGCTCCGGCGACATGTAAAGCGGGGTCCCGGCGATGATGCCGCTCTGCGACTGGCTTGCGTCGTCCGCCGCGCGTGCCAGGCCGAAATCGGTGAGCCTGACCTGGCCTGTGCCTGACTCAATCAGGATATTCGCTGGTTTGATATCGCGGTGAATCAGCCCTTTCAGGTGAGCTGCCTCAAGTCCGTTGGCAATCATCTGCCCGAATCGCAGAATTGTCTGGAGATCGAGAGGACCTGTTTCGTCAAGTACCTCTTGCAGCGTTTTACTTTCAATGTATTCCATGACCAGAAAAGGGAGCGGGGCTTCTTCGACCGCATAGATATTGACGACATTTTCATGACGAATCGCCGCTGTTGCACGAGCTTCGCGCAAAAAACGCTTGCGGGCGGGGGAAGTGGCAGCCATGGCCGGCGTCATCACCTTAATGGCCACAATGCGGTGCAGTCGCTGGTCAAACGCCTTGAATACGATACCGCACCCACCTCGACCGATCAGTTCCTGGATGTCGTAGTGTCCCAGACTTCCCAGCGAACTACTGACCGTCGCTGGCTCCAGAAAACTCAGATCCAGGTCATTTTCCAGCGCGCTGTCATCGTCTGGCGCGAAACGCGTCGCATCACTGACTTTCCGCATTTGTTCCACAACGGGAACACCGAGGAATTCAGCAGACTTCTCGTACTCCTCGAGTAAAGCATCCACCTGGTTTCGCAGCTGCTGATTTTCCCCACAAGCCTGAAGAAGAAACGCGGATCGAGTCTGAGCATCATTGATCTCCAGAGCTTCGTTAAAAATTTCTTGTTCGTTCATATCAAATATTCTCTTAGAGGATTCGCTCTGATCATTTGCAAAACTTGAGTCAGACACAAAACACCTGCCTGTTTTCTGGAAGCCGTTAATGGCTGGTCACTATTATGTTGACGCCGCTCACTCGAAGAAAGAGAGGAAGCTGCAAAAACAGACCGATCGGCCAGCAATCGTTGCTCCTTTTCCTCCCCCGCACATTTTGCCTGAGTCCTGCAATACAGCTTGCAGCACGGTCTTTTCCCAGCTGAATACTTATTGTGCCCAGCCACCACTTTTGAAGTGACGCCAGGGAAAATAACCATCCTTCAGCGAAACCCGGTCATTGTAGAGACGGACGCGAATGTCTGTCGTCTTGCATTTCAGTTCAATAAAATCTGATCTGCGGGCCACCTCTTTAAAGTAGATATGGGTCTTGCCGCGGTTCTTCACTTCCAGCCAGCTTTGATCCGGCTGAATTGAATAAACGGCGCCTCCCTGGCGAACATAGTTTCGACGACCATCAAACACATAGGGCGAAATCTGGTTGTGGGCTTTCGTTTCCAGTAAGGACGCTTTTGACTTGTCTCCGTTGCGTGTAGTCTCCACGATTTCACTCTGGTAAGCTTTCTGGATCGCACTGACAGCCACCACGATTTCTTTTTCAAATTGAGTCGTCCGGATCACTGAGGGCAAGATTCGATTCTCTTTAAACCGCTTCCGCTGTCGTTCGATTAAATCGGCGGCATGCGTATTGCCCTGCTTTATCGCGATCGCCTTCCCTTTATCAAACAGTTCATCAATCGACTTCATGGCAGACGCGACCCGCTCCTCAAATTCCTGCTGGGCTTCTTCCAGTTCACTCTTTCCTTTTTTGCCCAGATTTGGCCCTGCATTGGCCAGGATCATCATCACCTGATTCAGGTTCTGCTCAGGGTAATTCGTGCGCTGTACCGTCCCGGACGCTCCTTCATACAAGGCGGAAGCGTTGGCTCCTTCCTCGACGCCCCAGGACTTTGGAGTCCCAGCCCCACCGTCGAGTGCCTGGCTGTGAAAGGGCATGCGCCAGTTCGGATCGCCGGCGTATAACGCAGAGGGAAGCAGAAGGGTAACCAATAGAGAGAGTATGTTTCTGGACTGAAATGACACGAATCGACCTCCGGCAGCTGTGAAATCTGGTATTCAGAACAAAGAGGACGCGGGCAGGTCTCTTTGAACCTCGCTACCATTCAGTGCGCAGTGCAGCGGCTGAGGACGTCAGAAAATCTCAGGAATTTTCGAAATTACTCCGCATTTCCCGCTGGAGCCAGGCTTTGGAATACGCCCAAAGGCGGTCGGCCGATCGGGGCGACATTCCCATCACCTCCGCAGACTGATTCAACGTAAGCCCTGAAAAATAAAGAAGTTGAACCAGTTCTGTGGCTTGCGGGTTAACCGTGGAAAGACTGTTGAGTGCCTCATCCAAGGCAACCAGATCTTCCACTGGTTCAGGCAGAGTGACGGGGGTCACGTCATCCAATTCAACGCGCACTGCATTCCCTCCTCGCTTGAGACTTCTTCGACTCCGCGCATTTTCCACCAGAATGCGGCGAATGGCGATCGCAGCCGCCCCAAAGAAATGCCCTTCTCCATTCCATTCCGCGTCGTTCCCCACCAGTCTCAGATAGGCTTCATGGACTAAAGACGTTGCCTGTCGGGCATGGCTGGACTGCTCTTTCGCTAAATAATCCCCGGCAAGTTTTCGCAGTTCATCATAAACCAGCGGCAGCATTTTTTCAGCAGTAGCCTGATCTCCCGCCTGAACGGCACGCATCATTTCGGTAAATTCAGACATCGTAGACACAAACTTTCACAACGGGATGACTCGAAGACGCTCAAAAGCAGCTGGATGAGAAGATACTGACAGCAGGAACTGCGGGCGCTACTATTGTTGTTATCGATATTGTTGACGGAGGTCTTCTTATCAGAGGAGGCTTAAAATTGATCCACAAGAAAGGCGGTCAATATTTTATCAAAGAAGTCGGGGAAGAAGCAATTAAAAAAGTTTGTAATGAGGTTGGTGAAAGGGCTGTAAAAGAAGTAACTAGAAAAAGTGTTGGTGCGGCTGAAAAAGTGAGTCGATTCCTGGAGCTGCTGCGTCGTCCCCCTCGTTTCGGGTATCGCCGTATCGACAGGATGATCCCGGCAGCCGGCTGGAAGAGGAACAATACTGATTACCCAAAGCACTCATAACAACTCGTACGGAAATGGGTGGCCTACCAATGTCATAACGTACACCTTGTGTTGGGTATGGCAAACTATACTATGGTTTATTCTTCACACAATACTTACCTCAATCACACTACGTCTATCTTAGTTTTAGTTAAGGTTTTGTTTTCTACTAGACGCTTGCTTGCGCTTAATCTCATACTAAATAAAGGGTAATGTCATGCAGAATAAAAGACGAGGATTTACGCTTATTGAATTACTGGTAGTGATTGCCATCATTGCAATTTTGATCGCACTGTTACTGCCTGCTGTCCAGCAGGCACGTGAAGCAGCACGCCGCAGTACATGCAAAAACAACATGAAACAAATCGGGTTGGCGCTGCATAACTATCACGACACACATCGTGTTTTACCCTCGGGGTTAATCCTTGTCGGAACAGATCGCAACCTGATTGGGTGGGGAACCATGATTCTTCCTTTTCTTGATCAGGCTCCCCTTTACAATCAAATTGATTCTCATAATGGGTTTACTGGTGTCGGAGGAACAGGCCCCTGGCAAGATGCAGGTACTGTAAAAAATGTTGAACTCATTGATGCACGTACAATTATCCCAGCCTATCTTTGCCCTTCGGATCCCACGGGAGGAATTAACAGCCAACTAGAAACTTCCACCCTTGCTTTCGGTACTGGTGTCTATGGGAAATCAAATTATGTTGTATCCACAGGGGATGAGTTTACCTACACTACTGCAATAACATATCGAGGAGCGTTTTATCTGAATTCGAAAACACAATTTCGTGATATGACAGATGGTAGCAGTAATGTAATGCTTGCAGGTGAACGATCAACAAATGGTATCCACATCGGTTCCATCTGGATTGGAGCACTCTCAACTGGTATCGGCGCTAGTGCCTCAACAGGTCGTAAAATAGCAACGATTGGGGCTACAACATATAACTCCGCAGTTTACCGGATCAATGGTAACAACTTTGCTTCATTTAGTAGTACGCATGTTGGAGGAGCTCATTTTTTGATGGGTGATGGGCGAGTCAGCTTCTTGAGTGAAAATATGAACTACGATACATACCGAGCACTCAGTGGTGTGAGCGATGGCGAAGTTCTGGGAGAATACTAAGCCTGAAACCAGCACAATGATATCTCACTGACAGATCCCCGGAGTTGTTAAAACCTCGGGGATTTTTTTGTAATGTTGTGTACCGTGTTTTCGCTTTCTTCAGTCATGCGTTTGAGTGTGGGAAGGGGTGGCTTTCGATAAATCAACATTCAACAATCATTGAATCTGACGGTTGCATGATGTCTGGTTTGCTGACCATCCACGCGCCTGGCACATAAAGAGCAGCGTAATCAGCGATTTTCCTGGAATTTTAGCGGAGTGTCATTTTCAATACGGTTTGCCAGTCTGGTCATAGAATCGAGGATCGCTATGATCAGACTCCGCGTGCCTAACGCTTCGGTCAATTGACCTGGTGGGCTCGAGCAGCCTCTTGAGAGTCTCTCTGGAAAATTATGGCGGGATGCAAGAAGATCCCACGCTGGGGTTCAGTGGGCGAGGGAATCGATTCGAGGCGGCATAGAGGGCTGTAATTTTACACGGAAAATCACAGAAGAACGAATCACTTATCGTGACCAGCAGCATCTGATAAACAGACCAAAAAAACTCGTAAGACATTGAAGCCATACGAGTTAAAAGTCGGGGCGACACGATTCGAACGTGCGACCTCTGCGTCCCAAAC
>CAXBFD010000146.1:0-14016 GCA_963974925.1 uncultured bacterium | reverse complement strand
GTTGCCCTTAGTTGCTCAAAGAAATCATTCGTCGATCCTGAATCGTCCAGATCGAACCATAAAGAATGTTCTCCTTTCTCAACGCGGTCATGAAAAACAGCCCCCGCCATTGTAGTAATTCCCTGATAGTCACTACTTCCTAGTAAGCCGATAAATGCAGGTCCTCCAACTGAAGCGTTTCGATCCATTTCCGCGTTAAGTTCTTTACGTACGATCGAAAAGAGGCTTCTTCCACGTATTAATTCAATGGACGAGATACTTTCAGATTTCTCAAGATCGTACATCTCAGCTTCGTACTCTAATGTAAGTTCTACTTCTTCCCCATAGTTGATAATTCGATCCGTATTGTTTCGATCTTCATCTCCATCGCTTTTCGTTTTGTTAAGAGAAGCAAGAGGGGCACTGGGTGGCCATGAAACATTCATAGGTGTCGGAAAAATTGCGCCTCGATATGGCAGTGATTTCATTAGCATCTGGTAGAATTTATATAAAAGAAGTCCAGAATCCTTGCTCTGATGGAGAGTTATATTAGACGAATTTTCACTGAAAGATCTTGCTGTTTCAATATCGGAACCGGAATAGCAAATCCAAAATATCTTAGTTAATGAACTATTATCTTTTTTTTCTAATAAGCTTCGAAGAAATGATTTCATTCGAGCATCATTGAGTGAGGCTCCGACAATTAGTAGAACAGCACTCGATTTTGATTCCCCATGTCGGTAGAAGTAATTTCGAAATGTCTGGATTTCGTTTTGAAGGGGAAGAACATCTAATGAATCATCCGCTCTTAGCCCGTATCTCCCTCCGTGCATTTTTAGAAGCGTAATATCCTTATCGAATGTTTCGTATGGTGGAAGCGTTGCTTTGTTGTGCAGTGCAACCGGAGTCAACCTTAAGTGAGCATCCCGCATTGCCCCCTCAATCAATCCATCAAAGTTAGTCGTCAGCAGAAGCCGGATTCTTCCAACGCTGGCAAGCGTCGCGAGCATCCGATGTGTAAGGTTAGGTGTTTTGTCCATTGTCACGTGTCGAAAAAATGAATCAATAATTGCATTTTGCGGAGGCCCTAGTTCTAACTTTCCGTTTTTGTCTTCGAGTCTAGACAAAAAATTCAATGCATGTCGCCATTCAGAAGTATCCCCCCACCCCTTTTGCCAAACTACTGAATCACTAATTTCCTTCATTGTCGGCTCAGTAGGTCGGAGGTCTGGATTTATTTCAAAGAAAGTCAATTCAGGCCACTGGCTGTGCGGGGTCCATGGGATTTTGCGCTTGTCACGATCAGATCGTAGTGCAAGCATCACACATGATCGAAGATACTTTTCGAGTTGAGGAATAGCAGGGATTCCAGAAGCTACTGAGATTCCTGCTCCCGCTAGAGGGATGATCTCGCTGCCGGAATTTGATTCATCAATAAGTTCTTGAAGAAAGTGATTTTCATTATTCAACACTCTAGCCATCGCAATTCCTCTCGTTTCCTCGGTCTCGACAACAAGCGATACATGTATACGTTTACTCTTAGTTTCTTGATCTCATTTTCAAGTTTGACATCCGAAAAGTCTTCATATCTTCACTTATGTGCATTTCAATACGCCGAACGAGAGGCCTTTAATCTATATGTACGACTACACCAATGTCTACTCTAAAATGGTGATCTAAAATGTTTTTCATCTTATACTTTTAAAAAGAGTCGGCATATCGAAGACGCTACAGATAGACACGTTACAGCTACTTCAAAACTCCTGTAGGAGAATCACATTGTTATTTTTTGTCTCATAAAACGAAGAAAATAGAGACAAGGCGACCAACCATGAAGTGATCTAAAAACCAAATGGACAATATATTTTCTGAATTCGTTATACGACTCGATATTACGAGCATTTGGTGAATGACTCTCGATAAACACCGTGGCCTTGGGTTCCCAAAACGATAATGGCGAATTTCGGGGTGTGCTTGCGTATGCTTTTCCGCAACCCGCAACGTAACCCAAGACGGCGGATAACCAAGCCATACACCGGAGCTGGGCTTGCAAGTTTTCACGAATAGAACATCAACCATCCCGGTCCGGTGATGGCAGACGTAATACTCGTCCGGTCGCCTAAACTGACTGTAATTGGTGTCAACTTCAACACGCAGAAGTTGGACATACTGTTTTTGATGTGGCATTGAAGCAGGCTCGTGAATCATCGGGATGCATGACAGCACTGCCCAAAAAATTATGGCCCGAGTGACATTGTTGGCGCTGGTGGTTCCTTTGGGGTACCTTCACGCGCCATGATTTAGTCCCTAGAACTACAGCTGGTAGCCTTTTTGAAGAATCCCAAAAGCACTTTTTAAAAGTTCTATTTAACCGATTGTTCATGAGCTTTAAAAACGTCTCTTATACGAATCGCATCCCCCAACCACAGAATTGCCTCATTAAGCAGATCCTGCGGGAACGTGGTGTAGTGCCGATCTGCCATGCTGACAGGTGCGTGATCCAAGAACAGTAACTCTAACCCCTGGTAGTGGCGGTTTTTCCTGATAAGAGAAGCCAATGTCTTCTTGAGCATCAAAAGTGCGATCAAAAAAAGAGCTAAAGTGTAGCACAGTTCGCCTTGATACTCGCCATGAAACAGTCCCAATCTCCTTCCACAAGCCTCCCTGAGGCACATGCTTGATTGTATTCTCTGTTGATCTTGAGTAGTTTTAGATCTCATGGAACAGCCTTGTTCCGATGCTGATCTGGTTAAATTAACATAATAGATAAAACCATGTTCGACCCCGACGACCTCATCAATTACGAACTCTGCTTCCCTGGTGCAGTGACTGGGGAGACGGAGATCAAATGCCCCCTTACTGCCAGGAACTCCTGACTGTTCCTGTCAACGCTCCGCTGGGCGAAGAAGCTTATGCCTGCTGTAAGTGCAGCGGCGTGTTTAATGTGGATTGGGCCGAAGGCAGCGTGAAATACGATCGACCGACAAAGTAAGCAGAGAACAGGAAGACCAGTATGTTTCAATTTATTCATGCCGCCGACATCCACCTGGACAGTCCCCTGAAGGGGCTGGAGCAATACCAGGATGCACCGACCCAGATCATTCGCACCGCACCTCGTGATGCCCTGGTTCAGCTCGTGGATCTGGCCATCGAACAGCGGGTGGCCTTCGTTCTGATCGCAGGTGACTTGTATGATGGTGACTGGAGAGATTTTAACACAGGACTGTTTTTCGTACGTCAGGCACAACGGCTCCGCGATGCAGGCATTCCGCTCTACCTGATCTCAGGGAATCATGATGCCGCCAATCGCATGACCCGCAGCCTGCAGTTGCCTGATAACGTCACCCTTTTTTCAGCCACCCAGGCAGAGACGAAACTGATCCCGGATCTGGATGTCGCCATTCATGGACAGAGTTTTGCGACTGCGGCCACCTTCGATAACCTCGCACAACAATACCCGGTTGCACAATCAGGCTGTTTTAATATCGGAGTATTGCACACCTGCGCAACCGGGAGTGAGGGCCATGAACGCTATGCCCCCTGCTCCCTGGAAGACCTCAAAGCACACAACTATGACTACTGGGCACTGGGGCATATCCATAACCGGGAAATCCTTTGCGAAGATCCATTAATCGCGTTTTCCGGAAACATCCAGGGACGTCACATCCGCGAGACCGGCCCTAAGGGGTGCCTGCTGGTTACCGTGGACGATGATCGACGTCTTAGCACGGAATTCCGTGCCCTGGATGTTTTACGCTGGGAACGGGCGACCGTCAATCTCAGTGGTGCCCGTTCTCTTGAGGAGACGCTGGACCGGGTCTCAACCGAGATTGAAACCCTGCTCGGCCAGGCGGAAGGCAGATACCTGGCACTCAGGATCGACCTCCAGGGGACCTGCCCTGTTCACACAGAACTGCTCGCCAACCGGCACCAGCTGATCGCCGAAATCCGTGGCCGCGCTGTGGATATCGGCCGCGGCGAGGTCTGGATCGAAAAAATCAAAATCCAGACTGCTGATCCCGTGCAGATCAACAGGGACATCTCTGACGATGCTTTGGGGGAGATTCATCAGCTGTTCGAGCAGATGAAATCCAACCCTGAAAAGCTGGCAGAACTGGGGTGCGATTTCAGTAAGGTGAGCCAGAAAATTCCTGCAAGCGTTAAAGAGTCAACACTCCGTCTGGAGGATCGTGAATGGTTCAATGCTCTGCTCACAGAAGCCGAATCCGTCCTAATGAGCCGCCTCACAGGTAAAGGAGACAACCAATGAAATTTCTGAAACTGGACCTGCGTGCCTTTGGTCCATTCACTGATGTGTGCCTGGATCTGTCCCATTCACCTCAGGGGTTGCAACTGATTTATGGACCTAATGAAGCGGGAAAAAGCTCGACACTCCGCGCCATCACGGATTTTTTATTCGAAATCCCCAGTCGTTCAAATGACAACTTTATCCATTCTTATCCCAATCTCCGGATCGGGGCAGAACTGGAGGGCAGCGCTGGAAATCGATTGAAAATCACCCGCCGCAAAGGGAATCAGAATACGCTACGTTGTGGAGAGGATCAGAAACCGGTTGATGAGGCCCAGCTTCAGACATTCCTCGGAAACGTTGACCGTAGTCTGTTTGAAATGATGTTCGGCATCGATCATGAGCGATTACGCGAAGGAGGTGCACAGATCCTGGAAGGTCAGGGGGAAATCGGGCAACTGCTGTTTACCGCTGGTGCCGGAATCGCCAACCTGCAGGATGTCCAGTCTGCGCTCGGTAAAGAAATCGAACAATTTCTCAAGCCCTCGGGCCGCAGCGGTGATATTTCTGACAGCATCAGTGCTCTGCGGGATCTGCAAAAGGCCGTCAAAGAGGCACAAGTCCCACTTGAAGCCTGGAAAAAACATGACGAAGCCCTTCAAACCGCCAGAAAACGAAACGAGCACTGTGATCTGATAATTCGGGAGAAACAGGGCGAACGGAATCGCCTTGACCGAATCAATAATGCCATTGGCATTGTCGGGTACTGGAAACAGACCCAGGCTGACTGGGAACTGGTCCGTAATGCCCCCCTGCTGGATCAATCCTTTTCCGAAGCGTCCAGGCAAACCATCATTGATTTCAAAGCAGCTGAGCAGCAAAAACAGAATCTCGAAGAACGTCGGCAACAGATCCTGGCAAAACTAAAGCTGACCGTGATTCCCGAAAAAATCATCCAGGAGACAACGGCGATCGAAACCGCTCGCAACGATCTGGGCAGTTATCTGAAAGCCAAAGCAGACTTACCCCGCTTGACAACGCAGCGCACCACCGCAGAGAACGAAGCCCGGGCTCTGCTCCAGAAACTGGGGCGTACTCCCGAGTTGTCAGAGATCAACAGCCTAAGAATGACCTCTGATAAAACGGTTCTCATACAGATCCTGGGCAACCAGAAAGAAGGCCTGTTCGAACGCCAGCGGTCCACCCGGAGGGACTGCGAACGCACCATCGCCGAGCGCTCCAAGATTGAGACGAAACTGCAGTCACTTCAGGATCTACCTGATTACCGGATGCTCCAGCAGAAACTGAAGCAGATTCAGCAGCAGGGGGACCTGGAGAAACAGCTCCAGGCCTGGCAGAACGAACGGCAGGAACTCGAACAGGAAGCGGAGGTCCGGCTGCAGCAACTGCCCCTCTGGGAAGGATCACTGACGGCAATCGAACTGCTGGCGGTCCCTGCCCTGTCAACCATCGATCAATTTGCTGAGGAATTCCAGGAACACTCCCGTCAGACCAGGGCCCTGCAGCAGGAATTAAAACAGTTACGTCAGGTTCGGGAGTCACTCGACACCCAGCTGGAGAAGCTGGAAGTGGCACAGAGCGTCCCCACGAACGAAGAACTGACGGAGAAACGCCACTTGCGCGAGCAGGGCTGGCAGCTGGTACTGAAAGCCTGGGAGAATGCTGAGGAAGACGCAACGGCCCAGACGGAGTTCCTCAACCGGTTCCCTGGCAAGGATCGCCTGGCTGATGCCTACCACCAGAGTGTGGGAAATGCGGACCAGGTCGCAGATCAGCTGCGTTTCGATGCTGAGCGTGTCGCCACCAAAGCCCATTTACTGCAACAACGCGAGCAGAATCTCATACCGGAAGCCACTTTACTTGAAAAGATCACAGACCAGCAGCAGCTGCAACTGGCGAGTGAAGAAAGCTGGAGGGAACTCTGGTCCAATCTGCAAATTGCCCCACGTCCTCCCGTCGAGATGCGTGACTGGCTGCGACAGCAGGAAACATGTTGCCAGCTGGCAAAAGCCATCCGCCTGAAACGCTCTGCGATCGAACAACAGACGCAACAGATCGAGACAGCCCGTTCAGAAATAGTGACAGGACTGGCAGAGCTGGAACCTGGCTTAAAATGCGATCAGAAGTCACTCAAAGAGCTCCTGAATCTCGCCGATGAGCGTTGCCAGTCCTACCAGAAAGCGGAAAACCAGCGGGACCAGTATCAGGATGAACTGGAGTCGCTGCAGAAACAGCTGGCCGATTCCAAGTCCCAGGCCAGACACGCAGAGGAGGATCTGGATCAATGGCAGTCTGACTGGAAAAAGGCGGTTCAGGAGATTGGTCTGAAATCCGATGCCTTACCGGCCCAGGCGAATCAGTTCCTCACCGATATCGGAACTTTGATGAGCAAATCTGAGCAGGCGGATCAGTTTCGTATCCGGATTGAGGAGATTCAGCGTGATGCCCAGGAATTTGCAACCCGAACAAGCGAGATGATCCAGCGACTTGATCCGGAGTTAGAATCTCTCCCACTCGATGAAGCAGTCAACAAGCTAGACAGTGAACTGAAGGCGGCTTGTGCAGCTGAGGAAAAACAGACTGATCTGCTACAGCAGGACAGAGAACTCCAGGCGGAAACGGAAGCGATAAAAAATACGATCTCCCGACTGACTGTGGCCCTGACTGAAATGTGTCGGCAGGCAGGTTGTGAAAGCAATGATTCGCTGCCGCATGCCGTTGAGCAATCTCAAAAACGGCAACAGCTGGAAGCGAGCATCAGGAATCTGAAGGAACAGATCCTGCTCCAGAGCAACGGCAGGGACTTCGATGACTTTCTGGCTGAGGTGGAACTGGAGGTCAGAGAGGCTGACTCACTCTCCCCGCGGATGGATGAATTGGATCGAGAGCTGGGGCAACTGGCCCAGGAACGGGATGAACTGATTGGTCAGATTGGACGTGAGACCACTGAGCTAGCCAAGATTGACGGTAGCGCCCTCGCGGCGGAAAAAGCGGCCGAATGTGAGAGCATCACCGCCCGCCTGGAAGAGCAGGTCCATGAGTACGCCGTCCTGAAACTGGCTTCAGCCCTGCTCAATGAAGGCATCGAACAATACCGGCAGAAGAACGAAGGACCGGTCCTGAAAAGGGCCAGTGAAATCTTTCGTGAAATCACGTTGGAAGCCTACCAGGGGCTTCGGGTCGATTTTGATGAGAAGGCCCGACCCGTGCTGACCGGTGTCCGTAAAGAGGGCCAATCGATCCGAGTGACACAGATGAGTGATGGAACCTGTGATCAGCTCTATCTGGCCCTCAGGCTGGCCAGTCTGGAAACCTGGCTGCAGCACCATGAACCACTGCCCTTCATTGTCGATGATGTTTTACTCAATTTTGATGACGATCGGGCAATCGCCAGCTTGAAGGTGCTCTCTGAACTCGCACAGCAAACACAGGTACTGTTTTTTACGCATCACGCACATCTGGTCAGAATTGCAGAAGAAAATCTGTCCGATCAGAATTTGCATGTTTCCAATCTCCACGAGCTAGCATTTTCCGG
Source organism: uncultured bacterium (assembly GCA_963974925.1). Taxonomy (GTDB): domain Bacteria; phylum Planctomycetota; class Planctomycetia; order Planctomycetales; family Planctomycetaceae; genus Gimesia. Next base: position 6,232 of record CAXBFD010000146.1, on the reverse strand, counting down.
CAGGCAGGTCGCAGGAGAACCGGCATGAAATATCCCAGCATAAAAACAGTGGTCTGGAATACCGAGTGGGCGGTCCCCGGTTCGAAGCGGGGACTGCTGCTATCTGAACAAATTCAACGACAGCAACCTGATGTGATCTGCCTGACGGAAGCCAAGGCCGGGTTACTCCCCCAGGCAGGCCATGTGATTGAGTCCGCTCCCGACTACGGATATCCACTCAAGCCGGGTCGTCGTAAAGTCATCCTGTGGAGTAAACAGCCCTGGAGTGAGGTTTCGATTCATGAGAATCTTGAATTTCCCTCGGGTCGAATCATCAGCGGGATTACTCAGGGCATTCGCCTGCTGGGGGTCTGCATTCCGTGGAGTGCCGCCCATGTCAGTGGGGGTCGTCAGGACCGAAAAAACTGGGAAGACCATTTGCTCTACCTGGATGCATTAAAGCAGCTGGTGACGGAACTGGATCACAATATCCCCCTGGCGGTCATTGGGGATTACAACCAAAGTCTGCCCCGATCAAGACAGCCAAAATATGCCTATGAAAAACTGAACGAGGTCCTTTCTTCCGGTCTGACAGTCCATACATCAGGCAACCTGGGACCAGAGGGAGCTCAGCTGATTGACCATATTGCAACTACGGTAGACTTGCAGGTACATGACCTGACCGTATTGGACCGGGAGACCACAGAGGGTGTCAGGCTGTCTGATCACTTCGGAATCGCCGGCTTCATTAAGCATAAACAACCTGAAAATGGAGCGATGACTCAATCATGAATCCACTGGGCCCTATGAATGTCAGCCTGAAATCGGGTGCAGAGCCTTTCCATTATGAGGGACAGGCATTGCCTCAGACATTACTCAATTTTTGGCAGTGGTCCAGTTCCGACCTGGTCAATAACGCGCTCCGCGGGGTTCTGGCAGAATACCTCGTCGCTACCGCCCTCGGTTGTGACCAGCATCCCCGACGCGAATGGGATGCTTACGATCTGGTAACAGAAGTAGGAATCACGGTTGAAGTCAAATCCGCAGCCTATTTACAAAGCTGGTCCCAACAGAATTACTCAACCATTCAGTTTTCCATCAAACCAAGCCTGGGCTGGAATGCCACTAATAACACTTATTCCCCCCAGTCAAAGAGACAGGCAGACATCTATGTGTTTTGCGTATTAAAACACAATGATAAAACCAGTGTCGATCCACTGAATGTGTCACAATGGGATTTCTATATTTTGCAAACCAGCACATTGAATGATCGCCTGGGCCGGCAGTCAACGCTTGGTTTATCCAGTCTGTTAAAACTAAACCCGATCCAAGCCAGTTACGAATCAATCTACAGCGAGATTCAGAAAATCATGCCAGACCGAAGTGAAATATTGTAGAGAAGTTCGAGTTACTAACAGTATGAACCACGCTCCATAACTTTCCGAGCCTTTTATTAAAGAAGACACATGAATCAGTCCACAGCCCCTTCGCAGCGTCCACAGTCATGGATTTTCCAGGCAAGCCCAAAGTACTACGACATCGTTGAAGCATTGAAGTATCTCAATGAGTTCTGCTGGACCGTTAATCAACATAAAAATGATATTCAGAAGGGAGATCAAGTATATATTTGGGTTTCAGGAAAACACGCGGGGGTTATCGCGCGTGGAACAATTTTAACAGACCCGAAGGAAATGGAAGAATCACAGGAAGAAGCACAGTTCAACAAAACCGAACAGGGATCTACAATGGACCTGCGGGTCTTGCTGGAAATCGAGGAACGGATTGAGCCCCCGCTACTCAGTACTGAATTAAAAAACGATACTGTTCTAAAATCATTGACGATTATCAAATCGCCGCAAGGGACAAATTTTCTTCTTACCACAGAGCAGGCGGTTGCTCTAGAAAGCAGATGCCAGCGGTCAGGGTCCAACAGCCACAAAATCAATCTGGCTAAAGCCTTTGCTGCTTTTCGAGACGACCCCACTGAACAGTTGAGAGTCCAGATTCGCAAACGAAGGGCTGAACAAATTCGCGAACTGCTCTCAAACCCAGGTACCATCTCCTTGGATCAGTTTAATCGCGAAATCTGGAATAACGAATCCCAAACACTGCTGGACGGAAGGGACATCACAGGTCAATTATTTCCTAATCAGCACCAAAACAATCAGCTAACACCTGAATTGATTAGTGAGGCCCATTCCGCCCTCGATTCAAATTCACTGGAGCTGCATGGGAACTATCTTTGGCGTTCAGGAAATAAGGTTTTCGGATCTCAACTTAAAAAATTAAATAATGAAGAAAAACTGAATCACATCAAAACGGTTTTAAATTCCCTGAATTCAAACGTCTTATCTCCGCTGGAAAAGGTAGAGCAAATTCAGGCTGTGCCCGGATTCGGCAGTAACTGGGCTACGGGCCTGACGATGGTTTATCACCCCACTGAATTTGCCCTCTGGAATGATAAGTCTACAGGAGCTCTTAAGAAACTGGGCTACGATTCCAAAGATCTTACTTCTTTCCAGTCCTCAATCAGTCAATTACGGGAGGAACTCCGAGCGAGCGATTTCCTGGAACTGGACTGGTTTCTCTACCTGGTCAATCAGGATCACATCCAGATTGACCAAGCAGATCAGGAGTTACAGATCGAACCCGGAAAACGCTACTGGGCGATCGCCTTGGGACAGGGCGCACGAATGTGGAAACAATGTTTCAAAGATGGCATTATTTCTGTTGGCTGGAAACACCTGGGGAACTTGAGGCAATATTCGACAAACGAGGATTTCTCACGAGCCATCAGTGAGTACCGTAATGATGGCAGTACCCCCATCAATAATTCTCGGGCCTGTTATCAGTTCACCTACGATATGAAACCGGGGGACTATGTGCTGGTAAAGAAAGGCCGGAGCGAAATTCTGGGGTTTGGTCTCATTGAATCAGATTACATTTTCGATCCAGACCAATCGGACCATCATAACATCCGAAAGGTCAAGTGGCTCAAAGAAGGTGATTGGACGATCCCTGATAACGCCAGATTGCCAATTAAAACCTTGACTGATGTTACGAACCATGAAAACTTCATGTCTTTTATGTTACCGATCATCGAACAGTTTAAACGTGGAAAAGGTGAAGGACCTGACATCAAAGATCCCTACACTATAGAACAGGCCCTGGAAGGAGTGTTTCTCTCCGAAGAATGTTTCAACGATATCCTGAATGCACTCTCCCGGAAAAAGAACGTCATCCTGCAGGGGCCACCGGGAGTCGGAAAAACCTTTATTGCCAAACGGCTGGCTTACTCATTACTGGGCTATAAAGACCCTTCTAAAGTCGAAATGATCCAGTTTCATCAGTCCTATTCCTATGAAGACTTTATTCAGGGTTACCGTCCGAAAGATACAGGAGGCTTCCAGCGGCAGGATGGTATCTTCCATCAATTCTGCAGAAAAGCGGCAGAAGACAAAGCTGCCAACTATGTATTCATTATCGATGAAATCAACCGGGGTAACCTCAGCAAGATCTTCGGGGAACTACTGATGCTGATCGAGGCGGACAAACGGGGGCCCGAATTCTCAATCCCTCTGACCTATGCGAAAGACCAGAGCGAACGTTTTTTCATTCCCCAAAATCTGCATATTATCGGGATGATGAATACGGCTGATCGTTCACTGTCCATGGTGGACTATGCCCTGCGTCGGCGTTTCACCTTTATTGATCTCCAGCCTGAATTTGAAACCGCGTCATTCCGGGACTTTATGGAGAAGAACGAAGTCGAGACCCAGACAATTGACCTGCTGGTCAATCGCATGCATCAATTAAACGGTAAGATCCGGGCAGAAAAAACCAACCTGGGCCCCGGTTTTGAGATCGGGCATAGCTTTTTTTGCCCTCAAGGAACGGAAGACGAACTGGGAATGGACTGGTATCGCTCGATCATCCGCACGGAAATCGCTCCATTGTTACGCGAGTACTGGTTTGATGATCTGGACCAGGCAGAAGCACAGATTTCGGATCTGCTCCAATGACGATTCCTATCCAGAATATCTACTATCTGCTCTGTTATGCCTGGGATAAGCTCCAGGAGGGGCAGATTGTCTCGGTCTCACCAGAGGATTGTCAGACCACCGCAGAGCTGTTTGCCCGGGTGCTGGATTCGGGAGTCACCCACCTGCTGAAACGGGGACTGGACCGGGATTATATTTCCGAAGAGGTAGAGACCAGCAGCCTGCGTGGCAAATTCGATATCACAACGACCATCAAGCAGAACCTGCTCCGCAAAAGCCGGGTTCATTGTGTGGTTGATTCTTTCAGCTACGACGTGACACACAACCGCATCATCAAAGCCACACTCCGCAATCTGCTGCGATGCCGGGAACTGGACCGGGACCTGCGCGATCGTCTGCTGCGGCTTTACCGTCGTCTGCATGATGTGAGTGATATCAAACTCACTCCCAAAGACTTTGACAACGTGCAACTACATCGCAATAACGCCTGGTATGGCTTTCTGCTGCAGGTCTGTCGCCTGATTTACGAGAATCTCCTGATCAACGAAGTAATCGGAGATTCACAATTTCGGGATTTCCTGCGAGATGAACGACAGATGGCCCGCCTGTTTGAAAACTTCGTGTTCAACTTTTATCGCCGGGAGCAATCGGTATTCAAGGTAAAAAGTGAACTCCTTACCTGGCAAGGCGTAGACGCCACACCCGAGGATCAACAGTTCCTGCCCCGCATGCGAACCGATGTCTCACTGGACTCCCCGACTCGAAAAATTGTGCTGGATACCAAATATTACAAGGACAGTTTACAGAGCTTCCACGGGAACTCATCTGTGCATTCCGGAAATCTTTATCAACTGTTCGCTTATCTGAAAAATTTCTACCTGAAAAATATCCAAAATGGTGATTCCCGTCCGATCGAAGGAATTCTACTATATCCCACTACGGGACAATCCCTATCGCTCAACTATGAAATCCACGGCCATGCCATCCGTATCGTAACCCTGAATCTGGACACCAGCTGGAAGGAGATTCGCCAGCAGCTCTTGAACATTCTGGAACCGAATCCCCTCAACCAGACGCTATCCATTTTGGAGAATCCGGAACTTTAAACCTGTGAATTCGCCTTACCTGACAAGCTCACTGATCCGATGCGCGATAGGAAATCGATTCATCAGGAAAGCTTTCAATCAACTGCTCAATGGATTCGATAAAACGACGCCCCCACTGATTGGTAAACCCATAGGTTTTTCCCTGCTGATTGTCACGACATTCCCGACATTTTCGCGTCTGGGAATAGTAAAATCCTTTCGGCAATCAAACGCAGGGCATCATCGCCGTCCGAAATGACTTATCCAAGGAGGGACAGCGATTTCGGGATGAAGTCCCGTCGGAGATCACGAACTGCGCACGGCAACCATATCCCCGATCTTGGCAATCACGGGGGGACGTGCCCCCAACCTTAGCTAGTCCTTAAACAAGTGCACCGCGAGCGGCGAGTCGTAGTGGATTCTCGCGCAGCGAGATTCCATCGGCGCTGAGCCGTTCAGGTTTCGAGTTGTGGGGTTGAGCATTGGTTCTGGCTTGAATGCTGGAAAGTTGCGGCGGTATTCTGTTCCTCTTGCGCCATCGCCCAATCGAGCGCAGCTGCCACCGCTTTCGAGTCAACGCCATCGGGAACCGGAGTGGTCGCTCCGACTTCCCCCATGGGCCAGTCCTGACTGGAAGCGTCGGGGATATTTCGGGGAACTTTGACGGGTTTGAAGAAAACGTCCACTTCGCCGCGCGGCAGAATCGTGCTTCCCTGGTCGCCGGTGTATCGCGCGCTGCGTGGTGGAGCGCCGGGAGCAGTCACCGTTACGATCTTGCGTTCTTCATCGATCTGATATTTGAAATCGGGTTGCCAGCCGAAGTACGTGAACGGGGCGATGTCCTGCGCGATGACTTCTTCTGTGGTACGCTTGTAATCTCGTCCCACCACCCACAATCCGGAACTGATATGATGGGCACAGATCGCCGCCCGAAACTCCATGTTTTCCCGCTTTTTCTCTTCCCCAGTCTTCGCTTTAGTCGACGAATCTTCGGCCGACAGGGAATTGAGTTGAGTGAAAATCACAAGAGTGACCAGCAACAGGAGCGCCAACAGGGAGTGGTTTCGAATTGGATTCATATTGATTCTGTGGTGTGAGGGTTCATTTCAGGAGACTAGTGCTGTGTCAGGATTTGATTTTGGGATAAAGTGATTTCAATTTCACTCG
>CAXBFD010000145.1:0-14063 GCA_963974925.1 uncultured bacterium | reverse complement strand
AGTTGGACAGGGGACTTTCACCCCCGAGTTGAGAAACATGCCTGGCAAACAGAAAAAAGCGGGAAAGTAACGCCTGTTCTTTCCCGCTTTTTTATTCCAACAGTACTTTTTCGTTCAGCCTAACAGTTCCTGAACGACAAGGCTGCCCATTTCTTTTGTAGAAATGCATTTACCACTCGCGGCAATATCTGTAGTGCGATGTCCAGCTGTCAAAACACGATCGACCGCATTTTCAACAGCAACCGCTTCTGTTTCCAGTTTCAATGAATGGCGAAGTAACATGGCCGTTGCCAGAATAGTCGCCAGTGGGTTGGCAATTCCTTTCCCCGCGATGTCAGGAGCCGAACCATGGATTGGTTCATAAAGGCCCGGTCCTGATGCCCCCAGAGAAGCTGAGGGAAGTAATCCCAGCGATCCAGGCAACATTGATCCTTCATCAGTCAGGATATCACCAAACATATTTCCGGTAACCACAACATCGAAATCAGCGGGTCGAGAGATTAAATGCATTGCCATCGCATCGACAAGTACAACCTCATATTCAATATCCGGAAACTCGTTTTTGACAACATCGGCTGCCACTTGACGCCAGAGTCGCGAGACTTCCAGAACGTTAGCTTTATCAACCGAGGTCAATTTACCACGACGGTTCCGGGCCGATTCTGCAGCCAGTCGAACAATACGCGCGATTTCCAGCGTTGTATAAGTCATCACACTGAAAGCTTTTTCGCCGTCCGGATGTTCCATTCTACCGGATTCACCGAAATAAATTCCTCCCGTCAATTCACGAAAAAAGAGGATATCCGTCCCTTCAATGATTTCCCGTTTCAGGGGAGAGGCATCCAGCAACACCGGATATGGCTTAATCGGTCTTAAATTGGCGAAAAGTCCCAATTCCTTTCGAATCCGCAATAATCCTGCTTCAGGACGTGTTTTTGCGGAAGGATCGTCCCACTTGGGGCCGCCTACTGCTCCCAGCAGAATGGCCTCTGACTCTTTACAGGTTTCCAGCGTCTGAGGAGGCAGTGGGTCACCATAATCATCAATGGCATTACCGCCCATCGGACAGGAAGGGGTCTCAAACTGATGTCCATATTTATCGGCAATTGCATCCAGAACAAGTTTTGCTTCTGCTACGATTTCTGGCCCAATTCCATCACCGGGCAATAATGTAATCCGAGCTTCCACTGTCAGTTCCTCGCTTGGTTTCTCTATGTCATTGTGAAACAGGTAATTGTTAATACGGACTGGCCAATTTAGCGACTGTATAGACAAAACTCCAGTCGACGTCCTCATGCATTTTTTAATTGGAACCAATTCCGGACTGTTAGAAATTTCAATTCACACTTCGTTTATATTCTGTTCAGTAATTCGGGTGATCCGTAATATCGCTATAATCGGCCAGTAAAAATCGACGTAACATGATAATTGACTGAGGAAAATCAAGAGTTGAGGCTCTTTTTCCGATAGAAAGATTAGATCCCGCTATCCTCAGATTGTATTGCAGTAGCGGGCCCCCAATTTCAATTTCGTCGTCGATTCGCATTCACAGCCCTAAATTCAGGAAGGTACTTTTGAGAAAAAGGGCTCGTGCTCAGGAGGAGCAAGCGAAATAGAAATCGATGTATGCTACAGGACAGGGACATCGCATGTTTCGCTCATCGTTTTTTGCTGCTGGCTTATTTGTTTTACTCACAGGTACTTCATTCCTATTTGTCGACAAAATGGTTCTTACTCACAAAGTGACGATTGATGAACCAGAGCCAGTTCGTGAACCAGAATTCCGTGGATTTCTCGGAATGACCAGTCTTAATCAAGACCAACAGGAAGAAGTGAACCCTCCCGACTGGGCCGCTTTCAGCCTGATGTCAGTTGGCGCTGTCACAATGCTATACGCGGCAGCATTGCCTAAACGTCGCTCATGATCCGCATATCAAAACAGCGATGAGTTAACTTATTCATCGCTGTTTTTGTATTTCATGCATCCAATCGCATGGTAGCCCACAAGCTAGGGTCCTGAGCGAAGGGGAATTCATGATCGACAATCATGAATTGTTTTCCCAGTTCAGAGTCGGAAATGGCGTAATAGAATCCCAGCTGTGGATATGCCGATGGTTCAAACCCATAAAGCACCGAAGCCGGAAGCCAGGCCTCTAATTCATAACCGGTCGGTTTAATCTTAGACCAGAGCTGGATCTCTGAGAGCTCACACATTGGGGCGTCATTTTGAGCCCGGTGAATGAGAAGCTGCTCACAATAGGGTTGTGCCTGTTTTGAGGGATTTCGTGTAGGATGAAACTGAAACGAGTGGCAGTAGCGATTGGCCCGATGAATTGTTTTGGTATCTCGCGTGTCGATCCATACCTGAATCGACTCCGAGGCTGTCGTCGGATGCTGCTTTGAGTCGACCTTCACTCCAATCCCCAGCCCCTGCTTATTCCAGGCAAGACTGACTTTCCCCCATCTGCCTGAGTTTTGTTCGAATGACAGATCGGGAATCAAAGCCGACGCCGGCAGTTTCAACAGGTTCCCCTTCTTATGAGGAAGTTGGTTCATCTCTGGCAGGGAAATCGCATGACGAAACAAAAATGCAGGGGGAATGATAGTCATTTTAAACAGGAATCTGAGGGTTCAAGGAACTTTTAATTATCCAAGACTGTTAGAATCATAACATCTGCTCTAGTCTGATACCATGATATGGCTTAAAGAATCCTTAAGGCAGACGTTACTTATCACCAGCTCGTCGCAGAACACAAACGTGAATTATGCAGCATCAGGAATATATCCAAATTCGAGGCGCACGCTGCCATAACCTTAAAAACATCGACGTGGATTTTCCCCATAATCAGTTGACCGTGGTAACGGGCCTGAGTGGCAGTGGCAAGAGCAGTCTGGTGTTTGACACGCTTCACAGTGAAGGACAGCGACGCTTCATGGAAAATCTGGCTCCCGGCACGCGCCAGTTGTTTAGCCAGATGCAACCAGCCGCCGTGGACCAGATCAGCGGATTACCCCCCACAATCAGTATTGACCAGACTCAAAAGACTCAATCCCGGCGCAGCACGCTGGCATCCATGACTGATCTATACGAATATTTTCGTTTATTTTATGCACAGCTTGGAGTCGTCTTCTGCGTCAAATGCCATCAGCCGCTGCATCAGCAGTCTGCGAAACAAATTGTTGACCTGATTCTGGCATTAGAGGACCGGCAGAAAGTAATGATCCTTGCCCCCGTGATTACCACAAAAAAAGGGGATCACAGCGCGGTTTTAAACAAAATTGCAAAAGAAGGTTTTGTGCGTGCCAGAGTTGATGGAACGGTTGTGGATGTCGCTCAACCACCAGAACTTCCGCCGAATGAGTATCATGACATTGAGATCATTATTGACCGGATTATTGTAAAATCAGGAATCAATGCCCGACTCAAAGAATCAATTGACCTGGCTTTAAAACACGGAAATGGAACCTGCCTGGTCAGTCAGCAGGCCGAAGCACGCTGGTCAGACCGCTTTTTAAGTACCAGGCTTGCGTGTGGGAACTGCGATCTCAGTTTTCCTGATCCGGAGCCGAGAACATTTAGTTTCAATAGTCCTTACGGCGCATGCTCCACCTGTCAGGGATTAGGTACCGTCGAAACGGCGGATCATTCACAAACTGACCAAATCTGCCCTGAGTGTCAGGGGGCAAGAATCAACGAATTTGCCCGCTCGATTAAATTGAACGGGCAATCGATTGATCAAATATTGAATCAGACATCGCCCGCAGTATTATCCTGGCTGCAGGACTGGGAAATAACAGAACTGGCAGCACGTCTTCCGCAAGACCGGCTCATTGCCGATCAAATCCTGCCTGCCATCCGCAGTCGACTGGAGTACCTGATTGAAATCGGCTTGAGCTATATTAAACTCAACCGTCCTGCAAATACGTTATCTGGTGGCGAACATCAAAGAGCCAGACTGGCTTCTTGTCTCGGAGCAGGGACTACAGGAGCCTGTTATATCCTGGATGAACCAACGGCGGGCCTGCATGCGAATGAAACAGACAAATTGCTTAAGATTCTGCGCCGGCTGAATGAGACTGGGAATACGGTGATTGTTGTCGAACACGATCTGGATATGGTCAGAGCAAGTGATTATATTCTGGATCTCGGCCCTCAGGCGGGAGAGCAGGGAGGGGAAATCGTCGCCTCGGGCACTTATCAGGAAGTCATTCAAAATGCCCGCTCATTTACTGCACGTGCGTTAAATACCAGATACAAACCCAAACCTGCTGTATCACAGGAAACAGGTCCCGAAGTTGTCCTGCAAGGTGCATCCCTCCATAACTTAAAAGATGTCACACTCAGAATTCCTTTACAGAAACTGGTTTGTGTCACAGGCGTGAGTGGCTGCGGGAAAAGCTCTCTGATCATTGAAACGCTCGTCCCGGCACTGAAAGCAGCATTGAAGGGAAATCAAGATCCATCCCAAAAGTATCACTCTCTGGAAGGGAGTGAATTTCTCCAGCAGATCAGAAATATCGATCAATCGCCGATTGGACGAAGCGGCCGTTCTAATCCAGCGACCTATTGCGGGGTGTGGGATGAGATCCGCAAGTTGTTTGCGAAAACAAAATTATCGCGAATGCGCGGTTATACAGCCAGACGTTTCAGTTTTAACGCCAAAGAGGGACGCTGCCCTACTTGTCAGGGGCAAGGTTTTCGACGGGTAGATTTGCAATTTCTTCCCCCGCTTTATCTGCCCTGTCGGGAGTGTAAAACCAGGCGTTTTAACCGACAGACCCTATCGATCAGATATCGTGGAAAATCAGTAAGTGATCTACTGGAAATGCCTGTCGAAGAAGCGGTCGTTTTTTTTGAGCAGTTTCCGAAAATTAAAAATACATTACAACTCCTGCAGGAACTGGGCCTGGGTTATCTCGCTTTAGGTCAACCTTCCAATATGCTCTCGGGTGGGGAAGCACAGAGAATAAAACTGGCAGCGGATCTCGTAACGGATGATAGTCCGGGCAGAACACTTTTTGTTCTGGATGAACCGACGAGAGGGCTTCACGCCACAGACATTGATTGCTTCCTGGATTTATTACAACGATTGATCCAGAAAGATAATTCTGTTCTGATGATTGAACATCACCCACAAGCCATTATTGCATCTGACTGGGTGATTGACATGGGGCCTGACGGAGGACAAGCTGGTGGTTACATTATTGATAACGGCTCTCCTGCGGAAATCTCTTTACGAAAGCTCGGACCAACAGGGCGAATGCTAAGTGAGTTGCGGGTAAAGGGTTGTTAAAGGTTAATTTTCCTGAAAAAGAATGAATTCCGGATCCTGCAAGAGAAACGATTTTCGTTTATACTACAGGCAATTCTACAATCAGAAATACCTGATTGATTGTAGAACTCATATTCTCACCCTAAAACATAGAGTCCATTTAGAAGTACCGATGAAATTATTTGATGAATACGGAATCTCTTTTGAATATCCCACTGACTGGGAACTGTCAAAAGAAGTTGATGAAACCAATGGCGAAATCCAAGTTAGTGTGAACGGACTCGATTCTTCGTTCTGGATGATTTCATTATTTTTCGCAGAGATAGCAGAAGAGGAATTACTCAAGCTGTCATTGAAAGTCTTTCAGGACGAATATGACGAACTGGATATGTATGAAGTCACAACCCAGTTGGCAGGCAAAAAGTGCCTGGGATACGATATCGAATTTGTTTGTTCTGAATTAATAAACAGTGCCTATCTGCGAGTTTTTAAAGCAGAACTCTTCACGGCGTTCATCCTTTACCAGGGGAACGACCTGGATCTGAAAACGACATTGAAAGATCTTGAAGCAATCTCAAAAAGCCTGGATTGTTTTGGCAGTGATTTCGAAGGCTATTTAAATATTGTCTGATGAATTCTTTGTCGTGTAATAAAACTTAAGAAATCATAGATTGCTTCTCAAACTTCTCCTACTCTATAATAGGGAGCACCTGACAGTTAACTTATTTTGCACCAGGTGTTTGAGTCCAATAAACACCTGAGATCATAATTGAAACGCGTTCTATTACCGAATTTCCGGGTTTATAGTTCAGGAGCATGCCAATGTCAGTGGAAATTGAATCGCACGAGGTTGAGAGCATTGGAATTGTTGCAGGTGCTGTCTGGCAATATTTGAGTGAACACGAACCTGTTACATTAAGTAAATTATCACGGGAAATAGAGGCCCCCCGTGATCTGGTCATGCAAGCTGTTGGCTGGCTCGGTCGAGAAGGCAAAATTGAATTTCACAAAGGTTCGCGAAGCAAACTCATCTCACTTGCAGGTAACTAACGTTTATGAGTCGGTACCTTTTCGTGGTTGCAGAAAGCAGAGCCTGATTTTGTACAAGGCAAAACAGTATCATGTTTTTCCCTGGATTGCTTTTGAGGGAGTGTAAAATTAATGAATGACTCAAATATTTCTGAATTACTGCAACAAGCGCGGCAGCATTTAAAAGCAAGAGAAATCACAAAGGCAATCGAAGTATATCAGCGTATCATTCATATTAAGCCTACAGAAAAAAAGGCACACACCGGAATTGCCGCCGCATATTTTCAGTTGAAACAGTACCCGGAAGCGATCAGTCACTTTGAAGAGTTGACTCGATTATCACCAGCAGATGCTTCTCCCTTCATCAACATGGGAGCGATCTATAATCGGATGGGTGAGTATAAGCAGGCATTGAATGTCTTGCGTAAAGCAGTTCAGAAAGATAAAAAATCAGCTGATGCATTCTATAATATGGGTATCGCCCATAAAGGGCTAAATCAATTAAGTATGGCTGTAACAGCCTACAAACAGGCAATTGTATTTGATCCTGAAATGGTCGATGCTCACTTTAATCTGGGTAATGTTTTTCTGGAAATGAAAAATCATACCCAGGCTCATTTGAGTTTTTCACGATCACTTGAAATTTCTCCCCGATTCAAAAAAGCAATCAATGCACTGAAAGTTCTGGACGTCGAAACGGAAAAAGGAAAACAGAGTATCAATCCCTTCGGAAGATTAGTGGACGAATCCACCTTGAGAAAAAAGGACATCACGGTATCAACTCGAAAACTTACTCCTGAAGAACGCGAGAAAGATCGCAGAGAAATTCATGCTCTTTGCGAGGAAATGAGAGAAGCAGCCCAGTCAATTGTCGAAAATTTTAAAAAAGGGGTTACGCCCAGTTTATTAGTTTTGAATCGATGTATTTCTCAAGGTGAAAAGCACTATACTGAACTAGAAGAGACCAATCTGAATTTTCAGAAAAAAGTAAAAGCACTGAACGACATGCGGAAACTGTTGAAACACAGAACACTGGAACTCCGAGCGCATGAAGAACTGATCAATTCCATTAACCTCAATAGCTGATGGGAGCGGGCAACTGACGGGGTGCGAAATATTTCATTTTTGAGGATGAAACGGTATCACATCCAGTTTTCCGGAACGGTCGATCTGACAAGTAATGGCACCATGTGAAATGGTTGAATAAATTCTGGTCTCGGAAGAGTAAATCTTTTGTAAATTGGAATGTGTCTGTTTTTTCCCACCACTAATGATCAGATAGTCCGGCCTGGCCCAGCGATCTAAATCAATGGTATTAGCTGAAAGACTCCCATGATGCGGAGCCAGCAGTACATCCACAGCAGCATTTAATGGTTCAGAAAGCAGTGTTTCTAACCCTTCTCCTTCCAAATCGCCTGTCAGTAGTATACTGCGCCCCTGGAATGTAATCAGAATGGTCAGGCTGGCGGTGTTATCATCTGCATAGATTTCGGAGAAACCAGGGTGGAGTACTTCAATCGACACTTCGGAGCCTAAATGAAAATGGTCTCCTTTTCCGACAATTTTAATCGGCACATGATGCTGATATGCGGTGTCACATAATAAGATCACTCCCCTTTGTTTATGAGCCAGAAATGCTTGTGGAAACGCAATTTCGCGTATGTATTGATCAGCAATTAAGTGTGAAGCCACGTTATAATGATCACGATCTGCATGCGATATCAGCAGCAGATCAACCCGCCTGATTCCATGCTCCAATAACGTGTTTTTGATTTTTGAATAGGTCTGCTCAACGGGAGACATTGAACCTGCGTCATAGAGAATCGTTTGGCCATCGGGTGTTTCAATCAAAATAGAAATCCCGTGGTTTACGGCAATAAACGTGCATTTTAGAGACGATGTGCTGGATTCAATCAATGAAATCAGTATGCCAGTAATAATCCAGCACGGAATTACCGCCAGTCGAAACTTCTGTTGCAGCCAGATCCATCTTTTTTTCGAGAATAATTGAAAAGGCAAGATGACTAATAATATCAATATGTAATACAGAGCCAGCCACCAGAGCGGAGGGCGGGGTAAATCAAAATGTGCAAAAGGAAAAGCGGCCGCAGATTCGACGATCCAGAGTAGCAGTCGCAAGCTATAGTCAAAGCAGGTCCCAAACAAAATGGAGGAATAAGGAATCACAGAGCCCACAAAAATCAATAAATATCCCAATAACAAAATCAGAAACAAGAAGGGAAAAACCAAAGTATTGACCAGGAGCCCGATCGGCGCCAACAGTTGAAAGTGATACAACACAAGCGGAGCAGTGGCAATCCAGATAAAAAATGTCACAAGAAAAACACTGTAAAGCAAACGAAAATAGCGAATTAAAAACCATTGTAGAGACGATTGCAGGACAGGATCGCCGGCCAATATTCGCCATCGTAATGGAATCCAGGATTGCTGAAACGGGTTTTGATAAAAGTCCTGCTGAACCGTCCAGAGTATGGATGAAACTGCCAAAAACGAAAGCTGTGTACCCACATCAAATAAGTCTGTCGGGTTGATGACTAATATGATGATTGCTGAAACACACATCAAGTTTAGCGTAGTAATTGTTCGCCAGTTGATGAGTCCCAATGTCACCAGTATGCAAAAGGATGCCGCTCTGAGAATCGGAGGCCGGATTTGAATTATGGAAAGATAAAACGCAATTGCCAACAACAACAGAAAAACTGCGACTGATCTTGGAAAATTCAGCAGGTGGCAAATACTCCAGATAAATACTGTAAAAAAGCCAATGTGCAATCCGGAAATCGCCAGAAAATGAATCAACCCTGATTGGCTGAATTTTTTACGAATTTCGGGGCTGAGTTCAGAACGGTCTCCCAATAACAGTGCCAGCCCAATGGATTGGGTTCTCGCGCTGGTGTTATTTATAATGAGTTGTGCCATGTCATCATGAATTTGCTGCCGAAATGTATTCCACGAATTTTGATCTGATTTGGAAATAACCGTTGCCGCCTGAGATGATTTGACTGTGAGTGCAGCTTCAATTTGCTGTTTTCGAAAATGAGTTTTATAGTCAAAATCATTCGGGTTATCTCTGGCGGAAAACGTCTTTAATTCGCCACATATTTCAATGGTATCCCCGACAGCTAATAAAAAGGGGTCAGCTTGTCTTGCAACACTGATATGATCATAAACCGTAACATGGACATTGCCTGTTACAGGGAATTTTTTCGTAGCGGAGATGAGCTCTCTACAATCGAGAATAAATGTAGTTCGTTGTGTTGGCTGCTCTGGATTGAATTGTTCGTCAGCCGCCGACACCTGAACTTGTGGTTTTGATCGAACCACGCCTGTCACGCGAACGATTTGAGCAGGTTCGTCCAGCTCATCATGTTGCTGAATTATACGTGTGATATGGTCAGGAGGGTGACAGAACCAGAACTCATGATGCCGTATCCCCCCCAGGCAGAGGATGATCAGCAACAGCATGATTGTTGCAACCGAATTCCAGTGAATTCGGTAAAAGACGCACCATGCGAGAGCGGTAATTCCCCCCCACAGCATCCAGTAAAAAAGTGTTGGCTGGAAACAGGAATCCAGCAGGATTCCCAGAGACAAACAGATCAGCACACTTAAAGCAGGGGAGCGGTCCGATGTTCCCAGAGCCATGTCCTGTTTGATCGCAGCAGGATTGATGAGGGTTGAGGATTCGCTCATTGATCAGGGGACCGCAATCAATTGAATTATTAGTGTTCCTGTGGCAAATTCAGGTCGACTTGATTATGCATCGTATATAAACGGAACCGTTTTCCATCTGGAACCAGAATCCCGCTGGACTGGTTTGCTGCCGGCGGGGTCAGTGGATTACCGGAATATTTAGTCCACTGCAGCATGTCTTTTGATGCAGCGATATTAGTGGTCCACAAAGAGGGACTTTGGGCTGCTGCTGTCCCATGATAAATCATGTAATAGGTGCCCTGATACTTGATGATCTGATTCATTGCGATCATTTTCTGATCATAGGATTTCGGACCGGGTTGCATGACAGTCTGGTCTTGATTCAGGTTGGTCCAGACTTTCATATCTGGTGAACTGGCCAGCCAGATACCAGCATCCCGTCTTTCGTAAAAAAGAAACCACTGACCATCTTCAAACCAGGCCACCGGAGTACCGTATGGACCTTCCGGAATCGGAGAGCCGTTAGCCAATCTCACATCCAGGGGACCGACTCGCTTCCAGTTGATCGCATCACAGGAGACCAGATGCTGCGCAATATCATCTTTCCCTTCGGCAAACATATGGTAGGTGTTCCCCCGTTTGACAACCATCATATCTTCAACCCAATGCTTTTTGTAGATCGGATTACAGGGAGACCTTGTCCAATGGATTCCATCGCAGGAAGAGGCATATCCCAGCATTTTCTGCCCCGACCTGTTTCCATCATAACCGGTAAACCATAGATGATAAAAATCCTCTTCTTTGAGAATCCACCCGCGTTCGCGTATTTTCACATCCCAATGACCGGGTCCTTCCGCTGCAAAGATTGGATTCTTCTGATAAGGGGTAAAACGTGTGAGCACCTCAGGGAAAGTTAATTCTTCAGCCAGAACTGCCGGGGCAACAGCAGTAAACACGATGATCAGCAGCACACAAAGACGCAGCAACAGCACGTTTGAATATAAAGAAATCCTGTCCATTTTTTCCCAATCATCAGGTTTATAAAGTTTCCTCTCCCATCTCGCTGGAGTTTCGCTATTATACGCAAATCACTTTCAGAAAAACAAAGTGCGGCCAATAAATTCTGGATGCCACAGAAGTTTTTCTGGTGTTTTGAAATCGATTTCAAGAGGAATTTCCCCATGACCGAGACCACTGCATTACTCGATATCAAAGGTTTAAAAACCTACTTTCACACAGGTCGTGGCGTTGTGAAAGCAGTTGATGATTTGACGATCAAACTTGAAAAAGGGAAAACACTGGGGCTGGTTGGGGAGTCCGGCTCAGGAAAGTCGGTTACTTCACTTTCGATTATGAAACTGCTGCCCGATACAGCGGCATTGATAGACGCGGGTTCGATTTCTTTCCTGGGAAAAGATCTTGTAAAACTGACCGATCCGGAAATGAGAAGTATTCGTGGACGTGACATCAGCATGATCTTTCAGGAACCGGGCACTTCATTGAATCCGGTTTTTCGCGTTGGCAAACAGGTGATGGAAGCGATTATGCTGCATCAGAAAGTCACTTCAACGGAAGCCAAAAAGAGAACCATTCAATTGTTTGATGAAGTCGGTATTCTGGACCCGGAACGGAGATTTTCGAGTTATCCGCATGAAATGTCCGGAGGGCAGAAGCAGCGGGTCATGATCGCGATGGCTTTGAGTTGTAACCCGGAGCTCTTGATCGCCGATGAACCAACGACGGCACTCGATGTAACGATCCAGGCACAAATCCTGAATTTGCTCAGGAAGTTACGTGATGAACGGGGCATGTCAGTATTATTTATCACACATGACTTAGGTGTCATCGCGGAAATTGCAGATGATGTTGCTGTGATGTTTCGAGGCAAATTAGTCGAGTACAAACCTGTTATTGAAATATTTGAAACCCCCAAACATCCTTACACGAAAGGTTTACTCGCCTGCCGACCAGCCTTGAATACGGCATTCAAGCGGTTACCGACGGTTTCTGATTTCATGGATATTGAGGAAACGGAGACGGGGGAATACTCAATCCAGGAAAAGAAGTTTGATGAACGGGAATTTATCCGTCTGACATCGCATGGACGAAAGCGGATTTTGCATCCCCGGTCAGAACTGGAATCGATCGGTTATCGCTGGGACGATGTCAAAGATCTTCCTGAGTCTGAATTTGTAAAAGAAGGGGAGAAACCAATCCTGAGCCTGGATCAGTTGCAGGTTTACTACCCTATAAAAAGTGGGATTCTGAGGAGAACTGTCGATCATGTGAGAGCGGTTGATGGTATTTCTTTAAACATTTATCGCGGCCAGACTCTGGGGCTGGTTGGAGAATCCGGTTGCGGAAAAACGACAACCGGTAAAGCCATTGTCGGGCTCGCCCCAGTTACTAATGGAAGAATTCTGCTGGAAGGAAATGACCTCGCTCATATGAGTCGTGCAGATCGCAAACCGTTTTGCCGCAAAGTACAAATTATCTTTCAGGATCCGTATAGCTCTCTCAATCCCCGTATGATGGTTTCCACAATTATCACAGAATCGATGATTGCTCATAATTTGGGTAAATCAAGGCAGGACCGACGGGACCGAGCTGCGGCTTTGCTGGAAGAAGTTGGCTTGTCTGTTGATTATCTGGATCGCTATCCTCATGAGTTTTCTGGCGGACAGCGTCAAAGAATTTCCATTGCACGCGCCCTGGCTGTCGAGCCGGAATTTATTATCTGCGACGAATCTGTCTCTGCCTTAGATGTCTCCGTTCAGGCACAAGTATTGAATCTGCTCAAAGATTTGCAGGAACAATACAATCTGACATACATTTTCATCAGCCATGATTTGAGTGTTGTGAAATTCATGTCTGATATGATGGCGGTCATGAATTTCGGAAAATTAATTGAAATCGGCCCCTCTGAAATGATCTACCAGAACCCTCAGCAGGACTATACAAGAAAATTAATTGAATCCGTTCCCATTGATGACGTGACGCAAATCAGGAAACGGGTTGAACATAGGAAAAACCAGGCTTTAAAGCGTCAATAAGACATGATATGTATATTTGTTAATATGATTTGAGAAGCCCATTTTCTGCTTTCCGTACAGTAGACCACCCGATTTTCCGTTGCTAATCTTGCTTTCGCAGATTACAGAACCGGCAAAGTTGATGCTGGTCAAATATTTTGACATCCTGTTTACGGAAAGATAAGGAAAGGGATTATGACATTAAAACCATCATGGAGAGTCGTTTTAGCAAGCCTGTTTTGTCTGTTGCTCATTCAACCAGTTTCTTCTGAGGAAGAAAAAAAGAGCGATGAACATGACTGGCTCATCAAACACCCTACCATTGTGAAGCTGTTGAAGCTCCACAACGAAGAACGTGCACGAAACGGTCTGTCTCCACTTACGCTGAACACTCGGATGTGCTTGAAGGCACAAGAGCACGCAACGTGGATGGCGGAAACCGGGTACTATCAGCATAGCAGTTTGCCGTGGCCCGAAATCATCTTTCAAGGTCCCACTTCGGCAGCAGCTGCCGTCAATGGCTGGATTGCCTCTCCGGCTCATCATTCCATTATGCTGACCGGCTCTCAAGCGGGTTTCGGATATATGGTATTGAATGGCCAATATTACTGGGTTGGCGTCTTTCAATAAAATAAGCCGCGTATTCTCTGCGAGTGCTGCAAAGAGCGTCGATTGATCTTAACAAGGCTGATTTTGGTTGATGATAAGTCTAAACGCAAGTTGCGTTTAAAACCAAAATCAGCCTTGTTCTATTTGACTCAGTCTGCCACAATCTAATACCAGCGGCTTGCCTGCTTGAGACTTGTTTTTGAAGAGACCAGCTCAGCCTCTGAGTGATTTTTCCGACTTTTCGATGGAGTAAATTGAAGGAATATCCATGCATTTCATTTCCCGCCTGAATTCGCTGCTTTTGACGTTTTCACTTACACTCGTTCTCACCGGATGCCCCGGACCTGCCGCAAATAACTCGGAAGAGACAACCGATCATTCCGAATCGGCAGAGACCGCTCCTGCGGAAGTACTGCTG
Source organism: uncultured bacterium (assembly GCA_963974925.1). Taxonomy (GTDB): domain Bacteria; phylum Planctomycetota; class Planctomycetia; order Planctomycetales; family Planctomycetaceae; genus Gimesia. The sequence continues at coordinate 27 of CAXBFD010000145.1, read as the reverse complement.
GATATAACTAGATTTCGACCAGATTGT
>CAXBFD010000144.1:0-14441 GCA_963974925.1 uncultured bacterium | reverse complement strand
TGAGGTGGCTTTTATGCGTCTTGGGGTAGGTTTCCCTGATCACTGTTGGCAAGCCGCCAGGCGGGCGAGCACACAGGCTCGCCCCTACGCTGGGGTGGCTGGGAGGTTTAGTTTTTCTTTGTTTCCTCTGGTTTTGGCTGTACTGGTTCTGTTTCCGCTGGTTTTGCTTCTTCTGGTTCTGTTTCGGCTGGTTTTTCGCCTGATCCATTTTTCTCTTTTTGAATCAGCGCTTCCATTCTCTTTTTCGAGATCCGGTTAATGCCGCCGACAGCTTCGCCGTCCGCCAATGTGTCGTAGGTAATGACCATGTCTTCATCGTTCACCAGAATTCGCAGGTCGTATGTTTTGAAAATACCATTCCAGCGATAATGATGTTTGCGCAGAATGGCCCCGGATTCGTCGACGTCTTCGGAAGGGCTGCCCTCTTTGATCGTTTGAAACTCGACAAACGTAATTTCCCCTATGTCTCCCGCCTGTGTCATGGCCGCTTCCAGGTTGTCTACCGTATTCGCCTGAGACGATTTGGCACGCCATTCCAACAGCACAATCACCATCAGAATCACGATAAAGATCCAGCTGATAATCCGTCGCTGCGCACTGATTTGTTTTTTTGGTTTGGAGGCTGGTGCGGGAGGATCGGTTGCTTCGGGAGTAGAATTCATGGTCGCTTCCTTTTAGATGAGAAGAATGTATTGCCTGTAACGTCGTGTCGTGTCTTCAGCGATCTCACTCAAGTATGCATCGCCGGGTGTTTCGCACAGACGTTGTTCCCACGCATGCGCAAGCAACCCGGATTTCAGTTTCACTTCGATCTCACCGGCAAATTCAGATGTGTGATATGACTCTTCAAGAAAGAGGCAAAATCAGTGTAACCAATCTGGCACTCCGCCTCAAACATGAGTTCACTGTTTCACGCAACTTTTCTTTTTTTTCAGATCGTGCTTTCAGCCAGCCGCAAGTGCTTAAAAAATGCCCCGCGGTTCCTCATCAGCAAAGGGGTGCAGTGCCTGGATGCCTTTCGGCTTCGGTAAGGCGTTGACCAGTGCTTCCGCCATCCGGAAATCAGCGGCGGTGGTAATTTTCTGGTTGAGCGGCGATCCTTCCACAATGGTCACCGGATGCCCCATATTTTCAATGAGTTGCGCTTCATCCGTGGGTTGAAAATCGCCGCGCTGCGCATAAGCGTCTAACAGTAACTGGCGCTGAAAGACCTGCGGCGTTTGAGCCGCCCAGAGATCCGTACGGTCGACGGTTTCCTGAATCCGCCGGTCTTTGCCGGCCCGTTTTAACGTGCTGGAAATCCGGACTGCGGGAATGACGGCATCCGACTGTTCCGCGGCGGCAAAGAGTTCGCCGACCCATTTATCCGTGATCAGAGGGCGGGCGGCGTCGTGAATGGCGACATAATCGATGTCGGGTTTGACGCGGGCCAACGCCTGTTGCACCGAGTCGGCCCGTTCCTGCCCGCCGGCGACAATTTCGATCTCCATGAACGCCAGATTCGGACGAAATTTCTGCTTGAACCACTCAATATCTTCACCGGCAACGGAGATGATCAACTGCTTCACATCTTCGCGGTTGGCAAAGATCTCCGCCGAACGCAGCCAGACCGCGCGGCCTTTCAGATCCATGAACGGTTTCTTCTGAGGCCCCGCACCAAGCACCTTCGCTCCCTTTGCCTGAAATCGCGTACTCTTACCGGCTGCTGCCAAGATCACTGCAAAGGTCGCCACTGTTCGTTCCTCCCGATTGAAAATCCCATCCACAGACTGTCCGTTCCTCAAGTTTAACAAGCTGTAAATCGTCATCCAATAGTACAGCCCTACCGATTTCAACGCGTGCCCGGGGAAACGCGGGAATCACTGGGAACAGGTCGCTGTTCCTGTTGCTTTTTCTCAACGCGCACCGTGCTTGATGTTTTTTTGCCACATCAGCTGCCTGACAATCGACCCGCGCCGCCCCCCTGCACATTGCCATAACCTGTTTACACAATTCAACTTATTAACAAGACGACTAAAAACCTTTACGTGTTGGCACTCAATTTGTTTAAAAACAGAAGCACTTCGTCAAACGAAACCGCAAACAGGTTCACTTTCAATCATCCCTGGAACTCAGACCGCTCCCGTGATGGAAACTACTTTGAAATTGGAATTAGAGAAAATCAATATGCAACTACCTACACTGATTCTGGTAACCGGCGACACTTTGATTCAGCAGCAGATTCATGCTCACTTCAGGAAAACGTTCCAACTGGTGATCTGTGACACTCTGCAGGATTGTTATGTGCATTGCCGGGAGCAGGCTGTTGATTCCATTCTCGTCGATCTGCGGTTTCTCAGATCGGGCGGTCATCAGGAAGATCAAATCCTGGAGTCGATTCAGAAAACGGTTTCCGATGCAGAAATCGTTCTGCTGACGGAAGTCGAGTGTCCGGAAATTCTGGAACGACGGGCAGCCTGCAGTGTCAACATGCTGCACATCAAAGGCTTCGACAGTGAAGCGGAATTACTGCTGGAAATCGACTCCTGTCTGAATCCGGAAGAAGCCGTACTGTCGACGAAATCTCATTCGGTGAATTCGAGTTATGCAGCCACTTCAGAAAAAAAAGTTGTCTCTCATCCTTCGCCCGCAACCAACATCAGCCGAGAAGTTCAAAAAATGCCAGACTTGCATGGAATTACACGCAGCTTCGAAACGAACTCGCATGAGATGAAACTGATGCTGAACGAACTGGAAATCGCAGCACAACATGACGTGACGGTGTTGCTGATTGGCGAGACCGGTGCCGGCAAAACGTATCTCTCGCGATTGATCCACGATGTCTCTCCCCGTCGCAATGATCCGTTTTTGAATGTGGCCTGTGGAGCATTGCCGAACGACCTGATTGAAAGTGAACTGTTCGGCCACGTTCGCGGTGCGTTTACGAGTGCCCATGCGGATAAAGACGGAAAATTCCTGGCCGCCGGCAGTGGAACGGTTCTGCTTGACGAAATCGATGTGTTAGGACCTGAGCAGCAGGTGAAACTCTTACGGGTGATTGAAACGGGCGAGTTCGAACCGGTGGGCTCGAATAAAACGTACGTCAATCAGGCCCGGCTGGTGGTCGCCAGTAACATGGAACTGCAGCCTCTGGTTGAGCAGGGCAAATTCCGACCTGACCTTTATTATCGTCTGAACATGTTAAAATTTGATGTGCTCCCCTTAAGACGACGCAAAGCCGACATCATCACACTGGCGACGGATTTCGTGCGGGAAATGTCAAAAAAACACAAGATTTTCATTGACCGGATCGATGAAGAATTCATGGAAGCCCTGCACACCTATCCCTGGCCGGGCAACGTGCGTGAACTGGAAAATGTCATTCGCAGAGCCGTCATTTACTGCCGCGAAGGAGTGTTACGCAAAGAGAATCTGCCGTCCCACATTCTGATGGGTCAGATCGGACCTACGAATGATCCTTCGGTCGTGATCAACCATCGGCAGAATGATTCTGAACGGCTGGGAGATCAGGTTGCTGTGACAGAGAAAGATCTGATCGAACAGGCTCTGTTCAAGAACAACTACAGCCGCACGAATACGGCCAAAACGTTGGGAATCAGTCGCGTGACCCTGTATAACAAAATGAAGAAGTATGGCATGAACACAAAAAAATGATGGCACCGGGGAAAGTGCCATCTTCGTTTTCTCGTGAATCGAATCAACTGCTTACTTTTTGGGGCCGACCAGTTCGATCAGATTGCCATCGGGATCACGCAGCAGTGTCAGATAAATGCCTTGGGGAAATCCTTCCGGCAAGGCCATCGGGCCTTTGGCGATCGGTTCCACGCCATACGCTTTGGCCCGCGCCAGGGCGGCTGTGGTGTCTTTGACATAAATCGTCAGATAGCTGACGCCTAACGAAGAGTGGATAAAGGAATGATCGACCTTCTTGCCGGGTGCGTCTTTGAACTGCATCAATTTGACATTGGTGGCAGTGCTGTCGTTTTCCAGTACCAGCGGGAAAACCTTGAATGCCAGGCTGTCGGAAAGCCCGGAATCGCGTCCCATTTCCGGCGTCACTTCAAACGGATCACGCTCTTTGAGCCCGAGTGCGTTCTTATAAAAATGAAGTGACTTGTCGATGTCGCTGACCACAATTCCAAAATCGACGGTGGATTTTGCAAAGCCGGCTTCCGGAACCTCTTTGCTGCCGGCGGCCCACGCGGCCAATCCACCCACGACCAGCACAAAAAAGGTCGTACAGATCAGTTCACGATTGACAAAACTGGGATTCTTCATCGAGTAGCTCCTGAATCAAAAAACAGAAAGGCACACTTCGTTCACAGGAAGGCCTTGTTCATATCAGGCTACTTTGATCGGATTCAGACCTCAAGCCGCGCTGCCCCATTTCTCCAAAACTATTTAAAATCACTACTTAGTTGCAGTTTTGATCTTGCGATTCCGGCGCGGGCAGTCTGCCCGTTCCGGGCACACTTCTACGGGTGCCCCTACCCGCTTTGACCGTCTTCATTTTTTTGTTTGAACCCAACGCGGCAGATGTTATAACAACGAAACAGGGATGATCTGATAATATTGACATCACAAGTAAGAGGATTCGACATGAAATCAGTTGTGCTGGCCAGTCTGTGTTGCGCGAGTTGTATGCTATTTTTTAACGCGGAAATCGCTTCGCTGGTGGCGGACGAAAAACCAAAAGTCAAACGAACCCGGTTTTATCTTGCCACGCCGGAAGGGAAAGACCCCAAAGAATTTTATGTCGCGGAAGACTATTACAATACCGGTTCTCCCTCGTTCTCACCTGATGGGACGAAGCTGGCGCATGACTGCTGGAAATCTCAGGAGGGGGAAAGTTTTTCGAACGTGCAGATTCTGGTCGTGAATGCCGATGGCAGTCATTCGAAAGTTCTGGGACCGGGGGCGATGCCCAGCTGGTCTCCCGGCGGAAACCGCATCGCCTTTTCTCAACCTTCCCCCTCGGGCGTTGCCATCATGAACGCCGATGGCTCCGATCGTAAAATGATCGAAGCTGGCGGCTGGGGGGCACAGTGGTCTCCAGACGGCAAAAAAATCGCGTATCGCGTTTACTCTTCCGGAAAATCCAACCTGCGAATCTATGATCTGATTGAAGATTCAAAACGCGATGTCTTCCCGGAGGGAGAAAGTCCGTATTCCCTGATTTACTGGAATATGGCATGGTCTCCCGACAGCAACTGGCTCTGTTTTCTCGGACGGAATGCTGCCGACAAAATGTTTGAAGTCGCCACCGTCAACGTAGCAGGCATGAAAGAAGGTTATAAGGTGCATTACAAAAGCAAAGTTTCGCCTTATCAGGACATGGCCTGGCATCCCTCGGGAGAGATGATCGTGTTCGGCTCCGACACCCAGCCACGCCAGCTGCTCAAATTTAATCCGGCCGAAGACAAACCGCCCGAGCCACTGGACATTAAAGTGGACGGGAACATCAACGGCGATGTCAGCTTCACCCCGGACGGCCTGCATCTGCTGTTTAATGCCCGGGATAAATAATCACACCCCCGCACGAAAAACGGATTTTTACTGAAGATCAGGGATTTGAAATGAACCATTTGAGAACGGTCTGCCTGCTGTTGATTGCCCCGGCGTTACTCTGCATTGTAAGCAGTTCGCCCGTCTCTGCCGACGAAAAAACGCCCGGCGTGAAACGCGTCCGGTTTTATACTGCCCCGGCGGAAGGGGGAGACGCCAGCCTGTTGATCGTCCCCGGCGATTATTACACAGCGGGCTCCCCCGTGTTGTCCGCTGACGGTGAAAAGCTCGCCTTTGATGGCAGAAAATCCCAAAATGGGGAGTCGTTTCAGGATGGAAAAATCATGGTGGTGAACGCGGATGGCAGCGACCTGGAAGCCATTGGTTCCGGCGTGATGCCCAGCTGGTCTCCCCAGGGAAAGCGAATCGCGTTTTCCCAGATTTCTCCGACGGGCGTCGCCATGATGCGCGCCGATGGTTCAGAGCGAAAACTGATTGAAGAAAGGGGCTGGGGCGCGCAGTGGTCTCCCGATGGCCGAAAAATTGCCTACAGCGTTTTTAATGCCGGCAAAGCCAACATCCGCATTTACGATCTGATTGAAGAAACGAAAACGGATCTCTTTCCGGAAGGCGAAAGCCCTTATAACAGCCTGTACTGGAATATGAGCTGGTCTCCCGACAGTAACTGGCTCTGTTTCAAAGGCCACAAAACTTCCGACAACACGTACGACGTCGCCACAGTGAATGTCGCCGGGATGAAAGCCGGCTACAAGGTCCACTACAATCATCGAGAGGCGCCGTATGCCGACTTCGCCTGGCATCCCCAGGGCGACAAAATCGTATTTGCCGCCGGTCCGCAGCCGCGTCAGTTACTGCAGTTCAATCCCGCGGAAGACAAAGCCCCTGAACCGCTGGCGATCAAAGTCAACGGAACCATCATCGGCGACATCTGCTTCACCCCCGACGGCCAAAGTCTACTGTTTAACGTCAGCGGGACGGGGGAGTAGCCGGCTGCTCAACCGCTTCTGAAACCTTCAACACGCCCTGCCCTACCATCAGCCAACTGCTGGGAATTTGAACTCGCTCTACAGAAAGTGTCAGTAATAATAAAAACGGGTCTTTTTTCTTCGTTGTAAGAGGCAATCCACCCACAAGTATTAACTGCCCGGGCCTGATAGCAGTCGCATTCTGAAAATACAGTTTCCGCATTAAAGGCGCTTCAAACTGTTTCTGTTCCTGCGTCACAGAATCGAGATAAGTCAGGTTACTTTTATCTTCGATATGAGACGTTGATAATTTGTAATCGAGCAGGATGGAGTCATCTTCTCCCCCCGTCTGGGGATAAGTCATTTTGAGGTCAAGTACTTGTTCTGAGTCATACAAACCGCGTTCCTGTCCAATATGCTCGTCAATCGAGGTATAGTTAAGATCCAGTTTTTTTGTCATTCGAATCATCTGACCATTCGACATCAGCGCACTCCCCCTTACTGCCCCGGCAAAATCTTTCTGTCTGTCAACTTTCCTGAATCGACGACGTGAAAAATCCCCATCTCCCTTATCATAAATGCAGTGATAGAGTTCCCCGCTGTGGACATGCTCCGGCTCAAATGTCTCCACATTACAAAAGTATCCAAATTGCTCAGCCAGAGTTTGTTTCGAGGAATAATATTTGACTGGTTTCGTATCTAACTCCCACGACTCGAAAGCACTCCGTGTAAAACATCCGAAAGCCGCAGTCACTTTAATCCGGGTACTTGTTTTTCCTGAAAACTCTGCCAGTACCTGTTTGACAAGTCGATGATAGACTGGATCAGTCGAATCAACGACCAGTTCATTTACCCGGAGAAAACAATCGCCGTTCCGTTTTTTACGATTCGGTCTGCCGGCAATCCGCATCGGTGATTCTGATGAAGTGTCCTCTTCCGTATTTTCTGATGCCGTATTTTCTGAAGATTGTCCGTCTGGCATCTCATCAGACAATTCACTGATCCGCGATTGGATCTGCTCTAACAGAAACCCTCTTGACCGTTCGCGGCCGACCACGTTCCATGCTGCGCCCAATAAATCAACGCCCAGGAAGTTATCCAGAGTATAAGTTCGCCTAACGCTGTCGGGAGGAAGCAGACTGGGGATCTCATTCTCACTTGAGTGTTGTGACGGCTTGCTCAAATCAGCCTGTAACTGATTAGCCCCCGTATTCAACGGGCTCCGCTTTACCCCTGCTGGTTTGACTGCTTGAATCACCCCACTCTGATCGTCTGCGACCGCCGTCTTCTCTCCAGCCTGATCCGCGGCTGTTACCACAAACGCAGCGCCCGGCAGCACGACTGCTGCGAGCGTGATAAAAATCATCCAGCACCACCAGGGAGTTCGCTTTTGACATCCTTGTCCTAACTTCATGATTCGCTCCAGACGTTTTGAAGTAATTTCCACCGGACGCACGCCCGGCACTACGGGAACCGTGTTTAACGTTTGTTTTAATTCCAGAACTTCCAGCAGACTTTTTGCATACAGCCGCGGATCACAGTTCAATTCTGCGAGAACTTCCTCGTCGCAACACTGTTCGATTTCGAACTTCAACCGACGGCCCGTAAACCAGACCAGCGGATGAAACCACCAGACCACCGACGCCAGCAGTTGCAGCAGACCAATCCATAAATCGCCGCGACGAATGTGAATCAATTCGTGTGCCAGAATCGGTTCCAGTTCCTGTGAAGTACGCGCGCCGGTAATCGCTGTCGGCAGCAGAATCGTCGGTCGAAACAGGCCGATCACTGCCGGCCCGATGCGGCTGTTGGTGATCAACAGCCTGACTTTTCGTTTTAATCGCAAGTCAGAACACAGCCTTGTTAACAACTGCGTCAGTTCCGGATGATTGACGTAACCCGCACGGCCAATGGTGCGCCAGCAGCGTCCGTAACGTATTCCCATCACAGAAATAATGAGCATAGCCACGAAAGTCCAGAGAATCAAACCGACGTCAATCAATGACCACCCAAATGCAGGCTGCCCGCTTTTATTGAAAGCAGTCTCCGGGAGCACCGTCGCTGTTTCTGATATTCGGTTACGATTCTCAGAGGCAACTCCGTCATGAACGGTGACTTTGTTGCGTGAGACGTCTGGATCGACGTCAGGCAATTTACTCAGATCATCGCCTGTCAACAGCCGGATCGATTCGGTCAGCGTCAGCGAACGCTGCTCGGGGTGTGTCGGGGTTTCTGCTGCTGTCGAAGTCATTGACTTCTGTACCCAGCAGAACAGGCCGCTGGAACTGCTCCATACAGGGGGCGTCAGAAATTTCAGTAAGACAATCAACCACAAAATGAACGTCAAATGCGACCGGCGGAATCGGAAGAGTTTGCAAATCAGATACACCGCCAGCACCAGTAACGAGCATTGCCAGAACTGCTGCCAGACGAGTTGCACGAACGTCGTATCAATCTGAGGCATCACGTTCCTCCGTCAATTGTTCCAACAGAGTCTTGAGCGCATCCAGATCCTGCCGACTGACATTGCGGTCTTCGATCAAGTGCTGCATCAGGGGAAAGGTCTCGCCGGCAAACAACCGGTCCACCAGATCATCCACGGTTTCCCGGATCACCGTACGCGGCTTGACGCGCGGCGAATAAACGCGGGTGCGTCCTTCAAGTTTGGCATTCACATATCCTTTTTTCTCCAGCCTGCGTAAATAGGTCTGGACGGTTGTAAAATCAATGCTCCGCGTTTTCGGGAACGCGTCGAATACCTCGCGTACGGTGGCCTGTTTTAATTCCCACACGGTGCGGGCAATTTCCATTTCGCCTTTAGAGAGGGCTGGTCGTTCCGTCATCTTCTTGCTCCTCAATTACAAATGTAATTTTCGGAGTTTAAGTACATTTGTAATTGAGTCAAGGTCATGTTTCAAAAAAGCGGGATTCCGCGGTCAAACTCTGACCCAAAGTCAATCTGAATCATGCGCGATCTATAAAATAGGGGACGACTTTGAAATTCTTGTCAAACCATGTTTGGAATTGGTCTTCCGATCGCTTAGAATCAGGGCTGAGATTGATCACAGTTTGAGAACTTCCGGATGGAAACATCCCGGCTGAAGATCGTTAAGTATTGATACTATATCCATTTCCAACTATCTGGATTCACTATAATGAGTGTCCGTTCCGCCAGACCGAAAGTAAATGATCTGATCTTTCGTTTAATAGGGCGCTCCATACACCCGGAACTTTACACGACTTGCGCCACAGCCGAGATCATTCAGAAAAACTTTTCTGCCACGTTACGCATCTGTGAAACGGGGCACATCGCCAGCATTCAGCACAAGGGGAAAGCGGTTTGTGAGATTCTCACGTCGTTTCAAAACCCCCTGCCCAGCCAGAAACGACTGCTCGAAAAGCCGGTGCGCGGCTGTCGTTCGGAATCGGTGCAACTGGAATCCGGTCTGTATTATCAGGTGAGTTATCAGCTGGAAGAACTGGATTATGTGATTTTCAAAAATGTACATGAAGAATATCTGATGGATTCCCAGCGCGCGGATCTGGCTTATCATTTCATCTCAGAAAGCCGACTCACTCCCGGCGCTTTGAGCATCATTGATTATGAAGCCAACCAGACCAGTCTGCTGATTCATGCGTTTCACACGTTTCCCGATGAGTTGGCCGTTGTGAAAACGCAGTCGCTGTTTGAATTCTGAAATCGTTGTCAAATCAATAGAGGAAATATTGATCAGCGTCATGGATGACGGGAAACCGTGAATCTTGTGAGGCAGTCCCGTGTTTTGTTTACGATCTTTTACGCTGCTCTGTTTCTGTTTCAGCGCACTTGCAACGTTGGCGACTTCGTCCGCAGAAGCGGCCCGCCCTTATTCCGTTTCCCGGTATCACGGTCCGGCCTATGCTTCCGCCAGCGTCAGTTATCGCAACCACTCCACTCGCTACCGCTATTCCAACGGTTATGGTTACGGTTATGCGAGAAGCTATTCCTCCCCCTATTCCACCTACTACGGTTATGGTGCCCGGCGCTATAACTACAGATACCGGCCTTACGCGGCCGTCGCCGGTTACCGTTATTACCGGCCGAACTACTATCGCTTTAACGGCTATCCTGCATTAGCATCGCGTTCCTATTACGGATACGGTTACGGCTACAACAGCGCGTATTCACAACCCTTTGGTAATTGCTGGAATTCGTATTCGTCCTGCTACTGTTCCCCGTTTTCGGGCGTCAACAGTTCGTACATTCCCTCCGGCGGGGGATACAGCTTCGTGCCAGGCAGTTACGCTCCCTACTGGGGCAGTTATACACCTTACTGGGGAAGTTATGCTCCGAACTGGGGCGCTTATTACGGTTCTCCCTGGTCGTACTACCCCGGCTATTTCGGGAATTATTACGGCACCTGCGGCATCTGGCCTTATCGCCCGACCTTGTATGGCAGCATTGTTTTTCAAGCCGGCTTTAATACGGGCTACGGTCGCGGCAGTTATTACAGCTTCTGGTAGGTCACTCCGGCTGCAGTCACGCTGTGGCTGTAAAGATCCAGCGCTTACGCCGCGGATTCCAGCATCACACCGACGATGATATCGTACGTGGCATGCGCGCCGACGGTGATACCAAAGCCGCGCAGAAAAAACAGACCCGCAAAAAAGAGTCCCGCCACCGTGCGAAAGGTAAAACTGAACACGGAAAACTGATCGCCGGAAGCACCGACATAATGGGCCAGCGAAAAAATCAGACTGGTGGAAACAATCGCCATGATGGCGGACCAGCGGACATCCAGCAGCATGCCTCGAAAAATCAGATAACACAAAGGCAGCAATAAGAGACGAAACATCACCTCTTCATACACGCCGGCACCGACAAAACTGACGACGCGCGAAGCCGATTCGCGCTCAATGAACATCAGCGCCGGACTGGGTAACTGCTGAAACACCAGATCCTGCACCTGTCCCAGCACGATCAGACAAAAGGCGAACAGCAGGCTTTCCGCAAACATGCCGATCAAGGTCTCGCCGGAAATACGCCACGGATGTTTTAAGACCACGTGCCACATCAGCAGCGTACCCACAATCAGCGCGGGCAGCAGGAAGGTATGCGTGAGTCCCAGTTGAGACAACCAGCTGCGCATCCAGTAGTCGGCGCCGTTGCGAATCAGTTCCGGCTGGCTGCCCCCCATCGAGAGCACTCCGAATTCATAGATCAGCAATAACGGCGCCAGAAAAACCAGGCAGACCAGTGGCTGACGGGCTTCAGCCCAGTAACTGTCAGCGGCCAGAGCAGTTTCGCTTTGAGAGTTGTTTTTGCGCGTCATGACTCACATTGGTTATCAGTTAATCGGGCTCGTCTCGGTAGAATATAATTTCGCATCAAAATGGGGACGCAGCACAGGCACGTGCGTTGCATCGTGACGGTACTGCTGAAATCGTCTGAGTGAAAACGGATCATTGTTACGGTCGGTCTCGCCCAGTTCCTCAAGCAGCCCCGGATCAAGGGCCGCCAGAGTCTGGCTGACAGCCGTTTCGTCCCATTCGCCCCGTTTCATTTCCCGATAAAGCTGCAATGCCGCGGCAAAAGCCACTTCTTCGCCGTCAAAAGTCCGTATGCCGTCTGCCGTCAGTTCCTGCCGGTTATTTTTCAGTTCCAGAAAGCGGCAGATCACCGCGAACCGCCGCGAATGCTCGCCGAGTGCGTGGGTATGCAAGCGGCGGGGATAACCCGTCCCATCCAGCCGTTCATGATGCTGCGAGACCACTTCCGACAGGTGAGAGTCTCCGGAAAAACCACGCAAGCCTCCGAGTAAGGCTGCCCCCAGAACCGGGTGTTCTCCCCGCTCATCATGCGGGTGGACGCGTTGAGCGAGCGGGACGTCAACTTCTTTGTGTTTGAGCATCATCCAGCCAAAGTCGTGTAACAAACCGGCGATCAATAACAGATCGCTGTGTTCCTGCCAGTCTCTGGTCTGCCTGCTGACGAAGTTAATCAGACGTGCCGTCTCCAGGCCGCGCACGTAAACTGCCAGATCGCCATCGCGGGATGGCAGATCGGCTGACGCCAGAAAATCTGCGAGTGACAGAAACAGCAGCTCACCAGGCTGATTCAGATGCACGTCGTCGTTTTTGATTTTTCGCAACAGGTTCAACAGATAGTTCGGATTGCAATACGGTTTCGTCCAGATTTCCTGCGACGCTTCCTTCAACTGCTTGAGATAATGCAGGGTGGTCTGGCAGAGCAAAAGCTGCTGCCTCATGTATTGCTGTTCTTCCCGCAGGGAGTTCAAAATGCGTTCCAGAATCGGCAGCTGTTCTGTGCAGAGTGCATGGAGGGGCCTGGAATCCAGATACAGACGACAGCGCTGCAGAATCACATCTACGCGTGCCTGCAGTTGAGCCAGTGTCCGCTGCGGCGCGGGAATTTTGAGTTCCTGATTCTGCAGATTCAATTCCCGATACTGATTTTTCAGTCGGCAGTAATGCTCGTCGTCAGCAGCAACGGGCTGCGCTGATTGTGCTTTTCCACGCAGAGCCGTCCATTCATCGCGTTCCTGGCGAATCGACGGTGCAAGCCAGCGAAGCAGTCGGGTGGGATGATTCACAATTCTTTCCTGCCGGAAGGGAACTCGTCACATCAATGGTTGAGATACGAAGGATCCGGGAACCCTCATCAGATTAAGTATCGGTCATTCCCGAGGGAGGATTGAATCGATTGAACGAATTCGGACTGGGTAAACTGCGAAAAACGAGCTCTTATCATGTTACTGCTCCACCATTTAGAACACGAAAACCGTCACCCCCTGCGCGACGCGCTGATTTCCCGCCGCTGTGAAGCCGGGTAACTTGAAACCCGGTGCCGCGGGTAATCTCTGGGCTAAATGTACCGATTATGAGAAATTCTCAATTTCCGCTTCTCAGGACGCCGATTTGAGACTAGAGGGCATTTTTTCTGGTGTCTACTTGTGGTCATTTCGGTGGCAAGCATAGAATTCAGGGAAGAAGCCTGTGGCTTGAGGCAATTTAAAGAACTTTTACTGATGAGCGGTGTCCTGATTGTCAGGGGCAGAAATCAGTTTTTCAGCATCCATCCCGATTTGAACAGACAGGCAGGAAAATTCTAATGGCTACGGATTTCCGGCAAAAAGAGCGGCTACCTGAAATTACGGACCGCATCGTGGAAACCTATCACGAGATTGGCACCATTCATCATTTAGGTCATTGCCCGCTTCCCAGCCAGGACGCTGTGATCGAAGCGGCTCAGGAACTGAAGGAAGTCATCTTTCCGGGTTACAGCCGCCGTCAGAATCTGCACCTGGGCAACGTGACCTATCATGTCGGAAACATCATCGATTCACTGCACGATATTCTGACGGTTCAAATCGGCCGCGCCATGCGGCATCAATACGTGCAGAAATACGGTGCCGATTGTGAACAGCTGCCCCAAATCGATTTCGAAGCCGAAGGACAAAAGAAAACAATTCAGTTTCTGGAAACGATCCCGGAAATCAGACGCGCTCTGGCCGCCGACGTTCAGGCGGCTCTCGACGGCGATCCCGCGGCGACCTGCTTTGATGAAATCATCTTCTGTTATCCCGGTCTGGAAGCGATCACCGTTTATCGGATTGCGCATGAACTTTACAAAATGCAGGTTCCCATCATCCCGCGGATGCTGTCGGAATGGGCCCACACACAAACGGGTATCGACATCCACCCGGGGGCCACGATCGGTCATTCGTTTTTCATCGACCACGGTACCGGGGTCGTGATTGGCGAGACATGCGAAATCGCTGAAAACGTCAAGGTTTACCAGGGGGTCACTCTGGGTGCCTTAAGCTTTCCCAAAGATGACGAAGGCCGCATTATCCGTGACCAGAAACGGCATCCCACTATCGAGAAGGGGGTCGTGATTTACGCCAACGCGACCATTCTGGGGGGCGATACCGTGATTGGGCAGGACGC
>CAXBFD010000143.1:0-14465 GCA_963974925.1 uncultured bacterium | reverse complement strand
CGCACAACTCGCGTGCGTGTTCACCTTACTTAATAAGTTATGAAACCACTTCTAGCGATTTCCAATGTCGAGATCGAAACTCAAGCAATCACTCTGATGACGGGGCTGTGCAGAAAAGATGCTGATCACTGGAAAACGCACCAACTGGGCTGGTACCCATATGGCTCGGGCTGGAAGACGGCAAAGTTGTGGAAAATTCCACAGGAATTAGACTCGGGGATGTATTGTTACTATATTATTATGATCGGAAAGGTGGCGAGGATGGATCGGATCCAGGCTCAACTCACATGAGAAATCCCTGATAAGCGATGACAATAAACGTTACATCCCGTTCGGCCCTCGCATATTCTCAACCATGATGAAAAGAGCAACAGCCATGCGAATCCAACGTCACCTCATCTTCACAAGCCTGTGTCTCGCATTTGTTTTACCTGGATTTGCCAACGCCGCGATGTCGGACGAGCCGACGTTTCAGGCCGGCGCCGCGATGAGCAATATCACACCGCCGATCGGTTCGAATCAAACGGGTCGCTCCAGCAAGAGGCAGGCGACGCACGTGCACGACGAACTGCATGCCCGCTGTCTGGTGCTCGACGACGGTCAGTCCAAATTGGCGCTGGTTGTCTGCGACCTGCGGCACATTTCGGCCGAAGTTGTGGTCAACGCCAAACAGATCATCCAGCAGTCGACCGGCATTCCACCGGAATGTGTGCTCGTCTCAGCGACTCACACGCACACTTCGAGCGGCGCCAAGCTGGAAGACCGTGAGGGGCAATCGTATTACGACTACCGCGCGTTTCTAACCCGGCGGATCGCCGATGGCGTGCAGCGCGCCGTCAATCAACTCCAACCCGCGCGAATTGGCTGGGGAGTCGCTGAGGAACCGACGCAGGTGTTTAATCGTCGGTGGTTCCTGATGCCCAGTCGCGGCACAATCTACGGTGCCCACGATAACATCGAACAGGTTGACACCAATCCCGGATACCACGGTCTACTGAAGCCCGCCGGTCCTGTCGACCCGCAGATCACGTTCCTTGCGGTACAGTCGACCGCGGGCAAGCCTATTGCACTGCTGGCTTCCTACGGGTTGCACTACGTCGGCGGCGTACCGGCGAATACGATTTCGGCCGACTATTTTGCGATCTTTGCCGACCGCGTGGGAGAGTTACTTGGCGCCGAACGACATCAGGATCCTCCGTTCGTGGGTATCATGGCCAACGGCACCAGTGGTGATGTGAACAACCTTGCGCGCTATTCTGAAGATGAGTTGGAGAAGCGCGGCCCCCAGCCGAAAAAGCGGTATCAGCCTTTCGAGAAAGCTCGGGAGGTGGCGCACCTGTGCGCGGAGAAAGTGATGCAGGTGCATAAGTCACTGAAGTGGCACGATCATGTGAAGCTTTCCTCGATGCAACGCACGCTGACATTCGAGCGGCGTTACCCAACCAGGGAAGAGGTGGCATGGGCTGAAGCGGTTAAGGCCAAGAAAATTAAACCCATGAGTACCAGTCGATACAGTACTTACCGTACCGTACTCGCCTATGCCTCGCCTGAGATGCCGCCAACCATCGACGTGGTCGTGCAGACGCACCGCATCGGTGATCTGGCCGTGGCCGCGATGCCGTTCGAGGTATTTGCGGAGATCGGTCTGGAACTCAAACAGCGGAGTCCGATCCAGCCGCTGATGAATATCTCCATTGCCAATGGATCGCATGGCTATCTGCCAACACCCGAGCAGCACCGGCTCGGCGGCTACGAAACCTGGATCGGCGTCAACAAGGTGCAACTCGACGCTTCCGAGAAGATGGTTGACGCCTTGGTAGAGATGCTCGACGGTCTGTTTTCCCAGTGAGCTGTGCGGCGTTTTGGGGTTATACCCCAACCACATAAAACATCCAGCGGCAAGTCAAACGCGACGAAGTAAAGGCCAGAGCTGAATCCTCATCCGAATCTCGAAGACACACACGGATAAACTAACCAAAACCTGCACTCCATTTTTCAACCGCTGAGTGCAACGTTTACTGACTGGTGTTGACAGTACCCTGACAATCAGGATTTCATATCCAGCGGGAAGTCGTTATCCCCTTCCTTAACTTCCACTTTGAAATCAGTCGTCGTATCGGTACGATATTTCTTTGGAATATTCTTGGGATCTGGCCGATCTGGACGCTGGTTCTCGAGTGTCGGCGGCGCGGAATCCGGCGGAGTAATGAATACTGCATACGGCCCAATGACAACCGGCTGCTCAAAAGTAAACTTGCCACCCGGTCCGAGCGGCATTGTTGCGGCACGCCCGGACTCTATGCTGATTAAATTGACAAATCCCTCCGTGACCGGAGCCCCTTCAAACGTGATCGTCCCCGACACCTTTCCGGTTGGTAACTCTATTTGTCCGCTTCCACAACCAGAAATGAGTACTGAGACACACACTGCGATCCATAGAGCCTGAACCCGGCCCGAAGAGAAACTTCTTGTCACACTGAACCCCTTGCGAATGAATTAATCAACGTAATGACCCGGACATCCCACAGACAGCTGAAAGCCCACGGAAGAAACTTCCACGAGCCGAACTTACCATTCACCGATGGTAGCGCCATCATCCCTGACGCAAACCTTCTGGAACAGAAGAAAATCAATATTCTCACTGACGAAACGTACCGATCCATCTCCGACCAGGCTATGTACTCCCCCGACATGGAAAGAGTTAATGATCGTGTTGGCGCCGTAGGTGTATTGCGCCCCCGAAGACGCGGAATTGGAATTAATCTTGTAGCGGACGGTTGTCGTTCCACTCCCCCAGCTTCCATCGGTAATTGTTGTTGCGTTACCAGTGATGCTATTCCCGGACCAGCCGCCGTAGTAGTTTGACCGGATGTCTTTTGTACCAACGAGGCCTGACTGTTCGGCGACGAGCACTGTATTGGAACTCCCGTCAGTGATGTCTCGCATGGAAAACGACTCGTTGTAGGACAAGACACCGTTGTTGCAGTATTCGCCGTAGTTTGCAGCACCGGCAACGGTACACTTCGACGCCCGACCGGCTGGATCGGGATAAGCCCCCATCACCCCGACGTAGTCAATCAGCAAAAGTCCACTGGTATTGTTATTGAGTTGGCCAGTCGGATTGAGTGCAAACGACTCCAACGGACTGGAAGGACACTTGTAAACCGGTACCATCAAACCTCGCATGGCGGTATAACCGCCGGTCCCGGGCTGAAAAGGATCGGCCAGATTATAAATGGCAGACTGGTCCAGATAAGGAAGCAACTGACCTCGCCAGTTTGTACGAAAATTGGTTCCGAGTGAGCCGATCGGAAACTTATTGAAATTGTCGTGGTAGTTGTGAAGTGCCAGGCCAAGCTGTTTCATATTGTTCTTGCACGAAGAACGCCGAGCGGCCTCGCGGGCCTGTTGGACCGCTGGAAGCAACAGTGCAATCAGAATCGCGATAATGGCGATCACGACCAACAGTTCAATCAATGTAAATCCGCGTCGATTCAATTTCATTTTGTTTCCTCCGCCTGAATGATTGGGAAAAAGAACGCAAGCGATAAGCAAAAATAAACATGTACATTAAACCAGGTAGTTAGCGCTGGTCAGATTGCTTGATAAAAAAAAGATTTCATGAATTATTTTTTAGTTTTATTTTCTTAATAAAAATCATCTTACAGTTAATTATTTATATTTCAAATACTTTTATGAAGAGTATCGATAAAAACACTCACACTCATGCTCGCAAATAGTATCCACATAAGCATAATCCTTCGATTTTTAATCACCTCGCCCCAACTTAAGATCCAGTTGGAGAATTAGGAGTGCAAGGAAAAAGAGTGGCCCGGCGCGACAGGGATGATTGCAGTTCAGTTCGACTTATTCAGCAGTCGGCGAAACTGGTTCATAGATTCCATTTCACGCGAAGAATTGAACGGGGTAAACGCAATGTCTGGAGCCTCCTCAATGATCGCCACGTAATTCATCCTGTACACAGCGACATTCGATCGATTCTTATTCAGAAGCACTCCCGCCTGCGAACACCATTCTCCCCTGTCTCGGTAGCGCTCCCATAAATAGATTCTTCTGCTGGCCTCGATCTGGCTGGCCATATTCCACCATAGTGAACATTTTCTGTGTCGCGGTAACCAATCAACGTCTAAACGCAACTTATTTGAAATCGTGCGGTTCTACGTACCAGCGAGATCTGCCGTGACAAAGCCTGCAAAGCAGCCTCAGTCAATAGGTTATCTAACTGGCGTCGACAGTTAGCACCATTTAAGGATGTGATTCTGAAAAACAGAGTTCTTTCGCAAGCATTTGCCACATAAGTGCTTATTAAAAAATATACATATTACCACTTGTTTATTTCTTAATATTTATATAATAAATCACAAACTCTAGTCACAATTACCTATAATTAAAGGTATGTTACTGCATTATTATAAATATATTCACAATTACACTAGGTGGAAATCATGAATTGTAAATTTAAAAGAGGCGGGTTCACTTTGATCGAGTTACTCGTGGTGATTGCGATTATTGCAACTCTTATCGCTTTACTGCTTCCGGCAGTACAGCAGGCAAGAGAGGCTGCACGCAGAAGTACCTGTAAAAACAACATGAAGCAGTTAGGTCTTGCGATGCACAACTACCATGATACTTACCGATCTTTCCCAATTGGTGCACAGTATCCTTACTACAAAGGAAACTGGCGGTTTAGTTTGCTTCCTTTTCTCGATCAAAGTCCACTTTATGCGCAGCTGACTATGTCGCATCCGACCTCAGCTGACGGATTTACAGGGGGATGGGGCGTGGGATACTACGGTACAAATTTTGGGATTCTGGAAGGCTTGACGGTTCCCGTCTACAAATGCCCCTCCAGCGCACTGTCAAGTAATGAAAATTACCTTAACCGAAATGATCAGTTAGGTCAGACTCATGACTATGTAGGAATTATGGGCTCCTATCCCGGGACAGGCTGCTCTGCTGATATATCTGGCAGAGGAAGTGCGTGTGAGAATGGAATTCTTTTCTTTAACGGTCATACGACTATGCGTGATGTAACCGATGGTACATCAAATACAATCTATATTAGTGAGCAGTCGGGTATGGTTGGTAATAAAGACATACGGGCAAACTATCATGGCGGCTGGAGTGGCTTTTACAACACGACTCAACGGCCATCACAGATCACCTCCAGTTCTCATTTTCCCGCTTCAATTTCAACAATTCGCTATGCCATTAATTTAGATACGACGAGTCCTCCTAATGGCTCTGCAGAGAGCTGGCATTACAATACCATTTTGAATTCATTTCATACTGGCGGAATTCATGTTCTGCTGGGAGATGGAGCGGTTCGATTCCTGGGTAACAATATCGATCTGGAAACTTTCAGAAGACTTGGTGCCAAAAACGACGGACTCGTTTTAGGCGAGTTTTAATGATTGCGGTACAGCAGGTTGCGTTTGGCCTGTCTTTGATTTTAGTGCTTTTCAAAAGAATCACTGAAAGTTCGTGACAGGTTGTCAGCAATTCACAGTGACAACAGCAATTATTTCTCATCACTGCTGGCAGGGCTTATTAAGCACAACTGATGTATTTAATGGCCCCATTCAAAAGTGATATCTGTTTCTGTTTGAGATACCAGGCTAAAATACAATGATTTCAAATTACCGTAAATATTTGCTGACTTATTGTCGTGACACACATCTACTTAACTCTTTACCAGTTAAAACGGGACTGCTTTTGCTGGTATTGAGTTTGATTTCACTTACCGGATGTGGCAATGCCCCACGTGGAATTCCCCGTGGGGACATTTCAGGGGAAGTCACGTTTCAAGATGCTCCTGTTACGGAAGGGGTGGTTACTTTTTTTTCTGACAAAACAGGAATTGCCGCTGGTACCAAACTTGATAACAATGGCTCATTTTCGATTCCTGACGGAATTGAAGTTGGAACATATGTGGTTACGATCACCCCTCCTTATGAAGAAGAGCCTCCTGGCTTATCAGTGGTGGAAAAACCACAAAAAAAGTACCCCGATATTCCAGTTAAATACCGTTCTGGTGAAACAAGCGGGCTTCAAGCGAAAGTGGAAAGCGGCACTAATCACTATGAATTCAAAATGGTCAAGTAAGCTTGAGCTTGCTCCCAATACTTAAAACACTAAGGCCTTCGTCACAAAGATGAAGGCTTTTTCATTCCCCTTAATGATCCTGAAACGTCAACTGATGCAGCCGCGCGATCAGTTCAATAATTTATGACTAAGACAACAGTCCCTTAACGACAGTTGCACCATCGACTCCTGAAATCTTGAGATCAAGCCCCTGATACTTCACGGTAAAGCGATTGTGGTCGATGCCCAGACAGTGCAGGACGCTGGCGTTTAAATCATTGATATGCACGGGATCTTTCACAATGTTATAACAGTGATCGTTAGTTTCCCCGTAGTCGATTCCCGGCTTAAAACCGCCCCCTGCAACCCAGGTTGAAAAGCAGCGTCCATGATTGGTCACGGCCGTGGTTATCTTTCGTCAGTGCTCCCTGACTGTAAATTGTGCGGCCAAATTCGCCTCCGAAGATGACAACCGTGTCGTCTAATAATCCCCGTTGTTTTAAATCTTTCACGAGAGCGGCGGCAGGCTGATCCACTTTGTTACAATTATTACGGATTGCTGCAGGCAGGCCACCATGTTGATCCCAGCCACGCTGAAAGAGTTGAATAAAGGGTACACCTCGTTCGGCCATTCGGCGTGCCAAGATACAATTCGCAGCGAAAGTTCCCTTTTTCTGTGAATCAGGGCCGTACATTTCAAACGTGGATTTTGATTCTCCGCTCAAATCCATCAGGCCGGGAACTGAGGTTTGCATCCGATACGCCATTTCGTACTGTGCGATACGCGCTTCAACTTCGGGGTCACCCGAAAGCTGGGCTTTCTCGGCATTTAGCTTTGCCAACCCATCCAGCATTTTACGACGCAGACCTCGGTCCAACCCGTTTGGATCGGACAGATATAATACGGGATCACCGGCACTGCGGAACTGAACTCCCTGATGCCGGGAGGGTAAGTTCCCGCTGCTCCAGAGTCGTGAATAGAGGGCTTGCCCTGGTGCATTACCGACGGAAATCATCACCACATAAGCGGGCAGGTCTTTGTTAGGACTGTCTAAGCCGTAACTCAGCCACGCTCCAAAACTGGGGCGTCCCAACTGTTGGGTGCCCGTATTGATATAGGTGATCGCGGGATCGTGGTTGATGGCTTCCCTATTCATCGTGCGGATGATGGCAATATCGTCCGCGATGGAAGCCGTGTGTGGCAGAATGTCGCTATTAATCCATGTTCCCCGTTCGCCATAACGTTTGAAATTGAACTTCGGCGCCACGCAGGGAAACGATTTTAGTCCGCTGGTCATTCCCGTGAGCCGTTGTCATTTACAGACTGACTCCGGCAGTTCTTTCCCGTGAATTTCCTTTAAGACCGGCTTATAATCAAATAAATCAATATGGCTGGGACCACCGGCCATGAAAAGATAGATGACCCGCTTTGCTTTGGGAGCAAAATGAGGCAGCCCCGTCAGATCAAAAGTCAGTCGTCGAATCAATGTGCGACGACTGGCTTCCGCAGACGGTTTTAACGGTTGCGATTCCAGCTGTGCCAGAACAAATCGATCGATGGGATTGCGAACCCATTGACAGTTTTTGACTTCGGGAAACGCAGATTTTTGAGGTGGGAGAAACGCCCAGTGGCTGGTCCACCCTGCCCCTTCATTGATCCAGCGTTTGAGTAAGTCCTTCTGCTCGGGAGTCAATTTTTTATTCGAATCAGGGGGAGGCATTTGCAGGTCCGGATCAATACTGCTGATCCGCGCGTAAAATGCGCTTTGATCAGAATGCCCGGGAACAATCGAGCTTGCTTTCGCTGCCTCTTCAATGTCCAACCGCAAATCGCCTTCGCGATGTTGCGTGTCGGGGCCATGACAGTGAAAACAGTTTTCAGAAAGAATGGGACGTATATCGCGACTGAAATCAATCGTCGTAGCAGATCCGGGTTGTTTTACCGGTTCATTTTCCGCCAGACAGACATTAAAAGTCAAAAAAAGAAAACCGACCAGAGAAAAACATCTCAAGTAACGAAGCGTGCGAATACGGAATCATGTCCTTCAAAGTGGAACATATTCAACGATCCTGGTGCGTCTCAAGAATTTCCGAAACTGCGACATCGCAGCACGAGGAGAACAGGTGGGTCCCAAATGAATGATCGTTAACTTGATAGTAGGTTTGCCGGAAGTGAAATGTCAAGGCTTTTCCAATGAAAGTACATGCACACCCCGAATATCAAACATGAAATCTGTCGTATTTTTCTAAGTCTGCAAAGCTTTTGTAATCAAAACTAATTCCATTCTGAATTTCTCCCCTTGAATGAATGCCGTTGACTTTCTCTACCATCTTCCTGAACGCATTGATATATTGAGATCAAGAGTTCCGATTCCTGGATCAAGCTAAACCAGGCTTTTAATGCTGCTCAGAGGGTATCTATCGTGAACGCAATCAAGCTCTTTATGATCGTTTTGCCAACAACGTTCTTGACCTGCGTTGCTGCGGCAGAGGAATCGGTCGAATTCAATCGCGACGTATTACCGATTCTCTCCAACCATTGTTATATGTGTCATGGCCCGGATTCAGCAACGCGTGAATCTGGTTTGCGTCTGGATCAGCGAGAATCAGCCACAGCAAAGGCCGACTCAGGCAAACGTGCGGTGACTCCCGGTAACGTGCAAGGCAGCGAATTAATCCGCCGTATCATTACTGAAGATGAAAACGAGCGTATGCCTCCAGTGAAAGGACCAAAGCCACTTAATGCGAAACAGATTGCGACTTTGAAAACGTGGATCGAGCAAGGTGCCGAATTCCAGCCGCATTGGGCATTCGTCCCACCAAAACAAGCAGAGAGACCGAAGACGGATAATTCATCCTGGCCGAAGAACGAGATCGATTTCTTCGTGCTGAAAAAACTGGAACGTGCCGAAATGAAACCGGCCCGCGAAGCAAGACGTGAAACGTTAGTTCGTCGTCTGGCCTTTGATTTGACCGGTCTGCCACCAACGCTTAAGGAAATCGACCGCTTCCTTTCCGATCAATCGCCTGATGCCTACGAACAGATGGTTGATCGTTTTCTTGCCTCTCCCGCTTACGGCGAACACATGGCACGGCACTGGCTGGACCTGGCACGTTATGCCGACAGCAACGGCTATCAATACGATACCGAACGGGAACAATGGGTCTGGCGCGACTGGGTTATCAAGGCTTACAACGATAACAAACCGTTCAACGAATTCACGATCGAACAACTTGCCGGTGATCTGCTACCTGCAGCGACTGACCAGCAACGACTGGCAACCGGCTTCAATCGTAATCATGGTATCACCATTGAAGGTGGTATCATTGATGAAGAGTACCGGACTGAATATGTGATGGACCGACTGGTGACCACCGGCGATGTCTGGCTCGCACTCACCATAGGATGCGCCCGCTGCCACGAACATAAATTCGATCCGATCTCTCAAAAAGAATTCTACCAGCTATATGCCTTCTTCAATCAGGTACCGGAACGAGGCATGCAGGGTTTTGCTCCCAAACAACGTATCCGTTCGCCGTTAGCCACGCCGTTTCAGGACAAACTCGACGCGGAACTGGCTCGACTGAAAGCTGAGTTGCAGAAACCGGCAGATATCGACGGGCAGCTGGATCAGTGGTCAAAGCGTATCTCCGAACAGCGTGTGAGCGGCTGGACCGTGCTTGAACCGTATAACATGAAATCGTCGGGTGGAACGACGCTCACGAAACTTAAAGACAATTCTCTCCTCGCCAGCGGAGCAAATCCGCAAAAGGATATTTATGAGATCACATCAACAACCCATGCCACAAACCTGACGGCAGTCCGGTTGGAGGCACTCACTCATGACTCGCTGCCCGGCGGTGGTCCGGGTCGGCATAGCAACTCCAACTTCGTTCTGAGTGAGTTTGAACTGACGGCGGTTTCAATGACAGATCCGTCCCAGCGGCAATCGATCAAATTCACCCGCGCCATCGCCGACTATTCACAAGCCAATTATGAAATTGACAAAGCCATTGATGGCAATCAAACCGGCAACAATGGCTGGGCCGTGGATGGGCCCTCACGTAAACTCCCAGCAACCGCCATGTTCATCGCCGGTGCCCCCTTTGGTTATGAAGGGGGCACTGAACTGCAGTTTCGCCTGCGACATGAGGCCGGTTTTTCAACGCACGGAGTGGGACGGCCGCGACTTTCGATTACCGGCGACGCGTCTGACAATCTCGAGTTACATGGCATTCCCGCCGACGTACGTCAGATCGCAGGCAAGGAACGAGACCAGCGTACTACCAATGAGAAAAAACAACTTCAGGAATATTTCCTCGATCATCATCATCCGAAGCAGGTACTGGAACAACGCGTCGCTGAACTCGAAAAGCAAAAGGTGGCAGAGATTCCCGAGACGATGATCATGCAGGACATGGCCCAGCCACGAGCGACTTATCTCCTCGATCGCGGACAATACAATGAACCACGCGAACAGGTCTCGCCCGATGTGCCCGCGATCTTTCCGGCGATGCCGAAAACGGCGGCGAAAAACCGCCTGGGTTTCGCGAACTGGCTGGTTGACCCCGGCCATCCGCTTACAGCTCGCGTTGCCGTGAATCGATACTGGCAACGACTCTTTGGTCTGGGTCTGGTAAAAACATCCGAAGATTTCGGCGTGCAGGGAGAATTGCCCAGCCATCCGGAACTGTTGGACTGGTTGGCTTTAGAGTTTATTCGCAGTGGCTGGGATATCAAACAGATGCAGAGGTTGATCGTCAATTCCGCGACCTACCGACAAACCTCTCATGTCGGCGCGACCGGCTATCAAAAAGACCCGGAAAATCGGTTGCTCGCTCGCGGCCCGCGGATGCGGTTGGATGCCGAGCAAATCCGCGACGCCACATTAGCGGTCAGCGGCGCGCTGGTGCAGCAACAGGGCGGAAAAAGCGTCTACCCCTATCAGCCGAAAGGACTCTGGCTCGAGTTAAATAACCGGCCTAATTACTCGAAGGCATACCCACAAGGCAACGGTAACGATCTCTATCGACGGAGTCTCTATACATTCTGGAAGCGAACGGTCCCTTCTCCAATGTTAAAAACACTCGACGCGCCGGAACGTGAATTCTGTACGATTCGCCGCTCACGCACCAACACACCGTTGCAAGCACTGTTGTTATTGAACGGCCCGCAATTTGTCGAGGCAGCCAGGAAGCTCGCAGAACGGATGCTGACCGAAGCCGGCCCCTCTATTGACGAACAAATTGCGTATGGTTTCCGGCTGGTCACAGCCCGGCATCCCAGTGGCGTTGAATTGGCGCTGTTTCGCGAAGCGTATGAAACGGATTTGAAGCATTATACCAACGACAAGGATGCCACGCAGAAACTGCTGAAAGTGGGTGAGTCTGCATTTAATGCGAAATTGAATCCTGCCCCATTGGCCGCCTTCACCAGCCTCACCCGTATGTTTCTGAATTTGGACGAAGCGATTACGAAGGAATAAGCTCATGCCCCATCCAATATCTGAGATGCAGTTAAATCAAAACCGGCGCCAGTTCTTCGGCCGCACAAGTACCGGCATTGGTGTGGCAGCACTCGCGTCATTACTCAATCGGGACCTGTTTGCGAAAGAGACAGCAAGCGACCCATTGCATGTTGGCGGACTGCCGGGCATTCCTCACTTTGCTCCCAAAGCCAAACGCGTCATCTATCTGCTGCAGTCCGGCGCCCCTTCTCAGGTCGACCTGCTCGATTATAAGCCGTCTCTTGAGAAACTGCATATGACGGAGTTGCCCGACAGCGTGCGCAAAGGACAAAGACTGACGGGGATGACGGCAGGACAGAAACAGTTCCCCGTTGTCAAATCACCTTGGAAGTTCCAGCAGTACGGAGAATCGGGAACGTGGCTGAGCGATCTGTTACCGCATATGAGAAAAGTGGCTGATGACATTTGCATCATCAATTCCATGCACACGGAGGCCATCAATCATGACCCGGCAATCACCTTTTTTCAGTCAGGGCACCAGCAACCAGGACGTCCAAGTATCGGCGCGTGGCTCAGTTACGGGCTGGGTAGCGAAACGGAAAATTTGCCCTCGTTCGTAGTATTGCTCAGTAAAAACTCATTCCACCAGGCGCAGCCCCTGTATGACCGATTGTGGGGGAGTGTTTTTTTATCGTCGAAGTATCAGGGAGTGAAATTTCGTAGTCAGGGTGATCCGGTTTTGTACCTGAGCGATCCGGCCGACGGGAGTGATTCCCAGCGTCGGATCATGCTGGACCGTCTGTCAAAACTCAACCAGTTGCGTGAGCAGGAAATTGGAGACCCGGAAATTACCGCACGGATCGCCCAGTATGAAATGGCATACCGCATGCAGACATCGGTGCCGGAACTGGCTGATATTTCTAACGAGTCAGCCAGCACAATCAAACTGTACGGCGACG
Organism: uncultured bacterium; assembly: GCA_963974925.1. GTDB lineage: Bacteria > Planctomycetota > Planctomycetia > Planctomycetales > Planctomycetaceae > Gimesia. The sequence goes on along the minus strand of CAXBFD010000143.1, from coordinate 1,933 downwards.
ATGTCAAAGAACCCGGTACACACGCAGCAAACTGCCTGCTCGCGCGAAGACTGGCCGAACGCGGCGTGCGGTTCATTCAAGTGTTTCACCGTGGCTGGGATCATCACAGCAACGTTCAACAGCATCTGCCAACATTGGCCAGGCAAACCGACCAGGGCTCCGCTGCCCTCATTGCGGATTTAAAGCAGCGCGGCATGCTGGATGAAACTCTCGTAATCTGGGGCGGCGAATTTGGTCGCACCGTTTATTCACAAGGCAATCCGGAAGCGTTTGGCCGCGATCACCACCCGCGTTGTTTTTCCATCTGGATGGCTGGCGGCGGCATTAAACCCGGACTGACCTACGGACGAACTGACGATTACTGCTATAATATCACAGACAATCCGGTCCACGTACATGACTTTCACGCCACTATCCTGCACTGCCTCGGCATCAACCACGAACGTCTCACCTACCGTTTTCAGGGCCGTGATTATCGGCTTACCGACGTGCATGGAACCGTGGTTAAGGATATTTTGAAGTAATGGCAGCATACCAGTTAGTGGTGTCGCCCCTGGTCAAGATCATGCATTTGCTTAAAACGGCTCGCGGATGAGTTCTCCTGTCTCGATGATGCTTGTGGGACGCCCGGGAGCATCACTGATCTCGGTCTCCAGAGGGATTCCCGGGGAATGGAGGAGCAGCAGAAAAAACTCACATGACTGTTTTTTCCAGTCATTGGTGAACTTCTACGTTTCTAAGGAACGGGATTCCGCTGGGACTTTGCATGTGCATTTTTTGCCGCAGGCGCCGGATCAGAGTTTTCCTCGGTTGCCGTTTTAGATCGAGTAAAAAATGCGGAAAGATCATCAAAAAATGTATAGAGCACAGGAATCGCCAACAGGGTCAACAGCAGTGATAACGTTTGCCCGCCGACGGCCAGTACAGCGATGGAACGTCGTTCTTCTGCACCGGGACCAGTCGCAATCAACAGAGGGATCAACCCTGCCACAAATGAAAGTGTCGTCATCAGAATTGGACGCAGGCGATCCCGGTTTGCCTGAAGAATCGCCTGGTAGCGGGGAAAACCCTGAAGCTGCAGAGCGTTGGTATGATCAATCTGCAGAATTGCTGCTTTTTTCACCACTCCGAATAAGACAAGGATCCCCAGCGCCGAATACAGGTTGAGCGTCTCTCCGCCCCAGTGCAGGCTCAGCAGCCCGAAGGGAACCGCCAGGGGCAACGACAGCAGAATCACTAAAGGGTGAACCAGGTTTTCAAATTGCGCTGCCAGTACGATATACATGAAAATAAAGGACAAGACCATCGTCCAGCCGAAATCTCCCAGCGTCCGTTCCAGCTCACGCCCCCCCCCCAGGACGAGCGTGTTATATCCTTCTGGAATACCAATCTCTTGCGCAGCGGCATTCATGGCGGCGATCCCGTCTCCCAGCGCGTATCCGGAAGCCATATTCGCCCGCACTGCAATCATGCGTTGCCGATTCAAGCGGTCAATTCGCGAAGCAGCAGTATTGAATTCGAAGTTTACCACATTATCAATCCGAGACAGCCTGTTACCGGCTGAAGTGGAAGACGCCGCTGTTTCTACCCCCTGCGGATTGGTGCGGACATAAAGTTGCGAAATGGACTGGATGTCGCTCCGATCCAGGCCGACCAGGCGGAGTTCGACATCGTAAGCGTCATCCACACTCTGATCCCGATAACGGGAAACACGGTCATCTCCGCCGACGGCAACGCGCAGGGTATCAGCAATTTCCTGCACGTCGATTCCCAATGCCGCTGCCCGTTCTCGGTCGATTCGCGCCAGCAGTTCAGGATTATCGATCTGTAATGTGGAATACACGTCGACGATCCCGGGAATAGTTTTCACCTTTTCGCGTAGCTTGTCGCTAAATGCCAGTAACCCATCAATGTCAGGTCCGGTGATGGAAAA
>CAXBFD010000142.1:0-14927 GCA_963974925.1 uncultured bacterium | reverse complement strand
ATGTAGGGGCGGACCCGTGTGTCCGCCCGCGGGCGCAGGGAAGACGATGGAATTTGTATTTGACGGTTGACGGTGCTGTTGGTTTTATCGGGGTGACGATGTTGCATACCAGATTCACCGCCTACGCCAATAGTCGTTCGACGACATTTCCTGAAACGTCGGTGAGGCGGAAATCGCGGCCCTGGAAGCGGTAGGTTAGTTTTTCGTGGTCGAGGCCGAACAGGTGCAGGATGGTGGCGTGCAGATCGTGGACGTGGACGGGGTCTTTCGTAACGCCCCAGCCGATCTCGTCGGTTTCGCCGATGACCTGGCCCCCCTTGATGCCGCCACCTGCGAGCCACATGCTGAAGGAATAGGGATGATGGTCGCGGCCAGTGACCGTTTTGAAATTCGCGCGGTTTTCTCCCAACGGCGTCCGTCCGAATTCGCCCCCCCAGACGACCAGTGTTTCATCGAGCAAACCGCGGCGTTTGAGATCTTTGAGCAGAGCCGCAATCGGTTGATCGGAGATTTTTGTGTAACGGTTCAAGCCGCTGTCCAGGGAACTGTGGTGGTCCCAGGTCGATAAAAACAGGGTCACGAAGCGCACGCCGCGTTCGACCATGCGTCGCGCCAGCAGGCAGTTGCGTGCATACGAGCCTTCAAAACCGGATAAATTACTCTTTGAGGCTTCCTCCCGCGTCACCCCGTATTCTTCCAGCGTCGCTTTGGTTTCCCCCGACAGATCGAGCAGTTCCGGTGCCGTCTGCTGCATGCGGAAGGCGAGTTCGTAGGCTTTGATTCTGCTGGCAATTTCCGGGTTGCCAATCTGATCAAAGCGCAGGCCGTTCAATTCGTTGATGGTCTGCAGGCTGCGCATCTGTGCCGCCTCTGAGATTTCCGGCGGATTGGCCAGGTTCAACACCGGGCTTCCCTGATTGCGAAACAACGTGCCCGCATACTGCGACGGCAGAAAACCGCTCGACCAGCTCGAAGCCCCGCCCGGCAAGCCGCGTCCGAGTGTCGCCAGCACCACGTAACCGGGTAAATTCTGCGATTCGTTGCCTAAACCGTAATTGAGCCACGAACCGAGAGTCGGTTTCCCCTGCAGATCCGAACCGCTGAGCATCATCAGCTGGCCGGGCAGATGATTGAACTGTTCGCAGTGCATCGAGCGAATCAGCGCGATGTCATCCACGCAGGTGCTGAGGTGTGGCAACAGGTCAGACAGTTCCATGCCACACTCGCCATAGCGTTTGAACGTGCGCGGGCTCCCCATCAGCCGGGCCGCCTCTTTCTGGATGAAGGCGAACTTAATGTCTTTCAGTAACGACTCGGGCATCGGCTGGCCGTCGAGTTCGTTCAACTTCGGTTTGGGGTCGAACAGATCCATCTGGCTCGGCCCCCCTTCCATGAAGAGATAAATACAACGTTTCGCACGCGGCGCGATGTGTGCGAGCTGCTGAGGGACTTCGCCGGCGAGTAAGCCGTTGTCCTTCATCAGCGACGCGAGTGCAACGGTTCCCAGACCGCTGGCACCGGTGGCAAAAAAACGCCGCCGATTCAATGTCGCCAATGGATTCATTTCATTATTACGGGAAGGAGGCAGCATAGTCAGTCTCGCGTGATAAATTCGTCCAGGTTCATGATGATGCGCGCCACTTGAACCATGGCGGTGAGCCGGGGGTTGTCGGTCTGGGTTGTGTCTTTCGTTTTCGTTTCCGCTAACTGCAGCAGGTCCGCGTAAGCAGCTCTGAGAAATTCCTGTTCCCGTTCGCTGGCCGGTCGGGAGAGACAGCGCAGATACATTGTTTGCACAGCCGCGGAAAAATCGTCGGAATACTGCTCATCCATCTGCCGTCCCAGCGCCTGGGCGCTTTCAAAAAACATGGGGCCGTTCAGCAGCGTGAGTGCCTGCAGGGGTGTGTTCGAGCGTTCGCGTCGGCTGCAGGAAACGGTGGCATCGGGAGCGTCAAACGTCATCAGCATCGGATAGGGAACCGTTCGTTTGAAGACGATGTACATGCCCCGCCGATAACGCTCGCTCCCCTGACTGGCGGGCCATTTCACGCTGCGTCCGACATCGGTCACGAATGCCGGCAGCGGCGGACGAATGCCGCGACGTCCAATCGTGCGGTCGAGCAGACCACAGGCGGCCAGATGAATATCGCGGACGATCTCGGCTTCGAGCCGAAAACTGTTCTGTCGCCAGAGAAGCAGATTGTTGATATCCTGCGGATTGGAACGGGCGTTTGACGCGGACGACATGCGGTAGGTGGACGACATGACGATCAGGCGAATCATCGCTTTGCGGCTCCAGTCCCGCTGTTTGTACTCGGCTGCGAGCCAGTCCAGCAGCAGCGGATGCGTGGGTGACTCCCCTTTGGTGCCGAAATCGTTGGGGGTCGCGACGATTCCGCGTCCGAATAAATGCTGCCAGATCCGATTGACGGCCACGCGCGGCGTGAGTGGATTGTTTTCCTGGAATAACCACTGCGCCAAATCGAGCCGGTCGGGCGTCTGATCTCGCGTTGCCAGGTCGGGCAGCACGAATGGCGTGCCCGGAGCCACCTGTTCGCCGGGTCGATTGTAAATGCCGCGCACATGAATGAAGGTGTCCCGCCGGTCTTGGGTGCGTTCCGCGAAAACGGGTGCCCTTGTTGAGAGGGGAACCGGTTTGGTTTCCAGGAGTTTTCCCAGTTGCGTATTGACTTTGTCCCAGCCCGCTTTTTTCGTCTGATAAAAAGGGGCCAGCCGTTTCAGATCGGACGCTTTTTTATAGCCGTTCAGGATCTTATCTCTCGCGGTGATCTGATCCGGCTTTAGGTCTGCGTTTTCGTACTCCTGCAGACGAGCCAGCAGTTCGTCATACGTGGGCTGCCATTTTTTTCGGGCCTGTTCGTATTCTGTGGCTTCCCACTGGTTCTTGACCGTCACCGTCGCATCATTTGCATTATTGAAAAAGGCATAAAGCTGGTAAAACTCCTTCTGAGAAACCGGATCGTGTTTATGGTCGTGACATTCGGCACAGCCAAACGTGAGGCCCAGCCAGACCATGCCTGTGGTATTCACGCGATCCACGATTTCTTTCGTGCGATACAATTCCAGATCAACGCCGGCTTCGGTGTTACTCAGCGTGTTCCGGTGAAAGCCGGTCGCGATTTTCTGTGGCACCGTTGGTTTCTCAAGCAGGTCTCCCGCCAGTTGCTCGATTGAAAACTGGTTGAAGGGCAAATCATTATTGATCGCATCGATGACCCATTCACGGTAGACCCAGGCATGCTGTCGCAGACTGTCTCCCAGGTAGCCGTCACTGTCCGCATAGCGGGCCAGATCCAGCCAGTAGCGGCCCCAGCGCTCGCCAAAATGGGGAGACGCCAACAGGTCATCGACCAGCCGTTCATAAGCGCGTGGATCTTCGTCCGAAACAAAGACTTCGACCACGTCCGGCGCCGGCGGTAAGCCAACGAGATCAAAATACAGACGTCGAATGAGTGTACGACGCTCTGCCTGCGGGGCCGGTTTGACTCCGGTCGACTTGTGTCGGGCCGCGACAAACGCATCGATGGAATTTCGAATCGGGAATTGTTCGGTGGACGCAATGTCTTGCGGAACGGAGGGACGCTGCAGCGGTTGCAGTGACCATAAGACCGGCGGTTGAATTTCGAAATCCGCGGGCCAGGAAGCGCCGCTCTGGATCCAGTCACGAATGACGTCGATCTCTTTTTCAGAGAGAGGGGGTGCGTCGCGCGGCATCTCGGCGGTTCCCTCTGTCGGAGTGATCAGATCGAGCAGATAACTGGCTGTCGGATCGCCGGGGTCAATACTCGGTCCACTCTCGCCCCCCTTATTCGCGGCCTGAGCCGAATGCAGTGAGAGTCCGCCTCTGCGAATGCGGTCATTATGACAACTCAGGCAGTGACGATGTAAAATCGGAGCCACATCGCGGCGGAAGTCGACCGGTTCTGCGCTGAAAGATTTCCCGCCGGATGCCATCAGCGTAAAAATCAATGCCGCTGCGAAAACGGTGCGGTATTTCTGGTCAATCATTTTGTAAACTGACTTTTAATCTGGGAGACTGAGTCGTGTGCTTATGATGTTTGAAGATCAGGGAGAGCGGCTAAAATCTTAACTCTGTTTTGATGGTTGTCTGTATTGAATCTGCGTCGGGACTCACAAGGAGAGAAGATCCATTTTAATCTTGTGCCGACCTCAGTTACAACCCCTTGATCAGACTCCTGCCCGTGTTTTCTTTGATGATCGTCGTCATTCTCTGTCATCATCCGTAAAACAGGGAAATATTGTGAGTGACCGGGTGGCTTTCACTTTCATCAATGCTACAATTTTATTGCGAAAGCTGTACTCTGATCGCCGCTTTACTACTCGAACCAATGAATCTCAACCATGAAATTGTTCCTGCCACTGATTCCCCTGCTCTTTTTGCTCATTGGTCCGGTATCCGCTGACGAGCGGCCGAACATTGTTTTTTTCTTTGCCGACGATCAGACCACCAGCACCATTGGCTGTTACGGAAATCCGGTCATCCAGACCCCGAACATCGACGCACTCGCCGCGCGGGGGACGCGATTTGAAAACGCATATGTCAGCCAGGCGATCTGCTGGGTGAGCCGCACGACAATTCTCACCGGGCTCACCGGCCGCAGCTATGGCACTCCCGCAAACCCCGAACTGGCCCGCCCCGATGCAGTCGAGACTTTGTATTCAGACATCCTGCGTCAAAACGGTTACCGCACCGGTTACTTCGGCAAGTGGCACGCGAGAATGCCGAGGGGTTATCAACAATCAGAGCACTTTGACGAATTCGAAGCGATCACCCGAAACCCGTATTACAAAAAGCAACCGGACGGCAGCCTGCGACACGAAACTGAACTGATCGTCGATCGGGGAATTGCGTTTGTAAAATCGCAGCCGAAAGACAAACCGTTCGCGTTGAACATGTGGTTCAATGCCTGCCACGCGGAAGACGGCGACCGTCGCCCGGGCATTGGTCATTTTCCCTGGCCCCGCGCCGTTGATGGAATGTACGAAAACATCACCATCGCGGTCCCGCGACTGAGTGACCCGGCAATCTTCGACGGGCAGCCCGATTTTTTGAAAACAACGATCAATCGCGAGCGTTATTTCTGGCGCTGGAACACCGATGATAAATATCAGACAAACATGCGTGCGTACTACCGCATGGTCAGCGGCATCGATGGCGCGATCGGGCGTTTCATGCGTGCCCTGGATGCAGTGGGACTGGCAGAGAATACGATCATCGTGTATTCCGCTGACAATGGTTATTACATGGGCAATCGCGGGCTGGCCGGCAAGTGGTCGCATTACGAAGAAGCGATCAAGGTGCCTTTGATCGTGGCTGATCCGCGCGTTCCCCAAAAACAGCGTGGCAACGTCACCGACGCACCGGCGTTGAACCTGGATCTCCCGGCGACCTTTCTCGACTGGGCCGGCGTTACAATTCCCGATCGTTATCAGGGTCATAGTTTGAAACCGATTGTCGAGAAGGGAAAACCTGACGACTGGCGGACGGAAACCTTTCACGAACACTTCGCCGTCCGCAATCGCATTCCCGCTTATGAGGGTTTACGCAACGCACAGTTTAAATACGTGCGTTACTTCGACCATGGAAATCACGAATTCCTTCACGACCTGAAACATGATCCGGACGAACTGATCAATCTGGCCGGTGATCCGCAGCATACGAAAACGCTGGAGCAAATGCGAAAGCGGACGACCGAGCGCGTGAAAGAACTCGGCGGCCCGCTCGATCCGCTCAAAGATGAATTCACCGCGTCAACCGTTCCTCATCCGCGCGCTTCTGCAGCGATCGGCACGCAGCCGGACAAAGAGGGTTTCGTCCGTGTCTTCGATGGCAAAACGCTGCGTCACTGGGTTGGCGCCCCGCAGTACTGGTCCGTCGAAGAGGAAGCCCTCACCGGCAAGACCGACGGCTCGTTGAAGATGAACCGTTTCCTCACCTGGAAAGATTCGACGATTCGCAATTTTGATCTGCGTGTGAAGGTGAAAGTCACCCCCGGCGGCAACAGCGGTCTGCAGTATCGCGGCACATCGCGACCTGATCTCGGTCTGGACATCGTGACCGGTTATCAATGTGACGTTGTCGCGGACAATCCGAACTACAACGGCATGCTCTACGAAGAACGGGGCCGCCGCATTCTGTCGCACACCGGCGAAAAAGTCATCATTGCCCCCGATGCTCAGCCGTGGGTCATTGAAAAGCTGCCCGTCAAAGAATTCGCGCCTGACGAATGGCACGACTTCCGCGTGCTGGTGCAGGGAAACCATCACGAACACTGGATTGATGGTCACAAAACGGCTGACCTGATTGATCTGGATGAAAAGGGACGCGCTCTGGAAGGCGTACTGGCGGTGCAGGTTCACGTCGGCCCCGCCATGAAAATTCAATACAGGGATTTCAAGATCAAACATCTGCCCGACGATCTGCCGCTGTTGAAAGCGGAAGATCACCCGATTCCCGCGAACGCATACGGCGTGCGCCCCCAGGGACGTTTGCCGAAAGACTGGAAGCCCCCCGTTTACAGCGAACGATGATTTCGCAATCGATGCGGTTTGTTTTCAGAGTTTTGTTTCACGGTGATTCGCTGCTGAGATGTTTTCGCAGGAACGATTCGACAAGTGCGTTTCGTTTGTCGTCAAAAAACTCTTTCCCGCCATGCGCACCGCCGTGAACGACTTCAAACGTAACATCCAGCTTGTATTTTTTGTACGCGGCGTCCAGTTCATGCGACTGATTGATGGGCACCTGCGGATCCTGATCGCCGTGGATGATCAGCAGGGGAGGATCATTTGCATCGACATGAAATACCGGACTGGCCAGTCGCGCCAATTCCTCTTTTTTCTCAGGACGATCGCCGAGTAACAACTCCAGGGCGGGCACGCGCACGCTCAATCCATGCGGCGTGGACTGCTGAAGAATCGTCATGAAGTTTGTGGGGCCATAATAATCGACAATCGCCTGCACACTCGAAGATTCCTGAGTGAACTCTCCCAGATTTCCTTCCAGTGTTTCGTGATTGCTGGTGACTCCCATCAGCGCGACGAGATGACCACCGGCTGACGAACCGAGGATGCCGATCTTCTTTGCATCATAACCGTACTTGTCTGCGGAGCCGCGCAGAAAACGGATCGCCGCTTTGATGTCATGAATTTGTGCCGGAAATTTTGCGACAGGCGAGAGACGATACTCGACACTGGCGACCGCAAATCCCTGTTGCACGAGCGACATCAACGGCATCTGAGATTTGGAACCGGCCCGCCAGGCCCCCCCGTGAATCCAGACGAGGAGTGGCGGTTTTTTGTCCGTCTGAGGCAGATACAAATCGAGCAGTAGTGGATGATTTTCCACGCTGGCATACGGAATGTCATTGATCCGCTGAATTGATTCCACGGCAAAACTCCTGACAGGCGCGGACAGTAAAAGAACCAGGACCAGACTCAAACTGAAATGTTTTTTCATCGGGTTTTCTTTCCATGCGCGGGCAAAACGGCTTTCACTTCTGGCCGCGATTACAGGGATACAACACATAACCAAGTATTGATGAATAGAATTTTAAACTATTTTTCAAGATTTCATACAATATCTGGCACTTTGATATTTTCGTTTTTCCACATATTGATAATATAAATCTACGCATGCAAGGTAGCATACGCGTTTAAAGTAACTTCATTTTATGGAGAGTGAGTGATGGCTAAGTCTGACAAGATTGGGCAAGACGCCAAGGCTGGAAAATTTGCACCTGCAAAGGATGGCAAAAAACCGGGTACAACTGTGCCTGGAGCCGGCAAACCTGCTGTAAAAGGCAAAGACTCAAAGAAAAAATAAACTGCACAACACATAATAGGCTATAACAAATATCCCTCCACTTTCTCAGTAAAGTGGGGGGATTTTTTTGTGGTATTGGCAAAGTGCTGTTCGCTCAAGTTCGCGTTCGCTTTCACCGTACTACCAGCCATGGCAACCAGCCTGTTTACGTTTCCGGCGGGGCTTTCGGCTTTTTCATTTTCCACCCGACGATCATCAGCGAAGGAAAGTCATCGCCGCCGACCATTCGACCATACCCTCACCTACGACCGGCTGTTCTCCGCGCAGTCGATATTTTCCTGGTGCGAACAGGTCAGCTTCCCATGTCTGTCATAGATTTTGACGATGGCCCGTTTTTGCGAAAACTCATTCTCAAATTTGACGGGTCCGCTTTTCCTTCGAGAAGCTGATAATCTTCTTCCGGTGCAGGATCTGCGGCAAACGCGGTGGTGTACCAAGCCAGAATCACGACGAAGAGATTCATCTCTATTTTGCTCTCCCCTGAGTCTTATCAAACCTCATTCCTGATCGACTGCCAGTCATCACCATCAGACATCGCAGGGGCATTCGAATTTTAACTCTGTTTGAAGACGGTAGAATAGAAACTTTGTTTGTTAAAGAGATTCAACACTGGCTGTTTCAGCCCCGAATATTCATCTGCTGCAGAATCCGCACGGTATCGTGGGCTGCTTTATTTGGCTTAAGGGCGGTCGCAGCAATGCCGGAAACCACCCGTGTGATATTGTGATCCACCTGTCCCGGTTGCGACCAGACGGAACCGGTGGGAGACGTCATATAAACGGAGAATGTATGATGTCCCGTGCCGGGGCGTTCGCCGATGATATGCAGAATCGCGCGATTACCCGAGAGACCGCCAAAGAGCTGTTCGCCAATCCGATATCCCGCGCGGACCCGTCCCGACTGCACCACGATGTTCTGTGCCGCCGGACGGTAACCGGCTGCCTGCAACTGCCGCCTGAGTTCTTTGAGAAACGGTTCCAGATGACCTTCATCCATGATCGACAGCGCATTCAAACCATCGGAGATTACGAACTGCACGTCATACTTCTCAGCGTAATTGCTGCGCAGTTGGCGAATGGCGTTTTGAGAATCCGTGGAAAGCTGTTCGCCCGTTGTGGGATGCAGGATGTATTCGAGCCGATCAGTCGATCGGGTCACAACAGGAAGCACAGCCGGCACACTGGAGACGAATTCGGGAGTAAACTGAGCCCAGATACTTTTTTTCGCGTCCTGATAAATCTGGTCGATCTCAATTTTCAGTGAGGGTTCCAGCTCCGATTGTGTTTTCCCATACCCTTCCGCGATGAACACCCCGCGATTGCGGACTTCGGCCAACTGCTGGCGTCCTTCGTTGAGAATGGCCTCTTCAGAACGCGTATCCCCTTTCCTGCGACGGTACTGCAGATACACCCAGTTCGGATCTCCAAAGTGTTTCGTCGGCGCGCCGCTCTCGTCGATCACCGCCAGCTTCTGAAAAAAGGACCACATCTGGTCGTTCACACGCGTACCAAACTTCTCGCGAATGCGGACATGATCCTGAAATCCGGTCGTCAGATAACCGAGCATCGGGTCAATCTTGGTCGGCAGCGCCATCAGGTAGGCAGGATTTGCCGGCATGATCTGATCCAGACACCAGTCCAAATCGTCAAGAGAAACGTCCATGTGTAATGTGGAACAGACATCAAGGCCAATCGTCAGGCCGTGCAGTTTGCCCATCACAATGTCTTCCAGACAGCAGCGAACCAGCTGTTCTCGCGTTCGAAAGACTTCCGGCCCGATAAACCCGGCCACATCGTTGAGATGCACCCAGGGGGCAGGCGTTTTCCCGGCCGCCTGTTGCGCCGCGGCGACATCGTGCGTCAAAACACGGGCAAAACCGTATTTGCGCGATTCGTGCAGCACCATGTCGAAACCATGACTGTGCCCGTTAGTGAAGTCGGCCCCCTGCCCGGTTTCGAAGTACAAGGCATATTGCCCCGTACGCGAACGGGCATATTCACGCATTTTTTTGAGGCTGATGTCAAACGTTTTGTTCGCGTCGTCACTGCCCGCGATACTTTGAAACCAGAGTGCCGTACTGCCGGGGCTCTGCTGTTCGACCTCCGCCTGCACGTCAATATGCGACAGCACACAGTGCGGCATGACCGTCTCAATGCCAAACGTAACCAGCAGATCGCGAAGTACCAGTTCCACCGCCCGTACCGACTCTGGCTCGCTGGAAACGGGATTCGTTCCGAGCAACACATCGCCGATCGCATAAGACCAGCCATCAAGCACCTGCCAGAAAATGTCGTCGAGATTGTCGGTCGGAGAATTAGGCTGCAGACGTGCGCCCAGATAACCCCGCGCCCCGATGCGGCTGCCGGGCAGCACGTTGAATACTTTCGAACCGACGGCGATCAGTTCCCGCTGACTCATCAGTTTAACCACACAGCCGATCACATCGCTGGAGAGCCCTTGAGAGACCTCTTTAATCGCGGCTTCATTTTTCGTCAGCAGCAGTTGTTTTAATTCACCGACAGTCAGTTTTGAGGACTGCGCCGTTGCATCAGCCGACTGCCCCTGTTTGATCAGTTGATGCAATTCGTCCTCAAACACGGGATGCGCATTCAAATCTGATATCCGGGTTCTCTCGATCAGCGTCCGCGCGTGTCTGCGGGACGTTTCATCCGCGGCGGCGACGCCGATGATCTGGTCCCCTTCCTTAAACTCATTCGCCGCACCGAGAATCTGCCGATAGAGCCCTGGATCGAATCCCCCCTTCACACGTTGAATGTATGCGAAGAGGTCTTCGCCTTCACGAACCTCAGTCATCAAAACACCGGCCGCATTTGTTTCGTCGGCGGCCACTCTTTGTGCCTGAGTCAGAGAAAGCGTCAGAGCAAAAGGTCCGCCTAACATGGCTTGCACGAAATCACGTCGGTTCCACTGCATGGTTTCGTATCCTGTCTAAATCATCGGGGAATTTTTATTTCAGAGACTGCGTTCTCTGACTTTCAGTTTATTAAATCTTGCAACGGGACTCATTGTAGTCTGTTTCAAGTCGCTGGAACCAGTAGAAATTAAGGGGGCCCGAAAATGGTTTCCCGTTAAATCGCCTGTTAAAGCTCATAATTTTACAAGTTCATGATTGACAGCGATCAGAAATTATATATTATGCATAATGCACCATGTGTGCTATTCGTATAAAAATGTCGTTATTGAATTCCATTCTTCTCAACAAATCACGTTGGTACGACTTCAATGAATACTTCTGCACCCGTTTCTGCCCATCCTTTAAATGTTGGCTCACTCCGGCTTGATATATTCAGCCAAATTTTACTGTCTATTTTTACACGTGAGTATCCGGCGGGAACCCGTCTCAAAGTTCAACATCTGGCGCGTCATTTTGGAGTCAGCAGTACCCCTGTCCGTGAAGCGATTGTGGAATTGACGGGCATCGGAGTTGTGGAATTATTTCCCAACCGGGGCGCCGTTGTCGCCCCTCTGGGAATTCCTGAAATTCGTGAAATCTATCACGTCCGCAGAATTCTCGAAGTGGAATCGGCGCGCTGTGCCTGTGATTGCCCCGATCTGAAAGAGATCGAACAACTCTATATTGAGACGAAACAACTGCAAAAGTCCAGTCGCGATAAAAACTGGAGTGTGCTCTGTTCTGACAATGATAAACGAGCACACATCGCCATCGTCGAAGCATCCGGTATCTCCCGGCTGAAAGCGGAGCTGAATCGTTACGATCGTCTGATGCATATGATCAGAGTGTTGTTAAAAGACTGGGAACCATACACGGACCAAATTCTTGCGGAACATGTAGAGATCCTGGAAGCTTTGATCCATCGCGATAAAGACGCAACCGGAAATGCCATGTTGCGTCATCTGGAAAATACCTGCGAGCGTGCAATAGAAGGTATTTTTATCCATGGGCTCCCCGAGTCACCATGATCGACTTTTTAAGATTGAACTACCTGAGTTTATTTTATTTTTAAATAGATATTCGTGATCCAGATCGATCCAGTCGAGGCTCATTTTCATCTTATTCAACATGCAGGGCTGAGACGACATTTTTTTTTAAAGGAGACGCTCATGTTACGCCGGAATCGAGGATTTACCCTGATTGAACTACTGGTGGTCATCGCGATCATTGCCATTCTCATTGCATTACTGCTTCCTGCAGTACAGCAGGCTCGTGAGGCAGCGAGACGTTCGAGTTGCAAAAACAATCTGAAGCAGTTGGGATTGGCATTACACAACTATCACGAGGCCCACAGTCGATTTCCCCCCGGCATGATCTATCGCGAACCGAAACGAACCCCGTTTTGTTTGTTTTTGCTTCCGTACATCGACCAGGCAAACCTGTACAACCTTTATGACCACGACTCATCCTGGCCGACAACCGCGTTAAAACCAGTACGGACTGCGCCTATCCCAACCTGGCAATGCCCCAGTGATCGAGAGGCAGTCATTCTTGACACGGCAGCATTGTGGGGAGATCCTGGTGCAAGCATTAAAGGAAATTATGGAGTCAACTGGGGCAGAAACACATGGTTAAGCCAGGGTAAGGCAGCCCCGTTCAATAATTTCTTTGGAGCAAAATTCCGCGATCTGACCGATGGAACCAGTAATACGCTGGCGATGATGGAAATGCTGAAGCCGGTGAGTACTGCGAAAGAATATCGCGCCTGGATTTGGAATGACGAGCCTGATGCCTATCCGCTGATGACGCGCGTCGGGCCAAACAGCAGTTCACCAGACCTTACGGTATTATGCATCAATGAACCGGGGCGTTTACCGTGTTCGGGAGGCAACGGCACAAGTTCAAGTGTTGCATCGCGGAGTATGCATGTCGGTGGTGTTCACGTTCTGATGTGCGATGGCGCGGTCCGGTTTGTCTCTGATAATATCGATCTTGGTACCTGGCAAGATTTGAGCAGCATGGCCGGGAATGAAGTTATTGGTGAGTATTAGAACGCTTGCTTCGTTTGATCTCAATTGAAGACGGTGGGCAGGAATTGGTTCCTGATTTTCCATTCCTGCCCCCCTGAGTACTTCAACCATAATATAAACTTTAAGGCCACGCCGAGCCGACCCTGTAATCGAAAAGGCGCTGTGGCATCAAAGGATCAGGAATTATGAAACCAAAGAATTTGTTCAGCCTGTGTCTATTCTCTCTGCTCGTAATCGTGCTGTCGGCTTGTTTCAGTTCGAATAACGATCATGGGAAAGTTACAATTGCAGGGACCGTTTCCGTGGATGGGGAACCGCTCGACACGGGGCTGATTACGTTAATCCCTGTCGGAAAGGGAGTCGCTGCTGGAGGAGAAATTGTCGAAGGGCTCTACCAGATTAAATCCTCAGCAGGACTCATTCCCGGGGAATACAAAGTAGAAATTGATTCCAAAAAGCCCACCGGAAAAAAAGTTCCTGAGACGATTGGAACAGGTATGATTGACGAATATGCGAGTGTAATCCCGGAAAATTATAATCGAAACACCGAATTGAAAGTTCAGATTCAGCCAGGCGACAATCAGCACGATTTTACGTTGGCCACTGGTAAGCAGACTGTCCCTTGAGGATCATTTCACCAACGGCACTGGTAAATCGACAAAATAATCGAGATCGCAATGGGATCCTCTCTCCCGGTGATTTATATTGGTAAAGTGAAGCGACTGTTGAAGTGAAACCAGAACCAGTTCATCGTATCAACGATCACTTAACCAGTCGTGCTGTGAAATCCAAGGAGCAACAGATGGGCTTAACTTCGAATCTCGGTCCGAGATTCTTAAACAGGGAAGCAGCGAACCGTATGCTCACGCACGGTTGCCGTTGCTTTCAGCAAAGCAGAAATTTGACAGGAGGGTTTCATAATCGTGCTCACTTATCTCTGTTGACGCTGATCACTTTTACCATCTGTGCTCCACTTGCTGCATCTGAAACGGCCACACTGAATCCAGAAAACAGTGTCAACGGGTTAATCCGAAAGACCTGCGTTGACTGCCACAACGATGAGACCACGGAAGGCGGGCTCAATCTGAATCACCTCACCTGGAAGCTGGATGACGATACAACACGCCGCCGCTGGATAAAGATTCACGACCGTATCGCCACAGGCGAAATGCCCCCCGATCCAAGCGACCTCTCGAATGAGGATCGTCTGTCGCTCCTGCAGACGCTTTCCGCGGCGGTTTATGATTCCGACCACGCCGAGGTGCTCGCGGAAGGGCGCGGACCGATGCGACGGCTGACGCGTCGTGAGTACGAACAGAACCTGCGCGATCTGCTCGCGCTACCGTATCTCGATATCCGTGACATACTGCCCGGGGATCGGGAACAGCATCATTGTAATAAAGTCGCCGAAGTTCTCGATATCTCCCGCATTCAGATGGACGCGTACCTTGATGCCGCGGATGTGGCGTTGCGGCAGGCGGTTGCTTCCGGGATAAAACCGCGCCAGGCAGAACACCAGCGATTGCCGGCCACACGGATGTTTGAAAGCGCGAACACATATGGTGAACGTGAAGCGATGTTTTATGCAAAACATTCACAGATGATTCCGCTCTCAGGCGGCGACCTGTCGCGCATGCGTAAAGAAAACAGACATGACCCGGAAATAGAACTGGCGATCTTTCGGTCTGCGTCCTGGCCTTACTATGGATATCCGGATGTATTCAAGGCGGTCGAACCGGGCGCTTACCGCATTCGTTTTTCCGCACGCGCCGTCCGCCAGATGCGGGACTTCAGCTTGAAGCCGGCCTGGGATTCCATTCCAATGAACTTTCGCGCTCGAAAACGCTCGGGACCCGACGTCTCAGGTGACGTTCGCGCCACAGGCGACACACTCGACATTCAACCGGAAGTCGCCGTTTACGAAACCACCATTCGCCTGAAGCAGAACGAAACGTTTGAGTACAGCCTGCTGGGACTGCCGGTTCCACGGGCAATCAATCCGCCCAACGCCCCCCTGTATTACGATTTTCCCCCGATGCCGGAGGGAGGTCATCCTGGCATCGCGTTCCAGTGGCTGGAGATTACCGGTCCCATTGATTCGGAAACATGGCCGCCCCCC
>CAXBFD010000141.1:0-15224 GCA_963974925.1 uncultured bacterium | reverse complement strand
TTGATACTTAGTCGTCAGAAGATTTACGAAACTTCCTTGTCTCAAGCTCTACCATTAGAGCGCGGCGGAAATGTAAAACTTTCAACAAAGCAGGTCAACAGCAATTTATAGAACCTGAAATCTGTATAGGTTTCGCGAAGGGCAGACAGGGTTCACAACTTGTTTTTAAAGCGGTTTTACGTAGTTTTTGCAGCTTTTTTGATCCTGACGAAATTCCGTGCCGTTTACCGAGAGGATGGTTCTGTTGTTATTTTGGCGGATTAGTCTGATCCGGAGGAGTTTCAGCAACTCGCAAATCCAGAAAACCGGACTGATTTGATAATAATTGGCAGGTCAGTAATTTCTTCGATTGCGGGTGAACTTTGCAGAGGGTTACAATCAAACAAGTGGCACGTTCGCTGTCCGTTTTCGTTTTTAAGCCATTCACACAGAACCTGATTCAAAAAATTATCAGACTGCAGCATTAAAATAAGGGGAAATCAGCATGGGATTCTGGATGGATAAATTACGGGGCGAACTCGTTGACATCATTGAGTGGATTGATGATTCAAAACACGTCCTCACCTGGCGATTTCCCCGATATCAGAATGAAATCAAAAACGGGGCGCAACTCATCGTGCGTCCGGGGCAGATGGCGCTGTTCGTGCACCGCGGGCAAGTCGCCGATGTGTTTGAGCCGGGACATTATCAACTCACCACCGATAATCTACCCATTTTGGGAACACTTCAGGGCTGGAAACACGGCTTCAACAGCCCGTTTCGCTCCGAAGTGTATTTCGTTAATACCACACAGATCACGGACCTGAAGTGGGGCACGCCTAATCCGATCATGCTTCGTGATCCGGAGTTCGGACCGATTCGACTGCGGGCCTTTGGTAACTATTCACTCAAAGCCAATGACCCGCGCATTCTGGTCAAAGAACTGGTGGGAACGGATTCTGAATTTCACGCGAATGAAATCAACGAACTGTTACGTTCGATCATTATCAGTTCCTTCGCCGATCTGATTGGTGAAGCAAAGTACGCGGCTCTGGATCTGGCGTCCAAATATACGGAGATTTCGGTTGAGCTGAAAAAAACCGTCAATGAACGGATCGATGATGAATACGGTCTGGAAGTGCCACAGTTGCTGATTGTAAATATCTCGCTCCCCGAAACGGTCGAAAAAGCCCTGGATACGCGAACCAGTATGGGGGTCATTGGCGATATGAATCAGTTCCAGCAATACCAGATGGGGCAAGCCATGCTTTCTGCCGCCGAGAACCCGTCCGGCGGAGGAGCCGCTGAGGGAATGGGGCTCGGCATGGGTTTTGCGATGGCCAATCGCATGATGCAGGCGCCTGGTGCGGGAGCCCCGGGCATGGGAGCACCGGGGCAGATGGCGCCCCCGCCACCACCGGCGGCCTGGCATATCGCCGTGAATGGTCAGTCGCAGGGACCTTTCACACTTGATCAAATCGCGCAGGGAATTACCGGCGGTCAAATTTCAGGAACAACACAAGTCTGGTCTGCCGGCATGTCAGGCTGGCTGCCCGCCGGTCAGGTATCACCATTGGCAGGTTACTTCCAGGCAACACCTCCGCCGCCTCCACCAGCCGGTTAGAGGGCAGGGGGACCTGTAGTTCCGATCAATCCCGTGGTGGAGCGTTATGCTGATTTCGATAATTAACTGCCATTGGCAGAATGACCAGAGGCTGGTGTCCGCGTGAGAGTCGCACATATTATCACCCGGATGATCATTGGTGGCGCGCAGCAGAATACGCTCTATACGGTCGAAGATCAGTATCGGGATTATCACGATGAAGTTGCTCTCATCACCGGGCCAACAGAAGGGCCTGAAGGAACTTTGATTCCCCGTGCCGAACGGGGCGGCTTCGATTTACGGATCGTGCCTCATCTGACTCGCAGTATCAGTCCGCTGAATGAATGGCGCGCCTATCGGGAACTGATCACAGAACTGCGCGATTTCCAGCCCGAACTGGTTCACACACACAGTTCCAAAGCAGGCATCCTGGGTCGGGCTGCCGCCTGGCATCTCAAGCTGCCGACCGTGCATACAATTCACGGTGCCGCCTTTCATTTCGGGCAGTCTCCTGTGCATTATCACGCTTATATTGCCGCGGAAAAATGGGCGGCGAAACGCTGCGACCGCCTGATCAGTGTGTGTGATGCGATGACCGATCAATACGTGGCGGCCGGGATTACGACCAGAGAGAGGTGTGACACCGTTTACAGCGGCATGGAAGTGGAACCGTTTCTCACGCCGTCGCTTCCTCCGGCTGAGGTCCGCCGGGAACTGGGCATCGAACCACAGCATATCGTGATTGGTAAAGTCGCGAGGTTGTTTCATTTGAAAGGGCACAAGTATCTGATTGAAGCGGCTAAACAGGTTGTCGAAGCACAACCGCAGGTTCGGTTTCTTTTGGTCGGAGATGGAATTCTCAGAGCCGAATTCGAACAGCGGATTGCCGAACTGGGGCTCACAGAACATTTTATTTTCACCGGTCTGGTCTCACCCGAGCGGGTGCCGGAATTAATTCACGCGATGGATATCGTTGTGCATACGAGCGTCTGGGAAGGTCTGGCCCGTGTGCTTCCTCAAGGTCTGATCGCCGGTAAGCCGGTAGTGTCGTATGACGTGGATGGTGCGCGGGAAGTTGTGATTCCGGATGAAACGGGTTGTTTATTACCACCGGAAGCACTTGAACCGTTGTCACAGGCGTTGATGGAACTCGCCGCTGATCCTGAAAAACGGAAACGTTTCGGCCAGACGGGACGCGACCGGTTCACCGATCAGTTTCGACACGAAACCATGACGCGTCGATTACGTGAAATCTATCAGCGGGTTCTCGACGACCGGAAAAACAAGCGATAAAAAAACAGGATCGCAGAAAATCAGCCTGCGACCCTGTGAGTGTCCACCGGTTTTAATTCTGGATCAGGACATTGACCCCTTTTTTGTTGGAGAGCACGATATCAGGGCGGCCGTCGCCGTTCATGTCGGCCATCGAAAACTGTGTACCCACGCCGGTATCGTTGCCCGCTTCAATCTTGTGTGAAATAAACTGGGGTGCGGCACCTTTCGTCCGCTTGATCTCATACCAGTACATCACGACGGGGTCTTTACCGCCCGGATCACTGCCGTTATGGGCAAAAAATCGTTTGCCAGTGATCAGATCGCGCTCGCCGTCGCCATTCATATCAATGAAGTGAACCGCGTGTGTTTGTGAATAACTTTTGTCGATCAGATGTGCTTTGAACTTGGGTTTGCCGTCTTCAGAGACATTCTCAAACCACCAGATGCCAAACGCGTGTGCGGAACTGCCGATGATGTCGTTGTCCCCGTCCAGGTCGAGATCTTCCACGTACAGGTCAGCCATCTTTTCCGGAGGCTCTGTGCCGTTCACACTGAGTATAAAGGGATGAAATTTCCAGAGCCCCTCTCCCAGAACTTGGGGACCTTCCCACCAGCCATTCGGAATGAGTACATCCTGGCGACCGTCTTTGTTGAAATCGCCGACACCCAGGCCGTGATAATATTTGAACGTCCCGTTTTTCATTGGATCGCCGGATTCGCTGATGGGTATGAACGTCCATTTTTTGGTGGCCAGTTCGGGTGACGGTATTTCCAGATATCCCATCTGCTGTTCCGGCTGTGAACCGAAAATCAATTCCGGTTTTCCGTCGCCGGTCAGGTCAGCGAACTTCGGTGTTTCATTACAAATGCTGTGCCAGATCAGATGTTCTTTCCAGTGGCCCGCTTCGTTTTTGGGGTTTTCGTACCAGTAAAACTCCTTGCCGGGAAAACTGACGTAAATGAAATCGGTCCAGCCATCCTGATTGATGTCATACGCAAAATTACAAAAGCTGTCACTGTATCCGACACCGGCGACAAATTTTCCCGGCTTGCGAATTTCGTGCATTTTCCAGTCGGGGGCTTCATACCAGACATCGCCGGCGATGACGTCCATTTTGCCATCTTTATTCACGTCGGCAGCGGCCGAACCTTCCGAGCGGAAAGCGGCGTCCAGTTGTTGACGCTGCCAGGGTTCGCCGGCGGAAAGCTCAAATGAGCTACCCAGCAGAACCAGCAGCGTGGCGACAGAGAGAGTATTCAGACGGCGATAGCTCGGATGTTTGATCTTCATTATTGTTGTCCCGATGTTAACTTGCGAACGCGATAAGTTTCACTGTCACCAATATAGACATTTCCCTTTGGCCCGACATACACGCCATGCGGTCGTGCCATGCGGCACTGCCCGGGATCTCCCTCAGGACCATCCCCTTTTTTGCCATCTCCGACAGCCGTTTCGATGATGCCGTTCTTTTTACGAATCACGCGAATCGTGTGGCTTTCGGTGTCAGCCAGATAAATGTCTCCGTTGGGGGCGACGGAAATTCCTTTGGGACCTGATAAAGTCGCTGTTTTTGCCGGTCCGCCATGCCCCGTATATCCTTTTTTACCAGTCCCCGCGATGTGATGTAAAGTCCCGTTCTCCAAATCGATCCGATACACCATATTTCCTTCCCGCAATGCGAGATACAAAGAACCTTTTCCTGCACCTTCGACAAAGAAGTCCAAAGCGCGTGGCCCGTTGAGAGGAGTGCCTGAAACGGCTGCTCCATCGGGGGTCGGCTTCCGTTCGCCGGTTCCGGAGAATGTGCTTACGATGCCTGTTTTCAAATCGACGCGGCGAACGCGATGATTGCCGATATCGCAGATATACAGATTGTCGTTTTTATCCAGTGCAATGGAGTGAGGTTGAGCGAAAGTGGCTTCCGTCGCGGGACCACCGTCTCCAGAGAAACCTTTTTTACCGGTACCTGCGACCGTTTCGATTTTGCCTGTTTTGGCATCCACGCGGCGGACAATGTGATTCACCATTTCGACGAAGTACATATTGCCCGCTTGATCGAAGCGAACTTCATAAGGCTCGTTCAGTTTCGCTTCCAACGCCGGTCCACCGTCTCCGCTGTACCCTTTTTTGCCTGAGCCGGCGACGGTGGAAATTATGCCCGTTTTTTCATCAATGCGGCGAATGACGTGGCTTTTGATTTCACAGACATACAAGGCGCCATCCGGGCCGAGGGTCAGACCGTAAGGTTCCCCGACCATCGCTTCCACAGCAGGCCCGCCATCGCCGGTGTGTCCCTGCTTGCCTGTGCCTGCGATCGTAGAAACCGTCTGAGCCGCGAGCTGTGATGCACACAGACTCAACAGCAACAGACTTGCGAGAGAAATATAACGATGCATGGTGTCATTCCAGTTTTCAGAAGTAACGCTTTAACGGGGAACATCATCAAACGGACGTTCCGGGTCATCATGTTTAAAGATGAGATAACGTCCGACATTCGGGTTCTGTTTTAATAACTCGGCCGGTGGAATCAGAGCCTTTCCTTTGCGATGCTTATCAATGACCAGCACTTTGACGCCATCCGCATGTGTTTCCTGTTTGAAGAACTGCTCGGTCAGGAGATTTTCTGGCTCTCCTTGCGCATTGACGATCACGACATATTCCGCAGACGGTTGAGGAACGAAAGGACGTTCTTCTGAACAGCTCTGGGATACGAGGATGCAGGCAGCCAGCAGGTAAAATTTGTACAAACAAGAGAATGAGACGCTCATTAATGAACGCCTCCCATTTCTGTTTCCAGTTTGTCTTTGTTGTTGAAGAGGATGTTGTTATCCATCGGTCCAAACCAGCCAATTTGAAACTTTTTGGGATCTCCACCATAAAATGAGGTTCCGGTACCTGACATCACTGCCGAAGTCACACGTCCGTCTGCCCAGCCGATATTGGCGACCGTTCCCGTGTGCCGGAAATGAATCGAGGGATCGGGACGCCCCGATGTTTCTTGAAAAGTGGGAGGTGTGGTCAGCGTGCCCCAGTTATCAACAAAGAACGGGGGCTCGAGAAAACTGTATTCAACAATATGGAGATCGGGAAAGCCTTGTGCTAATGCAGAGTCAGCAAATGCCACTGTGCGCGCCAGGCTGCCGATTTCCCGCATTCTGGTTGGCACCTGATAGGCGAGGTCACCGGTATTTTTCCACACGGTTCCCCCGAGATAGGTCAGATTATAGCCATAACCACCTGCGCCTCCTTCTAAGGCATTGGCTACAGTTCCGTGTTCGCCAAAGTTACCAAAGGTGGGGCACTTTTTAATTTCCGCGTTTTGTTCGAGGAACGGCGCCAGTGGTCCCAGATGCGCCTGAAATTTGGTGGTACCATCGGGGGTCACGCGTTTTCCATGCCAGCGTTCCTTATTTCCATTAATACTGTAGTCACCCAGATCTGCGGCAGCCGGTGGCCAGTATCCGCTATTAGAGTCGGCGTACATGTGGCAGGCGAGAACAATCTGCCGAAGGTTATTTTTGCACTGCGCCATGCGGGCTGCTTCGCGGGCCTGCTGCACAGCGGGTAAGAGCAACGCGACCAGAACGGCAATGATGGCAATCACCACCAGCAGTTCAATCAGGGTGAAGCCGTTTTTTCGAACAGGCTTGGAAGTGTTCTGTTTCGTCTTCTGAAAGACAGACCGGGCATCGAGAAAGTACATTCTTACGGTTATTTCGTCGCTGGAGAGATATGGTTGAAAAGTTCAAACGATCTTCAACATTCTAACCAATTCGTACCGGGAATGTCTTGCCTTCGAGTGGTTTCAATGCGGGCGAAACAAATTATTTCGTAGAAAATGAAAATAGCATAGCCTGATTTCAGCGGCTATTTTGAGCCGGCATCCGTCTGGTTCTGCCTTGCGATGATTTCACGTTCTTTCTTCAGGCACATGGCAATAAATGTGCCTGAAATGGCGGCTTGTGCGATCAGATAGACCAGAATATCGGGCCCGTTCAGAACGATGCAGGCGCCGAAAGCGATCACAAACAGAGCAATCAATCGAGTTTTAAGACTCATAGTGCTGACCTTGTTTTATTTTCGAAGAAATGAATCTTATGTTCTTTAGTTAAACCAAGTATAGTGCTGTATGATGTATTGATCAATTCAGATTAGGATCTCATTTCCCCGAACTTCATTGATTTCCCGCGAGAGCGGAAATCGAATGCTCCCTGACAGACCAGGAGTACAGCAATATGATCGACGTCGCAGAAATTCAGGATTATCTGGCGAAGCTCGCGCCTCCCGATCTGGCAGAGAGCTGGGATAATGTGGGATTGCTGATGGGTGACCCTGCGCAAAAGGTCGATCAGATTCTCACCTGTCTTACGCTGACCCCGGATGTGGCGGCGGAAGCGATTTCCGCGGGAGTGGATCTGATTATCTGTCACCACCCGATCCTGTTTCGACCTGTGCAACAGATTACCTCAACGTCGGTCGAAGGCAAAATGCTGCTGGACCTCATTCAGGCAAATATCGCCGTTTATAGTCCCCACACGTCTTATGACAGTGCCGCGCGGGGCATCAACTGGCAGCTTGCTCAACTACTGGGGCTGGAAGAGGTTGGCATACTCAGGCCCACAACTTCCCAAAAAGAACCGTCAGACGAAGCGGAAAAGGGGGCAGGCCGCTTTGGAACACTGCCCGCGGAACTCTCGCTGGCGCAGTTAAACCAGTTGATCAAGCAGGCCCTGCGGATTTCCTCGCTGCAATTTGTGGGTGATCCCGGGATGCGCATCCGTCGCATCGGCATTGCCTGCGGGGCAGCAGCCGAATTCCTGAATGACGCCCGTCGTTGCGGCTGTCAGGCTCTGCTAACCGGAGAAGCCAGATTTCATGCCTGTCTGGAAGCCCGGGCACTCGGCATGGGATTGATTCTACCCGGCCATTATGCCACGGAACGACCGGCAATGGAGCAGATGGCAACCCAGTTACAGGAGCAGTTTCCAAATTTGAACGTTGGAGCCAGCCAACAGGAAACCGATCCGCTGCAATGGGACTGCAATCTGAATTCAGGCTGACCCGTACCACAAAAAAGAAGAGCTCTCATCAAGTTAGATGTCTCTATGTATATTCCGAGTGGGTTGCCATTGACCTGACCGGCAGATTTCGCCATTATCCCCCCTCTCTCAGTAGTTTAAATTCTCTTTTTTGACATATCTTTCGAGTTGTGAACGAATTCATGTGTCAAAACCTGTAAATAAAAGCCCCAAAAGACTTAATCAATTTCCATGTCCAATGTTAAACCCAACCGTTTCGAAGTGGAACGGATTAAAAAATTAGAGAAAATTCAATCCCTGGGATTTGATCCCTGGGGCCAGCGATTTGACGGCCACATTCCGATTGCCGAAGCACGCGAACAGGCGCCGGAAGCGTCAGGCGTGGATGGGGATGACGTTCGCATCGCCGGTCGGATCATGTTGCGTCGTAAAGCGGGAAAACTCCGCTTTTATGATATCAAAGACTGGACGGGCAAAATCCAGTTGCTTTTTTCTCGCGGCGACTTGAGTGATACACAATGGGAATTGATGGGCAACCTGGATCTGGGAGACCTGATCGGCATTGATGGTTGTTTGCGCCGGACCGAATCCGGAGAAATTTCGGTTTTCGTCAAAGAATTGACGGTGCTCTGCAAATCGCTGGCGCAGCCCCCGGAAAAACATCATAGTGTCAAAGACGTGGAACTGCTGCTCAGACAGCGTTCGCTCGATTTGATTTACACTGAAGGCGTCCTGGAAAAGATGCTCAAGCGGAGTTCGATCATTGATTCCGTGCGGCAGACGTTACGAAATCACAATTTTGCGGAAGTCGAAACCCCTGTACTGCATGCGGTTGCCGGCGGTGCGGCGGCACGACCTTTCATTACGCACCATAATACGCTGGAAATCCAGCTTTATATGCGGATCGCGTTGGAGCTGCATCTTAAACGGTTGATGGTGGGCGGGATCGAACGCGTTTATGAAATCGGACGCGTCTTCCGGAATGAAGGAATCGACGCCACTCATAATCCTGAATTTACGATGATCGAAATTTATCAGGCGTATGGCGACTACGAGACCATGATGGATTTGACGGAAGCCATTGTCATCGATGCCGTCAAAGCGATCAGCGATACGATGCAGCTTCCCTGGGGCGAAGATCAGACGATCGACTTCAGCGGCCCGTGGGAACGCAAAAAATATTACGATCTGGTCAGAGAGCATGCCGGCTGTGATCCTCACGACGCGGCTGCTGTCGCCGCTGTCGCGAAACAGCATGGTATTAATACGGAAAATGTTCACCCGGATATCGTCTTGAACGAAGTGTTTGAAGCGACCTGCGAAGAACATTTGATCGGCCCGGTTTTCGTGATTGATTACCCGGCCTCCATCTGCCCGTTGACCAAACGAAAGCAGGGAGATCCCAGCATTGCCGAGCGGTTTGAGCTGTTCGTGCAGGGGATGGAACTGGCAAACGCCTACACCGAATTGAACGACCCGCTGCTGCAGGAAGAGTTGTTCCGCACACAATTGTCGGGGCAGTCGGAAGAAGATTCGATGGCGAAAATGGATACCGATTTTATTAAAGCGTTAAAAGTTGGCATGCCTCCGGCAGGGGGACTGGGAATTGGCATTGATCGTCTTGTGATGTTATTGACGAACAGTCACAGCATTCGCGACGTCATCTATTTCCCACTTCTCAGACCCGAAGGTCAACCGACCACTACCGAGTAAACCAGGGACGTGTCCGGCAGTCGTCCTGATTGCCGGCAGGATAATCAGCCAAAGGATTGGCCGTATGTACAAAACACTGCTTTGTGTGCGATATTTAAAAACGCGTTATATTGCGCTGGCCAGCATCATCAGTATGACGCTGGGTGTGGCGACAATGATCGTCGTCAATAGTGTCATGGATGGTTTCAGCACCGATATGCGAGACCGTTTGCGTGGCATCCTGGCGGATGTGATCGTGGAAACGAATTCACTCGACGGGGAGCCAAATACCCAGGACCTTAAAGACAGCATCCAGCGTGCCGTGGGTAATGACATTGAAGGCATGACGGCGACCGTCGAAATTTATGCCATGCTCAGTGTGCAATACGGCTCGCAGTGGCAGAGCAAACCGGTGACTCTGATCGGCATTGATCCGGCAACCAAAGCGACCGTGGGGCCGCTCTCGAAATATCTGGTGAATACAAAGGAGAGCAGTATTCCCGACTGGGAATTGTCGCCTGAAGCGATGGCCTATCGCAAAGAGTGGACGACCCGCGCTCAATGGATGGTAGACCGCTGGAACCACAATCCGCCGCCCATCGAGGAAAACGAACAGGTTTCTTTTGAAGAACCTCAGTCGACAGAACCACTGCCCAAACCGGATTTCGATTCAAAAGCGGCTCCCGATAATCCTTTCGGTTCAAAACCGCAGGTCGCAGACAAAACGAATAATCTCAATAATCCCTTCGAGAATGATTTAAAAGAACGGGTTTTTGATGATGTAGAGAAACGTGATCCAGGCAGTCCGTTGAAAGGCCGCGTCTATATTGGTTACGGTCTGGTCAGCTTTCCTTACGAAGACCCGGATACCGGCGAAACGAAAACGTTTCAAATCGTCAAACCGGGTGATGATGTCAAAATCAGTACGGTCAGTGCCGGCCAACCCCCGGAGCCGAGACACTTCAATGCCACGGTTGTTGATCTGTTCAAAAGTGAGATGAGCGAGCACGACAGCAGCCTGGTTTTCTGCAATCTGGAATATCTGCAGGAAATGCGGGGCATGATTAGTCCCGAAAGTGATGAAAGGTCAATCACTTCGATTCAGATCAAACTGAAAAATCCGGAAGATGCCGCCATGGTGGTCAGCAAGCTCGAAAAAGCGTTGCCGGCCAATCTGTTCCGCGTTCGTACCTGGGAAGACAAACAGGGGCCGCTCCTGGCAGCCGTCGAAGTGGAATCTGCCATTTTGAATGTGTTGTTATTTCTGATCATTGCCGTTGCCGGTTTTGGTATCCTGGCGATCTTTTTCATGATCACCCTCGAAAAAACACGCGATATCGGCATCCTGAAAGCATTAGGCGCCAGCTCCAACGGCATCATGTCCATCTTTCTGTCTTACGGTCTGGCACTGGGACTGGTGGGAAGTGGAGTGGGTGTGATCGTCGGACTGTTGTTCGTGAAATATATCAATCAGATCGAGAAATTCATCACCTTTGTCACAGGGCGAAAAGTTTTTGATCAGCGGATTTATTATTTCCCGGAAATTGCCACGCATGTGGAACCGATGATGGTTTTCTGGGTTGCTGTGGGTGCCATGGTGATTGCCGTATTGGCGAGTATTTTGCCCGCGCGAAAAGCAGCACGATTTCACCCGGTAGAATCATTGCGGTATGAGTAAAGTTCTTACTGATGAGCACCGCGTTCAAAAAGGAAACGTAACAGCAATCATCGTTATCCCGTTATTGTCGAGTACGAATTCATGACCGAGACTATATCCATGCCTCAACCACAGCTAGCGGCGATTGCCGTCGAAAAGGCTTACCGTAAAGATAAGCATAAAGTCCCCGTACTGCGCGGGATTGATGTCGAAGTCAACAAAGGCGAGTTCCTGTCGATTGTCGGTCAATCGGGATCAGGAAAGAGTACGCTGATGCATCTGTTCGGTTTACTGGACACTCCCGATGTAGGTGAAATTTATCTGGAAGGCCAGCAGATTGATGATTTGCCCGAGCATGCCCGCGATCAGATTCGCAACCGGGTGTTCGGTTTTATCTTCCAGTTTTATCACCTGCTGCCTGAGCTGAATCTGCTCGAAAATGTACTTTCGCCGCTGATGATCCGTTATTCGACCTGGGAATACTGGAAGCAGCGAAAAAAGTTCAAGCAGGATGCGCTGGAGATCATTGAGAAAGTCGGTCTGTCCCACCGGCTTAAGCACCGTCCGTCCGAAATGTCAGGCGGAGAAATGCAGCGGGCCGCCATTGCCCGGGCTTTAATTGCCAAACCGCAGATTTTGCTGGCTGATGAACCTACCGGAAATTTGGATAGTACTACCGGTAAAGAAATTATGGGCCTGCTGACCAGCTTGAATGAGCAGGAACAGCTGACTATCATCATGGTGACGCACGATAATTTGATTGCTGCACAGGCTCATCGAACGGTTCGCCTGCGTGAAGGTCAGATCGAGGTGCTGGGTAAGTCAAAAAGTGCTACTGTACCTGCCTAGTCACAGTCGATTAGAGGCCTTCTTTAGCCGCGAACCACTGTCGCCAGCGTTGTGTCAATGGCATGAGCCACGGCACGTGATTCTTCTGTCTGAAACGGATTTCACTGATTTCTAAACAGGATTGAAATTCCGCCAAAACCAGTCAGCCGCGTCTTGGCCTAATTTGAGAATGGTACCAGATTCTAATGTCGCTCCAAATCTATATTGACGGAAAACTGCTTCCCAAGGAAGAAGCAAAAATCAGCGTGTTCGATCACGGTCTGCTGTATGGCGACGGCGTGTTCGAAGGCATTCGGGTTTATCATAATAAAGTGTTTCTGATGCAGGAACATATCGACCGTTTGTATGAAAGTGCCCTCGCCATTCGGCTGGAGATCCCGCTTCCAAAATCAGAGATGATCAAAGCCATTAACGAAACCGTCGCTGCTAACAAAATCGAAAACGGTTATGTAAGACTGGTCGTCACCCGCGGTGCCGGCTCATTGGGGCTGGACATCCGCCGCACCAGCAACCCGCAGGTCATCATCATCGCCGATAACATTTCGTTATATGATCCGCAGCTTTATGTCGACGGATTGAAGATCATCACTGCTGCCACCATCCGCAACCATCCGGCTGCTTTGTCGTCGCGCGTGAAGTCATTAAACTACCTGAACAATATTATGGCGAAGATTGAAGGCACGGACGCCGGTTGTATTGAAGCCCTGATGCTGAACCACAAAGGCGAAGTCGCGGAATGCACGGGCGATAATATTTTTATTATCAAAAATGGAATCGTGAAAACGCCCCCGATCGACGCGGGCATTCTGGAAGGCATTACCAGAAACGCAGTAATCAAACTGGCGGAACAATCCGGTATCACCGTCGAGCAGTCGTCGTTCATGCGACACGACATTTTCGTGGCCGACGAATGTTTCCTGACGGGATCTGCTGCCGAGGTGATTCCGGTGGTCGCACTGGATGGTCGCACGATCGGCGATGGAAAACCGGGACCGATCACTAAAAAGTTAAACGAAAAGTTCAAACAACTCACGCGGGAATAGCGCCTGTTTCCATATGCTGCAAGAGTCTAAGCCCGGTTCCTAACAGCAGAAAATACCAATCAGGATGATTCCCGATGTCAACTGACTTTCGGAGTGGAATCGCTGCTGAACTTTCGTTGCATCAGGTTTTTTGTGTGTTAGGATAGGAAAACGTCAATCAGCACGACCGGTTTGCCGTTTTCGAGTGTTTATTCTCACAGCGGAATCGGTTTTTCTGTCCCTGCGGGAATCTTTCTGATGCGAATCTCAATTCTATCTGTCGTTTGCTGCTTGTGTGTCAGTGCACTACTGATGTTGTCAACAGGAGCACAGGGAGAGCCGCAGACGCGCACGGCAGCTTCCGACAAAACGGATCGGGATGCGGCCAAACAGGCATTAGCCGAGTTCAACTCGTTGATTGGTGGCTGGCGCGGCGTGGGGATGATCAAACGTAATTCGCGTCAGGGAGCCTGGTCGGAAAAAGCAGAGTGGGTCTGGAAATTCAGTCCGAAGTCCACCAGTATTGACTACCAGATCACCGACGGCAAATTTCTCAAGTCGGCTATGCTGACCTATGATCCGCAGAAGAAAACCTATTTGGTAACCGCCGTGCTCCCTGATGATACGACGCGGGATTACACAGGCACGTTAAACAAAGACACGCTGATTTTAGAATCGCAGCCCGATCAGGACGGAGCCGTCTCTCGTATTTCCATTCGTCGCCTGAATGAAAAACGGACGCTGGTACTCTTTGAACAACGCAATCAGGGTCAGTCGTTTTATTACCGTTTAGCAGAGGTGGGTTACACCAGAGCGGGAACAAAACTGGCCGAATCGGGAACGGGCGGGCCCGAATGCATCGTGACGGGTGGCGCTGGTACGATCCAGGTGAGTTATCTGGGCAAAAACTATTATGTTTGCTGTAGTGGATGCAAACAGGCGTTTGAGAAAGATCCCGAAACATTCATCGCGGAAGCAAAGCAAAAAGCGGAAGCACGTCGCAAGCAGAAATCCAGCCCGTAAGTTTACCGGTGTTGAATTAATACAATTGGGGCTCAAAAATCTTCGAGTGATGAACCCAGGTCGATCGCCGTTGCTTTATCAGCTGTCTCTTCCAGAATCACTTCGGTTTTTGACAAATCGGTCCGAGGCAGGGGAATTCGTTCTTCCAATTGTGATTTTTTCGAAATCGGGTTCAACCATTTGGGGAACCGGGAAAATCGCGAAGGTTCTTCTGATTTCGCCTGCAGGATTACCGGTTCCAGTTCCACCGGCTGCTGTTGCGAGACATTTTGAATCGTAGCGGACTTCTCTTTTTTGGTATAAAATTCCAGACCAAAGAAGGGAGAGCGGCCATTGCTGTCCATCTGAAACATTTTATTGGCGAATCCCTGACAGCCTGACTGTGTGCCAATCAGAAGTGTACTAATGCAGAGAATCCAGATTAATCGCAGCCCGTTCATTTGTTGACTTATTCCATCCTTGTCCAAGTCAAATTGATTTTTTGATTTCGCTGTCACATCTCGCTTGAATTGTCGTGAAACACCATCATTCATCGAGGTGTTAACCCTTTGCAGGAGCGTAACACATAACGTCATCGGCTAACTCAGTCTGAGAGATTGCTCAAATTCAATAGATCAAAGCACCTCTTTGCTTTTTTTCTGATTCGGGGTGTTTAACCCCAATAGTCTACTGATTTACTCGTCTGCCGTTGCTTCTGCTCTGCGGCTTTCGATCTCTTCTTCCGTTTCGATCGGAGGCTCACTCTGTTTGGGAACATCACGAAAACCAAGTGTTTTGGTGATGGGGCCGTCACTTCCCATCTGACAGCCTGTCCACGTCAGGACAGATAAAATGGAACAGCAAATAGTAAGGTGTAATGGTTTACGCATTGGGATTCCCTTCCCAGAATTTTCTTAATAACACCCCCTGATTTGAGGTCGGGTTCATATCAGGAATTCCATTCTAAGTGAAGATCGTTTTTCGGTTCGGCGCACATTCATCCGGAATTTCGGCATACATTTTTCAAGCATTCCTTTTCACGTGGATTTCTCTCACCATGTTGTTTTGAAGCAACTTCTCGCTAACTGTTTATTTCAAAAAGGTT
>CAXBFD010000140.1:0-15323 GCA_963974925.1 uncultured bacterium | reverse complement strand
AAAGGACCACTCTGCAAATTCCAGTAACTCTGATACATAAACTCTGATTCCCGGGCGTTGTTGTAGCGTATGGGGTCCATACAGACACGTTGGTTATTGGTTCCTGAAACGACGAGCCGAACCATTCGCCGGCCGCTCGTCAGCTGCTTCTATTTCTCCTGTCAGCCAGGCGGCCCCTGACTGGGTCGACCTGATCTGGCGATTTGGTTGTCTGTCACGGGAAACATAATAGGGCCGTTCACCGGCAATCTGTTCGACGTGTCCGCCGTTTTTCTGCTGTCCGAATTCCTGCCCCACTGCGTGATACACGCCCGAATCATTTTGAGCAGTCCCCACCGCCTGTTGCACGGAGACGGTTCTGATGACGGCTTTCGACTCGAGTGGATCGGCGGTCAGCTCTGATCCCGGTTCTCGCACGGGCAAAGAAGCATTCAGTCCGAATTCCAGCGAAAGCTCATCACTGGCGCCTAATTCCGGTGCCAGACTCGCTCCTGACTCAACCGCTGCCTGCTCTTCTAACGACCCGAAAAAGGAAATCAGCGACATCATCGAAAAGACGCTCGCCAGCAGACCCGTCACGACTTTTGTGGACTGATTCCAGCGGAAAAGAAAAGAAAATCGACGTTCTGATCGAAGTTCTGATAGAGACGCATCCCGTCTGAATAGTTTCAGAAAACGTTTATGATCTAGAGACTTAAGCCAACTCATCTCTCGTTCCTTCGAGGGCTGAATATTATTTTGACAGCAAAGACGAGCTCAATCCCTGAATTCTTCCTGGCCGGAAAACATCATGTTCCCTCCCAGAAAAACTCGTTCTGTCGATCGGCAGCCAGCGTACTTCTTGTATCGGTTACAGACTGTACGACTCTTGACTATTTCACGGACATGGCAAAACAGGAAAGCCTGTTAAAACAAACCGCCTAGTTCAAGTCCAGCACATCGGCCATTGTATACAGTCCCGCACCTTGAGTCGCCAGATACTTGGCAGCCGTCAAAGCACCGTAGACATAACTGTCCCGCGTATGCCCCCGCACCGTTAAATCGATGGTCTCTCCCATCATGCCAAACACAATCGTATGCTCGCCGACATTATCGCCGGTGCGTAACGCATGATAACCGATCTCACAGGTGGGCCGTGGTCCCGGTCGCCCCTGACGACCATGCACATGCTCGGACTGCCCCATTTCATCAGCGATGATTTCGCCAAAGTGCAGCGCCGTTCCACTGGGTGCATCTTCTTTAAACCGATGATGGCGTTCGATCACTTCGACATCCACGCCACTGGGAGAATGTTTCAGGGAATGGGCGGCTTCACGCACCAGTTTCATCATCACATTCACGGCCAGGCTCATGTTCGGCGCCAGAATCAGAGGCGTGGTTTGTGAAGCGGCCAGAACTTCATTCCGCTGTTCCGGCGTCAGACCGGTGGTCGCTGCGACCAGCGGAATCTGCCGTTCCGCACAGATCCTGGCGATTTTCACCAGACCCGCCGGCAGGGAAAAATCTATGATCACGTCAACACGTTCGGTCAGTTCCGATTGAATCTTCACACCGACAGAACCAACGCCTGCCACTTCGCCGGCGTCTTTACCCAGCAGAGGAGACTTTTCGGAATCCAAAGCCGCGCCGAGTTTTAAGTCCTGATCCTGACAAACCAGCACCACCACGCGCTGCCCCATCCGGCCCGCGGCCCCATTCACTCCGATGAGAAGTTGTTCACCCATCTCTCACTCCCAATAACTGAATCGTTTTGAAATCACAGCGTTGAATTATTCAGAACTGACGTCTGCTGCAGATCGTAATACACGGCCCCCTACTTTTCCATTAGAGCCCGCTACATTCTATCTGCATTTTTCACTTTATTCACCCCGGTTTTTAATTTCCGCGATGGCCCACTGCAATTCGTGCACCACCTCCGCCTCCGTCTCGATCGCCAGCCGCTGTTCCAGCCCCGCAACAGCGGCTTCTGTCCCGCCCAGATTCCCTAAGGCCCAGGCTGCGGCGCCGCGAATCAACGGTTCTGAATCACAGATCGCCTGCAGCAGAATGGGCACCGCTGCGCGATCCCCCTGATTTCCCAGCACAATGGCCGCATTCCGCAATAACCCGGCCCGTCGCGCCCGAGACATCGGCGTACTCTGAAAGCGTTTCTGAAATGCGGTTTCGTCCAGAGACAGTAACTCGAGCGCGTCGACGGGTGAAAACGATTCCACAGGCTGAAACGACAACTCACGGCTGATCGGCGCTTTACTGTTCCACGGGCAGACATCCTGACAGACATCACAGCCGAAGATCCAATCCTGCATGCCCGGCCGTAATTCTCGGGGAATCGGCTGACCACGCAGTTCAATCGTCAGATACGAAATGCACTTCCGCGCATCCAGCGTTCCCGCTTCGACAAACGCATCCGTCGGACAGGCATCCAGACAGCGCGTGCAGGTGCCACAATGTGAACTCTGGTGCGGCTCGTCGTATTCCAGTTCATCACTCAACAGCAGTCCCGCCAGAAAAAACCAGCTCCCTTCGGTTTTATTCAGCAACAGCGTATTTTTTCCAATCCAGCCCAGACCGGCCAGTTGCGCAAAATCCCGTTCCAGCAGGGGCGCTGTATCCACAATACCGCGCGTTTCACAATCGGGAAAATGCGATCGAATCTGTTTTGAAAGCTGCTTCAGTTTTTTTCGAATCACTTTGTGATAATCAGTACTGCCCCAGGCATAACGCGAAACGCGTGCCTCTGTCCCGGAAAGTGGCGGCGGTTCTTCCGTTCGATAATTAAGCGTCAGCATCAGGACACTTCTGACGGAACTCATGACATACTGCGGATGCTCATACGCGTCTTTGCGGCGTTCCAGATAACTCATCTCACCGGCGTAACCCTGATTGAGCCAGTCCAGAAACTGATGATAACCTTCCGGTGTCACCGCAGGCGCGATGCCCGCCAGATCGAAGCCGACGTCATAAGCCAGCTGCTTGATCAGCGCGCTCTGTTGACTCGGATCACTGCCTGATCGATCTGATACTTCGGACATGATTTTCTCTAATGCAGACTCGTTAATCTAAATCGAAGGATGTGCCTGCATCTGTTCCCACTGCGTTCGACCGACTTTCAGCACTTCGGCATCGTCGCATCTGGCCAAAGGTGTATAACGCGGATGACGTGATTCTTTATAGGGATCATTGTGCCGCGTATTGTAACAGCAGATAAATCCCCAGCGCGGCTGCTCACTCTTGTTTTGGTCGGAACGATGTAACAGGTTGGAATGGAATAGAATCGCCGATCCCGGCTCCAGCGTGCAATAAACCAGTTCCAGCCGCGCGCGTGCGGCCTCAACCCGTTCCGGATTCGCACCGGTCTGGTCACCCACCGGACCATGATCGATGCGCCCCATCAGGTGACTCCCCCGCAACACCTGCAGACAACCGTTTTCCACCGTCGCACGATCCACGGCGATCATGCAGCTTCCCATATCGGGAAACAGACAGCCGTTGTTGTACCAGTACCCATAATCCTGATGCCAGGCCCAGGCGCCACCGACGCGGGCTTCCTTCTGAATCATCTTGTGATGGTAATGATAAACCTCATCACCCAGCAGCGCTTCCATGCGATCGACCACACGCCGGCTGCGGGCAATCGCACCGTAGATGTCGTCATGAATTTCATTGTCGACGGAAAGTTTCACCGCGCCCCCCTCGCCGTCCGCTCGACTGGACGTCGATTGCTGCATCACCAGATCCGCGCGACCGATCTGTCCCAGCAGTGTCACTTCTTCCTGACTGAAGAGATGCTCCACAATCAGATAACCATCCTGCTGAAACTGAGCAAGCTGTTCGGCAGTAAATAACGCTGTGGCCATGTTACACTCCCCCCTCTCTCAAAAGAAGGAATCTTTTTTCATGCGTCGATGGAAGCTGAGAACACCCTGCGGGTGACACTATCAACCGGGTGGCACTGTTGGCTTGCCCAACAGTGTATTCCAGCTCCACCAACTAACGGCAACTTTCAATTCCAACCACTAACTCAAACAACGAGTTTGCGTATCCCCACTTCATTCGTAGGGGATGCCCCATGTGTCATCCCGCCTGACGACGTGCGATACAAAACCACGCTTTGAACGGAACCGAAAACGACGCCGCACGTCAACATACAAACCACCTCGAAACAGCAGCGTTTTTACGATCACTGTTAGCTTGCCCAACAGAGTATTCCAGCAACCAACTCAAAATGCACTTTACGATCAAAAGACTTCTCACTGTTGGCAAGCCAACAATGCCACCCCGTTTTATATGGCCCTTTCAAAGGGCTCCCCTCCGAAGGAAAACTCGTATCCAGTTTAACCTTTTCTCCCACAGGTTTCGAGCATCACCGTTCCCGGAAATAAAAACACAGCCCGCTTGTCGACGGACTGTGATTTGTATCATGTTTATAAACCTGATTCAGAGAACGTGTTACGCTTCATCCAGCAGGTTGACGGCTGCGAACTCCTGACCTTCCAGCATTGCCAGGCTGGCACCGCCGCCGGTACTGACGTGCGAAACCTGATCAGCAAATCCGAGCTGCTGAATCGCGGCGGCACTGTCACCGCCGCCAATAATGCTGGTGGAATCGCTGTCGGCAATCGCCTGGGCGACGGCTTTCGTGCCGGCGTCGAAGGGAATCATTTCGAACACGCCCATCGGCCCGTTCCAGACAACCGTTTTGGCAGCTTTGACCGTTTCTGCATAAATCTTTGCTGTTTCGGGACCGATATCGAGCCCTTCAAAACCATCGGGAATCTCGCCGGCTTTCACGACAACCTTGTTACAGTTGCTGTTAAAATCGTCGCCACAATGCGTGTCCACGGGCAGCATCAGTTTGTCGCCCCCCTTGGCGATCAGTTCCCTGGCCAGTTCCACTTTGTCTTTTTCAACAAGGCTGTCGCCGACTTGCCCGCCTTTTGCAAGCGAAAAGGTATAAGCCATGGCCCCGCCGATGAGCACCTTGTCACAAATCCCCAGCAGGTTGTCGATGACTTTGATTTTGTCAGAAACTTTCGCGCCTCCCAGAATGGCCACAAAAGGACGTTCGGGGCTGGCAATTACATCGGACAGATACTGAATTTCTTTGGCAACCAGAAAACCAACCACTTTCGGTTTTCCCTGCATGGCTTCCGGGACGGCAACCATCGAAGCATCCGTACGGTGACAGGTGCCGAATGCGTCGTTGCAGTAAATATCAGCGAACGCAGCCAGGGCCCCGGCGAATGCGGCGTCCCCTTTTTTCTCGCCGGAATTGAAACGCAGGTTTTCCAGAATCAAAACCTGCCCGTCCTTCAGTGCTGCCACTTTGGCTTTGGCATCATCGCCGACCGTGTCCGTCGCGAAAGCAACATCCTGACCCAGCAACTGGCCGAGACAACCCGCCGTCGGTTTTAAACTGTATTTGGCGTCGCCGCCATCTCCCGCGGGGCGACCGAGATGGCTCATTAAAACCACGCGTCCCCCCCGATCGATGACCGATTTGATCGAAGGCACCGCCATCCGTACCCGACGGTCATCAGTAATGCTGAGGTTCTCATCCAGGGGCACGTTGAAATCCACGCGCATTAATACGGTCTTGCCTGCTACGTCTACATTTTCAATTGTCTTCTTTGCCATGGAAACTTGAACCAGTCTCTTTCAATACGGAGTTTGAAGTCTAGGGATACTGTTTTGAACACTTTCGATTTGAAAAGCATTCCTGATGAAGATTTAAAACAAAACTCAAGGCTCATACACTGATCGCGAAAATCAGGTTACGAAATATTATTCGTCCATGACTTCTTTTTCTTTCGCGTCGGACATACTGTTGACTTTACCTTCATATCGCTTGGTCAGCTCCTGGATGTCGGTCTTCGTATTATCGCGTTCGTCTTCCCCCATCACTTTATCTTTTTCTGCCTGGTCGGCATGCTTATTGGCATCGCGACGGATGTTTCTGATCGAAACCCGCGATTCTTCAGCCAGCTCTTTCACGCGTGAAACAAGCTGACGGCGACGTTCTGTAGAAAGCGGAGGAATGTTCAATCGCACTACGCGACCATCGGTATTCGGGGCCAAACCCATGTCGCTGGCCGTAATCGCCTTGGCAATCTCGCCTACCATCTGTCCGTCGAAAGGGCGGATCAGAATCTGTTGCGGTTCTGGAACACTGATATTCGCCATCTGCTTTAAGGGCGTCGGCGAACCATAATAATCTACTCGAATCGAGTCAACGAGTCCCGGCGTAGCACGACCCGTGCGAATGCCCTGCAATTGACCCTGCAAAACGTGAACCGCTTTGTCCATTCTCTCTTCCGCGTCGAGTAAAATTTCTTCCTGGTCCATGCTACAAGTCCTTCGAATAGATGGCTTTATCTGAGTAGAATATTCTAGAGATTACGATCAAACAGACTTTGATCTAAACCGTGTCCCACGCGCAGCGTGAAAAAAGTACCCTGCCGGAACCCGATCCAAAGCCGTTTCCCTCAAGCGGGAACGGCTGCTGGCCCGATTTTAGTTCACCGGCTGTGAAAATCAAACCGTCAGGAACGAGAAAAACCAGCTGAAACGGGTCCAGCTGGTTTTTATGTGTTATTCTTGCTTAAAAAGCCTGATCACTGCAAACAGGAGATCAGGTGATCGGCGATTCTTCCCGATTCATTAAGCCGCTCAGATACAGCAGATTCTTCTCCTGCGGGATTGTGGTACGAAATTTCAGGCTTTTATTTCCGGCCTGCAGCAGGTCCCGACGGCTGATTTGTCCTACCAGAACAGAACCATCTCGTACCACAGGCAGTCTGCGTGTAGGCGTGCTGAGGAATATCTGAGCAATCGTCAGCAGATCGGTATCTTCTGTGATACACCGTGCCTCGGTATCAACAAAAGGAAAGATCTGGGACGAAGGGAGTTGTTCGTAGCTGGCCTTGATCAACACTTCCATACAGCAGCGTTCAGAAAATACACCCAGTATTCTCCGTTCCGGATCAATCACGGGCGCTCCTGAAATTCGATGGCTCAGCAGCAACCCGATTGCTTCCAGAACATCCATGTCCGGTGTTAAGGTAACCAGCTTGGTTACCATGATGTCCTTCGCGAGAATAGGCTTATCCATCGCTCCTCCCCCCTTCTAAATTGGCGTTTAGAATCACAAGGAATATGAGGCACACTACCAAAGAAATGATTTCAAAATTGTTGAGAACGTGTGCTCTCACTTCAGAAATGAAATAACGTAAAACACGTTATCAAAAATTCGAATGTGGGAAACCTGTATATCTTAACAAAGGCATTCCGGGATCACAAAAACATTTCCGCTGATCACGTAACGGTTCACTGCCACATAATCGCGCTATCTCATTCCACAACAGAGACTTAGCAATTTCCACGAAAATCATCTCCCCCTGTTTTTTTCATCCTATTTCTGTATCATGTAAGAAGAGTACGAAAGCCAGACTTATCAGAAGCGACTACCGGCGCTTATAATCGAAGCAGATAAAAAGTACCTCCTTCCAGGCCTTTCATCGGTCGCACCAGGTCGTGCTTCTTAATTCGAATAGTCCATATAAATGTAGAGCAACCGGGGCGAATGCCCTTCGGCTAATCAGTCATTCAGGCTGTTAAAGTATCTGAAAACAAGATCAGCCGCACGGTGTCAGCCGCGGTTAATGCTGACCTGGGTCAGGCTGCGGTCCTGGGAATCACATTCAAAACCAATAAACAAACACGACCCAGCCTCGCTGACTGTCTCATACAATAGAAATCGATCAAATGTCACATACAGTAGAAATTGATGGAGTCGGCCTGCATCTGGGTCGTGCCGACCAGACCACCGGTGAGTGGATCGGGCAACATGAAGCCTTGAAACAGCTGTTGGCCTGCTGGCTGGTGATTGACGAAAAAGACATGCCCCTCACGCCGCGCCTGGTGGGAACGCCGGGAATTGGTAAAACCTCACTCGCCATCGCAGGCGCCCGGACGCGCAATCAGGAGCTTTACATTTATCAATGTACTGCTGACACCAGACCGGAAGATCTGCTGGTCACTCCCGTACTGGCGGAAAGCGGCAAAATTGCCTATCACACTTCTCCGCTGGTCACCGCGATGATTCGAGGCGGGATTTGTGTACTCGATGAAGGCAACCGCATGAATGAAAAATCATGGGCCAGCCTCGCGCCGCTGCTCGACCACCGCCGCTATGTGGAATCGATCGTCGCGGGTGTCACCATTCCGGCGCATCCTGAGTTTCGTTGTGCCGTCACCATGAACGAAGATGAGTCCACGTTCGAAATTCCCGATTACATTCTCAGCCGCCTGCAGCCCAGTATTTCGCTGGAACATCCGAACCGGGAAGATGAAAAGATGATTCTGAAATATCATCTCCCTTTTGCCAATGAGCATATGCTCGATCTGACCGTTGATTTCCTGCAGCAGTCGCATAGTCTTAAGCTGGACTTCTCGACCCGCGATGGAATTAACGTCTTGCGTCTGGCCTTAAAACGCGCGTTCCAGGATAAAGATCATCCACTCAGTAAAGACGTGCTCTGGCTGGAAGCGCTCAAAAGCTGTCTCGGCGATGACGCGCTCGACCTTGAAACGCTGTCAGAAAAACGAAAACAGAACCTCGGCGGAAACATGATGCCGATGGGACTGGGAGATTTCTTTTTCTCCCCCGACAGTCCGTTGCACCCTGATCGGGATGAAGACGATGATGACGACCTGGACTACGAAGACGATGACCAGGACAACTATTAATTTGAAATCGAGACGATCACCATGATCTCAGGAGCCGCTACGGTTTTTTCGCAGCCACCGGCGGTTCTTCGAAACTGAGTCTGATTTCGAACGGCTCAATCAGAATGTTTTTCTGGTCTGCGTCGGGCACAACCCAGATCCGCAGCCGATTACTGATGGGCGTTTCCTTCAATACAACTTCACCATTCCGTAGATCGACCACCTGCAAATCAACCTGAGTCCCCTGGCTGGAAGGCATCCCCTTATACTTGCGAATGCCAAACGTCAAAACCGGCAGGTCCAGAAATTGCGAGAGGTCAAGCCCCTGCGCTTCTATCGGCAGCGACCACATCAGATCACCGGTTTTACGGTCCACGGAATACAAGACTCCGTTAAAGGGATACGACGCGGATAACGTGCGATAGGACATCCCGTTTTTTACGATGTATCTTTCATTCACAAAAATCAGATATTGCCGCGCGTTTTTCAGCATCAGTACATCAATCACATCGGAAGTCGGCTTCCCCTGTACTTCCATTTTCTTTTCGCCGGTCCGCAGATCCAGAATGGTAATCAGGCCTGCCGGATTGATCATCGCAATTTCGTAATTTTGCCCCAGACCGTAAGTCGTGGATTCACTTATTGTAAAACTCCAGATTTCTTTGTCGGTCGATAAATCCTTTAAACGCAGGCGGCGGGTATCATCCCCTTCCGGCATGAGTGTCAGCAGATAGCGATCAAAGGCAAAAACCGGGGCTTCTCTCTCTTCCAGCTTGAAAGATTTGAGAACTTCACCGCTCTGCCCACTTAACACTACATAGCGGGGTCCAAAGCGATCTTCCACCGCCCTCACGATCACATGTGCGGCATCGCCAAAATGGATGCTGCTGGTCACGATCCCC
Organism: uncultured bacterium; assembly: GCA_963974925.1. Taxonomy (GTDB): domain Bacteria; phylum Planctomycetota; class Planctomycetia; order Planctomycetales; family Planctomycetaceae; genus Gimesia. The sequence goes on along the minus strand of CAXBFD010000140.1, from coordinate 5,694 downwards.
TGGCGTTTCCATAAAATATTTCCGGTTAATAATTCGGCTGCGATCAATTCATCGGCCACCTGATAACAGAGAAACTCTTCATTGATCGTACCGATCCGCCCCAGCATCTCGCGGTCTGCGTTGCGTGCGATATATTCACGTTCGACAGGTGCCACCCCGGTACGATCAAGGGAAATATAATCGCGGATACTGGGTGCCCCGGGAATGAGTCGCTGTTGCCACAGGAAGGTGGGCTGATCGTCTGCATCACGGTTTAATGTATCCAGTACGAAAAAATCCGATCCGAAGTTGACAATCAGATAATGCCGATACACTCTGGCGGAGAAATTCGTCTGGCCGGGAACTTCGATCCCCGCCTGATCCAGCGAGAATGCCCATTGCTGTCTTCCTTCACCATCGAATGCCAGCAGAAACTCTCTGGTCGGGTTGATCTCAAGTCGATAATTATCGAACAGGGAATTGGAGAGGCCGACAATCTCCACCGGCAGAGAAATATTCTGCCCTTTGGTCTGTTCGCCGCGATAAATCTGAACCGAATTGTCAGGCCAGTCTGTGCCAGTCTCCTGCCACTTGAGGAAATCCGTTTCTGATTTCCATCGCTGCGCTAACTGGATCGAAGTTTTACCGTCCATACAGATGACGTCAGGCCAGCGCGTGACCAGCTCTTCAATCAATTCGACAGCATGGGGATAACGATTTGAACTCAGATAAATTTGCGCCAGTTTCGCGGTAGCAAACGCGGCCATCACGGGCTGTTTTGAAATCCGGAGAGATTCCAGATGCTGCATTAATTGACGTCGCAGCGAGGACTGTTCTTTTTCAGAAGCGGCATGAATCGCCTGTTCCAACCGTCCAATCAAAGCCACCCGGACCTGCTGTGTTTCCGGCAGATTTCCGCAACAGAGCAGAAATCGTTTCAGCACATCCTGATCGGCATTCACCAGCTGATCTGTGTAATACCGGGAAAAGAATGCCCGGATCTGATCCCGTTCGGTTTCTGAAGCCCGGGTCGTCATTAATTCCAGTTGAGAACGAATCCAGCGATCCGTGCGTACAAACGAACCCGCCTTACTGTTTTCGGAGCTGAAAAGATTTTTAAGTTCCGACAGTCTGAGATAATTTTGCAGGGCGGCTTCCAGCTGACCCTGCTGCTGATAATTGAGCGCGAGAATCTGGAAAAAACGTTTGCGCTGATCGTCGTCGACCAGCAGATTTTCCATTTTGGAAATCTGGTTTTGAGTCTGATCGAAATCATGATCCAGGCTTTCGAGTAACATATCTGCATACAGGCGTTTCGCGCGCAACATCGGTTTGATTTGAATCGACTGATCAATTTTCTGCATCGCCTGACTGACGTCACCGGCAAACAGATTGAGCTCCCCCCGCAACAGCTGGGCCATTGCCAGATCTTCCGGTTTTGCAGATTGATCGGCGAGACGAATTTGCTCCCAGATGGTATCCACCGATTGAAAGCCAACCACCTCTGTCTCATTTTGAGAAACCAGCACTCCTTGAGACGCAGTGAGATTTCCGATTAATGAGTCCGTTTCAATTCGCGTCCGTGCCAGAATCAGACCGTCTTCAAGACGCACGCTGAGAATCTCACCAGTCTGAACCGGCTGCAGATACGTATTTTTCACCACAATCCCGCGGCCGCTGGGCGCAGGAATCGGGCGTGATTTCGGCCAGGCAGCAGATCCATCGCTGATTTTGATCGCATCAATCTGATCCCTGCCAACCAGTAATATTTTTCCCTCATGAACCGTCGCGACAAACAGATTGCCTCGCCGGGGTCGCGACCATAACAAGGTGCCATCAAACAGATTCAGACATTGAATTTCATGCTGCTTGCGGGAATGAACCAGCACACGATCTCCCACAATCACCGGAGCAAACTCGGCCCAGCCTTCCGAATTCTGATTGGTATCCTGCGCATAAGAGGCCTGGTTCAAAGGGCTCTCGCTACTGACATCCAGTTTCCTCCAGAGCAGTCTGCGCGAGACCGCATCAATGCCAACCGTGCAACCGGCGCCGGTCTGACAGACAATCACACCATGCGCGGCTGAAGGACTCAATCCCAGCCTGCGACGAATATGGTCCATTTGGCGACGGTCTGTCGTAATGTCGCGGGCAATCGAGCTCTCGCTCCGAAATAAAGACTGCGTCCAGAGCGTTTTACCTGTCCGGGAATCCAGAACCAGCAGGCGAAATTCCCGTCCCTCTTCCGCCAGACAATATAATTTCCCGTCGAGTGGTAATGGAGGCCCGAGAAAATAGTGTCCGGAATAGTGGATGGGATTCTGCAGCCGCGGGCCACCCAGCTCCCAGACAAACTTGCCCGAATCCGCTTCAAAAGCCATCAGCCGGTTAAACGACTTCGGCACCAGAATATTTTCCGAATCGAGCTGACTGAAATGATAAAAGCCCGCGATGAAGCCTACATTTTCCACACTGAAAACCAGCTTGCCATCCGAACTCAAATGTCCGGCCGTGTAATCCTGCCAGGCACGCTGTGTCAGAAATTTTTCCAGGGGAGTCCGCGGGATCCCCAGAAATTCGTCGTCCATATTATCCGGATCATTTAAGATTTTCTGATACAGCGGATCGGTGATCGTGGTTGTCCAGCTCAATTCGCCCGTCGCTAAGGAAACCGCTTTCAGATTTCGATGCGTTCTGAAGATGACCTTGCCATTAATCACCAGCGGACTGGCAGCAGGCAGAACTCCTCCGACGTGTTCGCGGCGGTGCTTACCCAGTTTCTGCAGCAGTTCCTCTAACTGAGGCCCTTCTTCCTGATCAACGCGGGCGGGATCCTGAATCGTGGAAAATTGCCAGACCGATTTCGCGGAGGGGACAGCAAATACCGCCGACGCCAGTCGCGAAGGACTGCCGCGATACATGGTCCAGTTCTTCTGCTCCTGCGCTGCGCTCCGGTCCAGAGTCCCCAGCAGACGGGATAACCATTCCACCGGATTTTCATCGGCCGCAAACAGTTTCACTTTTGTTCCATTTGGAAATGCAAACGTTTTTCCGTCAGTCAAACGCAGCAGTTTCATCAATGTCTGACGACATTTCCCCTGGTTCCCGATGTGAGACCAGGCGACCGCCAGTTTGAATGTCAGTATCAGTTCTTTCGACTTCGACAGATCCGGTCGATCACTGAGGGCCTCCCACTGCTGTATGGCAGCCCAGAAATCTCCCCGTTCAAAATAATATGCGCCCAGCGTATATGCCGCGTCGGCACCGGCTTTAGTAAAGAAAAAGCGACGCACCACTTCCTGCATCAGGTCAAGGTCGTCCTGCTCTACCGACCGGTTAAAAAGCTGCTCCGCCGTGGAACCATACTGCAGCGTATAAAATCGTTTCCCTTCTTCAGGCAACTCAGAAATCACCCCCCGGACAATCTGTTTCAGGCTGAGAAAGTCCACGCCGGGTTCGCTGGATACATAATCCTCGGGTGCATCCAGCACTGCCTGCAGTTCTGGTATGCCTGTCGTATACTTTTTCTCGCCAATCAACTTCATTGCATCTTTAAACGTGTTGGAGTAAAGACGGCTGGTCGGAAAGAGATCATGCTGATCTGCCTGCACTGGCTCCGGATTACGAAAAGGCTGTGCAGAACAGGGAACGGCAGCGATCATGAACGACAACAGAACCAGCACCAGTATGGAATAACGGTGCTGGCGATGTCCGGCAAATCTGTCTTGGTGAGATGGAGAGATCATAAGCAAATAAAGCGATTCAACTTCCCGTAAAAAAATATACATATAAAAATGGATCTCAAGTGTGCATTGAAACCCCCGCCTGTCGGAACCGGCTGGCGTCAGTTCACAATCAGTCGGGTATCGGCGATGACTTCCTGTATTCCCGCGTCATTCAATTGACCTTTCTGGTAAGCACGATTCGCTTTGACCGTACCTTCCCACAGTATCACATTCACAGTCGCCTCTCCGGCAACCTGATATCCTTCAGGCCCCGCGGCTCCTGCAAAAACTGTCAAAGGAACATGTTCGATTTTATTTTCAACAGCAACTTTTTCCAGTTTTGATTTCACAGACTGAGGATCGTCCGTCAGAACAACAACAAAGGCTGCCAGTTTTTCAGCCTGATGTGTGGCGACTTCCTGATCGATTTTCCTGATCAGAGATTTCGTGTTTTCGTCCAGCTCCCGAACGAAAATACCAACCACGGGCCGTCCACCGTATAAACAGCGATAACAAAGATGTTTGCCTCGATTCGGGCCGGTCACATCCATCACGTCAAACGGAAGTGGCACGCCGCCAATCTCCATCCCCGACTGAAAAACGACCTCCCCTGTTTCACTCGGCTGCGATGCGTCGTCTGCAGATTCGTTTCCCGGCACTGCAGCAGACTGAGCCAGCTTGCCATCCGGATTCGCGGGAACGGAATTCGCGGAATCCTCCGTCTGTCCGCATCCCGCGAGGATCATCGTCGCCAGCAGAGGGCAAACAACGAACGCTGACAGGATTTTGTTGAAACGGACACGACGCATATGACTTTCTCCCACCCTGGATATCTAAACAGAAATCTCACCCGTAAAATCAATTGTATGCCGCCAGTCTATTCACTGTCGAGTACGAATGACCAATTTTACAGGTGAGTCCCCCGCCGTTTGCTGGCTTGTTCATCAAAAACAAACCGGACAAACCACCAACACTATTTTAAATTATTGACCAGGTCCAGAATCGCCTTGCTGTCATCGGCGGCTTTCACCTGGGTATTTTTCAAAACAACCTTGCCGTTTTTATCGATCACAAAAGTCCAGCGAGCAGCCGTCACGCCGCGCGTCAGGGTTTCTTCTTTGCCATCAATTGTGCGTTTGATCGATCCGCCGGCTTTCAAAGGGACACCAAATTTCTTGGCAACACCGCCGTCTTCATCGGCCAGCAACGTGAAATTCAGATCGTGTTCCTTTTTGAAGAGTTGATGATTGCGGGCAGAATCACCGCTCACACCGATCACCTCAACGTCTTTACCTTGTAGCTTTTTCATATCGTCCCGAAAACCACACGCCTGCTTGGTACAGCCGCCGGTCAAATCCGCGGGATAAAAATAAACTACCAGAATTTTTTTGCCAACGTGGTCGGTCGACTTCCAGCCTTTCCCCTGATCATCTTTGGCAGTAAAAGCGGGCGCGGAATCGCCGACCTCCACTTTGCCCGGAGGATCGGAAACCTGACCGGAAGCGGTCGCAGACAGGCCGCATAAACAGACGAGACTCAACATTGAAAATTGACGATACGAAACCTTCATGTCATAACACCTTGTTTAAAAGTTAAAGATTGATTTTTTGCAAACTGACAACGGGCCAGTTTCCCGATGATTCTTACCGACACCAATTTAGATTTACTGCGTTATCAGCACAGATACTTTTTTCCCATTATCAGCGGCGGGCACTCTGCTCTCATTCCCGAACGCGGTCAGATATCGCGGCCGGGCAATCAGCAGTTGCTCACCGGCGATGATCAGGTTGCCCCCTGTCTCGCCATGCAGAGCGCGCAATGCAATTTTTTGCGTCAGCAATCCCTGTGCGGCATCGACCACCAGAATTTCTTCCCGCAAAGGCCAATACACATAGTTTCCCGCCAGAACTCCCCGACCATAACCGAAGCCTTCCGGGTCCCGATAACCCACTTTCCATTTGACGGCGCCCGTCGCTCGATCCAGGCCAAA
>CAXBFD010000139.1:0-15413 GCA_963974925.1 uncultured bacterium | reverse complement strand
GAATTTCTGTAAGTAACTTGACCTCTTCCGAAATTTTAGCGGGAGCCGCCGGTGCGGTTTCTTGTTTCTCAAATCGACTCTTTGCGGTATTCATCGCTTTGATCACGATAAAAATCGCAAAGGCAACAATGACAAAATCGAGCACCACGTTCAAGAATGCCCCATAATTAATCGTGACCGCTTCGACGGCTTTTCCTGCTTCGTCCACACTGGCGGCCTTCAAAGTGAGAGCAAGGTTACTGAAATCCACTCCTCCAATCAGCAAGCCCACGGGAGGCATGATAATGTTGTTGACAAACGAGGTAACAATTTTTCCAAATGCGGCCCCGATGACGATCCCGACAGCCATGTCAACAACATTGCCTTTCATAGCAAATTCTTTGAATTCCTGAATCATGCTCATAGCAGTTCCTTTTTCCAATCTGAATACAATGTTGAAATGAATACTATCGGCGGCAGACGACCCGATAAGTGATCTTGGGGAATAATCCTGATCAGGCACATCTTGTATTCCGTAATCCACAGCACATACTATAAAGATCTGAATCCCGATCAAGGCCTGCTTTGGTTAACAGACCAGAGCGTGTCCCATCAAACCATAGTATCCCATGCTGATATTCTTGATTCGAATGGTTCTGAAGAAGCTGTAATCAACCTGGGAACAGGCTAATACTTGAACCATAACACAATTACTCCACTCCCGAAAAAGCAGGCAAATAAGGGTTTTCAATGACTGCCTGTCCATAAACGGGCATTACCATTGCCAGTAAAACCAATCGCATCAGAAATCTAATCCGGTGACAGCTAATTCGCCAGTTCTCCCAAATATTCAATAAGGATAAAACGGCCACAGGCGGCCCATCAAGAAATAAGAGCGGGCAGAGAAAAGTGTATTGCAGGGATGTTCCCGTCTGCCAAAGAAAATCGGCGGCCTTCTGGGACTTACTTAGTGTAAAGAGTCGCGCGCTGACTGTCACGAAAATTAGCCTGTGGTCTGATTTTTCAAATCACGAATAATGGACCTGCTAAATCCAGTGACCACAGTCAGTCGATATGCCTCAACCCCAAGCGCAGATATTAGAAGGAAGACGGAAGGTTCCACGCCTCGCATCATCCTTTCGACTGCGCTGCCCCAATGCGCGATTAGCGCTTTCGCTCACGGCTGGATTTTCGCCGCGTTTATCGAGAAAACATTGATCGCCATTCCCAAGTCGGGCGGGCCCAAGCGTCGAGGGCTTATTCCATATTGAGTTCTTTGTATTCGGCGTCTTTATCCAGCACCGTACCCCAGACACGATTCGAGGCCTGATGTCGGGAGGGACCGAAATTAATGATAGGACCGATTCCCAGATCAAGATTATTAATCTTCTCCAGTGAGTTGATGACATTTTCGGTAGTCAACGCTTCGCCGGATGCTGCCGCTTTTTTCAAACCCTCTACCAGACATTCTGCAGCGATATACCCTTCCAGAGAAACAAAACCCGGCTTTGACAGAGGAAAGTATTTTTTCATGGCATCGCGATAACGTAAGACCCCGCTTGCACTGGAAAGATAATAGGGAACCACCTGCGTCACGATCACTCCTTCCGCATAACCCGGCCCCATTTCTTTGAATTGCTGCGCCAGAAGTTCACTGCCCACAAAGGACACCGCGGCTGTCTGGATGTTGAGTTTACGATCTTTCAACTGCTGAACCATCAGCGCCGCCGGCTTATAGGTCGCCACCATAATCAGTGCATCAATCCGATCTTTGTTTTTTTCAATTTCATTGACGGCATCTGCGATCTGCGTTGTATTCCGGTCATAACCGACGCGGAGAATATTTTCCGCTTGGATATTGTATTTTTCCAGTGCTTTGGCGACACCGGCGAAGCCATCATTGCCAAAGGAATCGTTTTGAGCAAAAACGGCGATTTTAGCAGGCGACAGACGTTTTTTTTTCACAAAATAATTGACCATCGCTGCTGTTTCATCAGCATAACTGGCGCGATAATTAAATACGTAGCGGTCTGGGGGATCACGCCTTAATTTTTGCGCGCCGGTAAAGGGCGCAAAAAAGAGGAGCTCGTTTTTATTGGCATAGGGTACAGTGACCTCCGCCGTGGGGGTGCCCACATTGCCGATGACGGCAAAAATTTTATCCTCTTCAAACAGTTTATGCATATTTTGATGTGCCTGTCCGGGTTCATATCCGTCATCTTTGACAATCAGCTCAATTTGACGGCCTCCCACTCCCCCCGCTGCATTGACCGACTTGAAACAGGCCTGCATCCCCATCACCATGTTTTGCCCCAACTCTTTGTTGGCCCCTGTCATGGCAGTCGAAGTACCTAAGAGAATTTTATCAGCGGTGATCCCTTGCGCCATTTGCTGAAGCTGAGCACTTTTTTTGTGGTCCGTTTCTTTGTGATGGGCTCCGTTTCCGTTCCAGGTCAGATAGGAAACCGAAGTCAGCAGGACCAGAATCATTGGAAAGAAGAATTTATTCAAATTTGGTCCGCGCCACCGATTTTTTGTCGGAACATGAGCCGGGGAACTCGCGAGTTCTTCCTGGCTGAGGATTTGAGTGGTATCCAGTTTTTCCAGATCGGAGACTAACGCTTTTAACTCTGCCAGCATTTCTTCTGCAGCCTGATATCGTTCCTCGGGTTTTTTGGCCATCGCCTTGCCTATGATTGCAGCACACTTATCCGGAATCCGGGAATTCACAGCGCGCGGGTCCAGCACCTCGGCATGACAGTGCGCATACATAATCTGCACAATGCTGCCCGCATCCTCATAGGGATGATCGCCTGTGAGTAATGTGTAGTAAGTTGCGCCCAGCGAATAGATGTCACTGCGGGTATCGACGGGTTTTGATTCACATTGTTCGGGACTCATGAAATATGGTGTCCCGATCAACTGCCCGTCTTGAGTCAGTTGTTGCGATTGCTGAATAACTCTTTTGGCCAAACCAAAATCAGCCACTTTAATTGTGCCATGTTTTGACTGCAGCAGGTTACCCGGTTTAATGTCCCGGTGAATGAGGCCGGAAGAATGCGCCACCATCAGCCCTTCACAGGCGTCTGCAATAATGCGTGTGGCCTCTAAGGGAGAGTAAGGTCCAATGTCTTCCAGATGATCATCGGTACTGCCTCCGGTCATCAGTTCCATCACAATATAATGGATGTCGTCCTGCTGACCAATTTCGTGAATCGAAACCACATGCGGATGAGCTAACCGCCCGGCCGCCTTGGCTTCTGCCAGAAACCGGTCGAGCATTTTATGATCGGACGCCAGTTCTGACGGTAACAGCTTGATTGCCACATCCCGCTCGATCGTTGCATCATGCGCCTGATAAACGACGCCCATACCTCCCTGGCCGAGCAGGCCTGTGATCTGATATTTTCCTAATGAACGGCCAATCCAGGCTGCGGCTTTCGCAGCAGAAGGACCAGTGACCTGTCTGGGAAGTTCGCCAGCCCCACTGTCGACCCCGATCATGGTTTTATCAATCTGATTGATATTAATGGGAGGAAATTCGTCGACGGTCTCTTCCTCACCCGTAGGATTTTTAGAACCTTCATCTGACACTGGTCAGTTCCCTCAGATCGATTGTCCAATAATTTGATGCAGCACAGTAAAACGAATTCGAATTTTATGTATTACGCAACAACTAGAAAATAGCCACATCAGCTTCAATACGCACTTAACAAGCAGCCAAAACCACCCCCGGACGTATTCTTTTGTTCTGGTTTTTTCTACTGCTTAAATGAGACTTTTTTAGATATACAGAATCATCGTTCATAAAAAAATTTACGCAATCGATTTTTTTTAAACTCAGCAGAATATTCATGAAAAGTGAGCCTGAATACGGGATCTTCAGTCTGACCCTCTCTTTAATACACTCAATAACGGCAGAATGTTGGCACTGACACCTGTTTTCGCGAAGATTTTCAGGATCGGCGTGAGTTTTTTCCGCGCAGAAACAGGCATTTCAGAGGGCGTAGACTCGGCATAATCTATATAAAATGCATAGTTTAAAACGGCGCGGACGGGTAGCATTGCCATATTATGAACAGGAAACCGAATGAAAAAGCCATACCCGCGGGAAAAGTGAATCGACTGGAATTCAAGAAATCGTAGCCCCTTTATTTCTGGGCTGAAACGCGTAGGCGGACCGTTTTCAAATCAAATAAGGCATTGTTGATTTTTCCATCACTTCGGATGGCCAGTCGTGCCTCTCCGGAAGGCAATTCGACCGTTCCAATTTTCTGATTTTGGTAAACATCCCAGCTCCCTGTGCCAGACACAATCCAGGAAAGGCGTTGACCGGCGACTTCCAGCAACACTTGATTGCCTGCTCCCTGTGGGCAGGCATACTCCAGATAAACGTCGTATTTACCAGCCTGGGGAGTGTCCAGCGTCCACACGGCACGATCATTTTCACTTTGCCAGTAACCCAGATTCTTGTACTTGTTCTCAAACTGAATCGTTTCGCCATAAATCGCGGCGATTTGTGGGACCAGAAAATAATCTCCCCACAAGGCTTCCGGCTGGACAACCGCAGGTTGATTACCCGCAAAGATTTTCCGCGGTCGTTCGGTCGCGTTCAGATAAGCGATCACATCGGCAAAGTCCTGGTGGGGCATATCTTTTTCCAGCCCCTCCGGCATCAATGATTTGCCCGTGCTCTGAAGTTCTTCCAGGTCATTCCGCAGTAACGTAACGGCCTTACCATCATTTTGAACGAGTGTGATACTTTCGCCGCTCTCTGCAGCAAGTAAGCCGTTAAACGTCAGTCCGTTTACAGTGACCGCGAGATAGCTGACATACTTGCTTTCGATCGCACGATTCGGATCGAGAATCGCCGTCAATAATGTCCGCGGCGATTTATCTGTCAACGCAGACAGATCGGGGCCGATCGGTTTGCCTTCGTTGTTGAGCTGATGACAGACAGAACACCGTTTGACAAAGAGCTGATGCCCGGTTTCCACATTCCCTTTCATTGAGGAAACGGAGGCGTACGCTTCAACAACTTTCGTACGATTGGAGTCAACGGAGGCTGCAAGTAACTTCGTCGCCTGCTCGCGCAGCTTTTGATCTTTGTGACTGAGCAGAATTTGTCGATTTGAAGCATCAATGTCTGAAGGCAGAATCGTTTTCTGATCGATGCCGTCTAAAACCGATTTCACCCAGGCCGGGCGACTTAACAACGCGCTCAAAACTTCGGTCCGTAAGTCCGGCCCAAAACTTTTCCAGCGACTGAGCAACATCTGCGGCGTGCGCTGATTGCCGAACTGTGTGAGAGCCGTCACAGCCGCACTCTGGAGCTGACGTGAATTTCGCGGCGAGAGTAACTCTGCCAGGATTTCAAAGTCTTGCTCCTGTTCGTCAAAACCTCGTCCCAGCAGCAGCAAAACCAGTTTTCTTTTTTCCGCAGCAGCGGTTTCATCGCCGGCGATCGCGCGGGCTTGCTGAAACAGAGGCCGCAGTTGATCGAGGGCTGACTGTAATTGTTTGCCTGCCTGCTGATAATATTGGGGAAGCGTCTGATTGCGCCGTCCCAGAGCATGAAGTAACGTCGAAACGGCCTGAAACTGCCATGATTCAAACGATTTCCCCTCAGGCTGTTGCCCCACGAGTTCATAAAGTTGCGCTATCGTCTCCGGGTGATTGGCAGAGACAGCCATCGTTACCAGGGAATTAAAAACTGTTGCGGGAGGTTGTTTGACGTTCCGTTCTTGAATGAGTGTCCGGGTAAACGCGTCGATATTTTTCCCGGCGGAACTCAATATGGCGGCACGTAAAAAGGGATCGTCGTCAGACGCGAGTGCTAACCGGGCCAACACTACACCGGCCTGCGGGTCATTCCACTCGCCGAGCGAGTACGCTAACTGCATTTTCACCTGCGGATCCTGATCGCTGACAAGTTGCAGTAACTGCGGCCCGATTGCAGAAGATCGATTCAGTTCCGTTTCACTGATACGAATCGCGTGACGGCGCACGCCCGGATGTTCATCTTGAAAGGCAAGCAATACGGTTTCACTTGAAACCGGCCCTAACCCATCCAGTACGCACAGCGCGTGCAGGCGGGCGGTGGCTGATTTACCCTGCTGAACCATTTTGTTTAATTCAGGAACGAAGGTTTTATCGTTTCTGCTGACGATTAATTGATGTGCCATGTCCCGCTGCGTTCCATTCGGACTTTCCAGCACCTGCACAAGTTCTGTATGGGAGAGCTGGTCCAGACGGGGAACCGGACGCAGCGGGGTTTTGTCGCGCACGACACGATAGATTCTCCCCTGCTCTTTACCGGCCCGCAGATCGAGTTTTTCCTGCATCTCTTTGGGAATCCACTGAGGGTGCTCAATCACGTGACGATACATGTCTGCGACCCACAATGCACCATCGGGGCCTGTGCGCGCCATGGTTGGGCGAAACCAGTTATCTGTCGACGCCATGAATTCGGAATCCTGCTCGCTCTCGGCACGACGGCTGGTGAATGTAGTTCCCTGCGGAGAAACGATTTCCCGGTGTACCAGATTATGGACGGGTTCGCAGATAAAAGAATTGCCGACGAACTCCGGCCCCAGTAACTGATCCCGATAGAAGCAGAGTCCACAGGCGGACGTGATTCGGTTCACCTTGTTTAAATCATTGAATCGCGCCTGTGTGCGACTGACGGGAAAAATCGTCGCAGCCCCCGGTTGAATGGAAACCTGGACTTTCGGGTCGGGCGCAATGAGGTCCTTATTCCTGCGCAGATAATGGTCTGCCAGAGCATAATGAAAGGCGGGGTTACTGTTGTTACTGCCAAACCAGTTTCCCCAGTCATCCCGTTCCCGACCGAACTGAGTCTGTCCGGACTGCGGATCCATTAATCCTGCATCAGGTTTGATGCGCAAATCGCGGCGGCTGAGATTCAGTTTCTCTTTTGTTTTGACCGAGACCAGCTCTCCGCCAGAATCTCCGTTCGCCAGATAAACCCAGTTATCCAGCCCCCAGCGCAAGCCATTCACCCGGTGCTGCTGATTACCTTCTCCAAAACCGGTGTAGAGTGATTCGTGCAGATCCGCCTTACCATCACCGTTGGTGTCTTCTGCGTAAAAGACTTCCGGCGCGGTGGTCACTATCACCCCGTTGCGCCAGGCCATGACTCCGGTGGGATAGCCCAGCCCGTCTAAGAATAGCGTCGATTTGTCATACTTACCGTCGCCGTTCGTATCTTCCAGATAACGCACGCGCCCGGCGAATGTCCCTTTTTCATCGATGCCCAACGGATAGTCGGCCATCTCAGTCACCCAGAGTTTTCCATCCGGGCCCCAATCGAAGGCGACCGGGTCCTGAACCAGCGGTTCTGCTGCGACCAGCTCAACGTGAAAGCCGGGTTTGACCTGGATGGTTTTCAAAGCCGCGGAGGGAGACTTCGGTTGCGGCCCCTGCGCTGCCAGTAACTCCTCAAACGACTTGCCCGCCACCAGATGTTTTAATTTGTTGGTATCTTCATTCTGAACCCATAAATGACGAGAATGAAACCAGGCGCCGTTGTTCGTGCCGTTGCGCGAAATCGCAGGCATATCATCGCCGTCCTGACGCTGCTTCTGGAAGACTTTTTCCCAGCCTTGATCTAACGAAGTGAAGAGATGCAGCGAATACCGGCTCTCATTGGAAAAGAGGACATCCGCAAAACCATCTTCATCGATGTCTGCAAAACGCAGGCCTGCGTCGCGCCCTTGTGCATCAACTATGGTCGCTTCTTTCGGAAGTGACCAGGGTAATTTCTGCCAGCGGGAATCTGCCTGCGACCAGGTAAACACGGCCTGTTGTGCCGGATTGGAAACAATCAGCTCACATTGTCCGTCGTTGTTGAAATCACGGAATCGGACGCCTTGATCGACACTATCTTTGAGCGTGAACAGAGCCATCTTGCCCGTTGGCAATCCTGCGAGTAACGTTTTATCTTCAACCCAGGCGTCGCCGCTAAACCGCCAGACTGCGGATTCTTCCGGCGTTAAAGTCAACAGAACGACCTGCCCATTTAAGACACCAAAGCGACCGCGTGTGGCCTGATTTCCCGCGGAATCAGGGGAAGAAACCAGGCGTGTGGGGAAACCTGATTCCCGCCATGATTGCTGTTCCGGATTCCAGATGCGGGTTTTCTGGACGTTTTCATTTCCGATCACGACATCCAGATAACCGTCGCCGTTCAAATCCAATAGTCGCACGCCGTTGTCGGCACCGCGTTCATTTCTCAAGGGTTGACCTGCCAGCAGATGCTGATTCATCCGTTGCAGAACATCCTGAAACGAAAGAAACTGCACGGCGGAACCATGCTTCTGAACCGCATGGTCGATCAGTTTGACGATCTGCTCGTTGCTGATCCAGCCATGCGGATGATAGACCAGATTGAATGTCCCCTGTTTGACTACGGTGGCATCCAGGACGGCAGTCCAGTCCTTCACCGTCAGCGGATTCATCGGTTTCTGCCGATGCTGGGCGGACCAGTCACTGGGCGTCACACACGAAAATTCCCAGCAGAGTCGCGAAATAGGGTACGGATAAGGATAATCGAAAACCGTATTCACAAAACCCCGGTCAACGGGAACGTATTTTTCATTTCTCCCCTGACCATCAGGATCGAGAACATATTCCCTGGGGAGTTCCGAATCATTGGCCGTGAAGACATGGAACACGGACGTATCGATCTGCAGATGATTTCCCTTAGGTGACCGGCTGTTAAAGATCTCGGTAAAAAAGCGGGGGCTCACGGTATTCAGCGAATCGCAGCAAGGCATGCGATAGGCCACGGGCCGGCTGTTTGGGATTTCACTCAGCAAATCAACACAACGCTCAACGGTCCCTTTGGCTTTTGCAAAGTCGCGATCCTTTAATAACGGACAGGGATGATCGTAAGTATGAACTTCGATACTCACCCCTTCCTTGATCCACTGCTGTAAATGTGGGTCTTTCGGATCGACGCGGCACGTCATGATACTCACACCGGCACGACCATTGATTTCTTTGAGCCGTTCCAGAATCGGCCGCAGATAGGTTTCATACTTTTGAACATCGCGCATATCGTCGATAGCCAACACACAGACTGCTTTGACCTCTTTGTCTCCATACCACTGAGGTGTTGTCAGTCTGGGGAAATTTTGCGAGACATAATAGGGATCATCCTGATCAAGATAAACCAGTCGATTGCCTGAATTCGGTTGTGGCTCAGCCGCTGCAACAGCCGAAGCAAAACAGCAACTGACACTCAGCACCAGTCGCGCCAGTAAGTTGCCACCAGAGATTGCAAAGCGATTTTCCCGGGATAAGTCGAACGAAACAGTCATTTTGATATCTCCACAGCCTTTATTGGCAAGCACGATCTAATTCCCGGATTTCAGTTCAGCCTGAATCAGCAGACCTCTGATTTCACGTTACAGTCTGGCGGAAGCTCTGTTTTGTGTCAACCAGAAACACCCCATATTGTATACAATTCAAAACACTGTTCCATTCCAAATAACTCGTCGTACTTTCTGATATTTAACTAAAAACAATAATAAAACTAATATTCCACTCAACTGGGGTTCAGATTCTTCCCATAGATCACTGGATTCACAGGTCTCTATTGTTTACAATATGGCCAATTGAGACTGAAAGCAGAACACCAGCCCTCCGCGAGTGAATAAAGAAGTGGTGCCTTATGAGTCAAATCGAGCCAGCCCAGGACCAGAAACTGGAGATCGTTGATCTGCTGCGGATGGAAATCATTACGGGGCGGATCAAAGAAGGCATGCCTTTACGCGAGGTGAGCCTGGCAGAGCGGTTCCAGGTCAGTCGGGCTCCCATTCGAGAAGCGTTAAAGCAACTGGCACACGAAGGGATGGTAGAATCGAAGCCCAACTGCGGAGTGCGCGTGGCACCGGCCTCATCCGATTCGATGCAGGAGCTGATCATTCCCCTGCGACAGACGGTGGAGTCGTTCGCTTTGAAATCCATCTTTGCAGATTTGAACGAAACTGATTTCGCGGAATGGGAGGCAATTCTGGATGAAATGAAAATCGCCTGTGAGGCCCATCACTATGTGCAACTCGCAGAGCTGGATATCAAGTTTCATCAGTCAATCGTCGCAAAATCTCCCGAGCAGGGTTTGATCTCGATCTGGATTACACTGGTTTCCCGGTTACGACGTCACTTCCTCGCAGGATTTCAGCAGCCCCATGATCCGCTGAAAATTTATTATGAACACGTTGCCATTGTGGCAATGTTTCGAACGGGAAAACTCGAAGCTTCTGTTCAAGCGCTGATTTCAAATATTGATTAACCATATTTTTTACCCGTGATCAAAAAAACTCCCGCTGCCATCGAAGAACGATGACAACGGGAGTTCAAATCCGGGAAGTATTTTCGTGCCGTCCTGTTACAGAGCCGACATTTGCACGTATGCATGATCCAAAGCATTCCTCAGAGTCCATGCCTGCTGTGAAGCGCAGTGCATTTTTTCAGAGTGACTCAGGGCATGCTGCATGTTCGCCCGAATATTTTCCGGCATGTTATCCAGGCTGTTCAACATGGTTTGCATCGTTTTCCTGTATAACGTCGTTGTTTTATGGTAGTGTCCGCAGTTATACAAATTTGCCCCGCGTGCTACGGTGTGTTTGATTTTCTCACACGCTTCCGAAGCACTGATTTTTTTGTCATCGGGAGGCAGGAGCACGCTGTCAATCACGTGAATTACCCCATTGGAGGCATCAATGTCTGTTGCAATTAACCTGGCACCGTTCACTTGAGCGTCCCCTTTTGAGGCGCTGATCTTGACTTTTTTACCCTGTAGAGTCCTGGCGTTGCCTGCAGCCAAAACATCTTCAGAGTAAACGCGGCCAGCGACGACATGATACTTCAATATTTCTGCCAGTTTCTCTTTATTTTCAGGCTTCAAGAGACTGGAAACTGTGCCTTCCGGTAGTTTAGCAAAGGCTTCATCCGTCGGAGCAAACACGGTGAAAGGCCCCTTGTCGGCAAGCACTTCAGCCAGACCTGCTGCTTGTGCTGCCGTGAGCAGCGTTTTAAATTTTTCTGCTTCAGAGGCAGTCACTACGATATTTTTATCGCTGGGGAGAATGACACTGTCAATCACGTGAATGATGCCGTTCGAGCATTGAATGTCAACAGCTTCCACAGTGGCTCCATCGACCATAACCTTATCATCTTGAGTCAAAATGTCGGCCCGCTGGCCATTTAAAGTCTTCGCCCCTTTTAACTTTACCACGTCCTTAGCGGCGACGTTTCCCGGCACGACGTGGTAAGTGAGGATCGCGATCAGCTGATCTTTATTTTCTGGTTTAAGCAGAGTCTCCACGGTTCCCGACGGCAATTTCTTGAAAGCCGCATCCGTGGGGGCGAATACGGTAAATGGTCCTTCGCCTTTTAAGGCTTCTACCAGATCAGCGGCACCGAGTGCGGCCGCCAGTGTTTTGAAAGAACCGGCGGCAACAGCAGTCTCAACAATGTCTTGTTTCTCAGCGGCATGCGTTAAAGTGGTTGAATACGAAACCGCTAAAAGCGTTGCCAATGCCACTGATGTCTTTAGAAAGCGTTTCATCTCACGAATTCCTTGGATAAGGGGAGGTTGTTAACTCAATTTCTGATTGAACTTATTGAAACTTTCAGTGGCCACTAAAATTTCTTATTCTGTAAAACTTTAGAATGCCTGCCTTCATTGACAAGCAGGTCATTTCTAAATTTCGTGAAATCTTCTTTCGCGAAATTCGCGCAGCTCTATCCACAGACCTCTGATACGCGAATTTCACAGATTTTAGAGGATGCTTCTGGACAGGACCGAGAAACGGGATCGCCCCCCTGACTCGCTGAAATTGGGAGCAGAAGAAACCTGAAAGGACTCGGCGGGCAGAATCGTCGGGCCACAAACTTCCTTCCCGCTGAGATAAATGCCAGATTCGGAACTGGCATGCGGTGGATCAGGCTCAATTCGGTTCGCGCGCTGCGCTCGGCCCGAAATCAAATCGGGCTGAGCCACGTTTTTTCTTCAAACGCGTCGCTGGATTGCGCTTATTTGGCCGCGTTGAGATATGCGAGCAAGTCGGCCATTTCCTGTTTGCTGATCTGTTTTTCCAGCCCTTCGGGCATGAAGGAGAGTCTTGAGCTGATCAGTTCATCGATGTCGATCCGTAACACGGTATCGCTGGTCCCGTCAGCACGAGCGATGGTGATGCTGTTGGCATTTTCTTCTTTGATCAAGCCGGTGATCGTTCTCCCCTGAGTTGTGACGAGCAGATATGTCACATACTGCGGTTTGACTTCGCGGTTCGGATCGAGAATATTAAGCAGGACTGCTTCGGTTCCCCGGTCCTTGATCGCTTTCAAGTCAGCGCCCAACTGCACACCCACATTTTCCAGCTGGTGACAGGCGGCACACGCTTTCTTGAACACCAGCTTTCCGTTCGCGGAATCTCCCTTCAGTTTGAGAGCCGCCTGATATTCTTTGACGATATCGGAACGTCCGGTGAGCCGTTGATCATGAAACAGGGACTCAGCCAGTTTTTTAATGGCGATGTCCTGATTGGTTTTCAACAGCTGCACCCGTTCCGGGCTGATATCGCCGGGATTGATTTTTTCCTGTTTAATGGCATCCAGCATCGTCAGCAGCCAGGCTTTCCGAGAAAAAAGCGTTTCGACGGCACTCATGCGTAACTGGGGACTCAAGCCCGGCCAGATTTCAATGAGTAAGTCGGCAACGCGGTCATCGTTGATCAAGCCTAAGGTCGTAATCGCACGCTGACGCACCGGCAGTGGCTGCTGCACGGAGAGCAACTCTTCGAACACTTCATGTGTCTCATCAAATTTTCCAATACTCAATGTAGGAATCACCTCGACGCGTGTTTTGACGGGCAGTTTGGAATTCGACGCCTGCTGAATGGCGGTCTGCATCATCTCTTTGAGCAGGTTGGCAGTACGCACGCTGGTCGAATGGGCGATGACGTTTTTTGTCGAGCCGGAAGCCCGCGAGAGCAGATTACGGAATAAAACTTCGATCAACTTCTGATCGGAGGGAGGCATGGCTTCCAAAGCTGCCAGAAACAGTTTCACATTCTCCGCTTTATTCTGGGCCCCGATCTGAACTGCCAAAGCGACAAGAAAATCCGGAGCCTGTTTCTCTTTTAAAAACTCGGAATTTTTCGTCAGCTGGGTAAACACTTCGCCGGCTCCCTGATACAGCGAACTCTGAACGGCCATCCGCATCCAGGGATTCGATACATGGCGAGCCAGAATTTCCGCGAGCTCCTGATTGCGTGCAGCAGACTCGAACGCGCCTAGCGAAAAGGCAGCCTGATACTGCACTTCCAGAGAATCATCTTCGGCCAACACCAGCATTTGTTTTTGGATCAGTGAGGAATCCGCAAACTGCTCTGCCATCTGCAGCGACTGTTTCCGGACCTGGAAATTCTGATCCTGCAGGCCTTGCAGCAGAGTCGGTTCGTCTAACGATTTCAGCCCCTGCAGTGTCCAGAGCGCCGTGGC
Source organism: uncultured bacterium (assembly GCA_963974925.1). Classification (GTDB taxonomy): domain Bacteria; phylum Planctomycetota; class Planctomycetia; order Planctomycetales; family Planctomycetaceae; genus Gimesia. Next base: position 1,901 of record CAXBFD010000139.1, on the reverse strand, counting down.
CCGGGTAATCGGCTTGCGGGAGGCAGTCACCAGTTGTTTTAAACTGTCGCAGACCGTTGTGTCCTGACGCTCGAACAACAGACGCTGTGCGGTATCGCGGGTCCAGCCATTATCGCTTTCCAGTAACGTTACCAGTTCCTGCGACGAAATTTTCCCGTAGTCAGGCAGTGACGGCTGCTCAAAACCTTTGGGAACGATGCGATAAATGCGTCCTTTATCCTGACCGCCGACCGGGTCGAGGTGTTTGATCACTTCTTCCGGAATGAAGGGCGCGCCTTCGATCAACTCGCGGTACATGTCCAGCACATACAGGGAACCATCGGGACCGTTTTCAAACTGAACGGGTCGAAACCAGACATCGGTTGAAGCCAGAAATTCGGCGTCCTGATCGGCGCGCGGTGCGACCAGCGACAAACCATCGGGCTCAGGCGCAGCGCGATACACCAGATTATTGGCCGGCTCGCCAACGAAAATATTGCCCTGATATTTTTCGGGCCAGGCATCGCCCCGAAAAATGGTAACACCGGTGGCGGCGGTAAAGTAACCGGAAGGATTCCCTTTTTCATAATCCCCTTTCTCACTTTGAGCGCGAATACGGGACCGCAGAATCCGCCATGGTTCGATCTGGCTGATGCGTAATAACTTCGTGAATTTGCCGCCAGGGGCAATCGAAACAGCGGCTGCAGGAGGTGCCAGATATGGATTGCGGGCGATATAGCGGTCATCGTACATCAACACCTGCATCGGAGTGCTGTTCGCGCAAATGAAGTTACGGTTCCAGTTTCCCAGGCTCATACCGTGCTGACCGCCACCTGTGGTGAGTTCGATCGTGCGGGTCTCCGGATTGAGGATCACACCACGTCCACGGGTATTGTAGGTTCGTTTTTCTTTGTGACCTCTCCCCCGTCCGTACCCGTGGAAAAATGGATTTTATTATCGAGGCCCCAGCGGAAGGAATTGATCATGCCTTCGTCCCCTTTATCGCGTCCGAAACCGGTCATCACGATTTCGCGGACATCGGCATTACCGTCTCCATCGGTGTCTTTGCAGTAATAAACATAAGGGGGAGCCCCGACGAACACGCCCCCCTTGTAACTGCAGACGGCGGTGGGCAGCGTCATGTCGGTCAGGTAGGGAATACTCTTGTCGAACTTGCCATCACCGTCTGTATCTTCCAGCAGTTTGACGGAACTGTATCCTTCTTTGTCAGCATCGTTGTATTCAGGCATTTCGACAACGTACGCACGCCCGCGCTCATCAAAACACATCGCTACCGGATCACGGACCAGGGGCTCTGCTGCCACGAGTTCAATCTGAAAATCGTCATGCAGTTTGAACGACTTCAACGCTTCCTCTGGTGTTCGCGGCAGGATGCGGGGCATCTCGGCTGAATAATCGACCTTGGTTTTTGCCTCATCCATGTCGGCTGACAAGGCTGTGACAGCCAGAGATGCCAGCAAAACAGACAGGCTACCAACAAAAACAAAAGTCAGTCGAACGTATTTCAACGCAGAAAACGAGGGCATGGAAAAATCCTGTTGAGGTCTCGTGGGAGATGATGATGGCGTGATGTAGAGCGTCTCTCTCTATCGAAAACGATTTATTATAGAGGTCCACGTCAGGGATTATGAAGGATTCCAGGTGTAAAGTGAGCAAAAAAATGAGAATCGGCTCGCGGCGACCTCTTGTTTTTTGTAAACATTCGACTGTAGCAGGAACAGATCTGTTGACCGGTTCGTGTTTCGATTACCGTTTCAGGGACGACAATTGCCTCACTTTAACTCAAACTGGAATTCATTTTTCCCCTCTTTCACTTCCGCTTTCAGCGTACTTGTGCTTTCACTACGAAACGGGTCTGGGATATTGGAATACGTTTTTCGCTTCGTAGACGGATCGACTTC
>CAXBFD010000138.1:0-15490 GCA_963974925.1 uncultured bacterium | reverse complement strand
GTTCCTGACACCTTTTATCACTTTTTTGTGAGTTCTCCCTCGATTATTTTTTGACGAGCTCAAAATTGATTTGATTGGGTGGTTCACTCACTTCGGCGGCGAGTCGCGTTTGACTATGATAATTTTCAGGCAGAATTTCGGGAACTTCCTCCACCAATTGCCCATCGGCATCGAGCGTTTCGCCGCCCGTCCGAATCTCGACACGATGAAATCCTTTAACCGCACCGGGAACGGATGGCTCGTAAGATAAAGAGTATGCTCCATTATCGTCGGTCACGCCGGTGGAAACCCGCCCTTCCTTCACAGGAAAAAACATGACCGTTGCTTTAGGGAGCGGTTTCCCATTCAAAGTGACCGTCCCAGAGACTTCGGCGAGCGGTGGAGCCTCTTCTTCACCCGAGCCTCCGCAACCCGCGACCAGGCAGCCTGCGCAGATTGCTAAAAAAAGATTCTTGAGCATTATTCGACTTTCGATTTGAAACGTCTCCTGCAGGTACGGACAAGCATCCCTGCTGTAAACAGCCTTCGCTCCAGTTTAAAACTCACCAATCACGGCGCCGTCGCGGATACTGATCAGATTACGAAACAGGGTCAGATTCACATTTTCACTAATAAAACGAACGGAACCATCGGCCAGGGTAAATTGGCAACCCCCTTTGTGAGCCGAAGAAAAGGAACGCGCCGCACCACTTTCGGAAGAGCCGACTAAAGTTTGGGGACCATTGATCGGAAAGGCACCCGAGCCAAGCACATCGCGGATACCGAGCGAACTGGCTTCTCGAGAGCCGCGAGTACACAACACGCACCCGGCTTGAGTGTTCAGAGTCCCTGTATATATCGCAGAGTTGCCTGGGTCTATACCGGTGAGCCCGTTGGAGAGGATGTCGGCACGCTCGCCCAGCGCGATTGTGTTGCTGGTGCCGTCTGTCAAGTCGCGAAGACTAACTTTACTGTCCATATAAAACATGCCATTACCCAGCCGGCGAGTGTTTGTAGAATCGTTTGCGGCAACGTAATTGGAAAGGGCCGGCGTTGTAGAGATGGTTGCCCCCGAAGTATTGTAGAACGTAAACTTAGTTGTTCCATTTGAAGGATCGGAAGGACATAAATACGTGGCAACCGGTTTTGCCATCAAATTCATAGAGGTGGCATTGGTCATCGCCTGGGCACATGTGACCGGACCAATGTTGAGGGCGTCGGACAGCGATGCCTGTTCCATAAACGGGAGGATAAATGCCCCCCAGGCCCAGTTGCCTTGCCGGGCGCCGGGGTCTGTCGTGCCATCATTTGCCGTCGGTAAACCGTATTCACGCACAAACCCGGGGGAAAAGACCCTGTGGGTACCGTGATAGTTATGGAGCGCTAAACCGAGTTGCTTCAGGCTGTTTTTACAGGTACTGCGGCGTGCTGCTTCGCGTGCCTGCTGAACGGCCGGCAACAACAGCGCAATTAAAATGGCAATGATGGCGATCACTACCAAAAGTTCGATCAGTGTGAAACCTTGACGAACACGAGGCGGATACTTTTGAGTTTCGAGCATGCTTTTCTCCTCAAAAATGAATATGAAACAAGTCAATTTTTTATATTCTACCTGCCAGACAAGGAGACGAATTACGGAAATTCGTATTTTTCATCTGGTTTTCCAGCAGTGATGTCGGAATGCCACGTAATTGCTTTGTGACAGGTAATTAAAGACCCGCGGATTCAGACCAATACTTCAGTGCAGGACAACACCATGTCACAAAACGGCACTCAACGCGGGTAAGGATTTTTCTTTCAAATAGATTTTTACCCGTCTTTTCTGTTCCACTGTTACCTGAATGAGGATTGATTTGCTGCTTTGGATTGCCCGATGGGGTACCACCCAACCGAGGTTGTCGTGAGATAACAGGAAACTGACAGCGATACCTTTCCATTCAGTACCAGAGCACGATTTCTATGAAAAAGTAGGGGCAGGTCCATGTGCCTGCCCGCCTGGTGAGATTGAAACTGTTATCACAGGATAAAAGGTGTCAGGAACCTTTTTTCGTTTTCAAACTAGAAAACAGAGCTTCAACATCAATCGTCAAACCGAGTTTCGATGCTGAGGCGATTGTGAATTCTGTTATCCTGTCTTTAATCGAACAACGTTACATCCAGTGTGATGTCGTCGTCTCCCAGAATCTTTGAAAGCGCCATCGAGAAACAGCCGGCGTGCGCAGCGGCCAGTAATTCTTCGGGGTTGGTTCCCTGCTGATTTTCAAAACGGCTGGAGAACCCATAGGGTGAACCGGTTAATGTACCGCTGCCGGTTGAGACAGTCCCTTTACCATCCTTCAAACCACCCTGCCAGACCGCAGAACCACGTCTTTTAATGGTCATTACGAACTCCTTTCTTTTCCATTGAAACGATTGGCAACACGAACAACATCAGCTTATTCGATTTTCTGCAACATATCACGCACCAGACGGAAAAGGATTCAAGGGAGCTGGGATCGATACAGGATTTACTGAGCCTCTTGTGTTCTCCCTGGCGTTTCTCGATTGCGTAATTGAAAACAGACCTCAAATCGAGTAGTCTCATATTCTGATATTTTCTGCTTTACCCCAAGTTCTCCTGCAATCGATGGGATGTTTTATGTTGTTGAATTCCAGGCTCCTGTCAAATCGTGTTTATTGTGTACTCACCTTCGCCGCTACTGTTTTCGCCTCCAGCGTCGTATTTTCCGCCGAGAAAAATGCTGAGAAATCTACGGAGAACCCCGGCACGCAAGGCAATGGCAATTTTGTCATCGGTCCCGACTACAAAATCGCCCCGGATCTCACCGATCAGGGCAATCCCAAGGGAAAGCGTTTCGAGTTCTCAATGCCTTTGAAAGACAGCAAGATTTTTCCCGGCGATGATACAACCCTCGATTCCAAAAAGCCCGTGCGCGAAACGCGTAAGATTTTCGTTTACGTTCCCGCCGCCTACAAGGACGGCACCAAGGCACCGATATTAGTCACCCATGACGGACCGAGCCGTATGGACCTGGTCCGTCATGCGTTGGATAATCTGACCATCTCTAAGGACCCGGAACGCCGGCTGCCGGCATTTATCGTGATCGGCGTCGAAAACGGGGGGAACGATGGCAAGGGGAGCGAGCGCGGTCTGGAATACGATACGATGTCCGATCGCTATGCCCGGTTTATCAATGATGAAGTTCTGCCAGCCGTGCTGAACAACAAGGAAATCCGAGCCGCCTATCCAAACATCGCGTTTACCGACGATCCCTGGGGTCGCGCCACGATGGGCTGCAGTTCCGGCGGGGCGGCTGCGTTGACGATGGGCTGGTTTCGTCCGGACCTGTTTCGTCGGCTGATTACGTACTCGGGAACGTTCGTTGATCAACAGGATGATGATGCCCCCGAAGAAGCGCAGTACCCCCTCGGTGCGTGGGAATACCATTCCAGTATGAAGCTGATTGAAAACAGTGAGAAAAAACCGTTACGCATTTTCACTCACGTCGCCGAAAATGACCTGCGTGCGAACGATCCGGAAGAAACCTATCACAACTGGGTGATGGCCAACGAGCGGACGGCGGCTGCCCTCAAAGCCAAAGGTTATGACTACCGCTATGTTTTCAGCCGCGGCACCCGACACTGTGATCGCAAAGTGTTTGAACAGACACTTGCCGACACACTGATCTGGATGTGGCACGGTTATCAACCAGAGTGAGACACCGGAAGGATTTTTCACAAACAGGAATTTTGAGCCGTAAATGTGTTGATTAGAACCGTCCCAGCCCGGTGGTTATAGAAATTCATGCGACAAATCACAATTGCGCTTAATATGATTGTTGCTATTTTTTTCGTGGCATTCCTTGCATACACGTTTGTTGCGCGGGAGCATCTGGAGGGGCTTGCTCGTCAGTTTGTCACGGAAAAGACGATTAATTACGCCAGGCCGATGGTCGATGTTGTGGAGAAAGCAATAAAATCTCCACTCGTGCACCGGCTACTCACCGATGACCAGGTAACGGCAATCAACCAGCAAATCAATCAATTCCAGAAGGAGCCATCTGCGTATATTGCCGATCTGACTCGACAGAAGAAACTTCCTCCACTCCCGCAACAGTTGAATCCACTCCTTAAGCAGGTAAGTAATACAAAAGATAAGATTCGAAAATTCTATGATAACACATTGGCTGCTTTGATCGTTGATCTTCGTATATTTTCATTTTCGAACCTGTGCGCTGCGATCATTGCGTTCTACCTGACGTACTTGTCTTCCCGGAAAATTCAACGATCGATTGTGGGGTTCTCTTTCCTGATTTATGTTTCAGTGCTTTACTGCTCTTATCTCTATATTGACGGACTCACGTTCTTTCGCATTCTGTTCCGTGCTCATATGGGATGGTCGTATCCGTTATTTCTATGTGTTGTGCTTGCAGGCGTATTGGTGAGTTTTCGTCGAAGCGGGCAAACCAAAGAAGAGGACGTAACAAACAATGAAATACCCAGCTCCCCCCCTTAAGCTTCCCTTGGCAGTGCTTGATTTTGGAACCTGGTAAACGATCGAGAATTGAAATAGAGAGAGCAACACAATGACGAAACATCCACATGGCATAACAGGCTTCGTTACTTTGTGCGGCCTGATCGGATTTGCCTTGGCCCTCGGCACCCTCGGCGGCATTGTTCGGGCGGACGAGCCAAAAGCCACGCCCCGGTTTGAGAAAATCTTGTTCCTGGGTAACAGTATTACGCTGCATGGGCCGTCGACGAAAATTGGCTGGGAAGGCAACTGGGGGATGGCGGCGAGTGCGTTGGAAAAGGATTATGTCCACATTGTGACCCGTTCGCTGGCCGAATCGTCAGGCAGCACGCCGAAAATGCTCGCGAAGAATATTGCTGCTTTTGAGCGGCAGTACGCCACATACGATTTGAAACAAAACCTGCAGGATGCTTTCGATTTTAAGCCCGATCTGGTCGTGCTGGCGATTGGAGAGAATGTGCCGAAGCTGGATTCAGCAGAGGCAAAAGCCCAGTTTCAATCAAGCGTTACAAAACTGCTGAAGGAAGCGAAGTCTGACAACGGTCCGACGATCATCGTGCGGAGTTGTTTCTGGACTGATCCGGCAAAAGACGAAGCTTTGCGTCAGGCCTGTCAGCAGGCTGGCGGGGTTTTTGTCGATATCAGCAGTCTCGGAAAGGATGAAGCGAACTACGCCCGATCGGAGCGTGATATTCCGCACGCCGGAGTCGCCGTCCATCCCGGGGATCAGGGAATGCAGGCGATTGCCGCCGCCATTTTGAAAGCCCTGGAACCGTAAGTTTTGTGAGGCCGGGAAGAGAGTACCTCTCGCTCAACCGCTGACGGCTGCAGAACTGATGCGTTCGTTCTCAGAAAAGTGAAACGGATAACGCTATGGTAAAATGTGATGCGCTAAAAAGTCGAATTCACGATTTCAACAGGAACCTGCCAGCATTCGTTACTTTTAAAACCGCTTGTCACAAACTGTCTCAGCACGCGGCCGATGTAAGCACCTTTTTCTTTTGCCGACGATTTGGGGCGAATGTATGTATAATACTTTAACTCTTCCCGTTCTTTTCCAAACACGTTTGAGACCAGAATGAATACATTCTGATTGAGAACCAGTCCCAGCTCATCCACGCTGGTCCGCGTTCCATTTGCCAATGGCACACTCCTGGCAATGACGCCGGTTGTGGAATCGAAACGAGTTAAGAGTTGCTTGGTTTCAGCCTCAATCGCAGAAATATCAGAAGGTAACGAGCGATAAATCACTCTGTCAGACGAAATTCCCGCCTGAGCGAAACACTGTTGCAGCGTGTCCAGAAAGAGATAGTCCCCGGGATACGAACGTTCGCGCATCAACACCAGAAACTGCTCACATTTTTTTTCATGGTGCAAATTATGGAAAATCATCTCACCGGCCAGCTTCTGATCCTGGTCGATCCAGGGCAGGCCAGTGATCGAAGGATAAAGTGACCCCACGACAGCGGTCGGCAAACCACTTTCGACGAGAATTCTCTGGGCATCCAGCGAGGTGGAATACAAGATGAATGCGTCCACCCCCGCAGTTACGAGGGCTTCATTCACAATTTCCTGGACATAATCGCGCTGATCATGCTGCGGGAGAAAATTGAACTGAATTTCAGCCCGGGGCAATTCCGACTGAATCCCAATGACTTGCCCGTCTGTCAGCACGCCTTCCTGCTTCAGAAAGTCTTCGTGCAACAGTAAGTGAACGCGGCGGATGACCTGCTGTCTGCCGACTGGAGGACGACTGATAAACGTTCCTCGACGCTGCTTTCTCTCTAAAACTCCTTTTTTGACAAGCAGCTGTAACGCCGAATTTGCGCCGGAGTTGCTGGTTTTCAGCATCCGAGCCGTTTCAGTGAGGCCCAGGTAAGGATCTCCACTCGACAGATTTCGCGACTTGATGTCGTCTTCAATAATGGTGGCGAGTTCTGTGATGGGGGGACGTGCGTTTTTTCTTCGATCCGAATTCATGAATGACAGTCTTCAATGATCAAGAGAATTAGAAAATAAAAAGCAGATCACCAGACAATCATCTCATGACACACTCAGATATACAAGAAACAAAAGAACCGGGATCAAACCCGCTTTCAAAATCAAACTGTTTCAACAGGAGATGCTGTCATCAGCCTGGCTGGAAACTAATGTGAGGTCCACAATTGTAAATCCTCAACAACGGTAAATTTCTGTTCCCCCTGTTTCAGGAGAAAGCGAACCTGATTTTCTCCCTGATGGACGGTATTTCTGCTGACGGTCCCTTCCAGAAATTTTCCGTCCCGATTTTTCAAGGTAATCGGAGTTCCATTCAAAGAGACCTGCAAAGACTCGTTTGGCATTGGCAAGTCTCTGACTCTGACTTTTAAGAGTAGATCCGATTCCGTTTCAACCGGATTTTCTCCGACGGGTAAGGTCACCGTGACCTCTGTCCCAGTCATGATTTTTCGAGGCTTGTCAGGCGTTAAGATATCGCGGTTCATATAAGAGGCCCCCTTTTTCCACCAGTGATTTACACTGCTGAAAGAACGGGCTGAGGTAAAGTACACCTTGGGCAGTGTTTTTAAACTCTCGGGATCTCCGAGTTCTCTCCAGAGCGGATGACGGGGATTAAACGAGTTGAATAAATAGATTCCATCCACGCCTTCAGACCAGGCGGTCATTGCTCTGCCTCGAAAGCCTTCGGGGGACGCATAAACTTTGCGCGCGACCGGGTCTTTCTGGCGTGACTCACTCAACCCGGCATATACGGGAACGTGATACTTGTGACCGAGTGCGACCGATTTTTTCCAGGGATTCAGGCGGAAATAACCGGTGACTGTCAGCAGATCCACCAAATCTTCTTGCAGCCAGGTTTCGACATCCAGACCGAGTACACGTGCATATTCCACAGAATCCGGCACACGGATCGCAATCAGAATGGGCCGCCCGCGTTTGTGGCCTTCCTCATCTGCCATTTTCCGAATCCGACGCATCAGCTGGTTTAACATCTCAAGTTCTTTTTCACCCGCAGCTTCTCCCCAGGAGACGCGCTTGAAATAGTTCAAGTGGCGAAAAAAATCCAGTTCGATTCCATCGACATTATAATTCTGACAGACTTCTTCCACATAACGAAAGGCGAGGTCACAGATTTCGGGGTGTGTAAAATCAACGGCCGTCCATCTGCCATTGGGAGGTCGTTTCTCGGCTGTTCCCATCAACCACTCCGGGTGTTTTTTCTTCACAGGCGAAAACAGCAGCGGACCATACCATTCGCGAGAGGCATCATGCGTGTCATTCAAGCGAAATGACCAGAAGACTTCGACATCATTCTGTTTACACCAGTTCGTCATCACCTTTAACGGGTCATGGCCTTTGGCAATCAACTCGGCGGTTTTGTTTTTGGAGAGCTTCTTTCCGGTCTCGGTGAAAACGTCCCCCACTTTTGTATCATGCGTGAAATAACCAAAGCCGGATGACCAGGTGCAATAAAAGATCGTATCGACCTGGCTCCCTTTAAGGGGACTTGTTCTGACATTCAACAACGCTTCCGGCGTGGCTTCATCCAGTGAATAAACGGGCTCGTTCCCGTCATTGTTGAAGATGATACGCCGTTTTTTCCAGGCTGCTGTTTTGCGCAAAGCTTTGATGGCCTGCTGCTGAGGCGGGCTCAATTCCTTTGCTTTTCCCTCCGCGCTCAATCGCTGCGCTGAATGAATTTGGCCTGAAACGATGACTGTAAAAACCAGCATCAACCGTATTGCATAAGCGTGCATAAAAAAACTTTCTGATTTATTTTCTTAGAGGTCACGAAGATGTTCAATTGAAAGCTGAAACCAAACACGAGCGTCTGTGACTGTCGATCGATCTCCTGAAAGATCACAGATATTTTTAACCGATTTCGCTATGCTTGCGTTAGGAATCGACCTATTTCTCATAAAACCAATCTACGTTAATTCGCGCCAGGTGCAGGCCATCGTTTGTGTGATACGCGATCAGTGCCAGATCGTCACCGATAAATTCGATGCATTGATACCCGAAATCGTTCGTGGGATCCTGGACGATGTTCCGTTGATGAAGGAACGTTTTTCCCTCATCTTTGGAAATCGCAGTCGTCAAGGCGGAACGCAGGGGAAGCTTCCTGCCGTTTTCTTCGAACGTTGATTTCTCACTGACCCAGATAAAAAGCAGATCACCCGTCGCAGGGATGCGTCGCACCGTGGGCAAACCCGCATAAGGCATCTTCAATTCTCGAATCAGTTCCCCATCAGACCAGGTCTCGCCGCGATCTGTGGAATACGCACGTACCGGATATCCGCTGTAACTTCGCGCGAACATCATCAAACGCCCCTCTTTCAATTCCACGGCGTCTGCTTCCTGTACTTCAATCTTCCGCGAATCATACATGTCCACGGTGTTTTTACTGGAATGCCAGCTATGGCCCTGGTCGTCTGAGTAAAACGTGAGTCCCACATAACCGTTGTGGTCGTTCGAACGGGGCATGTATTTTTTATTCTCACCGACGGCAATAATCCGCCCATCCTGTAATGAGAGCAGTTTATCATTGTGTACCAGATTGTAACCTGGGTACGCGGAAACGGGGAGTTGCTCCGTCCAGGTCTGACCTTCATCGGCACTCCGCCGATAAAGAATCGTGGCGTAATATGGTTTGGCAGGATGCGTCGAATAATTGTACGCCAGCAGAATCTCATCATTTTTGATTCTCAAGAGGCTGGGATGAACGTAGCGTCCTTTCGCAGGAGACTTCGGCTGTGGCACCAGGGTCTCAGGCTCTGACCAGGTCTTGCCCTGATCGGAAGACTTCTTAGCCATAATGCCGCCGTGATCGCCGTGCTCAGTATAGCAGAACAGGATTGACCCATCCTTCAAGAGCAATAAATCGCCATTGTTGCCGCGGTATCCCCGCGTTTGTTGTTCTTTTTTGACGATGTGTACGTCATCGAAGTCTGCACCGCAGGCAACTGACGCCACGCAAAGACAAAGAAGGGTTGTCATTAACTTTTGAATGTTCAACGGTCAATTCCTCACAAGATGGGGGGCTGAGCTAATCGAGAGTGAAATCCAGTTCCAACGCACCCTCTCCTGATTCGACAACGGCGTTCAGGTTTGAATTGTCGTTGTATTTTTGGGGAATCATGGTGATGGGAACAGCGTTTTTATCAGGCATGACTTCCGCTTCCACTAACTCCGTACCGCCGGCGGAAGAACGGATTTCAACGCGGTGTTCTCCCAGCGGCACACCCCCTTTATTTTCAACACGATAGATGCCATCGATGATCTGCGCCGCGGCCACAGGGCCGCTGGGCTGGGGAATGAAGCGGATGGTCCCTTTTTCAACTGGCTGATTCTGATAAAGCACGTTCCCAGTCACGATGCGCCGAACCGGCGCATCGTCAATTCCGCCGCAGCCACTCAAACAACAGACTGATAATATCAGTAAAACCCGCAATCGATTCATGACACAAATCCTTGATTAACCTATTTCCCTGATCGATGGTATCAAACGAGTTTCAACTTAAAACTCGCCAATCACTTCGCCCCCCTGGCGGGTCGTCAGTTTGGAAAGTGTCTGTTGATCCATGTTTTCTGATAAGAACCTGACGGCCCCATCGCCCATGAGGAAGTGACAACCTCCCGTATGAAAACTGGAGAATTCCATATCCCATTTATCCCAGTAACCGCCGCCGGGAATGGAGTTCGGGCCATTGATGCCGCCGGCCGTATCCAGAACATTCCAGATGGTATAGCCTTGCCCATCGTATGAGCCTGTCGTGCCTCCGGTGATTTCGCCAATGAACAGCGTATTGCTTGTGCCGTCGATGATGTCGCGAATCTTCACTCTTGAATGATTAAACAGCACACCGTCACCCGCAGTAGTCGGTCGGAATCCTGAAAGCTCACAGAGCCAGTCTACGGAATCCGCGATCCCTGCCATGTTGGTTTTTCCGATATCATCCTTGCCTGCAGCCGGTCCCGGATGGGTAATGCCTCCCGTATGATTGGTGCGATCATCGCCTTGCGGATCACTGGGACACTGGAAGGTCTGAACTTTGTAGCCGCTCTGGTTGATGCCGCCATTGACACCCGCATTGTAGTTAAGTGAAAAATCAAATCCGTTGTAAACATTTGTGAGATCAAGGTAAGGCAGAAGATGCGTTCCCCAGGAAAATCGTGCCGGAGTCCCTGCCATGGTTCCAGAGCATCCGCCGCGGGGCAGCGAACAGCCAAATGGAAATACGCGATGTGTGTCATGATAATTGTGCATCGCCAGACCAACCTGTTTGAAGTTGTTTTTACAGGAAGAGCGTCGTGCCGCTTCTCGCGCCTGTTGCACTGCCGGCAATAACAACGCGATTAAGATGGCGATAATGGCGATCACGACCAGCAACTCAATCAGCGTAAACCCGCGGTTGTGAACTTTAGGTTGAGTAAGAAACATAGCGCGTTACTCCTTCAAAAGGGGGGAACTGTAATTCATACCAGTATTCGTACTGAATCACGGGACAAAAATATGAGTGATAAAATATGTAAGTGCCTTCATTTCTCGAATCAATTCCACGAATTCCCCAAGTTACACCAATTGCATCCTTCTTTCAAGAATTAATTCTGAATATTTAGGATTTTATGTGAGTGGTCGCTGAAAAGCGGTCGTTTTGCTGTCGTGCAGCAGACGCGGGGGGAATTGCGGCGGGCATGCAGAGCCAGGAAACGCCGGCTGAAAGCACTGGCTTTCCTCATGCTACCCGGGAGCCAGTATCATTCAGGCTGAGTAGTGGAGTTCAAACGATCGCCAGAGATTCGGAAGACATGCTGCTGCTGGTGAATCATGGAAACGGAAAAACAGCATTCCATAGATACGCTGGCGACGAATCGGCGCGTGAAAATTGTTTCTGTTATGATGGGGGCTGTCCCAATGAGCCACGCGTCATTGTCAGATCAGGGCTATGGATTTTAAGCTGCAAGGGATGCTTCTTCCGGAAGTCGATTGGGCGAATGGTGTTCTCACTGCAGTTGACTCACCTGGATTGGAAATCTGGCTATTCTTGATCCTGTTTGAGGGGCAACTGTGTTCCGGTGGCGAGATCGACTCCGGACCAGGACTTTGCATCTTCGCCGAAGACATAGATCCTCGTATCTGCTTTGGTTTTGACGTAAGCCGTGATCAGGTTGTTGCCGATCGTGTAGTTGCTTTTGCAGTCTTGTGGTAACCTCAGTTTGGACCAGACGTCAGTTTTAGCTGAGTAGGCGTGGAGTTCCTGGCCAATCTGGCAGGCAGCCAGTGTGTTTCCCACGGTTGGCTGAATCTTGAGAGAAGGAATGGATGATTTCTCAATGGCTATTTCTGTGTGGCTCCAAGAGTTTGTGAGGATGCTGTAAGCCATAAGTTTGTCCCGGGATTGGGGGACGAGAAAAATCAGACCCTGGCTTTGGACTAGAATCGGCTCCACTTTGGTGGCCTGTGTGGAATCCTGTCCCGTCGCGATTGTGACACTGGTACTGAAGAGTGTGATGATGAGTAGACGTGTTGCGAACGCTTGCATGTCTGATTCCTTAGCTGTCAAGAACTGACGCCGAACGTTTGAGGGTTCGAATCTGACTGTATCATAACGCGTTTCGGAGTGCCTGCAAAAACATTCAGCGATTTTATTGAGGTATTCATCGCATAATCTTTCGGGGTATTCCCCGCAGAAGTGTCTGCCGTAGAAACATCGAGCAGAAGAGAAAGTAAAAACGGTGCAAATGAAAATATTTTTCTTGCTATTTGGTGTTAAGGTTTAGATAATTAAAGCGTCTAATTCTTTGTGAATTTCTGTTATTCACTCGCGCTCTGCATCGAAATAGACGTCTACCACATTTCTCCTGGATCAAAGTTTGTTCTCTGTACACATCTCATTTCTGCAGGTGTTTTCTGCTGCGCATATTCAGAAAAGTAAAACTTATGACACGCATGATATCCGTAGCCGCGTTTGCGGCAATGGTGTTCGTTGGAGTTGGTTGCAGCGAACGCGCCTCAGATATGCCTGAAGTGGGGCAGGTTCACGGGACCGTCACGTTGGATGGGAAACCCCTCCCCGGCGTGACTATTTACTTCGAACCGGAACAGGGGCGGTCCTCGATGGCCAAGGCGAATGCTGAGGGAGCTTACGAAGCCCTTTACCTGATTGATGAAAAGGGAGTCAAAATCGGACCTTGCATCGCTCGGGTCGAATGGGGCATTGATGAAACCGGGCCTGCGATACCCGCCCGATATGGCTCCAAAAGTGAACTGAAACTGGAGGTGAAACCAGGCGATAACGCTTTCGATATCGAAATGAAGTCCAACTCAAAAACTCTGTGACGGTACCCTGTCTATTATTATCTGTTTTGTGTTTGAATTTTGAGATTTATCTTTTCAGGAGAGTCGGTATGAAAAAGATTCGAATAAAATCAAGGCGTGGATTCACGCTGATTGAATTATTAGTTGTGATTGCGATCATCGCCATTCTGATAGCATTGCTGTTACCGGCTGTGCAGCAGGCGCGCGAGGCTGCCCGGCGATCGCAATGTAAAAACAACATGAAGCAGATCGGCCTGGCCATGCATAACTATCACGATGCCCACAACACGTTTCCGCCGGGTTATATCACCAAAAAGCCGTGCAATACCTTAACGGCCTGGCCCAGTTGTAATCAGGGGGAACTTGGAATTTATGGCTGGGGGACGTTCGTGCTGCCTTTTATCGATCAGGCTCCACTGTACAACTTACTCAATGCGGGAAGTGTGACCCTGGATCAAAATCTGGCAAATGCGACAGTACGTCAAGCGTTACAATCACCGATGACTGTTTTTCTCTGTCCGTCCGATCCGGGGCCGAACCTCAATGATTTTGTGTCGGCGTCAGATTACTATGATTTCAACGGAACTACCGACGGTACCACCGCCTACCCGCTCGCACGCTCGGATTACGTGATGATGGCAAACGCCTGGGAGAGTACCACGCCTGTCGCGTATCCACTTGAGTATGGTCCGGCGCATGGAATCGGGTATGCAGATTCGAGTGTCCGGTTCCGTGACATCACAGATGGAACCAGCAATACCATTCTCGTTGGCGAAAGAGCCTATGTTTACAAGGGGTCAAACAAGGTTGGCGGCGCGAACGTGATCGGTTTTTCCGGATCCAATAATCTGCAGAACTCCAGCTATGCCAAGAAGGGAAATGGGATGGCTGTCCTCGGTCTGACGTATAATGGGATCAACGCGGTTGTCGGCGGGGAGCACGACGTGCGCGGTTTCAGCAGCAATCATGTGGGCGGCGCCCATTTTTTATTCTGTGATGGTTCGGTTCACTTTTTGAGCGAAAACATCGACTACAAGAAAGGAGGCGTTGCCGTGGCAACGCATGTTGCAGACATCAATTCAACGTTTCAGCGGCTCGCTGTACGTGACGATGGACAGGTTGTGGGAGAATTCTGAGAACGGCTGTGGCGTTCGCTCGCAGTAGCCCTGTGCGGGCCCGTCTTCCAGCAATCGGGTTGGAAGACGGTGGCCGAATAGATAGGACGCTGATCAGTTGTGTCGCGCTGCGGAGGAATTCGAATTTACCGGGCCGTCCCATCCGGTAAAATATCCGATAACGAGTTTGCCGGATCGAATTTTCCGAGGCAGGGGAGCCAGCAATCTGTTGACTGCCGCTCCGGTTTCGCTGGATACGATTTCAGTGGGAGCCCCTGATTCATCCCGAAATGTTTACGCTTCATTTAGTGTCGCCGAGTGGACGGAATTGGTCATTTTATGGTTCATTTAAGACCATTTATGGCGCAGTGGCTTGTTTGGATTATTGTTGCAAGTGTAATTTAAATATAGACTTAAGGAGAAAATTTGGTTTTGCTTATGCGTGGGTGGATGTTATTGATTTATTTGTAAGTCATTTTATTGTAATACTTTAGAGTTAAAACTCTGTTTTTTGTTTTTTTCGATTTACGCATAACTGTCTATCGGGGGGAGGCAGCCGCTTCTTGGGAATGCAACAAGCGGCTATTTTCTGTTGGGTTGACCGGGATCGATTGTCTGGCGGCGCTGCTGTTTTTCTGTTTTGAGTGGTGGAATGGAATGCATGCAGATATACTGATGCATGTATCATGCAGTGCAGAAACTTCAGCAGTGCAGAAATTTCAGGTGATCAGGTGGGCCGTGTCGGAACTTCTTCAGGGAGCCACGTTGATGGACTGTTTCAGGATGGTTTTGTTTGTCGTGGCGACTGGTGTGAGTTGTTCATGGACGATGGCTCAGACGCCTGAAGCCAAAGAACAGAAATATCAGTACAAATATGAGCAGATCGCGATTCCGGAAGCGACCGCCGACGAACCGATCCGCAAAGAGTTTTCACTGGAGCTGGCGGACCGATATCTGGAGCAGGGGGCGGTTGCCTGGACGAAACAGCGGAAGTGTGTGAGCTGTCACACAAATGGTCTGTATCTGTTTTCCCGGCCTGAACTGACGCTGGAACTGGGGCCACCATCGGTTGAGAATCGCGACTTTTTTATTGCCGAGTTGCGAAAAATGAAAACACTGGACCGGGAAAAACTGCTCAGCGGCCTTCGGCCGACGCAAGTGGCCTACATTGCAGCCGGACTGGCAGAGTGGGATCAGCATGTCAGCAAACATGTGTCGCCTGAGACCGAGGAAGCATTGCGGTTTATGTTAAGCCTGCAGTCAGAGGACGGGAGCTGGGGAAATTCCAACTGTTGGCCCCCTTTTGAGTCGAGCAATTTTCAGGGAGCCACGGTCGCAGCGCGGGCCCTTTCCTCTGCGCCAGGCTGGTTGGAAAACTTGCAGGACGAAAACTTACAGGCGGGCGTGGATCGACTCAAAGCCTATTTGCAGAAGACCGAGCCGGCACACGATTATGGACGTTTGATTTTACTCTGGACGGCGGCCCGTTATCCGGATTTGATCAGTGCGGAGAAGCAGCAGGCTTTGATTGAGATGGTCCGGAAA
>CAXBFD010000137.1:0-15785 GCA_963974925.1 uncultured bacterium | reverse complement strand
ATGTGATTGATAGCAATGGTGGTATTGCCGCTCAGACGGCTTCGATCAGGATCGATGGTCGGAACGATGGCCCGACCGTGAGTGCCGCCGTAAGTACTCTGACGGACGAAGATCAGACGAGCTTCGATCTGGATCTATTGGCGAACGCCAGCGATGTGGACGTGACAGATGTGTTGAGTGTCACTGGTCTGACGCTGACCAACGGTGTTGATGTGAGCGGAATTACCGACAACGGCAATACCCTGACCATCAATCCGAGTGCCTACAACTATCTGGCCGTGGGTGAATTCGTTCTGCTGGAATACAGTTACAATGTGATTGATAGCAATGGTGGTATTGCCGCTCAGACGGCTTCGATCAGGATCGACGGCAGGAATGATGCTCCGGTCGCCGTGGATGATGCGTTTACAACCGATGAAAATACGGTTTTGAGTGGCGAAAATGTACTGGATGCGAATCCGGACACTGCCGACTCGGATGCGGAAATGGACCCGTTGTCGATCTCCGCAGTGAATGGCAATGCGGGTGATGTTGGAAATGCGATTTCGATCGGCGCAGGGGGTCTGCTGACGCTGACTTCAGCTGGTGTGATGACCTTTGATCCGAACGGGTTCTATGATTATCTGGCTGTCGGCGAATCGACAACCGAGACATTCACTTATACAGTCAGTGACGGCAAAGGCGGCTTTGATACTGCCATGGTGACGATCACGATCGACGGTGTGAATGACCCTGTTACTGCTGTCGATGATAATGTGACGGTCAGTAAAAATAATACCTTGAATTTTGATGTGCGGGTCGACAATGAAAACGGTGCCGATTCCGATCCTGATGCGAGCGATGTGCTGTCAGTCACATACCTGGATAATCTGGATGGTACTCAGGGAACGACGATCACGACGACCAAGGGAGCCATCGTGACCCTGCTGGCAAATGGGACGGTGACATACAATCCGAATGGCATGTTTGATGGTCTGGTATTACCGACAGATACAGATTTTGACTCTTTTGGTTATCAGGTCCGTGATGGAAACGGTTCGACTTCTACGGCAACGGTAAACGTTACCATCACTGGCAGTAATGAAGTGTTGATGACGACTCAAATGCCCAATATTACTGCGGACGGTCAGACTGAAGTCATCATCAATCTGGATGACTACTTCAGTGATGCGGATCCGGGTGACACGATCAGCTACAGTGTTTCCGTTGTTCCCCCCACACTGGTTGGCGGAGACCCTCTGCCTCCTGATTTCTGGACGAATATGGTCACAATCTCCGGGAATGAACTGCACATTACCTTTACCGATTATGAATCGCAGCAGGTTCGGCTTCCCCTGCAGATCACGGTGACCGGCACATCCAGTGATACCGTCTCACCCAGTCTCAATAATGTGTTCGTTTTGACGCCCGATCCACAGGCAACCCTTGATATCCAACTGATTGCCCGTCCGACGGTCTCGGTAGACCGTGACTTCACCTCGTTCCGTGCTGAAGCTGGTTTTGGCGGCTCTCCAGGGGGGGCGCGATTTCAGTTAACGAATAATGGGCTGGATCTGAATTATTCAATCTATCTGGCTGATTATGCGCTTGATATCAACGGGATGGAAACGGTCACTGTTAACGACAATTTGAAATCGGTCCAGATCATTGATACGTCAAACGGGAATGCGATTTTATTTACTATTTTTAATTCAACTCTGTCAGATGATGATCCGACCATCGACCTGACCAGCGATATTCTGTCTGGCACCTGGGCTGACAACGAAGGCTTTAACAGTACGATCCTCGACAAGCTCTATAATGGCCAACTCGCCGTTCGGGTAGTACTCGATGGCACGGGGGGGACCAGCCTTGCCTCTGGTGGTAATATTATCGTCTCACCTGAGGTGGCTGAAGTCGGTGATCTGCCCTCAAGTCAGACGCAATATACGGTAGGCCAGGAGTATGTTGTTGAAATCTGGCTGAGCGATCAACTGGCACAGGTTCTGGCAGCACAGATGACAGAAACATCGGATGTTACGTCATTCCTGTTTGATCTTCTCTGGGATGATATCATTTCATCATCAGCGCAATCTGCCAAAGCCAACGGTGCAGCTTCAGCATTCGGTGTGGTTGCAGAAGTTGGTTCTGTTGATAACTTCAATGGAATCGTGAATGACTTTAAAGGATTAACATTCCTCCCAGGTTTTGCGACCAATGGTTATGCCCGGGTTGGTTATGCGACGTTCAAGGCAGACGCGGCAACAGCGGATGCGGATCCGGTAGAATACACCGTTAACATTATGCCTGGTGATGATTCCGTGACGCGTGGTAACCCAATCGATCTGAGTCAGATTTCGATTACCAGTGCCTCGGTGACACACATTCAACCATCAGAGTTCCTGGTTCAGACAGACCTGAGCAGTCTCTCGGTTACCGGAACCATCGATCTGGGAGGCGGGGTTATCCTGGATCTGGATCCACAGTCAATGGGCTTGAACAGCACCAGTCTGAGCGGTCGTCTGAATGTGATTTTTGATGACATCAATGATCCGGGTACGATCCAGATTCTCGATTCGTATCTCGATGTGAATCCCTCAGGCCTGGCGCGACCGGAACGAGATGTGAATGATATGGGAACATACAATGATTTAGATCTGGCTGATTTTGGCCTGGTAGGGGATCGGCTTTATGATGTGGACATTCCATTTGCAGGTATCAGGCAGGCTGAGTTAAGCCTCGCGATTCGAGATGCGATTGCTCAGGTCTTATCGAGTGAGCAGGCGATTGATGACGGTGGTCTGTTTGATATTACCGAGAACTGGGTGCTGGAAAATGGTCAACTGGATTCAATTATTTCAATTCCCAGTTCAGACAATGACGTATTTAAGAATAAAACTGAAACGACGGTCGGGGAATCGATGACGTACATTGATCCCGTGACGGGCGTTCCCGCTGGTATACCTGACTGGAGTAAAGCCAAACTGACGGTTGTTTCAGCGGGGGTTTACGAACTGCTGATACCGATCAGTCGTCGAGTGCAGTTTACGACATCTGAAGGTTACGATGTGGTGTTGAACCTGGTTGGTTCAGCAACCGCCCGCTTCAATGTGAATCAGACAACGACAGATGAATATGGCGATACCATCGGGATGGAAGCGGAAGATACCGGTTTGACTCACGCTACTCCCGGATCACAGACCTATCAGGGAGTCATTGGTAATAACAGCACGCTGTCTGATCCACTGGTGGATGTGGACATGTTCAAGGTGCAGCTGAATGTGGGCGATGTCGTCACCGTAGACGTGGATGCCGATATGTTTGATACCGGACTCGACAGTGTAATTCGCATCTTTGATGCCTCCGGAAATCAAGTCGCCTTCTCTGATAATGATCTTAACGCGGCTGCGGGGGAAATTCTGATTGGTGTCTTCGGAGACACGGATTCGTTTGTTTCATTCACTGCCATGGCAGCGGGCGATTATTATATCGGGGTGAGTGCCTTGAACAGCGCTTATTCTGCAATGACAAGCTACGATGCAACCACCACCGTGGGCCGTGTGTCCGGTGTTGATGCAGATGATGTCGGCAGTTACGACCTGACGATCACTGTCACGGCGACGAATCCTTTGCATGGTACGCAAGCGGTAACGACCAGCAGCAGTCCGGTATTAACGGAAGGGACTTCCGTCGATCTGGTGGTTGTCCGCAATCAGACGGAACTGGATTCAACCGGTCATGTCAACACATTACCAGCGAGTGACAGTTGGATTGATGAGTGGAGTTCTTTCTGGGTAGAAATCTATGTTGAAACAGCCGATGCCAAGGCAATCATGGATGCCATGGTCGATTTGAATTACAACACGAATTTCTTCACCGCCACGGAAATTGAATTTGGCAGAGCTTTTGCCGATGATGGCCTCGCAGTGATCGATGATTCTACTGGAATTGTAAGTTCAGTCAGCGGAACTACGACGATTGAGAGAACAGGGAATTACAAGAAAGCCCTGTTGGCTCGAGTGAAGTTTGAATCGCTGGAACAGGATGATGTCTCGATCGATTTCGAAGACAAATTCATCGGGCCGCATGCGTTGGGGCTTTCCTTAAGCAATGTCAACGTCAGTCTGGCTGATGATGCGGTTACCAATGTCATTGTGGGGGACGCACCGAAAACGGATCTGTGGGCGATCGCCTATGATGTGAACGACGATGATGCGATCAATTTCCGTGACCTGATGATTCTGGCTTCTGTTTATGGCCAGAATGTACTCGATACAAATTCGCCTTATGTCTGGGCCCTCGATGCTGACAAGAGCGGCAGCGTGAACTTCAAGGATCTGAGTTTCTTTGCCACAAATTATGGCGTGCATAAAGGTGGTGACAAAGATGTGATTTATCCGTCGAACTTCCTGCAACGCTGGTACGGAAAAACGACAGAGCTTTCAGGCAGTTCTTCGATTGATGATGTGATGGATGAGGCACTGGGAATCTGGCAGGCCGCCCTGGGCATGGATCAACCGTTTGATATTCAACTGGTGATTACCGATCTCGGTGGAACTCAGCTGGGTGAAGGGCAGATTACAGCCGTCGACGCACAGGGACGCCCTGTGTCCGGCCTGATCACTCTCGACGATGATGCCGCCGGCCTGGGCTGGTATTCTGATATTTCTACGACTGCCTTTGGTGGTTCTGAACTGGAAGGGGGCATCGCTTACACGGCTGACAGCGGCTCTGCTGCCGCCGGTCGTTACGATCTCCTGACCGTACTGTTACATGAAATTGGCCACGTCGCCGGTTTCACCGATTCCTATGCACCGTTCGAAAGTCATATCGTAGTGGGTGTCGGCGGGACATTGAGCTTTGTCGGCAGTGGATTCGAAGCCACTCTGACAGACGACGGCCTGCACCTGGATGACACGGTTCATGCCGGCGATGTTCTGAATGCAACTTTAGATCCGGGAGTCCGAAAACTGCCTTCCGTGCTGGATGCACTCATTCTGCAGACCGCACATGCATCGGCGGCTACCGGAGTCTTCGAGATTCAGGTTGGTGTGAATGCTCCTTTGATGGCCAACCTGCCTGTGACTGAGCAGCTTACAGCAACGGGGGCTGACGCGGGACAACAGATTGAGACAGTGCTAACACCGGTCGCCGCATTGGAACCAGTCGTATTCTCCGTTTCCAGCAGTCTGTCTGAATTGACTGAAAATGTTCTTCCACAAGTAAATCTGGCATTGAACCACAAGCTTTCCGCTTTGGGACAGAGTGAGCTAGATCTGACGGTTCTGGAAGGTCTGAGTGAAGAACTGGTCAGCGATCTGCGACTCAACGGATTGTCAATCATCAATGGCGGAGAAGTTCAGACGCTTGAAGATTCTGATCTGAGGGAGCATGCTCTGGATGACTCAGGATTCGGTGAACAGTTCGATGCCGGATTTGATGATGTCTTCGCTAACTGGACAGGTCCTCTGCTTTAATGCGGTACTTTGTCTAAGAACGCACTCAGTTCAGGACGGTTTTTATTCCAGCCCTTATGGGGTTCCCAGAGATCACCATAAGGGCTCTTTTTTCAGCGTGAATCAGCGACTGGCCACTGTGGGAAGACTGGGTAATCGTGATGCTTTTTGACAACATAGAGTCATTTTCGTTAGACATTCATGAATGTCTTTAAAGAGTTTGGAAGTCTGCGGTTTCTTTTCTTGAATGCTGAACATCACGATGGTATGTTTCAGGAGTCTTGGAGCAAACCGGGACTAACCATTCAAAATGCCTTGGCTGAGCCGTCTGTTCCACAGGCAGTTTCCGCCTCCAATCAGTTCAGGTCCCTTTTTCCGGGACTAATTACTTCTAAAGATTTGTAACATTGAGGAGAAACCAAGCGTGAGTGCTAAAAAAGATGACAAACCAGGTGAAGAAACAACTGCACCAGCAGCAGCTCCAGCCGCACAACAGCAGCAGCAAGTCAAAGTGAATGACACTAACGTGGCAGCCAGCTACGCTAACTTCTGCCGCGTTTCCAGTACTCCGGAAGAATTGATTCTGGACCTGGGGTTGAATCCTCAGCCACTTGATCCGAGCAATACGGAAATCACCGTGGGGCAGCGTATTATTCTGAACCACTACACAGCCAAACGATTGTTGAGTGCACTCTCCATGGCTTTACAGCGTCATGAACAGGCATTTGGTGTTCTGGAAACAGATATCCGTAAGCGTGTTGTCAATCAGAAATCTTAGTGCTTCCAGACGAGAGTCATTGACCGAGACTACCTCAAAAACCGGCCCGATGCAAAAACATCGGAGCCGGTTTTTTTATGCGCCGCATGAGCGGCTCTGGTTCAGCCCTGCTGCCCGTTGTGAGCTGAGAACGATCCAAGGGGCTAATGAGCTACCGAGAGAGACGAGACGTGGACGTAAGAGGTGTTCGAGGAGCGACTCGGGGATGACGGGAACACTGCAACGTCGATAGGGGCGCACTCATATCAGTTATTCTGGTTTTTCCTGAGATTTTGAATAAAAGTTTGGCATCAATTGAGTAGGAAAGCGAAAACGAGTTTGGTAACTTTGATGATGACAGCGCAAGTCAGCTAGAGTAGAGAGCTTTAAAACTCTGATCTTATAGGATATTGTAAGCGAAACACGTTTAGAACTCGTTATCTCGACCGGGCATTCAGGGGTACATGTCATTTGAACATGTCTGGTGCATCGGTCGAATGTTCGTCTCTAAGCCCGGAGAGGGCAGAATGCTTGATAAACCAGATACCGCTTCATCCCGCTTCGATGGGAATGGGCACCACGAAAGCCAGTTACCTTCAGATCTCATCAACGAATTGAGCTCGGAATCGTTGACATTTGTTGAATCCCTGTATTCGAGCTACCTGGAGTCGCCGAGTTCGGTCTCCCAGGAATGGCAGAATTATTTTGCCGGCTTCCCCTATAAACTCACCCGGGATGATCGTAGCCCCAGTTTCGGCCCGTCGTTTAAACGGCACACGATGTTTAATCCTCCCGGAAAGCAGCAGCCGGAAGGATCATTAGACCGTCAGACGATGAAAATCGCCGATCGTCAGGAACGTCTCGACCAGTTGATTCGCAATTATCGGGTGCGGGGTCATATTCTGGCTTCCTTAGACCCACTGGGCAAAAGCAAAGCCACACCTCCGGAATTGATGCCCGAGTTTTATGACTTTTCGGAAAAGGACTACGACCGCGTCTTTTCCACATCCAGTTTTGGCGGCCCCGCGCAGCGCACCTTGCGGGAAATGATTCAATGGTTACGGAACACATACTGTCGATCCATTGGTGCCCAGTTCATGCACATCGACAGTTTACGCGTGCGGAAATGGCTGCAAAACCGTATGGAAAGTACCGCTAACTTTCTCAAGTTTGAACGCCCGGAAGCACTCCGGATTTTGCGTCGCTTAACGGATGCCGTGGTTTTCGAAGAATTCATTCAGAAGAAATATGTCGGCCTGAAAAGCTTTTCTCTGGAAGGGGCAGAAAGCCTGATTCCGCTGCTGGACCTCGCCGTTGAGAAAGCGGGAGAGCAGGGGGTTGATGAAATCGTTTTCGGGATGGCGCACCGCGGCCGTCTGAATGTGCTGACGAACATCATGAAAAAGCGACCCCGTGAAATTTTTCGCGAATATGAAGACTCGGTTCCGGAAATGAGCGTGGGGCGCGGGGACGTGAAATACCATCTGGGCTACAGCTCCGACTGGATGACTGAATCGGGACATAATGTCCATCTGACGCTCTGCTTCAATCCCAGCCATCTGGAATTCGTCAACCCCGTGGCGATGGGGCGGATGCGCGCCAAGCAGGATCGCTGGGAGAACATTGACCGTACGAAAGGCATGGTCCTGCTGATTCACGGCGATGCCGCTTTTGCTGGTGAAGGGGTCGTTCAGGAGAGTTTGAACCTGAGTGAATTAAAAGGATATCGCACGGGTGGTACGATTCATGTGGTCGTCAACAACCAGATCGGTTTTACGACAGATCCCTCGCAGAGTCGATCTTCGACCTACGCGACTGACGTTGCCAAAATGCTGCAGATTCCTATCTTTCACGTGAACGGGGAAGATCCGGAAGCGGTGGCCCAGGTGGTCAGACTGGCAATGGATTTCCGTAAAGAATTCCATCGGGATGTTGTGATCGACATGTATTGTTATCGTCGGCGCGGGCATAACGAAGGGGACGAGCCGGCATTCACACAGCCATTAATGTATGACACAATTTCCAAACGTCCCTCCGTGCGGGACAGTTTCCTGCATCGCATGGTGGAACGTAAATCGGTCACGCAGGAAGATGGCGACCGCCTGCAGGATGAGAGTATTTCCCATCTGGAAGCAGAGCTGGCTGCGGCCCGTGTCGCAAATTACCCGCACACCGTGGAATTGCCGGCGGGGATCTGGGCCGGCTATCGCGGGGGTCGGGAATTGCCCGCCGATCAGATTGATACGGGAGTTCCTGAAAAAGATCTCGTCAATCTGCTGTTGAAACAGACGGAGTTACCGGAAAGTTTCACTCCGCATAAGAAAATCGAAAGACTGTTATCCATTCGCAAAGAAATGGCATTGGGTGAGCGCAAAATCGACTGGGGGACAGCAGAAGCTTTGGCTTTTGCCTCGCTGCTGACCGAAGGGTATCGAATTCGCGTGAGTGGTCAGGACGCTCAGCGAGGGACTTTCAGTCACCGTCATGCGGTTCTGCATGATGTGATCACCGGCAAAAAATTTACGCCTCTGAAACACCTGGTAGCAGGACAGGGTCCGCTGGAGATTGTGAACAGCCCGCTCTCGGAAGCAGGCGTGCTCGGTTTTGATTACGGATACAGCCTGGACTGTCCCGACGGCCTGATTATCTGGGAAGCGCAGTTTGGAGATTTCTGTAATGCGGCCCAGGTGATTATCGATCAGTTCATTGTGAGTGCCGAAGATAAATGGCAGCGTTACAGCGGGATCGTGCTGCTCTTGCCGCACGGATTTGAAGGGCAGGGGCCGGAACACTCCAGTGCCCGCTACGAACGATTCCTGCAGATGGCTGCCGAGAATAATATTCAAATTGCCGTGCCGACGACACCGGATCAGTTTTTCCACCTGCTGCGGCGTCAGATGTTACGCAAATGGCGAAAACCATTGATTGTGATGACCCCCAAAAGCCTGCTCAGACATCGCGATGCCGTCTCCAGCTTTTCGTCAATGAATTCAGGTTCATTTTTCAAAGTGATTGGCAATACGACGGACATCAAACCCGAGGAGGTCACCCGGATTTTACTTTGTACCGGGAAAATTTATTACGATCTGAATGAGCATCGAAAACAGGCAGAACGCGATGACATTGCCATCGTCCGCATGGAACAGCTTTATCCTGTCCCGCATGAAGAGCTGGAAAAAGCATTAGCACCATATCCGGAAGGGACCCCCGTGTACTGGGTTCAGGAAGAACCGGAAAATATGGGAGCCTGGCGATTCATCTATTGTCGCTTTAAAGGCAATCTGTTTGGCCGCCATCCATTGAAAGGCGTTTATCGTCCTGCCAGTGCCAGTCCGGCAACCGGTTCAGGCAGAAGTCATCAATTCGAGCAGGAAATGCTGATATCCGAAAGTTTCCGTGAGGAACGCTGAACAGGCAGATCGACTCCCGCCTGCCTTCATGTGTGGGCGGAGTCGATTAAATCTTTGAGGTGAAAGTGGTGTTTGCCCAGCTTGCCGCCATAATTGCCGGCTGTGATCTGGAGGATGCCTGGTTGCTGAGTGACGGTATTCAGGCCTGCCTGCATCGACTGCTGTACCGCACTGAAAGAATCGCCGTCGATGACGATTTCGTAAACGCAGCCTGTGCCTTCCGGGAGTTCGGACTTCGTCTGAGCCCGCAGGGTGGGGCAATAAGCGTCATTCGTACTGGCTTTTAATTTGGAATAGCGCGAGCCCACTTTACTGCCGCTTCTGACAATGCCTCCTGGAAAGGGAAGTATGGTATGTTCCACCTGCTGCATGGCAGTGACGGCAGCTTCCGTGGCGAGTAACCCGCTTTGTTGATCTGTAGCACAGATCAGGAGATTGCCGCCTGCGACGCCTTTGAAAGTACCGACCTGGTCTTCACAAACGAATTCACCGTCCATGACGGGAACTCTCCAGAGTCGACGCGAGCCCCATTTTTTGGATATCTGAAAGCCATCGCCGAAAAAACGTAACTGGCTTCCCAGCGCGATCTTCTCTTCTGCGTCTTCATCGAGAACTCCAGAGTAACAGGCGGTCGTCGGGCAGGTGAGAATGCACTGTCCGACTCGATTGATCACCGCTTTTTCCAGAGCGGATCGGCCGAAAGCGAATAACATCAAACTCACTCCCGGTCGTCCATCAGGGCTTTCAGCGGGCGTTAAAAACTTTTCAATCCCCGCTTCTGCATCACAGGCAATGACACTCGTGGCGTATCCACTGACTTCAGCAGCGGCAATCCGAACCCAGGACTCTGTCAATGCCGTCACGATTATCCGCGTACCGACAGTAGTGAATGCTTCCGCAAACGTATCGCAGACTGGTATGCCGTTCAGCGACAATTCGGTTTGAGTGTTCAATTTCGTTCCCAGTGGAAGAGCAGTGACTGTGTGTAAAAAAAGGTTCTGTCTGTCGATTCTGTTTCTGAACGCGTTGGCAGTTCAGTTGCGCGGATTATTTCCTGTAATTTGTAGATCCATCTGGATGAGCTTGGGAACACTTTTGGCTTTCATCTTTTTCATGATTTTTGCACGATGAGCTTCAACGGTTTTGAAACTGACATTCAATACCTCCGCAATTTCACGACTGGAAAGTCCGGAGACAACATGCTCCATGACTTCGCGTTCCCGACGCGTCAGCGTACTTTTGCGTTCCACAATTTCCTGGTTTTGTAAGCGGTCCGTTTTATTTTTTGTATCCCGCTCAATCGCCTTTTGAATATAGTCCAACAGTACCTGATCACTCACGGGTTTTTCCAGAAAATCGATGGCGCCTGCTTTCATGGCACGTACGGCCATCGGGACATCTCCATATCCGGAGACGATGACGACAGGAATGTCATATCCCCGGTCTCTGAGTTTTTCCTGTAACTCCAGTCCACTCATCCCCGGGATCCTGACATCCAGGACCAGGCAGCCGGGAGCATCAGGGGAATAATTTTGCAGAAATTCGCTGGCCAGTTCAAATGTTTCGACTTTTAATCCAACGGATTCAATGAGCCACCGCAAAGACTTACGGATTGCGGGATCGTCATCAACTACAAATACTGTTGCTTCTTGTTGCATCACCACCTCAGACACCGTCATTATAATCTCCACTGATTACAGGAAGAGTAATAAAAAAACTCGTTCCTTTTTGATTCCTGCGAGGGTAAAGCTTTCCACCATGAGCGTCAATTATTGTTTGGCTTATGGACAAACCAACCCCTAGTCCTTTTTGTTTAGTTGTGTAGAATGTTTCGAAGATAGACCTTTCTTCACCTTTTTTCAAACCTATCCCGCTGTCTGTTACACAAATAACGAGATTTCCTTCGTGATCCTGATCTGATTGAATCACCAGTTTTCTTTCTGCAACGGGTAATTCAGCCATCGCATCAATGGCATTTAATATTAAATTGACCAGAACCTGTTCAATCTGAATGGCATCTCCCGTTGCGATAAGTGGCTTCTGACTCAATTCCAGGTGTAACCAGATGGAATTTCGCTGAATTTCGTGTTCGAGAAGTGAAATCGAATTCTCAATCACCAGATTGCAATCAAGGGCTTTATGCTCGACATCACTTTTCTGGACATGCCTGCGCAGACGTTTGATTGTTTCACTGACCCGTTGCGACTGGCGGCAGGTCTCTTGAAGCGGTTCGATTAACTCTTCCAGGCTGGTTGTTCCGGAACGAATCCGGCGAATACAGCCATTCGTATAATTGCTGATGGCGGCCAGCGGCTGATTCAATTCATGAGATAACTCAGCGGCCAGCTCTCCCATTGTCGAGAGCCGGGAGATGTGTGCCAGTTCCGCACGACGCCTGACCAGTTCCTGCTCAGCCTTTTTTTTCTGAGTGATATCCGTGGCAATGACCATCACGGCGATATTGACCCCACCGCTCATCATGGCACCCAACCGGCATGAATACTGGGCGGTTTTTCCTTCCGGACTGCGTCCTTCCGTTTCCAGAACCTGCGGTTTGCCGCTCAGGAATACTTCCGAGATCATGTTTTTTGCTTTGGGAACATCAGCCTGATTCATATACTGAAAGACGGAAGAACCAATGATATCTTCAATGCCCATCAAAGAAACACTGTGGTTGATGTACAGGATCGTTCCGTCGATATCCAAAGTCAGAATGGTGTCCGGAGCATTCGTTACCAGTGAACGCCATTTGGCTTCTGTCTGCTGCAGCGCCCGATAAAGCCGATTTCTTTTCTTGTATTCTTCATTCAGAATGGCGTGTGCATCCTGCAGTTCTGCAGTTCGTGAAGTGACTCTGGTTTCCAGCTGCTCGTTCAATGTCTCAAGTGCATCCAGCGCATTTTGCTCTCTGGTCACGTCTTTAATACAGGAAAGTAACAGCGTTTCTCCCCGGAAATAGGTTTGAACTGCTGATAAAACCGTTAATAAGCGCAAGCCGTCTGGAGTTTTAAATTTGAAAGTGAAATCATGCGCAGTCCCTTCCCGCTTGACGGTATCAATCATTGACTGGCGTAATGATCTGTCAGGCCAAAAGCCGATGTCAAATACCGTTTTCCCTAAAAGCTCTTCACGAGTGCGATCAATCGTCGACAGCAGGCTTTCGTTCACTTCGATGAATTTTCCGGTGTCGATATCCGTGATGCACATGGCAATCGGGTTTATCTGGAAAATCTTACTGAACCGTTCATCGGAGCGACGGAGCTGTTCCTGTGAATCAATTTTCTCTGTGATATCGATGGCGACGGAAATGAAACCGTCAATCTCGTGCTGCTCGTCATAGAGAGGCATGTATTCAACATCAAATACGTTACCATTAAAGTGTCGTTCTAACTGAGAGGCTTCCCCATTTAGCGTGCGTCTAAAGCGGGAAATCATATCCTCGTCGGAAGCGAATTCCTCAAAAACAGACTTTCCGACCCATTCACTGGGCACATACCCCAGTTTTTTGAGACCGCCCCCCTCGGATAATGTCACAACCCCATTGCGATCAACTGCCCAGATAATGAGAGGGGCGTTTGAAAGAATTTTTCTCAATAACCACTGGTCAATGTCCGCAATATTTTGTTCTTGATCGCTGACTTCTAACTGAGGGACTATTTCCGATAACGGCAGAGAGGAGTCTGTCACTTGCTGAGGCAATTCTTCGCGCGTCACAATTTACCTCTCGGATGCAGTTGAATTCGGGTCCAGTTAATGAAGTGAATCTCGGAGAGCTACCGAATGTCTCTTGAAATGACCATGACTGTTTGTCAATCCAGTGCGAATCAATGTGCAGACTAATTGATATGGAGATTTATTCACTAGGTACTATCCTACCCGTAACTGACCAGAAATGTCAAACTTCAATGTCAGACTTCAATGTTAAACTTGGAACCCAATCCCAGTCTGAGTCAAGCGAGATGATGTGACTCCAACGGGAAATCATCTCCTGTCTGTGTGTTCAGAGACGCATTTAATTGCGAATGGTCCGTTAGATCATATTTGAGCGGAGTGACGGTGATAAATCCTTCCGATAGTTCCTGAATATCAGTGCCTGATTCCAGTTGGTGGTTGAGAATCGGGTCCAGTCCGCTCCAGTAATAAGGGCGACCACGCGGGTCAATCCGTTTTTCCATCACGTCGATGTGACGTTTGACTCCCAATGCGGCCCATTTCACTCCGCGAGGCCAGTCGGGTCTGGTTTCCGGAAAATTAATGTTCCAGAGTCGGCCTGAACGGGAATCCGTTTTCAATAACTGGCTGATAATCGGGAGACTCTGAGTTGCACATCGGTCGTAATCGGGTTTGATATCATTGGAAAAGCTGCTGGCAGTGGAAATGGCAATCGATGTAATTCCCGCAAAAGCACCTTCAATTGCGCCGGCGACCGTACCTGAGTAGAGTACATTAATCCCGACATTCGAACCGGAGTTGATCCCGCTTACAATCAGATCGGGACGTTTCGAACAGAATTCCAGGATTCCCAGCTTCACGCAATCTGCCGGACTGCCGGCGACAGCCCAGCCCCAGTGCTTTTCTCCTTCGAACTCCTGGTGTACCATAAGCGGGTGTAAATAAGTAATACTTAGACCGACACCACTCTGCTCAGATAAAGGAGCTACCACTTCCACGTCTCCCAGTTGAGTCAGCGCTTTTTGCAGACTTCTGATACCGGGAGCATGAATACCGTCATCGTTCGTTAATAGTATTTGCACAAGACTACCTCAAATTACAGATCAAAACAGATTTAGTTTATTCATCGTTTTTCGATCAGTTTCCTCATTCTTTATGACAAAACCAGCTGACACTATCTTATCCGAATGAAGCACTATATTACACCATCACGCCTGTTTGCCATTATTCCCGCTGCCGGTAAAAGCCGTCGCATGGGGACACACAAGCTGCTGCTGCCTCTCGGTAAGGAGACGGTAATCCAAAGACTGGTTCGGGGATTAAGTGCGTCCAGCATCACGAAGATTATCATTGTCGCGCGCAAAGAGGATGCGCTATTAAAAACACACCTGTCCGGGATGAATCTGCAATTGATCCAGCCGGAAACCGATCCTCCCGATATGAAAGCCAGTGTGCAAATCGCTTTGGAATGGATCCAGATCCATGAACGGCCTTCTGAAAGGGACAGCTGGCTGTTAATTCCCGCCGATCATCCTGTCCTCAACGGTGCAGTGATTGAATCGCTTTGCCAGGCCTGGGAGGAGAGTCAGGTTCCCTGTATGATTCCCGCCTTTCAAGAGAAAAAAGGACATCCCGCTTTTTTCCGCTGGCCTGTCTCACGTGACGTATTTGACCTCAAGGATAACGAGGGAATTAACGCGTTGTGGAAAAATCAAAAGTGGCAGCCTCTCATAATGGAATGCCCTTATCCGGAAATACTGATTGATCTGGATACACCCGATGATTACGAGTCTGTCAGACAACAGTATTCAAAAGATTTCTGAACTTGTAAGTATCCAACTATTTAGATGTTCCGATGTCTGACGCCTTTTACAGAAACTGAGAGTGGTTTTTTGAAGCCGATGTTGATTCCTGACAATAGGTTAAGCCCCGCGAATGTTGTCTTTGTGAAACTTTGCTGGTGATAACGATTATAAAGTGCAACACGGTCTTACCTCTTCACTAAAGAGTCATAACGTCCTTTTTTCCTCAAGTTGCCAAAACTATGTGATCTATGCTTGAGTGCTAAATGTAACAATTCGATGTGATTTTGTTTTTTTCCACGCAGGACGTCAGCTTTTGATTTGCATCTATTTTCGGATCGTGTCAATAATGCAGACAGTCATATTTGAGATGGAAAATCGGAAAACGCACACTTTCATCATGTGACGCACTTTTTTGGAGGGGGAAAAATGAGAAAGACCTTAGCCTTGGCGTTCGCCGCAGTGGCGATGCTGGCTGTCAATGATTCGGCTCAAGCCTGCAGGTATTTTGGAGCAGCAAGTTACAACTGTTGTCCTACAGTAGCCTGTCAACCAACGGCCTGTTACACCGCTTGTCGTGTCGAGCGGAAAACCTGCTATCGTACTGTTTACGACCAGGTTTTAGAGCCTCAACAGTATACGGCTTATCGTACCGAATACGAGACAGTCTACGAAGACAAGCAGCAAACCTGTTATCGCATGGTGAATG
>CAXBFD010000136.1:0-15825 GCA_963974925.1 uncultured bacterium | reverse complement strand
CCTGCGAAATGATGGACGGGTCTGGGTGCCTGAATCGCAAGGCGACAAACGACGGGGAAACCAGATCCCCGATACCGAACGCGATTACTATCTGGAACGCCGTTATCCTGCCTTTGGAAACCTGGTGCCGCGCGATGTGGCGTCCCGGGCAGCGAAAGAACGTTGTGATGCCGGCTATGGGGTCGGGGAAACACAACAGGCTGTCTTCCTCGATTTCCGCGATGCGATTGCCCGTGATGGCAGACACGCGATCGAAGCAAAGTACGGTAACCTGTTCCACATGTATGCAAAAATCACCGGGGAAGATCCTTATCAGGTTCCGATGAGAATTTACCCCGCCGTGCATTACACAATGGGAGGCTTGTGGGTCGATTATCAACTGCAAAGTACCATCCCCGGTTTGTTCGTTCTGGGAGAAGCCAACTTCTCAGACCATGGTGCCAACCGTCTGGGAGCTTCCGCATTGATGCAGGGGCTCGCTGACGGTTATTTTGTGGCCCCTTATACGACCGGTAACTTCCTGGCCTCGCATAGTCTGCCCGCTGTCTCGACAGACGATGATGCATTTAAAGAAGCAATGGCCAATGCACAGGATCGTAATGCCAAAATTCTGGGCATTCAGGGCACGCGTTCTTCAGACAGTATCCATCGAGAACTGGGCCATATCCTCTGGGATTATTGCGGCATGTCGCGTGAACGGCAGGGACTGGAAACCGCAATGGGCAAAATTCGTGACCTGCGAGATGAGTTCTGGTCCAGTATTAAAGTGTTGGGCCAGGGTGAGCAACTCAATCAGAATCTGGAACATGCAGGTCGTCTGGCTGACTTCCTGGAATTTGGGGAATTGATGGTGCGTGACGCGATGGTTCGGGAAGAATCCTGTGGCGGTCACTTCCGTGAAGAACATCAGACAAAAGAAAACGAGGCGTTACGTGACGATGAAAATTTCTGTCATGTAGCAGCGTGGGAGTTCAAGGGGGTCGGAAACGAGCCTGTTGAACATCGTGAGCATTTGGAATTTGTCGAAGTACCTCTGGCTACGAGGAGTTATAAATAATGAGCGAGACACTGGATCTGACGCTCAAAGTTTGGCGGCAGCCTGGATCTGATGCTCCGGGACGTTACGTGGAATACAAGTTAAACGGAATTTCCACGCATATGTCATTTTTGGAAATGCTGGACGTCCTGAATGAGCAACTGATTGAAAAAGGCGAAGAAATGATTGCCTTCGATCATGACTGTCGCGAAGGGATCTGTGGTATGTGCAGCCTGATGATTAACGGTCAGGCGCATGGACCCGATTCCGGGACCACAACCTGCCAGTTGCACATGCGGCGTTTTAAAAACAAAGATACGATCGTGGTTGAACCCTGGCGTGCCAAGGCCTTTCCGGTCATACGCGATCTGGTCGTGGATCGCAGTGCTTTTGATCGCATCATAGAAAAAGGCGGGTTCATTTCGGTGAATACCGGAAATGCACCCGAAGCAAATGCGATACCTGTTCCCGCGCATATTCAGGAAACCGCCATGGACGCTGCGGCGTGTATCGGCTGCGGTGCCTGTGTGGCGGCCTGTAAAAATGCCTCTGCGATGTTGTTTGTCTCTGCCAAAGTTTCGCATCTGTCAACGCTGCCTCAAGGCGAGCCCGAACGGGCTTCCCGGGCCCAGAATATGGTTGCCCAGATGGATCTGGAAGGATTCGGGAACTGTACGAATACGGAAGAATGTCAGGCCGCGTGTCCCGCGGAAATTTCGATTTCCAACATTGCACGATTAAATCGTGAATATCTGCGTGCCAAACTTTGTTCCCACGAATAAACAGGACAATCAATTCAGCAACTTTGCACGAGCGAGGCATCCTGTTTCAGGACCTCGCTTTTTTATGCGCGAAGAGTTTTGGAATTTTTGGATTCCCCCTGCCTGATGATTGCGTGATTGAACGTGAACTTTCACAATAGAACTGCCTCGTTTCAAAAGCGTAGCCGGAATTGTTTTCAGGGAAGTTGTTGCCATCCACAGAAATAGTAGAGAGAAAACGCGTGTCTGATTCATTGTTATATACTGCTTGTCATCAATGGCACGTCGATCACGGTGGTCGCATGGTCGATTTTGCCGGCTGGGAAATGCCCCTGCTGTATTCCAATATTACGGCAGAACATCACGCTGTGCGAAAAACGGCAGGTTTATTTGATATTGCCCACATGGGGCGGCTGTTTTTTTCAGGTCCGGATGCATGCCGTTTTCTGGATAGACTGCTGACGAACAATGTGGAGTCACTCAAGCCGGGGCAGATTCGTTATTCACTAGTCACAAATGAATCAGGCGGGATTCTGGACGACGTGCTCGTTTACCGGTTTTCCGATTTTTATATGCTGGTCGTCAACGCTTCAAATCGCTTAAAGATTGTGGATTGGATCGGGAAACAGCGAGAAGGATTTGATGTTCAAATTGAAGACCAGACCTGTGAAAAATTCATGCTGGCTTTGCAGGGACCGGAATCACTGGGCATTCTGAATCCGCTGACAGAAACGGAGTTGAATGACATTAAATACTATTACGGCGTGGAAACCAAGGTTTTGGGTGTGGATGCGCTAGTCAGCCGAACCGGCTATACCGGCGAGGACGGTTTCGAAGTGGTGCTCGATCAATCACAGGCAGTGATGCTCTGGGAGCGTTTGATTGCTGACGGGCAATCAGTCGGGTTAATTCCGGCAGGATTAGGCTGTCGGGATACCTTGAGACTGGAAGCCGCAATGCCTTTATATGGACATGAACTGGATGAGCAAACCGAACCGTATACCGCCGGCTTGAACTTCGCTGTAAAATTGCAGGGAGCCGACTTTATTGGTAAAGATGCGCTCATTTCAGCCAAGGGACGTGAGGATCGGAAAGTCCGTGTGGGATTCACCCTGGAAGGAAAGCGGGCCGCCCGTGAAGGATCTCTGCTGTTTAAGGGGGATCAACAGGTGGGAATCGTGACTTCCGGGTCCTTTTCTCCCACGCTCGACATGCCAATCGGAATGGCGTATGTCGAACCATCGTTTGCAGAACCGGGACAGATCCTGGAAGCCGATATTCGCGGGAAACGATTTCCGGTAAAAGTGACCACACTCCCATTCTATCGACGCGACACTTAAGATTGCGTGGTTAAAGCCATCGGCAGGGAGCAAGGCAAAATTATTTACATGCAGGACACAGGCTGGAACGCATGCTGTTCAACCTAGCGTACTCATAGCCTTGGAAACACCACAACAAACTTCTGGGCACAGCACTAGCTGCTGCTCGTATCTGTGTCGGCCAGAACTTCTTTTGCGACATCCTGCACAAAATTGTCGATCTGTTTTTTCTCTTTGGCTGGCGGCGGTGCGCCTGCGTTCATGCCAACCCCGGGTTTATTGATAAACGAGGGAGCCATGTCAATGATGGCACCCCAGTAGCTTGAGAAGACCGGATATTTCACGTCCGGATTCTGTTCCTGGTAGTCATCCATTTTTTGGAGAAGGAGGTTGTGGGCGATTCGGGGATGACGGTGGTGTGGACCATGTACAAAAATGTCAAAGTTAAAGTAGGTGCACCATTTGGTAATGATGTTGGAACCGACGACTGTACGTGTTCCCAGCATGGGGTCGTAACTGCTCATTCCCAGATGCTCGGTGAACTTCCGGGTATTCTGATAAATTCCTGCCAGATAATGCGGCAGGAACCAGACGCGTACGAGGTCCCAGATTGTGCCGAAATAGGCACAGGTACCCAACACTGATCCCCAGAAGAGAACCATAAACGCATATTCATAGCGGATCGTTCGCCGGAGATTGGGATCAGTCAACGGAGAGTCTTTATGCCAGAAAATTCGACCGTAAATGTAGGGCGCCATGAAAAGCCCCATCAGAAGGTCGAACCAGATGAAAACCCGACGAAAGCGAAGTGAGGTACTCGGGTCCGAATAAGGCCAGAGTTCCCAGTCACTGGGTTTATTCAAGTAGGCATGGTGGCGAATGTGGCTTTCGCGGTAAATCGTATAAGGGACAAACATCGCCGTTCCCAGAATTCGCCCCAGCCAGATACTGGCGTATTTCGAACCGGAGAGCGTATGGTGTGAGCACTCGTGAAAGCAACTGGTCCAGCAGAAAAGGCAATAAGAAGTGAAGAGGGTCCAGAAAATCTGCCAGCCGATCGCCTGACTAGGCCAGTAAACGGCCAGACACCAGAGTCCCAAAAGTCCCATCGGTAAGAATAAGAAACGTGGGATTGTGGTTTTTTCTTCCAGATCCTTTAATTCCTGCTCAGTGAATTGTGTGACGGACACGTTTTAGCTCCGGTCTTTCATACTGCCAGCATTGTTTCTAATATTTAACCAGCGATGTGTAACGCGAGGCGCTACGATGAATGCAATTTGAACTCGATAAAATGGTACTCACAGCAAATGCGAGAGTCAACATATCAGAAATTTCGGCTATTTTGGTCGATGACTATATTCAGTCTCGTTATGCAGGGGTCTTAAGAACATTATTTCTGTAAAACGGACTATTCAGGAATAATGCATGTAATAGGCATTTTACGAGAATTACAGTAATATGCGAGTATACAAGCGATTCAAGATTTGGCAATATTTTTTCTTAGTCCGGAATCACACTTTTCAGCAATTTCATACAGTTATGAAAATGTCAGGTCTGAGCCTAAATTCTAGTCAGACCATTGATCTTTCAAACCGATAAAAGTTTGCATTATCTCTGTCTGGCAGGGATATAATCTATTGTTGTTTTGTCATTATCCTTGTGTACCGATGATCTTAGGAGCAAAGCCTCTCACATGGCCGATTATTCAAATTACCAGAAAGACGTGATCAAACGCTACTATGATAATCGGGAATCGATTGATCAACAGAAACTCTCCGAACTCTGTACCAATCTGTTTTTGACCGAAGGTAAGAAAAAGGAAAAACTTTGGGAAAAGGCCCGCGAAATTATGGAACGTCTCAATGTCCCTCCCTCACGCATCGATCATGTTCTCAAATCTGCTGATCCAGCCGTCCTGGCGGAAGTAGTACAGGATCTTGAATCGGGCACCATTGGTTGATTCAGTTCGAGACCAGTAGCAGGTACTTCAAGTCGTGCCAGAGCGGGCGAGCCTGTTAAAAATTTGTCATTCGATGGCTTCTTCCAGCGCGACGCAAAGCTCCTGCGGGACTGCCACATCTTTACTGACACTGCGGTTTGCCGTAACGGTGTAAACGGCGGCTGTGAATGTCATGATCGATGCGGACGTATAAAACATCGGAACGATTCCCCAGGTATCGATAATGCCCCCCAGAATGGGAGCAAAAATGATGGCTCCCGCGTCGAAAAATCCAAGCACGATCGTCGTGCCTGTGCCGCGATAGTGCTTGGGGAAAGATTCTGTACCCAGTGAAACCACTGCGGGAAAGAGCAGGGCATGACCAAATCCACACAAAATGGAAGGACCAATTAATTGCCATTCCCGCGTGATGGAAGGGAGGATGAGATGACCGATGGCGTGTCCCATCAAACCCAGCGTAATCATTTTATTTCGGCCGACAGTTTCACCCCAGCGTCTTGTCAGAATTCGAATGAAAAAAGCGGAGATGGCATAGCCGGCAAAAAACGTCCCGATTCCTCCCAGTCCGCGCAGAGTGACAAACCGGGTTAAAAAGACACTCACGACCGTGAAACTGAGCCCCATCATGATGGCGATAACGACCACCTGACCGGGCCAATAGCGGAACAGCAACTGGTGAGCGGCCGGTGTTTCCCTGGGACGGCGATGAATGTCATTGCGCGTCACAGCAAGCACAATGGCAAAGTAAAAGACTCCCAGAATCGCCGGGATACCAAACAAGGCATAAAACTGGTCATTTCCAGGGGGAAACCACCTGAGCATGATGTCGCTGGCCTGAGTTCCGAGTACCATTCCGACAAAACCACTGCTACCCAGGCTGCCGATGACTTCCGTTCGGCGATGATGTGGGACCCGTTGCTGAATATGCACGACGGAGCAGGTAAACATGCCTGCGATCCCAGTCGCAAAAAACGTTCTTAAAGCGAAGATTTCCCAGCCTAACGATCTGCAGAATGCCAATCCGCCGGCACCGATCACAAATATGAATGCGGAGAGAGCCCAGAGACGCCGCACCCCGTAACGGTCAATGCCCTGTCCGAGGAAGAAGCGGGCAATTAACGCTACGAAGACGCCGCAACTTACAATATCACCAACAAGTTCTTCGGTTCCGCCGAGGTAGGTAATCAGATCGGCAAAGCGAAATGTGAGGGCATTTGCGGTCACCAGCAGAACATTCGCCAGATAACAAAGCCAGAAGAGCCGGTTATAGATGGGCTCGTCATCATCACTGGGAGTAATAGGGGTAATAGACATTCGATTATTTAAATAAGGTTGGGGCACATTGCCGTAATAATGAATTCCCACTATCGGACCCGTTGATCAGAAATCCCGGGCAGGGGGAAAGTTCCACGATCTTTGATTCGTGTGAATGAGGCCGACAGGGGAACAATTTGTAGACACCACAAAACGGATCTAAGTTCGTAGTCCTGAGGAGGGAGAGACTTTCATTCTGCAAAATGGCATCAAATAACGAAAGCACACCAGACCCTTCACGATTATTTTAGCAGACTGGCACCGATCCGTCTAAGGGAGAAATATGAAACTTTGCGGTAGATTTGCCAGAGGTCGAAGCGATAGTTATGATTTTCGCCTGAAATAGATCATTTTGTGAAGCAGACTGCCCTGATTTGCTGAATTATCCGCCAAAGGCGCTGTAACGCCTGATCCCCCGGTGGAAGGCGATGCGATTCAATGAAAACAGGATCACAATCCAGACAACTTCAATGGACAATTCGAAAATGAGTTCCTGATGGGAATATTTTCCCAGAATCACGGTCCCCGGGAAATAAGCCAGGTATTTAAACGGCAGCATTTGCATCCAGGAACTGAGAGGCTCTGGAAATAGATCCAGTGGAATCATGTGTCCGGAAAGAAAGTAATTCAACATCATGTAGATGAAAATGAGCGAGCTGACTTCCAGGAACCAGAATGCAATGAGCCCGATCAGCGATTCAATCAGGAAGCCGACCAGAAACGCCATCATCAGTGACAGGATCCAGGCTGTGATCGTAAAGGCATCTGGCCAACCTTCGAAGTAGTGGCGGCAGAGATAAAACACAAGAATAAACGGGCC
The DNA here is from genome assembly GCA_963974925.1 of uncultured bacterium. GTDB lineage: Bacteria > Planctomycetota > Planctomycetia > Planctomycetales > Planctomycetaceae > Gimesia. The sequence continues at coordinate 8,615 of CAXBFD010000136.1, read as the reverse complement.
GAGGGCAACAAGATAATAGACCAGTTTATGAGCCATGCGTGCCCAGAACAGATAACCCAGCATATCGATCGGTTGGATCAAGTATTTCTTGATGGTTCCGTCCCGTACATCGTTGGCAATTCCGTTCGCCAGCCCGGGCATACTGGAAAATGCCCGTCCGACCATGACCAGCAGGTAATAGGCAACCATTTCGTGGTAACTGTAACTCTTGATGGACTTAACGGGAGAACTGGTGTGAATTCCATAAATGGCTCCCCACAGAAAAATCTGAGTCACGATGGGCAGGAAGCGAATCAAAGTGGCAAATACGAAATCTCCCCGGTAGACGAGTCGTTCTTCTACGGACGTCTTCAGGATAATCCAGTTGGTTCGCAGGCTGGCGATCATATTCCTGATATCAAAAAATGTGCTCAAAACAGGGGCAGACAGATCTGCCGCTCAGGTCTAACTCGGAGACGGATCTTAATCGGTAGTTGAATGCAGCATATCCTTCTCGTTTTGAGAATGAGCCGCTTCATTTTTTTGTTCAGTGAAAACTTCAGCGATGACTTCTTCCAGAGGTCTTTCCTGCACACCGACGTCCAGAATACGATACCTGGAAAGCAGGTTGGTTAGGATTTCCGGTATTTTATTGCGCGGGACTTTCAATTTGACATGCGGTGCTTCACATTCAATGACCTCTCCCCACTGTGAAAAGTCACGGGGCATATCATCTCCATCAAACTGGACATCCATGATTTTATAGTTGCTGAACCGGTCAAGGATATCACTTAAGGGGCCATCGTGCTTGATACGACCCTGGTTGATGATAATGGCCCGTTTGCAAAGTGCTTCCACATCTTTCATATAGTGGCTAGTCAGAACGACGGTGGTTTTCTGTTCGACCTGATAGTATTTCAGGAATTCCTGCACGCGCCGTTGAGAAACGACGTCCAGGCCGATCGTCGGTTCATCAAGCAGTAAGACGTCCGGTTTGTGGAGTAAGGCCGCGATGAGTTCCATCCGCATGCGTTCCCCCAGCGAAAGTTCCCGCACCGGCTGGCCAATCAGATGTCGCACTTCGAGCAGGCTCGTCAGTTCATCAAGTCGGCGTGTATATTGTTGTGGATCGATCCGGTAAATTTCTTTGTGCAGACGAAAAGATTCCTGGGCTGGCAGATCCCACCAGAGCTGGTTTTTTTGTCCCATCACCAGCGAAAACCGGCGGCGGTACTCATTTTCACGTTTCCAGGGGACATACCCTAAAACGGTTGCTTCTCCGGCTGAAGGAAAAATAAGACCGGACAGGAGCTTCAGGGTGGTGGTTTTACCAGCGCCATTCGGGCCGAGGAAGGCAACAATTTCACCTTGCCCAATGGAAAAACTTACATCAGAAACGGCGTGAACCGTTTTATGATCCCGCCGCCAAAGTCCTTTGAGTGAGGCAAAAACCCCCTCTTTTTTTTGATAGACTTTGTACGTTTTTTCAAGATTTTTGACGACGATGGCATTCATGTCGTCATCTTACGGTACCCGTGGTTGCCGGTCGAGCGACAAAGCAGAGGATTCAGAAAAAACAGAAGCGTCAATTGCCTTTGATACGATTCGCCGGGAAGCGGACGCGCCTTTTTACTGTTTTGCCAGGGCTTTGCGGATCTGAAAGGCGATCAGGGGGTCACACATCGCCGCAGTAGCCAGATGCGTTGCCTGGGCGCCGGCAGCAAGAAACTCCTTGACATCAATGGCAGAACTGATGCCCCCACAGGAGATCAGATCGGGCCGGGCAGCGCCGTCGGGCAGTTCCTGGATCAGTTCGGTGAAAATTTTGAGCTGTTTGAGCGAAGCTGCTTTTATCGCTGCACCACAGATGCCCCGCTGTTCGCCTCCGAACAATAGTTTACCCTGCTTGTTGCTGACGGCTGTTGCCACGCTATTGGTCATAACGATGCCTGAAGCATAAGGTAAGATTGCCTGCAGGAATTCCTGAGCCTGAGTTTTGTCTGGGACGTGTCCGATTTTGATGAGATAAGGGACGGAACCTGTCACCGCTTTCACACGGCTGGCGACCAGGGCTGCCGCCTCCGGTTGTTGATAAAGCTGTCCGTCCCGCGTGCAGACGTTCGGGCAGGAAAAGTTGGTTTCAATACAATCAGCACCACTTTGAATGGCCCACCGTGCACACAATGCATAATCGTCAGCCAGATCTTCAAGCGACCAGTCGGGCTGCAGGCTGCCAACCACAGAGACAGACAGAATTTTGTCAGCGGCAAGCCGGCTGCGGGTTTGTTCAATGTCTTTTCGCCAGGTATCTGGAGAAGCAGAAGGCATCCCAAAAGAAACAGCCCAGCTCCCTTGCATTGAGTCAGAGATCAAGACCCGTTGTTCGCCTCCGTGTAACCAAGTTGAGTTGACCGGTTGTAAATTGGGAAGCGGGTAACATGCGCGGAATGTGGATCGGACCGTTTTGTAAGTGAGAACATCAAAACCCAGACTGGCGTAATATAGTACCCATTTGCCATTCAGTAACGGGCCTGCCGGAATTCCCAGAGGAGATGTAACTGGCAGTCCACAAAATGACCAGTGACCGGGGACCGCTTGCTGCTCGAGATCAACAGGTTCGGGAGCGTTTTCATAATTGCATTGATATGTTTGCCGAAGATCGTAACGCGGCAATTGCTGTGGGCTCTGCATACGACAACCTGAAAATGAAGACTGTTACACGATTTCAAACGCAGACTGTGAAATTGTAACCGTCGCGGATTGAGTACGCCAGTTTCTCATGTGTGAAAAGCGACTTCTGGAAAACGTGACCGATCATAAAAAAAGCTCCGAACCCAGTCAAGGGGTCGGAGCTTGGGGGAGAACTCAGCTTCCAACAGTTTATCGTTGAACGGTATTCATGTTTTTGAGAACGTTCATATAGTCGACGGTGATATTCAGGATTTCATCGTTGTAATAGTCTTTCTTGAAAATATCTTTGTCGGCTTTCTTTTCTTCTTCTTTTTTCTTTTCTTCTTTGTCTTTATCTTTGTCGTTGATCAGTTCTTTGCGGCGTTCTGTTTCCACAAGAGAAATGGTCTTTTGATTTTTCTTCTTCAGGTATTTATCAATCTCATCTTGAGTTTCTTTGAACTCTTTGTCAGCGACAATTCGTTTTGAACTGGACTGTTGCAGGCGATTCAGGATTTGCGGGTTCACCATCCCAACAGCTGAGAACTGGGCAACTTCCGTTTTGTCAAATTCCATTGCATCATCCAGGAATGATTCACCCAGATCCATATTATCGATCAGTGAAGGGAGCACGATGTCAGAGCGAACACCCCGGTTTTGAGTGCTGTCGCCGTTAACCCGGTAGAATTGATTGATCGTAAGTTTCAAAGCACCCAGATCCTGACCTTTCAGGAAGCTAAACATCTGGTTGCTGACGGGCATGACATTTTGCACGGTGCCTTTACCGTGCGTGGTTGTATCGCCGATGATAATACCTCGTTTGTAGTCTTTGATGACGCCAGCGAAAATCTCTGATGCCGAAGCTGAGAGACGATTACAGACAACCACCAGCGGACCCGAATAAACCGCACCCGGTTCGACATCGCTATGAATTTTTCGCTCGCCGTCCATTTGTTTAACCTGGACTACCGGTCCTTCATCAACAAATAAACCGGAAACTTCAATCGCTTCACTCAGGGCACCCCCGCCGTTAAACCGCAGGTCGATGACGACTCCATCAACGCCTCCCTGATCTCGGAAATCGTAAAGTACTTTTCGGACATCACGAGCCGTACTCTTGAAGTTTTCGTCTCCCCGTTGGGCACCACGGAAATCGCGATAAAACGAGGGAATACTGATGATGCCGATGCGGCCGGTCTGGCCGGGAACCCGTTCACCGGTTTCAATGATTTTGCCTTTGACTTCAGATGTGCTTAATTCAATTTTCTGTCGCGTTAACTGATAAACCTCAGGAGCACTGGTTTTCTCTTTTTTCACACGCAGTTGGACGATGGTACCCCGTTTTCCACGAATATATCGCACTACTTTGCTGAGTTTCATTTCAACCACATCTACGAACTCGCCATCATCCTGAGCCACCGCGATGATTTTGTCACCCGCTTTGAGACGACCATCTGCATCGGCTGCACCCCCGGGAACAATCTCGGCAACGACGGTAAAACCGTCTTCCGAGCGGAGAGCGGCACCGATCCCATCCAGACTGAGTTCCATGCTGATCCGGAAATCTTCCAGAGTTTGAGGAGACATATAGCTGGAGTGAGGATCAAAGCAGTGAGTTAATGCGCTTAAGTACATTTCCAGCTTTTCAGCTTTTTCTGTCTGCGCCATAGTTTTCACGTTATTGTGATAACGCTTGTGTAACTGTTTGCGTGCTTCGTCGATTTTTGTGTCATCCAGAATCAGGTTCAGGAGGTCGTATTTGACACGTTTTCTCCAACGCTCATTCATTTCGGACTGATCTTTGGGGAAATCCAGTTCTTTGGTATCAACTACGATCGACTCATCGACGGTGAAGTCATGATCGACGTCAACCAGTTGCTCGGCGTAGTCCATGCGTTCCTGTAAACGCTTTAAATAAAGATCAAAGCACTCATAGGCGAACTTGACATCTCCTACCGTCAACTTGTCATCCAGCTGATTTTTTTCTGCTTCGAAATTATCAATGTCCGATTTGTAGAAGTAGAGTTTTTGCGGATCAAGCTGTTTGATGAATCGCTTCATCAGCTTTTGAGAGATTTCATCATTGATGGGCTTGCCACTAATGTGAAAACGGCTGACCATCGCACAGACACGTTTGGCAGTGTCAGAATCAGTGGCGGAATCAGTGGCAGTAGCCTGCTGCGCAAAAATTGCGGTTCCCAGGAGGAGAAACATACAGAGGCTGAGAGCAGAGGCTGCTTTGGAAGGAGGATTTAACTTCATAAGTTTCGTCCGTTAATTGAATTTTATGTGAAGTGAGAAACCGTTAGTGAAACCGGTTTTCAATCGGGAATCCACTAATGTGAGCAGTTCGATATTATAAGATCAGAGAAAACAGGACAAGGCGACATTTGGGGTTCTCTGAATTCCCATCTGCTTATCAGCCGTTGATTTACCATTAACGATGCTTCAGAAACCATTTTTTTTTTGAAATTGGCTCCGGTAGAATTTAGTACGCCACTTAAAGGGCCTTTGTTGGTCGTTTTACCTGCATTTGAATCAAAAGTGGTTGAATATTAGGAAAAAAGGCCATGTTTCTGCGGGAGAACACTGGTTCTTTTCGAACAGAATCAGCGGTAAATGATGGTAAGGTGAATTTTCACAGTGGTTTATGTGTTTGTTGGTCTGCCGCAGTTTCAGGTTGGTCATCAATGGCTGGTTGGAGTCGTTTCGTGATCGCAGACAAGCAATCAGTCCAAAGTGTTTTGAACTCCTCAGAGTTGACGTTATGCCCGGTAATTAATTGAGCCAATTGCGGCAGGGTGGCAGGAAAAAAAACCAGGGCAGTGAAAATCAGCATCAAACAGACCGGATCGAATTCGTCAGTCAGCGTACCTTCCACCTGCAAGGCTTTGAGGCGATTAAGGTGCTTCTGATAATAGTCCCGTCGCCAGGGCTCGTCGATGAGAGGTTCTCCGTCATTTTGCTGCGCTTCATTTAAAAGCACGCGCACGTAGTTCTGGTCCCGTAAGTTTTCGACAAAGTAGAACTGTAAAATCTCGGTGATGTCGGCAGGCAGCTTTTCGACACTCTCATTTCGTTCTTCAAGCTTGCTTTGCAGGGCCGCCTCAAACAGCCCGCGTTTATCATTAAAATGCCGATAAATAAGTGATTTGTTGAATTTTGCCTGGCGGGCGACCGCTTCAATCCGGGCACCATCGACGCCTCGTTCTGCGAATTCCTCGATAGCGGCTTTCAGGATGGCTTCCTGAGAATTGAGCTCTTTTTTGGGGGAAACCATTTTTGTATCACCAGATGTCATCTATGCGCCTTTGTTTGAGGGGAAGACTGTATAGTACCACAGCACTTCCTGGCGTGCAGGTTCCGGCCCCTGGTATTTTCTACAGGAAAATAATATTCAGAATTTTGTTGAAACTTGACTCGATGAAGATTAGTATTCAATAAAGTGTAACGGTAACGTTACCGGTTATCAAATCTTTTTTTCGATGAGAAATCAATCATTTCGGCTCTTATTCGCGAATGGCTGAGAAGTCATTCTCTGCAGGAAACCTGCGGTATCGAATCTGGATGCAGACTGTTTCAGTGTGGTTGACAAAACAAAACAGAGAAGCCTGTCGCTCAGTAATCAATCAGAGCTGGCTGCAATTTTTTATTTCTTAAAGAACTATCAGGATGCGCAAGGGGTTAAATTTATCGTGAAGGCCTTTTACTCTCAAGTCTGTTAAAGATGTCATTCGTACGGTGCTTATTTGCGTCGTTCATCTGATTGAGGGATGACGCAAATGATTACTTTGCATAGTTATCAATAGACACTTCCTTATCCCTTCTTAAAATGCGAGGAGTAGCGCCATGTCACGTCGTAAGCCTCTGAACAGAGGATTCACACTCATCGAGTTGTTAGTGGTCATTGCAATCATTGCGATTCTCATCGCTTTGCTGTTACCGGCCGTCCAGCAGGCACGGGAAGCGGCTCGCAGGACCCAGTGCAAAAACAACATGAAGCAGTTCGGGCTGGCCATGCACAATTATCATGAAGCCCACAGCACATTTCCGCTGGGGGCCAGTGTCAACTTCGCAACGTCTTCTGGCGGAGGAAACTTCATTACAAACGGAATTGTGATGATGTTACCTTATTTCGATCAGGGCAACTTGTCCAATCTTTACGATGCCACCAAACCTTGGGAGCAGCAATCTCCCACGGTGGCCAGAACCAACATTGCGATGTTTGTCTGTCCTTCCAATGTCGGCACCAATCCGATCACTGAGCCTGCACTGGCGAGTCTGATACCGGTGGGGGGGACTTATGGGATCACGACTTACCTGATGAGTCGCGGGTCGAATGTGGCCTGGTGTCAGACAAGTGCCCAACCCACTGACGTCAAAGGCATGTTTGATCTCAATCGAGGGGCAAAAATGCGGGATATCACCGATGGTTCCAGTAACACGATTGCTATGGGCGAAGGGGCAACCGGATCTCAATTTCCTCTTTGTGAAAATCAAGGTTGTAATACAGCAACTGGTCCATCGATTGAAGCAACTCAAGGCTGGATCGTGGCACAACCACCTCCATCCGATTTTAAAGCGGGATTATTTATGGGGCCTCGTGCTGGTGTCTTTGGAAGTACGGCAGATCGAATTAATAAAAAATATACCACTGAAACTGTAATTGATCTGACAAACTTTACCAATTGCATGGTTATTAACAATACAGATGCCACCAGTAACTTCCGCAGTCAGCACATAGGAGGTTGTCACTTTCTTTATGCAGACGGTTCAGTTCACTTTATCAGTGAGAATGTAGATCTGGGGCTTTATCGAGCACTCTCAACGATTCAGGGGGGAGAGGTCGTCGAGGCACCTTAGTTTCTGTTAAGATTGTTAGCTTCACCGTTTCATGAAATTCGGGTGTAAGTTCTCACGCAGGAGGGAGACGATAATTCTGCATCAGCAAGCCGTGTCTCGTTCAAATCAGTCTGAAATCGATCAGGCTTTAAAGGAACTGACCGAAGCCAGCCGATCCTCGGTTGGCTTTTCAGTCGCGGAGCGCATTCGATTGACGGAGCAATGCCTGCGAAGACTTTCGGATGCTGCTGAAGAATGGGTTGATCTCACCTGTCAGGCAAAACGGATACCGGAAGAGAGTGCGGTTCGCGCAGAAGAGATTCTGGCGGGCCCGGTCTCCGTTGCTCGGTTTTTGCAGGTATTGTTGATCAGTCTGAACGCGATTGCGCGCTCAGGCAAACCTCGACTGCCGGGATCTCCGGTGTTCACAGCCGAAGAACAATGGCGCGTACCTGTTTTTCCTACCAGCGGGATTTATGACTCACTGGTGTTCGCTGGCTTGACGGCAGAAGCCTGGCTGAAGCCGGGATTGGGGTCCGCGTTGCTGTTCAACCTTGATTCGTTGGAGAGCACTGCTTCCGAATCGCTGCCGCTGACATTGGTGCTGGGGGCAGGTAATGTATCTGCGATTCCGGCCACCGATGTCCTGACCAAGATTCTGCAGGACGGGGAACGTGTTCTGCTCAAAATGAATCCGGTCAACGATTATCTGAAACCGGTTTTTGAACGGGCTTTTCAGCCATTAATCGAAGCCCGGTTGTTACGCATCGTGTGTGGTAATGCGGAAGCAAGTGCCGCGCTCGTGGAGCATCCTGCAATAGATCGAATTCATATCACCGGATCGACGCAAACTCACGATGTGATTGTCTGGGGCAGCGATTCTGCGGAACGTGAATCCCGGAAGCAGAAAAATCAACCCCGCATCAATGTGCCGATTACGAGTGAACTGGGCAACGTTTCTCCCTGGATTGTTGTCCCCGGTAAGTATTCGGAAAAACAACTCCAGTTTCAGGCCGAGAATATCGCTGCTTCAATTGTGAATAATGCATCCTTTAACTGTCTGGCGACCAAGGTGATCATCACAGCCGCCGACTGGCCTGAGCGGGATCGTTTTCTAGCGATGA
>CAXBFD010000135.1:0-16491 GCA_963974925.1 uncultured bacterium | reverse complement strand
CCTGTGGAGGAAAGTCTGGCGTGGGTTGTTGACGAGGCATGAAATAATTCCTTTTGGATACTAACCTGAATCATATTAATTGAGTCTCGTGAGATAACGTAAAATTCTTGCACGCATCACAACAACATTCCGTGAGCATTTCGTGTACCAAATCAGGCAGGATATCATTAGAGCATCAAGCGAAAGGTCTTCGGTAACGACCCGGCATCATCATCTGCCTCTCCCCCAGAGCACCAAGAGTTTTACCGTTCATTTTTCGAACAATCTGCTCGATGAGGATTCAGTGGCTCTGACGGGTTTGATGTGAGAAACTTTTATTATCTCTCGGGAAGTTTGGAGTAAAAATAGCTGACATCGCGAATCTGATCCGGTTTCAGTCCGTCGACAGCGGCATGCATCAGATTGGCAGACTGTGAACCTCCACGACTGCGGTTTTGAAACAGCTTGATTTGCAACTCTAGATAATTCTGGTACTGCCCGATCAAAGTCGGATACGCGTTTTTGAATGGCTTACGTGTCGCGGAGTGACAGTCAACACAGGCGGGGACATTCTGGTCTGCAATTCCTTCGGCAGCGATTTGTGCGCCAATTTCAAACGAGGCGGCTTCTGCTTGAGATTCGTGGTTAATCGTTTCATTTCTTTTCTGGCCGTTGTTAGAAACATGGGACTGCAGACGAGCATAATAGCGTGATATTTCCTGTATCTCTGCTGGATCCATTCGACTGGCAAGCTCTTCCATCGTACCACTCATTCGTTTGTCTTGATGATAGGCTTCCAGAGAAACCTGTAAATAATTCTCATTCTGACCTGCCAGTCTTGGAAATGCGCCCCATCCTCGTCCCTGTCCGTCCTCACCATGGCATCCAGCACAGACTTCGATCACCAGATGAGGCACCGGCATTGAGGTTCCCTCCGCTGAATCGATCGATTGACCACTCTGTTTTTTATGCTTGCCCCTGACAAGCATTTCATATTCTGCGAGGTTCATTTCAGGATATTTCAACAGAAACGCGACGACAGACCAGATTTCATCATCACGTTTCAGCTCCGGCCAGGCGGGCATCCCCGTCATTTTAATGCCATGCTTCACAACATAAAAAAGTTCTTGAGGCTCCCGTTTTGGAACGATTGTGTTTAAATTCGGAGGCTGGGGAGTCATCATCGTTACCAGTCGCGGACGAATACTGTCCGGTTTACCATGGCATTGCCGACACCCGATTTCATAATGACCTGCCCCTTTCACAATCAGTGCCTGCTCCTCCAGGTCAGGAACTTTGATTCCGGCACTGTGCGTTGCTACAGACCGTTCTTTGGTAAAATTCAGGAGCCACCTGGTAATTTCCCAGTGTCCTGAACTGGCTTTCACGGGAACCACACCGCTGATTACGACAATGACCCCACCAAGGGCGAGCAGAGTGAATAGTCCAGCCATGATTTTCCAGGGTCGTTTCATGATGATACCTCTTCTCGCTGATTTCTGATTTTTAATAAATCAACTGTAAGCCAGATGCCTCCGGAAAGATAAACAATGCCGCCAGCAACCAGCATGATGGCTCCACCCAGATGCTGATCCTGCAGCGCAGACATGGTCGAAAAACCTTGATGATGCGTGTAGACCGAGCGTGGTGCCAGCGCCAGTAATGCTCCCAGCAAAGTCATATGCATGGAAGTTAACAACAGCCCGACCACTCCCGCTGCGCTGCGCGCACGACTGCGAGGACTCGCCCCGCCGAAGGCGGAAATCCAGACTGCGATTCCCGACAGCAAAAACGATCCCTGTTCTGCCACGAGTCCCCAGGTCGTCATCCGCGCCTGATGATGCAGACCCGGTGCATGCCACGCCCAGACAATAATCAGCTCCACTACGGAAGCCGGTATGGGAGCGAAGAAAACAGGGTACTTTAAGACAGGATCAAAACGACTGCCGGCGAGGGACAGACTGAGTAAGGGCGCTGCCACAGCCACAACGAGCATATGCATCGTCATATGAGCAAAAAACGCATGATGTGCCAGTTCGGGAAGTGGTCCCAGCCAGGCAATCGCCAGGCTAAGCAACCCCGGCAGTAACAGCCAGACCTGCACGTTCCGATAACGAATAGAGGAATAAGTCATCGATTTCCCCTTCGGATGATCAGTCTCTGTTATTGCAGTTATGATATTTCTCATCAGTCACAATTCCCGATAAACAGAGCAACGGCTGCTACGAATAATGTCGCGACAGCACTCAAAGCAGAGAGAAGGAATGTCGCCAGTCCCAGAAAGCGATAACGATCCAGAGGTGTATCGTCATCAGAAGCCAGAACTTCAGAGAGATGTCGATAACGTCTATAACCTGACCAGCAAAAAAAAACGATGACGGCGAGCGCCAACAGAGTATAAATGCCTATCGCCACTCTTACGGTCATGAAACTATGAGTCGAACTGGAATATTTCGCGCACCAGATTGCAGCTGTCAGGTAACAGGCCAACAGGTGAATCGCCCAGACGAGGGGGGGAATAAACATGAACCAGATTCGTTCATGCCTTTCATGAAATTCTTCCGAATGATGGTGTTTCTGCTCCATAATGGTCCTCATGATACACTGGGAAATCCTGCGATCACTCCTACAGTCATCACCACAGTCAAAGCCAGAAAGTGCCAGTAGAGAGAGACATTCATAATGTCCGCATCCCAACGGTCCGTCATTTTCCCTGCCGCCCTTCTCGCCAGACAGTACAACTGCATAATGACTCCCAGGATGACGTGTAATGCAGTCCAGCCTGTTAATACCCAGATGATTGCCGGGTAGACATGTGTCGTGGGATCAAGCTCCGTCAACCACGGACCGGCCAGCAGCGCCAGGGTTCCTGTCAGTGAAACGACGGCTGCCAGCGAGAGCGACAGATAAAAAGCGCGGACATACCCCGAACGATTCCAATACCGGGAGAGCAAAGTCAGCCCATAGGCGATCAGCAAAAGCACTAATCCTGTTACCGGCCAGAAGACTCCGGGCCCCTGCAGCGGTTGGGGAGGAAAATCTTCATGAATTGTCCAGTAAAAGAAATAACCAAATACCAGTGAAACGAATGCGGTGATGTCTGCTGTCATCGTGATAAACATGGCCCACCAGCCGACAGCATTCGGGCCTGATACATACAACGGTAAGGAGAGTCCCAATCCTACATCTTTGATCTCTTTTTCAGGTATCTCAGCGGTTCCGGTCCAAACCCAGGTCAGAATGACTCCCAGCGCAATCAATCCACTGAGACTCGCAGCCAGCCACCAGTGATAGGTGGCAAAAATAAAAAATCCACCTGTAAATAAAGCAGCAAAGAATGTGAGAAACGTGGGGCCGCCAACCCTCAGGCATTGCATCGGTTCTGCGTCGATCACTGAACTGACAATCGTTTCCCGCTTGCCTTCCGCAGCATCGGCTAAATAAAACCGGCCTTCATCGACATCACGCATAAAATTGGGCTGTTCCCATAACGGATAGCGACTTTCGATGATGGGAATCGTACGCACGCCCCAGGGCAGATCCGGCATTTGCGCCAGCCACTCTAGTGTTCCCGCCTGCCACGGGTTCCGTTCTGAAAGTGGCTGCTTCGTACGAGGCCGAACCACATCGTACAAGAACAACAGAAAACCGGCTGCCAGCAGCATAGACCCCAGGCTGGATATCAGGTTCAGAGTATCGAAGCCCATGTTGGCTGGATAAGTAAATACACGTCGGGGCATCCCCAGTAAGCCAGTGATATGCATCGGAAAAAAAGTAATATTGAATCCAATCAATACGAGCCAGAAAACAATTCTGCCAATCCGTTCCGAAAGCTGTTTGCCTTTGACTAACGGGAAGAAATAGTAAAAGCCTGCCATAATCGGGAAGATGGTTCCTCCAATTAAAACGTAATGTAAATGCCCCACGATAAAGAATGTATCATGTGCCTGAAAATCAAAAGGGGCCACCGCCACCATCACTCCCGTTAATCCGCCAATAATAAACGTAGCCATACCGGCAAAAATGAAATGCAGGCAAACAGACCGTTTGACATTTCCTGCAGTAAGTGTTGCCAGGAAGCAGAAGAGTTGTACCCCCGTTGGAATTGCTACTGCCTGCGAAGCGGCGGAAAAGATGCCAATCGAGATGCCAGGCAGTCCTGTAGTAAACATATGATGGACCCAGAGTCCGAAACTGAGGAAACCGGTTCCGACTGCAGACAGCACAACCCAGCTGTAGCCGACCATCGGAGTTTTGGCAAACGTTGGCACCATCATCGCCATCAGAGCCACTGAGGGCAGAAATACGATATAGACTTCCGGATGACCAAATATCCAGAAGAGATGCTGCCACAACAGCGGGTCGCCGCCACGTTGGGGATCGAAGAAAGGCCAGTCAAAGGCACGTTCCATTTCCAGTAAAATGTCTCCTGCAATCAATGGGGGAAAGGCAAACAGAATCATTCCCGCGACAACGAGGATGTACCAGCAATACAGGGGAATTAAATTGATCCGCATTCCTGGAGGACGACACTTCAGAACACCCACGATCAATTCGATGGCAGCGGCAATCGAAGCAATTTCAATGAACGTTAATCCCAGTAACCAGATATCAGCGCCAATATCATCCTGGAAGGAACTGGTCAGTGGAGGATACATGAACCAGCCCCCTTTGGGAGCGGCGTCAAAAAACAGAGAACCACAGACGAAAATCCCCCCGATCACAAAACTATAAAAGCCGTATGCTGATAAACGGGGAAACGGCAGATCGCGGGCTCCCAGCATTTCGGGAAGAACCATGATTGAAAACGCTTCAAAGATGGGCACGGCAAACAAAAACATCATCACCGATCCATGCATTGTAAAAATCTGATTGTACTGATCGGCGGTTAAAAACGTGTTACCCGGCACAGCAAGTTGAATACGCATCAGCAAAGCCAGCACTCCACCGAACAGAAAGAAACAGAACGAGGCGACGGTATACCACATGCCTACTTCAGAATTATTGACTGCCGACCAGTAGCGCCAGCCGCGCGGGGTTTCCCAGGCTTTTAACAGTCTCTCTGCAGACTGCCGACGCTGTTCTGCAGAATTACGATCCTGTTCTGAGATTAGATTAGCGGGTTCAGAATCCATATCGTCGGTCTTTATTTCAGCTGTTTTAAATACGCTGACAGTAATTGATATTCATCGTTTTTAAGGGCACGAAATTCAGGCATCTTCACGCCGGGTTTTAATGCGGAGACATGTGCGATCCAGTTCTCTATGTTGTCTCGACTATTCGGATACATGTCTGCTCCCAGTGATTTTCGGCTGCCAAAATGTGTTAGCTCCGGGCCGATCGTTCCGTCAGCCTCTGTTCCCCGTATCGTATGACAGGCGCTACAGCCGGTTTGCAGAAATAACGCTTCGCCCCTCTCAACAGCTTCATTTTGCGGCGTTTTTCTGTCTGTAGACTGCTGCGCCAGCCATTCATCAAATTCTTTTTTTTCGACGACCTCTACCGTAAAATTCATATAGGCATGGGAAGCACCACAATATTCAGCGCAAACGCCTCGATATCGACCGGTCTTTGTAGGATGCAGGGTGAGATGTGTTGTACGGCCAGGGATCATATCGACTTTTCCTCCCAATGAAGGAATCCAGAACGAATGCACGACATCACTGCTGGAAAGTATAAAATCGACGGGCTCTCCTCGAGGTAATCGTATTTCATTAGCCAGTTCGATTGGCTCCTCCCATTGATTCAGATAACGCACACGCCACCACCATTGATATCCCTGAACTTCAACCTGGAGGGTTCCCGCTGGAGGCCGGGCCAGAAGTGCAGGCAGGATATTTAAGCCATAGATTAATAGAATGGTCAGAATGATCGTGGGAGCAATCGCACCTCCGCCAATAATAAACAGTGCGGATTTCTGACGAGGATGGGCCACAGGGTTCAGATGCAGGGAATAGATCAAGAGGGCGATCATGATGCCCCAGATCACAGTTGCGCCTCCGGCCATCCACCAGAACAGAGTTGCAATCTGTTCTGCCTCCGCTCCAGCGGGATTCAGCGCTGATTGAGACCCGGAAACACCAGAAATGAGAATGCCCACGCAAAATAGCTTAGTCTTGGCAGTATCCCCCTCAGCAGGCATTTCAATTACTTTCATTCTGGCGGGACAGAGAGACGTACGTTTTAATCTTATAAAAAAAGAGGATAGCCGGATTTACCTGCAATTCAGGAATATGGCTTAAGAAATAAATGATCTCTCTCATATTAAGGCCCGGCCAGATTGTGAAGAGAGCCTTCCTGTGTTTACAGAACGGCATCTGGCCGAGCCCGAATGATCCTGGTAGCATTGCGATACTACATACTTCCCTCGTGCCAGAATTACGTTAATGTCTGCTGGCACTTCGAGATGAAACAGGCAATGCGGCTGTCGCTTTCGGTTCTGATTTGGCAATTCCAATTACTCCCAGACCTGCACGGGGACCAGCATCTCCTGAAGGTTGGCTGGTGAGGTCATCAGCGCCAGCATGGACTACTATAGACCGTCCTACCACATCTGAAACCTTGAATATTTCTGTTCGTTTATCGATGACAGCAACTCCATTCTTATCCGCGGTAATATTCCCCAGATCCCCGGCATGATGTTGACCTTTTCCCGGCTTCCCATGCTGATGATCTTCGGGAGCATAATGTCCCCCCGCCGAACTGCCGTCGACTGCACTGATATCACCAAACTGGTGGATGTGAAATCCATGCTTGCCGGGGGTAAGTCCTTCGATTTTTCCTGTCAGATGCACCACTCCTTTGCTCTGCTTTAATTGAACCATGCCAGTGGCACTGAAATCTTTGGTCGGCATCACAATTACCACGGCCTTAGTAGTTTTCGCCTCTGCCTCTTTTTTCTCTGATGGAACCGTCGACACCAGTGAAGTGGCAACAGGAATGATAGCAGAGAGCACATATAATACTTGTGTTTTCATGGTTCAATTCCTTTCATTGATTGCGGTAATAGTATCCTCTGTTATCATTCCGGATTCTATTATTGAACACAAATTCGATCACTGCCTTGATTCCTGAACAAAACAGGAACAATCAGAGCTCCATTATCAAACGAAACCTCCTCACAACCGTTGGCAACTGTGAGGAGGCTGAAATACAATTATCAGGCTCGCGCCGCAGCTTGATTAGTCGATTCTTCAGCAATCAGCGTCAGAATTTTATCAGCATTACCTTCTTCATCTAACGTTGACTGCAGAATTTCTGCGAGATTGGGTTTTCCCAGACGCTGAGCAAAATTACGGGCAGATCCGTAACCGGCCATTTCATAGTGCTCCACTCGTTGAGCTGCGGCAATCAATGCTGCATCAATGACATGGGGATCTCCCTTGGCCTGAACGATCTCTTCACCCTCCTGGATGATTCCTTTCATGGCTTCGCAGGACAGCCGTTTGGGTTCGGAATTCATTCCCTTAAACACAGATTCCAGCCGATTCACATGTTCCTTCGTTTCCTCTAGATGTGTCTGAAACGCCGATTTCAATTCCGGTGCGGTGGCCGCTTTTTCCATCTTGGGAATTGCCTTCACAAGCCGATGTTCAGCGTCATACAGATCCTGGATCTGATCAATAAATAAATCCTCTAAACTGGTAAATTCCTTACTGGTAAATAAGTTCATACGGATACTCCTTATTCAGACAGAACGACAACGATGCTGATTGCTGGTTCTCAACAAAACACAAAACGATTCTCACGCAAACGCAATTAACGTGCCTAAGCATCAGATTCATAGTAAATTACCATCCGTAGACTGATAATTTTTTAATAGCGTCTGGAAAGCGGGAAATGCAACCGGTTTACTCGGACACGAACTTTGGGAAGCTCTGTCTTACTCAGCGGAACAATTTCGACTGAGTTCTCTGGTACGGTCCACCTCATCAGAATCACTGCTGGTTGAACAGTCAAAGTGTTCAACCAGAAATCAGTCAGGTGGCCTGACTGAGCATACAGGGTCATTCTTATGTGAGGGATATGAGTTCCGTAACATCTCTTCCAGTACAACGCGGATCAATCAGGTTACTGGAACCTCGACTTGGGCTCGTATCAGATGATGTGAACGTAATTGCACATTAGGGGTAAGGCAAATATGATCCCGCCGAGTGCATTGCCTGATGTGGTCTAGAGCAGAAAGTGTCCAAAATCGGCATACTTGCCCCCGCACTGGAAAAAATTCCGGGGAGCACTTCGATACACCCTACAATACAGTGATGTAAATATCCGAGTCCGATCACCGAATTGATTAGAAAGACGTTTACAATCTGACAGATAGTATCTTGCCCGGAATAGACCAGCCAGGACCAGAGTCTCATCGGCCAGTCGGCCAGAATACCGCATAGCAGAACAACACATCCCGATTGATCTTCCAACAGATTGATCGATCTACGACCGTCCCGCTGGTTGCTCACCCACCATTTTCACTATATGGTTCGCCTATTTCCCATTCAACATCAATACTCCTGAAGATGCAATTCCCCAAACAAATCGCCGCCAGAGTATTCTCTGACCTAATAGGATATATTCTCATTTTGAATCTGTTCAAGTTTGGAATGACAAATGCTATGTTGCCTGTCTCACATAGCATTTTCAGAAGCTCTCAACTCTCATTATTGAAACAGGACAAATCCATGCAGATGTTGCAAGAAGCTGTGTCGCCTGAAGAATTTATCAGCCGACGAATCGCAGATTCCATTCGCAAGCTGGGATACCCAAAGATGAGAACTTTAGATTGCAAGTCAATCGGTTCAACATTAATTCTCAGCGGTGAATTGACATCTTTTTACCAGGCTCAACTTGTATTGAAAGTTGCTGCCAGAGAGCCCGGGATAGAAAATATTGAAAGTCAAATTCAAATCGTCAGCCAGGATTCGATGCTACCGGAAACCTGAGAGTCCCGCCGTCGGCTTACCCTTGCCTAAACAAGTCTTTGAGATCATTCAGAAGAGATTCAATGCTTTGTTGCGAGTACCGTATAAAGAGCCGGTACCATGTAGAGTGTAAAGATTGTTCCGATTGCCATCCCTACGCCGAGGGTAAAACTGATGGCAAAGCGGCTGGCAGCTCCGGGGCCTCCGGAAACAATCAGCAATGGTAATAGCCCCACCAGCGTGGCAATTGTCGTCATCAGAATTGAACGCAATCGCAATGAAGCTGCTTTTTCAATCGACTGCCGCCGGTCCAGCCCTTCCTCGCGCTGGATTTCATTAGCAAATTCCACCAGCAGAATTCCGTGACGAATAATAGAACCAATTAATGCCAGCAGACCGATCTGTGTATAAATATTAATGCTGGTAATTCCCAGAGCAAAGAACAGCATCGCGCCCGCCAGTGACATCGGAATGCTCACAAACATGATCGCCGGATCGCGAAAGCTCTCGTACTGGGCCGACAAAGTCAGGTACATCATCAGGATTGCCAGGGTAAATGCCACCAGCAAAGATGTATTTTCAGAAACAAACTGCCTGGACTGACCTTTCCAGTCGGTCACTACATTCTGCCCCACAGTCTCCTCCACGGTTGTCTGCAGAAATTCAATCAGTTGATCGAATGATACACCGGGAGCAGGGACGCCTGATAACGTCGCCGAGTTGAGTTGATTGAAGCGTTTCAGTTGTCGAGGCTGAATTTCATCTTCCAGTGAAACAAAAAGCGAAAGTGGAACCAGATCACCGTCACGGGTAGTCACTCGATAGTCGAGCAGTTGGTCTGTCTGCAGACGATGCTCGCGTGCCACCTGGGGAATGACACGATAACTGCGGCCATCGTAGCTGAAATAATTGACATAGCCTCCACTCAACATGGTCGCCAGATCTACTCCCAGCGTACTGATATTAATACCGAGTGCTGCTGCTTTATCACGATCGATTTGAATTCTCTGTTCCAGCTTATCAAACTTGAAATCCGACTGGATGAAAGTGAATAAGCCGCTTTCCCGGGCTTTTTTCAGAATAGTCTGCGAAGTTTCATACACGACCCGTGGTTCATCAATTGAGCTGATCACAAACTGCAACGGAGCACCTTCTCCCGCGCCGGGCAGTGTAGGGGGGGCAATGACCACCGCTTCCAGGCCTGCCACTTGTGCAGCAGTCATCTGAATCTGCTGCTGCAACTGTATCTGAGAAGGATCGCGTTGTTCCCATTCTTCTAAAATGACACCCCCGAAAGCAGAACTGCTCCCTCCACCAGTATTCCCTCCTCCACCATTCACCGCAAAAAAATACTGGACACCCTCTACCTGACTCACCCTCTCTTCCAGCACACCAGTCCAGCGTTCCAGATGATCGATCGAGATATTCGGATCTGCATTTGCAGAAACGATCAGGAAGCCCTCGTCTTCCGGCGGTGAAAGTTCTTTATTCGCAGCGCCAAATAGAAAATACAGACTGATGAGAATGCACATGCCTGCCGCCAGAATAATCCAGCGCGCATCCAGCGCAAGCTCCAGCGTTTTTTCATATCCACGGGAAAGAGCTTGAAAACCCTGATCGACTTTGCGGGACAGCCATCTTTTCTGCATTCCGGTTTTAAGCAGATGGGCACACATCATCGGTGAAACAGTTAATGCCAGTATACCTGAAATCAGCGTCGCACCGGCGACCGTATAAGCAAATTCAGTAAACAGACTGCCCGTCAGGCCTCCCATCAGTCCTACAGGAGCAAAAACGGCCACCACCACCAGATTCATGGCAATGATCGAACCGGTCAATTCACGTACCGTTTTTTTCGCAGCCTCTTCAGGTGTCGCCCCTCCTTCAATATGGCGTGTGGCGTTCTCGACCATTACGATCCCGTCATCAACTACGGTTCCAATCGCCAGTATTAATGCCAGCAGGGTCAGCAGATTGACAGAATATCCCAGCATCTGCATCAGAAAAAATGCACCAATGATCGCCAGAGGCATCGCAATTCCCGGAACCAGTGCCGAACGCAATGCTCCCAGAAACAGGTAAATCACAACGGTCACAATCAGCAATGCTTCAATCAGCGAGCGGATGACTTCATCGATTGAAGCTTCCACTGCTTCCGTACTGTCATATACAACGATGCCTTCCAGTCCGCCTGGTAACTGTTTTTTCACCTGGGGAATCAGTTGACGTACACCCGCTATGGTATCGAGCAGGTTTGCTTCAGGAGCGACTTGCACTCCAATGAAGGCTACATTTTTACCTTCAAAAATCACCGAACTGTCATAACTTTCTGCACCAAGTTCGACTTGTGCAATATCACGCACACGAATAATGGTGTCACCTTCTTCACGGATCACCAGATTTTCAAAGGCTTCCACCGAACGCAGGTTCGTATCTGCTTTCAAGGGAATGGAAATCAGCGAGCCTTTGGTTTCTCCGATAGCAGAGAGAAAATTACTTTCAGCGATCGAGCGACGGACTTCACTGGGAGTCACCTTCAGTGAAGCCATTTTTCCGGGATCAAGCCAGAGCCGCATCGCGATATTCTGGGCACCAATCACCTGTGCCTGCTGAACGCCGGGAACAGTCTCCAGTCGCGGGCGGACAGCACGGGTCAGATAATCGGTTATTTCACTTGCCTTGAGAACATCGCTGAAGAATGCCAGATACATGGCGGCCTGATCGCTGCCTCTGCTGATGGTAACGATCGAGTCTTCCGAGCCTTCCGGCAGACGATTCCGCACCTGTTGAATTTTAGTCAGAATTTCAGCGACCGCAGCATTCGGATCATACCCCAGTTCCAGGCGTGCCGTGATGGTACTGGCTCCCAACGTACTGCTGCTCTCCAGGTATTCGATGCCTTCTGCAGTGGCGATCGTCTGCTCTAGAGGAGTTGTAATAAAGCCCTGCACCAGCTCAGCGTTCGCCCCGATGTAAGGAGTGACAATTCGAATTGTTGTGGAGGTGGTTTCCGGATATTGCCGTACTGTCAGAGAAGTCATCGCCTGCGCTCCCAGCAGCAGGACTACCAGGCCGATGACTGTTGCCAGGACAGGACGTTCAATAAACCGATCAAAAATATTCATGGGCTGGTCGCCTTCGCTTCCACATCGCGAGCGGCGTCGGTTGTGGCGATCTGTACGGGACTGCCATCATCGATTTTCAGCTGACCGGAAGTTATAACGCGCGTACCTGGTTCGATCCCTTTTCGGATTTCAATCAGCTTTCCCCGGCGTTCCCCGGTCTGAATGAATGCGCGTCTGGCTATCAGAGAGGCTTTTTGTTTACTTCTGTTTTTTCCGGACGAGTCTCCCTGGTTGAGATTATTTTTTATGGGATCTTCCGCAGCGCTGGCTTCCTGCTGCGATTCCTGTTCCTGCACAAAATAAACAGACTTTCCGTACGCATTAAATGCGACGGCAGTCTGCGGAATCACAACCACTTCGCGATCGCCTGATATCTCGACGACCACCTGCGCAAACATCCCTGGGCGTAATTTACGCTCTTCATTTCCCAGCTGTGCCCGGACTTTGAAGCTGCGCGTCGATTCTTCGATAAGAGGATTGACGGCTATGACTGTCCCCCGAAAACCATGCTTGGGATGGGCACTGACTGAGATCCGGACCAACTGCCCCTCCTTAATGAGGCCTGCATTCTGTTCTGGCAGATCGAAGTCCACATAAATCGGATCAAGCTGCTGTAATGTGGCAACTGCAGTTTCCGGTGAGAGATATTGGCCCAGACTGATTTGACGAATGCCGATTTCACCACTGAAGGGCGCCAGAATTTCCTTTTTTTCGATAATCGCGCGCTGACGGTCAGCAGATGATTTCAGTCGCTCCACTTCGGTCATCATCTGTTCGTAATTCTCTTCGGTCGTCGCATCTTTCTGCAGCAATTCTTTCACCCGCGCGAGATTCGAATGCGCCTGTTTCAGCTCGGCTTCGATGGATTCGAGTTCTGCCTTTTCGCTCGAAGCGTCCAACTCTACCAGCAGTTCCCCCCGTCGGACCCGTTTTCCCGATTCGAATAGAATTTCAATGACTTTTCCAGCCAGTTCGCTGGTCAGATCTGTCCCTTGAATCGCGCGAACAGTGCCGATGCCGGTTCGTTCTTTCTGCCACGTATGTCGCTCCGCCTGAGCAACGGTCACAGTCGCCGGGGGTCTGCGGGGACCGTTCGATTCATTGCCTTTCGCGGTGAAATACCAATAGCTGGTTGACACTGCTGCCACAAACAGGATTACCAGAAAGATACTGGTAAAGAGAGAAAATTTCCTCATCCTGGTTTTTGCAGTTGCTTTCTGTTCTGGCCCCGAAACCTGAGTTGATGAATCCATTGATTCTCCATTTCCATTAGCCCCACTATAAGATATCTCAACTCCCGTTCTGAAAATGAAAATAAAGCTGGATCACATTCCCCATGTTAAATAACCAGGCGGAGCCAACAGGAGAACGTCTGTTTTCATTTCTTATCCCGTTCGTGGATGTGGGCTGGTGGGGCGGTTGCTTCCACCGCAACCAATGGTTCCAGAATGCGGTAACGGTGGACGGCTTCTCTGGGGACAACCCAGCTGTCACCAGCATTTAAGATAATCTTCTGGTCTTCCAGTTCCAGCTCGACGCTGCCTTTGATCACATAGCCAACCACTTCGTAATCGCGTCTCATTGGCTGAGGATCCGGTAGAGTGGAAGCTTCTTCCCAGAGCCGCATCGAAACGGTCACACCGGAGGCAAGATATTTCTGTCCCATTGAACCCAGTGGTGAATGAGTGGAATCCACTTTTTTGATACTCGTATCATTCATTGATATCTCCCGACGTTGAGACGAAATACAAAAATCGTGACTATGAAGTAAAATATGATCTAAGTAAACGATTGAAATAAATAATAGATGCTGCCTGACATGACATGTCACCCATCTGGTATTACACCAGACAATCCCTCCAGGAGACGAAGGTGCGGAAAGCCTTCCTTCATCGGGTTGGGGCAACCAAATCATTTCTGACGCACCTGATCTTCGATTGGCAGCATCTATTATTTTGAATGATGAGGTTGGCTCGCAAATCGCATGCCGCTTGGAATGATAACAGACATGAAACGCCCGAAAATCTAGTCGAACAGATTCCTTCCATACTGACAGGCTGTTGTTTTGCGCCTGAAAACAATCTGGTAGATACGATGAATAATCATTCCCGGTTTCGTGGTCGATTTGCGATTTCTACCGATTCAGCCATACTCAACCTTCAGTCTGGTTGCTGAGCGTCCATTTTGTTCAACCAATGATCAGCAGAACCTGAAATCTCTTCTGACGCAGAGAAATTCATACTGCCTGATAGACAAATCCGTAACGCTTTTCAGGTCAGTAGTCGAACATTTTTTATCATTTCACCAAATCAGGAAATTTCGGAATGCGAAATGCAAGAGGTGAATCAACAGGATACCTGCATTTCAGCTGATAATAAGTATTTTGAAGCGGTCATAAATCGTGATCAGCAGCAGAATGCCAGAAGTAAAGACGATTACGTAGAAAATATTTATCTATCAAGATCAGAACGAAACTAATTTCAGGCTCACTCGATTAAATGAGGAGAATCACATGTTACATCACACACTTCCTTTGATGCTGCTTGTCCTGTTAACGGCAAGTTGCACTCAAAAGACAAATGGTCCGAATAAGTCGACAGAAAATAATCAGACTCAGACTGAGATGAGAGTCGAAGGCCAACTGACACCGGAGGCTGCAGATGAAACGGAGACTGTTACGAAAGCAGTCTGTAAGCTCCAACCTATAGGTGACAGTCAGGTTTCAGGAATAATTCATTTCACCAGAGAAGGCAATAAAATTCATGTTGAGGGAGAAATCACCGGTTTGAAACCAGGGAAACATGGATTTCACGTTCATGAAAAAGGTGACTTGTCTGATAAAGAGACCGGTAAATCAGCGGGAGGTCACTTCAACCCTACCGATAAGCCACATGGCAAGCCCACCGATTCAGAACGTCACGTGGGTGACCTGGGCAATATCGAAGCCAATGCTGACGGTTTGGCTAAAGTGGATATCGTTGATGAAGTGATCCAATTGAATGGAGAAAACTCGATTATTGGTCGTTCGATTGTTGTACATGCCGGGGAAGATCAGTTTACCCAACCTTCAGGTGATGCTGGTGACCGAGTGGCATTTGGTGACATCATCGAAGAAAAAACAGATTGAAAATTGAATTGAGTCATCGTTCCGTTTTAATCTCAAAGCAATTTACAGCCCTGGCAGATCGTTGATCTGCCAGGCAGGTGGTCCGTATGTGGATCACCTGCCGTCGATTCTATGGGTTGAGCGAGAAAATTAACTATGCCTCACTATATCTGCACAAATTGTGGCACACAGTTCGCAGAAACAGTTCAACCTCCGGAAGAATGTACGATCTGTATTGAAGAACGGGAGTTTATTGCCTGGGATGGCCAGAACTGGACGACCTCAGACCAACTGGCAAAATCACATCGAAATGTGATCCGCCAGGAAGAGAGGGGACTGTTTGGCATTGGCATAGAACCTTCCTTTGCGATCGGACAACGCGGCTTACTCATTTTGCATCCCGAAGGAAATCTTCTCTGGGATTGCATCTCTCTGCTGGATAACAGCCTGGTTGAGATGCTGCATGGAATCGGCGGGATTTCTGCTATCGCCATCAGTCATCCGCACTATTATACCAGCATGATCGAATGGGCTGAAGCTTTTGAATGCCCTGTCTTTCTCCACCATGCAGATCGCAAATGGGTCATGCGATCTGGTCCGGCGATTGAGTACTGGGAGGGAGACCGGCAAAACATCGTCGCTGGTTTGACGCTTATTCGCTGTGGCGGACATTTTGATGGCGGAACTGTTTTACACTGGCCAGCGGGAGCTGGTGGGAAAGGCGTTCTGTTGAGTGGGGATATCATTCATGTTGTACAAGACCGTCGCTGGGTCAGTTTCATGTACAGTTACCCCAATCTGATCCCGCTCTCTGTGCGAAAAGTCCAGAAGATCGTTGACTGTGTAGAGCCGTTTGAGTTTGATCGGATTTATGGAGCGTGGTGGGGGAAAACTGTGACAAGCGATGCCAAAGCCGCCGTTGACCGCTCCGCCAAGCGTTACATCCAATATCTTCAAGAATGAGATCCGGCGGGGCAATCGAACATTGTGTTCCTCGATACTTAATCACATCCAGTTATATCTACATACCCTGACCTGTGTAACGCGATATCATCTCCAGCAGTTCACTGGAGTCGATGGGCTTGCTCAGATAGTCATCGCAGCCCAGCTCCAGACACCGATTCATGTCTCCCTGCATTGCATCGGCGGTGAGAGCAATGATCGCCCGGCGAAATCCGATTTGGCGCAGACGGGCCGCTGTCTGATAGCCGTCCATTCGCGGCATTTGCATATCGAGCAAGATTAAATCAACAGTCAAGCCGTTCTGTAACTGGTTCTCGATCAGTTCTACTGCCTGGATTCCGTCTTCCGCGAATTCGGTCTCGACTCCTGCCCGTTGCAGCAACAGATTCGTCAGGTGGCG
>CAXBFD010000134.1:0-16530 GCA_963974925.1 uncultured bacterium | reverse complement strand
TAATTTTTCCGAGGTAAAGGTTCAGGTCGGTCACCGTTAACGGGCCGCCGCGTCCATAACAGGCGGGGCCCGGGTTCGCACCCGCGCTGGCAGGGCCGACGTGCAGCTTGATGCCGTCAAAGCCGCAGATACTCCCGCCGCCGGCGGCGACGGTTTCGATACTCAGCATCGGGGCAACGATCCGTACGCCCGCTTTGCGGGTTTCAAATTCCCGCTCATAAACGCCATCAAAGCGTGAGACATCGGTGCTGGTGCCCCCCATGTCAAAGCCGATCGATTTCGGAAAACCGGCGACTTCTGCCACGCGGGAATAACCGATCACGCCCCCCGCAGGACCGGACAGGATGCTGTCTTTGCCGACAAAATTTGTGGCATCGACCAGACCGCCGGCGGAGGTCATCAGTTTCAGATCACAGTTCTGTAGCGGTGTGCGGAGTTTTCTGATGTAATCTTTGAGGATCGGATTCAGGTAGGCATCCATCACGGTCGTATCGCCGCGGGAGACGATTTTAATCAACGGCGAGAGGCGGCTCGAAACGCTGATCTCTTCAAATCCGATCTCGGCAGCGATTTGCGCGACCCGTTCTTCATGGTCGGGGTTCGCAAAGGAATGCAGCAGGCAGATCGCCAGCGATTCCACACCTGTCGCTTTGAGTGCTTTCAGTTGCTGACGAACTGTCTCAGGATCAGGCGCGCGGAGCACGGTCCCTTCCGCGGTGATGCGTTCATCAATTTCCACGGCGGTTTCGAACAAAGGTTCCGGTTTCCGGATGACCAGATCGAACAGGCGGGGGCGATCCTGATTTCCGATTAACAGGACATCGGCGAAACCTTTGGTGGTGATGAAAGCGGTGCGGGCTCCATTGCGGGTGAGCAGGGCATTGGTGCCTCGCGTGGTGCCCAGTTTGACGCTGACATTGGAAATCGTATCCGATTTTTTCAGGCTGAGAATCCAGCGAATTGCCAGCACGGGGGCTTCTTCTCCGGACGAGAGTTCAAAACCGGTGGCTGTTTTAACCGAAGCGGGCAGGGGGGCTGTGAACGTGAAAGTGCCGGTGGTGGTGTCAAAGGTCGTCACTTGTGCCGAATGGACGGGTTGTCCCTCTTCATTCAGAAATTCAATTTGATACTCCTGCCAGAACTCTGCCGGGTCGCCGCAGTGGGAAGGGTCGACAATCGTGGTCGGATCGCAGATTTGTTGAATCCGCCCTTTGGTAATACCCGAACTAAGAGTCTTAAAGGGGATGAACTCATTTTCCGGCGACCGCGCGATACAGTCCGTGAACGTTCCCCCCACGTCGATCCAGAATTCCCATTTTTTGTAGATTTGTTCTGTTTTTAAATCGTTCATTTCATCAAATATTTCGTAGGGTTTCACATGAATTTTCTAGAATTCTTTAATTGGTCTGATATAGACTATCGTATGAAATAACAGAACTTGCAGGGAGGCACAACGAAACCACCATTTGCTTTGGCGGGGAAGTCAGTCGTAGCCGTAACTGCAAAACAGAAAAGAGCTTCAACTGGTACTTGAATTATGTGCACCGCGACCTATAATTATCATGCGCGGCGGTAGGGGCTGTAATTCAACCGTTGAATGCTATGATATCTATCGATGACCAAACCGTGTTCGTCTGGAACATCCCATCTCACAAACTGGAGAATACTCTTAATGAACAACTTAACTCCTGATTATTATGACCAGGATACAACGGCGGGAGGCGGTGTCTTCGCCATTGATGCGATTGCATCCGAACGTGCCACGTTTATCCGCAAAACCTACATGCACCTGGCTGGTGCGATTCTGGCCTTCATGGGGCTGGAGTCAATCATTCTCAGCACGCCCGAGCTGAGAGATCCGATCCTCAGTGCCTTCACGGGTAATATGTGGCTGGTCCTGATCGCCTTCATGGGTGCCAGTTGGATTGCCAGTTCCATGGCCTCCAGCGCCAAGTCACTGGGTACACAGTATGCCGGTCTGGGGCTGTATATCGTCGCTGAAGCGCTGATCTTTGTTCCCATTCTGTATATTGCCAAAGAATTCTCCAATCCGACCGTCATTCCAGTCGCCGCGATCATTACGCTCTGTATCTTTGGCGGACTGACTGCTTATGTGTTTGTGACGGGCGCTAATTTCTCCTATCTGGGAGGGGGCCTGACAATTGCCATGCTGGCGGCAATCGGAATCGCCATCGGTGGTGCGATTTTCGGATTCTCACTGGGGATCTGGTTTGCCGGTGCGATGGTGCTGCTGATGAGTGGCTTCATCCTGTATGAAACATCGAATGTGTTACATCAATACTCGACCGATCAATACGTGTCGGCTTCATTGGCACTGTTTGCTTCTGTCGCCACACTGTTCTGGTATGTCCTGCGGATCGTGATGATGTTCTCTTCGGACGACTAATAAAATTCGATGGTTGACAGACTGAGTCAACCAATTAACTAAAGCACAGGCGAAGTACTCCTCGCCTGTGCTTTTTTTATAGAGAAATTTCGATCCCAGTTGATGGCGAATGCCGTTCAGGCGGGGTAAAGGCCGCCGACATATTCGCCGTAACCGTTATACAACTGGGTGTCGAAACGTTCCTGCGTTCCCAGCATCCATTCAGTGCGCTGGCTCCAGCGGGGGTGATGGACTTTGGGATTCACGTTGGCGACGAACCCGTATTCATTCGGATTCACGGTGTTCCAGAAGGTAGCCGGCTGCTCGGTGGTAAGCTTGATTTTGACAATCGATTTGCCGGACTTGAAGCCGTATTTCCAGGGGACGACGAGACGGATCGGGGCGCCACTCTGTTTCAAAAGGGGTTTCCCATACAGGCCGGTCGCGATAAACGACAGGTCGTTCATCGCTTCTTCGATGCTCAATGCTTCGGTATAAGGCCAGGGCCAGGTGGTGGGGCCACTCTTTTCCATATACGGGGCTTCGCTCGGTTTGTTGAAAGTTTCAAACGCCACAAATTTGGCAGACGCTCTGGGTTCGACAAGTTTCAATAAGCTGGAAAGGGGAAATCCGGTCCAGGGAACGCACATCGCCCAGGTTTCAACACAACGCAGACGATAAGCGCGCTCTTCGAATTTCATCTCTCTATAAAGGTCATCCAGGTCGAACGTGCGGGGTTTTTCACATTCCCCTTCGATGGTGACCGACCAGGGAGTTGTTACGAATTTTTCCACATACTTCCAGGCTTCTTTGGTCGTTGGTCCCGTGAATTCATAAAAATTGTTGAATTCAACGGCCTCTTTCTCCGCCGTTTCTGGTCGGCCGTACTCAAAAGTTGGATTGCGGGGGGCAGGATAGACCCCTTGCAGTGCTTCCGGCAGCGGTTCGACGGCCCCTGCTTTCTCGATTTCCTCTTGAGTGGCCTGTTTGCAACCGGAGAGCAGGTCGGCAAAACCGGCAACGCCCAGCCCATAACCCATGAATTTCAGAAACTCCCGGCGGTGTGCTTTGCGATTCTGGTAGACGTCGTAAGGCGTATGTTCATGCTCGGGGACATTCCAGAATTTTCGGATCTTATGATTCATTTTTCGTTCCTTTAGTCGGTCATCATAACGTGGAACAGTCAGAGGGAAGGCAGGCTCATCCTTGGATTCCTGGCGTGAGGAATTCCTCTTCTGAGGCAGACTTTGCTGGAGTGATACATTCAGTATAACCGTTAACTTATACGCAAAATAGCTTGTTTCGGAAATTGCTTCAATCTTTATATCTTTTGTAAAGCACCTCAAAGACGAAGAAAGAGAAGATTGTTTACGCGGAAAAGTCTGGCTAGACTCCTTGGCTTAACATTTGGGGCGGGAAATCCTGGGTTGAGAGAGTGGGCCAGTTACATCGAGATTGATCCCATGAAATATGACATTGTAATTATTGGTAGTGGTCCTGCGGGGCATAAAGCTGCGATTGCGGCATCGAAACTCGGAAAACGCGTTGCCATTATTGAGCGCAATTTTCGGGGTATGGGGGGCGTCTGTCTGCATAAAGGGACGATCCCTTCGAAAACGATGCGTGAAGCGATTTTGTATCTCACCGGATATCGTCATCGTGATGTTTACAGCAAATGGTATCGCCGGAAACGCCGGATCACGATGCAGGATCTGCGTCTGAAACTGGCTGACGTCGCGGAACATGAACTCGAAATTATTCACGATCAGCTGGAACGAAACGGCGTTGAAATTTTCATCGGCGAAGCCAAATTCGTCAGTCCGCACGAAGTAGAAGTCGATTGTGAAACAGGGCGGAAGCAACTGTATGGTGATTACATTCTGGTGGCGACCGGCACCAAGCCTTCACGGCCTCCTCACATTCCCTTTGATGGCAAAACGATCTTCGATTCCGACGAAATCATTGATCTGAAAGAAATCCCCCGATCGATGATTGTTGTCGGCGGCGGTGTGATTGGTATTGAATATGCCATCATGTTCGCGACTCTGGGAGTCGAAGTGACCGTTCTGGATGGTCGCGAACGTTTGCTTGAATTTTGTGACAGCGAAATTATCGATGCCTTGATCCATCATGCCCGGTCGCTGGGAATGGTCTTCCGGATGGGAGAAGAGGTGGTCGGGATCGAGCGATTTTCCGATTCGATGGCAGCCGTCCAGACGGAGAGCGGCAAGCGTCTGGTCGCCGATTCGGTGCTGTATACTGTTGGCCGTGTGGGGGATGCCGATGAATTGAATTTCCAGGCAGCCGGTCTGGAACCGGATGAACGTGGTCGTCTGTGGTGCAACGAAGAGCATCAGACCTGGGTGCCCCACATCTACGGGGCCGGCGATATTGTCGGTTTTCCGGCGCTGGCCAGTGTGTCGATGGAACAGGGCCGGCGTGTGGTCTGTAATGCCTTCAACGAACCATTTGAAGCGTTCGACATCATGCCCTACGGTTTATTTACCATTCCCGAAATTTCCATGGTAGGGAAAACCGAGCAGCAGTTGACCGACGCGCATATCCCTTACGAAGTCGGAGCGGCCCGCTATCGGGAAATCGCGCGGGGGCAGATCTCCGGCGATCGTGAAGGGATGCTGAAGATTCTGTTCCATCGGGAAACACTAAAGATTCTGGGTATTCATGTGATTGGCGAAGCTGCTACGGAAATCGTACATATCGGGCAGACCGTGATGTCATTCGGAGGCACGATCGAGTACTTCCGCAATGCAGTCTTTAATTATCCGACGATGGCAGAATGCTATAAAGTCGCCGCCTTTGATGCGTTTGAAAAAATGAGTCTGGATCGTCTGTTTGAAGAGTCCAAAATCATCAAAGTGAATTCAGCACAATCAGAGGAGCAGGCAGAGATCGAACAGGCTGAACTGGACGAACAGGAAACCGTTGAGGTCTAATTTGAACCCGGGTTACGTGTGGCGTCTCCAAGGCCATGCGGACCGGGTTTAACAGCAGGTGTTTTAGTGAAATGAGGCGCGTTCGAGGTACTTCGTAACCGCTCGAGCGCCTGATGGAAATCATCAGGTGCTCCCGCGGATATTTTCATACGCAGATCAGTGACCGGATGTGCGAACTCAATCTGTTCGGCGTGCAGGGCCTGTCTGGTAATCAATTCCCGATCGTCGAGAAGTTTGGCATCGTTGCCATAAAAATCGTCGGCAATGACGGGATATCCCAGATCGGACAGATGCACGCGGATCTGATGCAGGCGACCCGACTGCGGAAACGCACGCACCAGCGCGTATTGCGGAAAGCGTTCCAGCACTTCAAACTGCGTGAAGGCTTCTTTCGCGTGCAGCGCCTGCGGATGCGTTGACATGCAGACGCCGTTCTGCGTGGGGTGTTCGCCGATGGGGGCTCGATTTTCAAACGTATCCTGTTCAGGATTGCCCCGCACAATCGCCAGATACGATTTGCTGATCTGATTCTTCTGAAACTGGATTGACAGGCCACGATGTGCCAGATGTTCTTTCGCGACGATCAGGATGCCGCTGGTGAACTGATCGAGACGATGCACGATGCCCGGCCTTAACAGGCTGCGAATGCCCGTCTGCTGATCCAGATAATACTGGAGGGCATTGGCGATTGTGCCCGACAGGATATTGCCGGCGGGGTGCGCGATGATCCCGGGAGGCTTGTTGACAATCATCAGCCATGCATCTTCAAACAGCATTTCCAGAGGCAGCGGTTCCGGGTCGTAGGTCTTGTCGGGAGGTTCAACGAGTACGATGTGCACCTGTTGTCCGCGGAAAACACGCTGTAACGGATCAGCGTGGATTCCATTGACTTTCGCAAAACCGGACTGCACGATGCGCTGCAGGCGGTGTGTCGAATAATTTCGGAAATGGCGACTGAGAAACCGATCGATGCGAGACCCGTCCAGGTACTCCTCGACAATCAGATCGGTTTCATAGGCAGACGTCATCAAATCAGGCTTGTGCCAGATCGCGGAGCACTTTGTGCAGGATACCGCCGTTGCGATAGTATTCCACTTCGACTGGTGTATCGACGCGGCATTGTGCGGTAAACAGCACCTGCGTGCCATCCTCTTTGGTGGCAGTCACACGAATGGCCTGACCTGGTTTCAGATTGTCATCCAGCTCGATGTCAAACGTTTCTGTGCCGTCCAGGCCGAGTTCTTCGCGGCTTTCCCCTTTACGGAATTCCAATGGCAGGACACCCATGCCGACCAGATTCGAACGATGAATTCTCTCGAACGACGTCGCAATTACGGCTTTGACGCCGAGCAGGAACGTTCCCTTGGCGGCCCAGTCGCGTGAAGAGCCCATGCCGTAATCGCCGCCGGCGAGTACAACCAGCGGTGTGCCCGCTGTTTTGTATTTGAGCGACGCTTCGTAAATCGACGTCTGCTCGCCGGTAGGTAGATAGGTAGTCACGCCACCACTGGTCCCGGGAGCCAGCAGATTACTGAGTCGGATGTTGGCGAAAGTACCGCGTGTCATCACCCGGTCATTACCGCGGCGGCTGCCGTAGCTGTTGAAGTTTTCGGGAGTAATCCCATTTTCCTGCAGATATTTTCCGGCAGGGGAATCAGCTTTGATCGCACCGGCGGGGGAGATATGGTCGGTTGTGACCGAATCTCCGACAGAGACCAGAACGCGTGCGCCGGTGATGGAACTGATGGGTGCGGGAGTCTCGGGCATATCGACGAAAAACGGCGGTTCCTGGATATAGGTGCTTTTCTCATCCCAGGCAAAGATATCTCCGTCGCCGCCATTGATGGCCTGCCATTCGGGAGAACCTTCGGTTGCTTTGCCGTATTGTTCGCGGAACATTTCGGGCGTGATTGACGATTCCATCGCCGCTTTGACTTCTGCCTGTGATGGCCAGAGGTCTTTCAGGAAAACGTCATTTCCTGCCTGATCCTGCCCGAGTGGTTCCGTGGTGAGGTCAATGTCGGTCGTTCCTGCCAATGCGTAAGCGACCACCAAAGGGGGGCTGGCCAGATAGTTGGCCCGCACATCAGGGCTGATGCGACCTTCGAAGTTGCGGTTACCGGAAAGGACGGCGGCGGCGACAATGTCATTCTCATTGATGGCTTTGGAAATCGGCGCGGGGAGCGGACCGCTGTTGCCGATACAGGTGGTGCAGCCGTAGCCGACCAGATTGAAGCCGAGTTGATCCAGGTAAGGGGTCAGGCCGGCTTTTTCCAGGTAATCGGTGACGACACGGCTTCCGGGAGCCAGACTGGTTTTGACCCAGGGCTTGCGTGTCAGTCCTTTTTCAGCAGCCTTTTTTGCCACCAGACCGGCGCCCATCATGACTGACGGGTTACTGGTGTTGGTACAACTGGTGATGGCGGCAATGACGACGGAACCATCTTCGAGATTGAATTTCTTGCCGTCATATTCGACCGGGACACTGGTTTCCGAGGGATCTTTTTTGCCGAACGTTTTGCTCAGATCACTGTGCCAGTGCGATTTCATATCGGTCAGAGCAATCCGGTCCTGCGGCCGTTTGGGGCCGGCGAGGGAAACTTCGATGGTCGAGATGTCGAGTTTCAACTGGCTGGTAAACCGGGGCTCAGGCGAGCTGTCGGTGCGGAACAGGCCCTGTGCTTTATAGTAGCATTCGACCAGATCGACTTCGTCGTCGGTCCGTCCGGTGCGTCGCATGTAATTCAGAGTCTCATCATCGACGGGGAAGAAGCCGATGGTGGCTCCGTATTCGGGAGCCATGTTGGCGATCGTCGCCCGGTCTGCCAGACTCATGTTCGACAGGCCGGGGCCGAAGAATTCGACAAACTTGCCGACCACACCATGTTCGCGCAACATCTGTACGATGCGCAGAACCAGGTCGGTGGCCGTGGCGCCTTCGGGAAGTTTCCCGCTGAGTTTGAAGCCGACCACTTCCGGAGTCAGCATGTAAATCGGTTGTCCCAGCATGACGGCTTCGGCTTCGATACCGCCGACACCCCAGCCTACGACTCCCAGGCCATTGATCATGGTGGTGTGACTGTCGGTTCCGACCAGACTGTCGGGATACACAACGCCGTCTTTGCTGAGTACGACTTTGGCCAGATATTCGAGATTGACCTGATGCACAATCCCGGTGGCAGGAGGCACGACGCTGAAGTTGTCGAGGGCCTGCTGTCCCCAGCGGAGGAACTGATATCGTTCCTGATTGCGTTCGAATTCTTTTTCGACATTGTGCTGCAGCGAGAGTCGTGTGGCAAACTCGTCCACCTGTACCGAGTGGTCGATGACCAGATCGCAGGGAACAAGCGGATTGATTTTCTGAGGATCGCCGCCGAGACGCACCATGGCGCTTCTGAGGGCCGCGAGATCAACGACCGCGGGCACGCCGGTGAAATCCTGCAGTACGACGCGACCTGGCTTGAAGGGGACTTCCACGGGGTTAGGAGACTCAGCACTCCAGTTGGCCAGATTAATGACATCGGCTTCGTTGACGATGAAACCGTCTACGTTTCGCAGACATGATTCCAGCAGCACGCGGATCGAATAAGGCAACACTTCCACATTGCCGATGCCATCATCGATGAGTTTCTGTAACCGGTAATAAGTGTACTCACCGCTCGCTGTCTTTAATTGACCTTCCGCGCCAAAAGGATTTCCGGAAGCCATTAATCTCTCCTCAGTGCTACGTAAATGGGTAAATTTCGATTTCAGGTGACCACAGGCAACCTGAGTTGACTCATGTTTCTTTTATGATCTGAATAGTTGCATTCTATGATGTCGTATCCCGATCGACAAACGGCAGGACTGTCAAAAACGTAAAACATCCCTAGAAGCTGGTCTTCTGCAGTGAAATTCAGGCTCGAAAGCGGCCATCTTAACGAAAGGCGGGGCTATTTTCCATTGCGGACCTTTTTGACCTGCCGTCTGGCACTTTCGACAATTTTGTCTTCAATTTCTTCGGACCAGCGTTGTGCGGGCATGCCATAGACGATCATGGATGTATTGCCTTCGTAACCCCAGCGGGAAGACTTGCGCGGGGGAACGTCTTCTTCAAGAACCCTCAGTGAAGGCGTGTATGCCATCACATCGTTGCAATAACCGGCAACCCAGGTGGAAGCGCCAAACTCTTTTTTCATTCCCAGTGCATAATCAACGACCACTTCGCCGCCGATTGTGATCCAGAGCTGTCGGTTGCCCAGAAACCAGGTCTGGACAGGGAAGGGATACGCGGTGATGAACGGTTTGCCTTCGTTGAGCTGTTTAAGCAGCCTGGCTCCCCAGCGTGTCACGTAGTATTCAGGATTGCCGGCGGCGAATTTTTCCAGCTCTGCTTTCGTGGGTGCATCGCCCAGCTTGATATCGACGATTTCTATTTCGGTTTTCAATTCGGGATCGAGTTCCACCATCGGCAGCCGTACGGTATCGGCGACCGCGTGAGCCAATCGGGAACCATAAGATTCTGCCAGATCCTGAGTTCTGCGGGGGAGCGGGTTCTGGTCAGCACCGCAGCCCATATAAAACATGGCGGTGGCTCCCGGGAACATGGCTTCGAGGTCGTACTGGGCGAAACCGGCATAATCTCCGCACCACTGCTGGATTCCCAGCGTGGTGTTGTGGCAGGCATAACCGAAAACGATGGTTTTCAGCTTGCCGTTTTTGTCTTTGACGGCCAGAACGGGAACGCTGTGGTCAACCGGGCCTTTGAGTTCATCCGCTTTTCTGAGTTTGGGGACATCAGCTTCTATGTTATTGCGGCGGTTGACGGCGAAACTGGTGAAACCTTCGCCTGTCCAGAGTGTGGCGGGTTCCAGGTTTTTGAGGGCGGTTCCGACGGCGTCGACCAGCTTTTGTTCGAGCTTGTCGGAATACGCGTTGATCTGTTTGACATGTTCCGGCGTCAGGGGATAAACATCATGCAGGGCACCCCGCAAGACGGGCCCGCAATGTGTGTGCGAGCTGTTGAGCATGATCTGACTGCGCTCGAGGTTAAATTTTTCTTTGAGAGCGGCACAGACATTGTTATAGATCGATTGAGGAATCCCCAGCGTGTCTGTCGAAACAACAACGCCACGGTGTCCGTCGTGGGCTTCAATCACCAGCACTTTGAGCCAGAGGTCGTGGATTTTCCCATCCGCAGGTGCGGTACGGCCCCCGTATCCGGCCATCCAGAGGTCTTCTTCGGGGGTAATCACGACGCTGGATGATCCCGCTTTCCATTGTGGTTCCTCAGCAAAACTGATATTTGAAGGTGTCAAATGAACACAGGAAATCAGCAGCAGTAGAAAACCGGCTCGAATATGCGTTAAATAGTTCATGGGGAAACCTCTCACTCTTGTGCCAATGACAAATAAAACTAAACCTTCTTTATAAACACTTTCAATTTCAGAGTAAACGGGTAGAGCCGACATATCAAGCGTTTGAGATGTGATCTCGCCGGTTTCGAGCAGCAAATTGGTTTCAGGTGAGGTCTGTGTTAGAATGGAAGGGCACCTCTTTTTGAAGTCATTTCTGAAAAAAAAGCCAGGCCGAGTCCAGTGAAAGGATGATCGACTGTGTATTCCAAGACAATTTTCAATAAAACGCTGCTTTCCGCGGCGATCATATTCGTTCTGTTTTTGGCAGCAGGTTCTGTTTCCACTCTCAATGCACAGGGAAAGGGGAGCAGGAATAACCGTCTGAATGCGCAGCAGGCGACTTTGCCCGCCGATTACCGGTCGAAAAACTTTCTGATTCATACCGACCTGCCAGCGGCGGAAGCGAAGGATCTACTTGAGCGGCTGGAGAAGATGCTGGTTATCATTTCGACTTACTGGGGGAGTCCGAACCGGAGTGTGATTGAGTGTTACGTGGTGAAAGATCTGGCGAACTGGCCGCCCGGCAGTCTCCATCCCAATGGAGTACAGTCAGTGGCAGGCGGCGGAGGTGTGACCATCGGGCACACCAGGTATCGTGGCAATCAGCTGGTGGCGGCCAAAGCGATCGTGTATGCGACAGCGGATCGGGGAACGCCACAGCATGAAGCCGTCCACGCGTATTGTACGCAGAATTTCGGTCGTACAGGTCCGGTCTGGTACAGCGAAGGCATGGCCGAGATGGGGAATAACTGGAAAGCGGTTCCACAAAAAGGACAGCCTCTCGCCGTCAACTGCGAATCTTATGTCGTTGATTACATTAAGCGCAGCGATCCGAAAAGTCTGAACGAGATTGTCAATTCCAGAGAGATATCCGGTGATTCCTGGCAGAATTACTGCTGGCGGTGGGCCTTGTGCCACCTGCTGGCGACGAATCCGAATTATGCGGACCGCTTTCGCCCGCTGGGACTGGGAATGTTGATGAATA
This sequence comes from uncultured bacterium, assembly GCA_963974925.1. GTDB lineage: Bacteria > Planctomycetota > Planctomycetia > Planctomycetales > Planctomycetaceae > Gimesia. The sequence continues at coordinate 4,809 of CAXBFD010000134.1, read as the reverse complement.
AACCGGCTTCGTTTAATCAGACATACGGTTCAATGGCCCGCGAGATTTCGTTTGAGTATCTGTTTTTTCTCGAACACTTTGATCAGGGATACCGCTGCGATTTATGTCAATGGGACTGGAAAACGAAATCGCGCAAACCGAATTCTGTTCGCCCACTGGTTTCCAAAATCGAAGCCAACCAGGGCTGGCAGGCCTCTCGTGTTTTAGTAGAGGAAGGCAGGGAGTATCAGTTTTCCACAGACGGAGAATGGAAAACCGACAGCGAAATGGAGTCGGTCACCGCCAAAGGGGCAGAGAACGGACAGGGCAGGTTACTGGGGGTTGTCCTGTTTGAAAACGAGGCTGACGAATACGCGCTCAGCGAAACAATGGAACTCGGCGAGACCGGCCGCTTCAAAGCCCCCGCGAGCGGCACATTGTATCTGCGCTGCCAGGATGCCTGGCATGAACTGGCCGACAACAGCGGTAAGGTGACGGTGAAAATTACGGAGTAACGAGCCCCCGTGATTGTTCCGGTTCGGTGCACTCATCTTTCTCCATTTCAGGTTTGACCCTTTTTAAACTCTTGAATAAAAAAAGCCACACTCATCAGAGCGTGGCTAAGATAGAATTTTCTCACGTGCGGTTTAAGGATTTTCGATGTTTTTGAACGAATTGAGGGCGGTTGCCTTCGAAGTGGTGTAGACCACCATGTCCTGAGAGGGAACGGTCGTTTTCCAGGAGTTACCCTCTTCATCGAGGAACTCATGAAACTCCTGCGTTGGGGCGATACTGTGTGTGACCACGACATGCAGCAGACGTTTCTCTATCCCATCCTGAAGCAGCGTGTTTTCATAATCACGCGCCTCGAAACGGATCGTATCCACATTCGCGGACCTGGGATCAAATGTGGTGATGACCCTGGTTTCATTTGCTTTCAGCGGATTCTTTAACAGCATCCGATCGGCATAGGCCGGGCCTTTGACACCATTCGGATAGTCTTTGGATTTTGTCGTCACCCGGCCATTTGCTTTCGTCTGAATCCGCAATTGACCATCAGAAACACGGCCCTCCTTGAGAATGGTAGCCGATGGCGAGTTCTGGACCTGGTATCGAAAGCCGAGTACATCGCCGTCGGTCGTTTCCTCAGACTGAATCGTAATTTTGGAACGGGTATCGGAGGCAACACCCTCTTTTCGGCGCGACAGCAAAACGTCGATGACAGAAGTATGCTGATTGACCACAATCAGTTTTCCGTCCCGGTTGACTGTTTCGACTGCATCGTGAACATATCCAATGTTCTTGCCCCTCACATAGATGATCCGCCAATGCTCGCGCGATTCTGGCGGTTTTGCATTATCCTGTTGGGAATAAGCGATGGAGGCGAAATGTGATACGGTCAATGTGGATACGAGTATCAAACAATGCTGCATGATAAGACCTCCTTCTGGATTGTTCAAAAATCAGCTGTAGGGTTAGAACAACATTGTACTTGGCAGAGGGTGGCCTGATGAATCAACATCCACGCGGCTGGCGAGTGTGGCTACGACCTCGAACGAAGAACGCAAACTGCCTATGTTTATCATATACCCCAGGCTTCTGCATCGCAACAATCTGAAGGTATTTATTTTTCCTGTCCTGTTGTAGACGGCGATTGCTGCCAGGGTGGCAACGGTCGTGGCAACAAACTTTGTTGTGTATGATGATAAGAAGTTTGAGTGCTGGAAACGTTTTATGAACCAGGATAAACCGAATTGTGAGACTCGGGAAAGAGACAGAACATGACCACCAAAGTTGCACTGATCACCGCTGCCGGTAGCGGCATGGGGGCAGCCATTGCCCGAAAGCTCGCTGAACGCGACTACAAAGTCGTCATCCTGTCTTCCTCGGGGCGCGGCGAAGCGCTGGCTACGGAACTGGGGGGTGTGGGCGTCACCGGTTCCAATCAGAATATGGCGGACCTCAAACGCCTCGTAGATACCGCCATGGATTCGTTTGGCAGGATCGATGCGGTTGTGAATAGTGCCGGCCATGGGCCGAAAGGTAAGATTCTTGAAATCAGTGATGAGGACTGGCACGCCGCGCTGGATGTGTATTTCCTGAATGTCGTACGTATCGCGCGGCTGGTGACGCCGATTCTGCAAGCGGGAGGAGGGGGCCCGATTGTCAATATTTCCACCTTTGCTGCCTTTGAACCGGATCCCGTGTTTCCTACCTCCGGGGCGTTTCGCGCCAGCCTGGCTGCCTTCACCAAACTTTTTGCAGATGAATACGCGCCCGTCAACGTCCGCATGAATAATATACTGCCTGGATTTATTGACAGCCTGCCAGAAAAAGCAGCGTTTCTCAGCCGTATTCCCATGGGCCGTTATGGTACGACCGACGAAATTTCAGAAACCGTTGCTTTTCTGCTGTCCGATGGTGCAAAATATATTACCGGTCAAAACATTCGCGTGGACGGCGGAGTTACGCGCTCCGTCTGACATCCTGAAACCGACGCAACCCGTTTCAGCGCATCTGCCTGTTATCTTCACCCGAAGTGAATCAGGGTGCGAGCAACATTACGACCAGCAGAATCGTTATGATCCGTTCTGAAAGTGCCGCTTGAATCGCTTTCTCACGAGAGATCATTGTGTCAGGGGTAAGGCTGTTTGAAAATCAGTCCATACTGAATAATCTGATTTCCGCGCCTGCTTATGACACGCTTCATTCAATGAACTCATCCAAATTCGAACCCGTGAATTCTTCAAATCATGTGCCTGCGCTGGATGGGATACGTGGCGTTGCTATTTTACTGGTGCTGTTTTTTCACAGTGGATTGATTATTACCGGTTCCGGCGCGGTCGGTCACGTTTATGATCTGGTCTCACGTTCCTGCTGGTGCGGTGTGGATCTGTTTTTTGTGTTGTCCGGTTATCTGATCACGGGGATTCTGCTGGATACCCGCGAGAACCCGCACTTCTTTCGCAACTTTTATCTTCGCCGCATCTTGAGAATCTTTCCGCTGTATTATGGCGTGATTTTGTGGCTCTTTTTCAAAAACCCGGACTTTCCCGATCAAATCTGGTACCTGCTGTATCTGCAGAACTGGGGACCGGTGTTTGGTGGGAGCACGCCGCCGATGGTGGTGCAGCCGTTCTGGTCACTGGCAGTTGAGGAGCAGTTTTACCTCATCTGGCCTTTTGCAATCTTTCTGCTGAATCGCCGTCATGTCGGCTTGTTTTGCGGATTGATGATTCTGGCAGCGATCGTGTTGCGGTGTATTGCCCGCTATCAGGGGATGGATCCGATGACGATTTATACTTTGACAGTTTTTCGGCTCGACTCCCTAAGTGCAGGCGCCCTGATTGCAGTCTGGTTGAGGGACGCAAATCAAAAGCGGAGTCTGGAGCGGTTTGCATTTCCCTGCTTCGTGATGCTGGTCCTGGCGTTAACCGCAGTGATGGTAAATGATGCTGGATTCCCTATCGATGGACTGGCAAGCCAAACGATAGGTTATTCCCTCTTCGCCGGAATTTGTGCGCTGTTGATCGCTTTCCTGGTGATGAATACTTCCTCGATCAGGCCTCTGAAACGGTTGCTGGAATTGGACCTGTTGCGGTACTTCGGGAATCGCAGTTATGCGATTTACATTTTTCAGATGATGGTGTTGATTCCTCTGAATCAGCTGTATCTGTTATATTGGAAAGAGAGCGATGTCAGTGGCTGGAGCGGTGTGCTCACATTTTGTGTCGGAGTGGCCATCATCCTGGTGTTGTCGACTATCAGCTGGCACTGCTATGAAAAACCGTTCCTGAAACTGAAACGATTTTTCCCGCGCCAGGCAGTGAAGCCAGTGAGTGAACCGGAAGCTGTGGTACAGGAGTCGTAGGCGTGTGTTTTCAGTATCCGAAAGCACTTGGAATCCGCGTCCGGTCTCTTGAAATGACTCGGTGAGATCATCGTCACCAGAAGTGAGGACCATATCGTTTCCCCTGTTTCAGTTGTTCAGAATGCGGCACTTTCCGAACCGGTTCAGAATCTTTAGTGCTGAGATCCGGTAACTTCCCGCTGAAGAAATCGGACTTGACCGCATCGCGCCATTCGGAATGATTCGCTGTTACCTGCGTCGCGCGCGAGAACACTACTGGTTCAGCTGACGTTTCTGAACTCCTGAAAAAATCAGCACTATATAAGCCGCTTGTTTCAGCAAGATTTTGCAAACCCCTGCTCAATCGCACCTCAGTTATCAAACGACATCGTAGCGTTTCACTCCGCTTTTCTTTGCTTTCGCAATGACTTCCCAGGGTATCATAAGTCGTTCGCGAGAAAGAGCAGCGACTCCCCCTTGACGGTCCCACGCCTTTGGCGATGATCTGCAGATCCAACAATCGCACGGATAAAAGGAGCAGCGATCCTATGTGATTTAAGATGTAATTGAGGGTAGGCCGGGATGCACATCCGGGCCGAGCGCAGCGAGCAGGAAATTGACAGATTGACTCACAAAACCAGAGCATGAAACCATTCTCATCAAAAGTAGGCTGCGGCCCTATGCGTCCTTCAACTTGGCGACGTTCGATCCCAAAGCACTTTTGGAATGGAACCGCAGATCAACTTCGTACGTTCGCACCACCCACCAACCATGAGCGGATCGGCGCCAGCCACCGTCAGAACCTGAAGCAGTAAAACTGAAAGAAACCAACGGTGATGAAATCCTACCAGATATCACCGGCACCAACTCAGATGAACATTCAGCAGGAATTGTGAATCAAATTCCCTTGAAATATCAATAAAAGGTTCCTGACACCTTTTATCACTTTTTTGTGAGTTCTCCCTCGATTATTTTTTGAC
>CAXBFD010000133.1:0-16621 GCA_963974925.1 uncultured bacterium | reverse complement strand
TGAATGGCCCGCATTGTGTGGTTTGACTCACTTCATCGTAAGCAAAAATCCACTACTATTTTTCGTAACACAAAATATGAATCGAATAAAAACAGGTATTACATACTTAACGCTATCAGGCGGCTGGCGCTATGTCAATAAAGATAAATCCCTCAACAGTTATGTAAATGATTTATTATTGGGTGCGTCATTTTTCCTTGATTTTGGTAACTTCTGTTGTCTTAACCAATAAGCATTATTTTTTCCGGGAAGTCCAGGAGTCCTGGGTGTATTTTTCTTTTTCCAGGCGGGTGGCCAGCGCGTGTTCTTCGTCAGTCAGTTTTTGCGACTGCATAGGGAGACCAATCGCCCGGGATATGGCTTGTGAAAATTCTTCCGCCAGTTGAGCCAGAAATGTGTCGATGTACAGGCTGGTTAAAGCGAACTGATTCAGTAGCCCGGGAAAAAGGGGGGCATATTCGGAGGTAATCAGTAACAGGCTGCCATGCTGAACAATTGCGCCGCGCCTGCGTCGTTGGGCGCTTCCCAGAATTTTATGCCCGTCCAAGACGAGATCCCGCTCATCGCCGCGTCCAAAACAGAGGAACGGCTCTGACTCTACGTTAATCGAAGTTCCCCGAAATTCTACCATCAGATCATGGGCCGCCAGGACATCAATCAGCGGTTGATGGATGGTGAGATAAAGCTCCGGTAGTGATCTGGAAAGCGGATGACTTGCCGGAACCGCGAAGGAATAGGTTAATTCATGGTGGTGTAAAATCGCACCGCCGCCTGAGAGTCTGCGGACCCGGGGGAGGTTTTTCCAGGTGTCATTCTGGTCCTCGATTTCATTTTTTTGAAAGTAACCGAGCGAGATCGTAGGCTGGTCCCAGCGATACCAGCGTAAGGTGCAGGCTTCCTGTGAGGCAGCCGACTCCAGCAGCGATTCATCAACGGCCATGTTCCAGCTGCCCGAGAGCGGGGCTGGCTCAATGATCAGACGACAGTGATCCGGGATGGAAGCATCAGTCATACCAGAGACCCGACTGTGAAGTGACACTTAAGAATGAGAATCGGCTATTGCGGCTCGCAGCACTGCAGAATCGGGTTACGGGCCGCGATCACTTCATCTGGTCTGCTGATCGCGGTGCTGTGCGGTGCCAGATGCAGATATGCGGGGTCTTCCTTGAGAATCGTACGGAGGGCTTCCGCAAACGCATCCATGGTTTCTTTCGATTCGGTTTCCGTCGGTTCGACCATAATTGCTTCAGGTACAACCAGCGGAAAATATACGGTCGGGGCATGAAAACCAAAATCGAGCAGACGTTTGGCGATATCCATCGCCGTAATCCCGTTTTGGGTTTTGATTTTTGAAGCAGAAGCCACAAATTCGTGCATGCAGAGGTCGCCATTCGGGACCGGGAGTACGTCTTTTAAAATCGCTTTGAGGTAGTTCGCATTCAGGACCGCATTGGTGGAGACGTCTTTCAAGCCTTTCGCTCCCAGAGTTCGCAGGTAGCAGTAGCCGCGTACCAGGATGCCGATATTTCCGTAAAACGTGCGGACGCGTCCGATGGATTTGGCCGGCATTTCCAGAACATACCGGTCTTCGTCAGCGCCTGCCGATTCATTGCATTTGATGACCGGTCCGGGAAGGTAGTCTGCCAGGAAATCGCGAACAGCAATTGGCCCTGACCCGGGTCCGCCGGCACCGTGGGGGCCGGTGAATGTTTTGTGGACATTATAGTGCATCATGTCGCCGCCGAAGTCACCGGGGCGGGTGTAACCGAGGATGGCGTTCATATTGGCCCCGTCGATGTAAACCAGGCCGCCTGCGTCATGAACCAGTTGTGCGATCTGCTTGATATCTTTTTCAAACAGGCCCAGCGTATTCGGATTGGTAACCATGAAAACAGCTGTCTGGTCATCCAGATGTGCTTTGAGGTCTTCCAGATCCACGAGTCCTGCTTTGCTGCTTGCCAGTTGCACACAGTCGAAGCCGGCAATCGCAGCACTGGCCGGATTGGTTCCGTGCGCACTGTTGGGGAACAAGACTTTTGTACGTTTTTCGCCACGATCTTCAAAGTAGGCTTTGGCCGTCAGCAATGCCGTGAATTCGCCTTGTGCGCCGGCCGCCGGTTGCAGAGAGACCGCAGGCAACCCTGAGATTTCCGCCAGCATTTCCTGCGTTTCATACAGCAGTTCGAACATGCCCTGCAGGTCGGACGGATTTTGATACGGGTGCAGATCCACAATGCCCGGAAGACTTGCCAGCCGCTCATGGCGTTTGGGATTGTATTTCATGGTGCAGCTGCCCAGCGGGTAGAAGTGGGTATCCACGCACATGTTCAAAGTTGATAAATTGACAAAGTGCCGAATGACGTCCGATTCCGCGACTTCAGGCAGCCCCGTTGGTTCAGTCGCGAGTGCTGATTTCGGAATCAGTTCTTCCAGCGGTTTGACAGGGACATCCGCTGCAGGATACAGGGCACCGCGCCGGCCGGGTTGGGAGAGAGCAAACAATAATTCGGTAGCCAATTGATTTCGCATGGTAATGATAATTGCTTCGAAATATCTGAACTAGTGAAACGTGTTAAGGAGTCGTTTAAGCGGAGGCTACGCTTTCAGCGCCGTCACCAGACGGTCGATTTCTTCGCGTGTTCTTTGTTCTGTGATCGCGACCAGGACGCCGGTCTGATAAGACTCTGGACCGTTCTTGAATTCAAACCGGGAGAGTTCCGGTCCCAGGTCAAAGCCGGCCTGGCGTGCTTTGCGAAGCAGATAATCGGCACCTTCAGAGCAGCTTACAACAAATTCTTTGAAGAACGCACGATCGGGGAACATGAGCTCGATGCCTTCGATCTGGGAAAGCTGCTCGGCCGCATAATGTGCTTTCTGACAGGAAAGCTCAGCGACTTCACGAATGCCCTGTTTTCCGACGAGAGACAGATAAACGGCAGCGCGGATTGCAATCAGTCCCTGATTACTGCAGATGTTACTGGTGGCTTTGTCGCGACGGATATGTTGTTCGCGGGCCTGAAGATTCAGCACGAAACAGCGTTTCCCGTTGCGGTCCACGGTTTGACCGATCAGGCGACCGGGCATTTTACGGACAAATTTTTCGCTGCAGGAAAACAGACCGAGATACGGGCCGCCAAACTGCAGAGGCGTTCCCAGAGACTGGCCTTCCGCGATGGCAATGTCGACACCGTAATCGCCGGGACGTTTCAGGATGCCGAGACTGATCGGGTCATAAGAGACCACAGCCAGCGCGCCATACTTGTGAGCAATTTCCGTCAGCTGCTCGGCTTCTTCCAGCGTTCCAAAGAAGTTGGGATGTTGAATGACCAGACAGGCGGTCTGATCGTTCATGGCAGCTTCGACGTCTGCCGGATCAACGCAACCGTTGTTGTGGCAGGGCACGACGACGACTTCACAGTTCAAATGCGTCAGGTATGTCTGCACAATCTGCAGATATTCCGGATGTAGCGACCCCAGCAAGACGACTCGATCATGGCGACCGGTGACCCGCATCGCCATAAAAGCCGCTTCACTTACGCTCGTGCCCCCTTCATACAGACTGGCGTTCGAAACATCCATGCCCGTTAACTGGCAGATCAACGATTGAAATTCGAAAAAGGTCTGCAGACTTCCCTGGCTGGCTTCTGCCTGATAGGGAGTGTAAGCGGTGTAAAATTCTGCCCGTCTGGCAATTTCATCGACGGCGGCGGGAATGAAGTGGTCGTAAGCTCCGCCCCCCAGCATGCACACGCGTGAACCCGGACCGACACTTTTCGCTGCCAGTTGCGAGACGCGTGCCTGCAGTTCTATTTCAGTCAAAGCAGGCAGGATCTCGAGTGGACGGTTCAGTCGCAACTCTGCAGGGATTGTGGAAAACAAAGCTTCCAGCGAGTCAACGCCGATGGCTTGCAGCATTTCCTGCTGCTGTTCTGATGTGTTAAAGAGGTAAGGCACGGTTCACTCGTAATAAACGTGATTGTAATGACGTTGGCGATTCAACTGTTTGATTATAGTCGCGCGAGAAACTTTGGAACTCTCTTTTTATCCACTTTAGCCTGTGTCCAGGTTTATTGTCGCGTCTTCAATGCTATTCGGATCAAGTAGAACAGCATGGGTGACACGATGGTTCACTGGGACACGCTCCAGATGACAGAAGGAAATGTCTGTCGTGCCGCCGTTCATTGAGATTTTCTGCTCATTGCCAGCTGCTTCCGGAGTGGATATTTATTAATGTGCTTCGGATTCACAAAACTTGCGATAATCATCGGCGTTCATGAAATTGTCCAGCTCGGAAGCGTTTGACATTTTCACTTTGGTGATCCAGCCTTTTCCGAAGGGGTCATCAGAAAGTGGTGACTGGTCATCCACGAGTGCCGTATTCGCATCCGTGATTTCACCGCTGACCGGCGAATATAAATCACTGACCGCCTTGACACTTTCCACTTCCCCGAACACTTTCCCTGCTTCACAGGTCGAGCCGACTTCCGGAAGTTCAATGAACACGAGATCGGTCAATTGATTGACGGCAAAATCGGTAATGCCGACTGTGGCGACGTCGCCTTCAACGCTGACCCACTCGTGAGTTTTGGTAAATTTTAAGTTGCCCTGATCCATGTTTGCAAAACCCTCTGTTCTATTTCCTGACTCAAGAATTCAAAACAGCACACGTACTGAGAAAAGGAGTCTAAAGTTCCCTGATAACTCTTCGTTGACGATACAGAGATTTGATCCGTTTGAAAAGGAATCTGTGAAGGAAATTGAACGACTGCCGCAGTATATCTTTGAGATTCGGATACAGAGTTTCCTCGTGCATTGTCAGGGGCTGTCTGTCGTGCGCTTCAGAGGCTGTGATCTGACGGTCAGGCAGAGAGGAGGGGAATATCCGTTTAGGCACAGCGGGATTTCACAGGGGGAGATACCAATGCCGGGAGCGCAACCTGTTTCACCACAGCGCTACCCATGCTGTGGTTCTCGATTCGGATGTTTGTGAAAACGCTTCCACCTGCCTGGACACAGGCTAGTGGGGGGGCATATTTTCCTCTTCGACTTTACTCAGTTTTTCCAGGCGTCGGGCATGCCGACCTCCTTCGAATTCTTCTTTCAGCCAGATTTCGATCATCCGGTTTACGAGTCGGTCTCCGAGCAGGTCAGCAGAAAGGCAAAGTACATTCGAGTCGTTATGCAGTCGGCTCATTTGCGCAGTGATATCGTCATGACAGGGAGTCGCCCTGACTCCCGGAAATTTGTTGGCAACGATGCACATTCCCATACCGGTTCCGCAAATCAGGATTCCACGATCAATGTCTTTCGTGCCGATGGCGCGGGCTACTTTGACAGCATAATCCGGATAATCCACACTTTCGCCGTCCTCGGGGCCATAATCAAGTGCTTCATGCCCCAACTGACTTAAAAGTGTGAGGATCTTGACCTTGGTAGTGAATCCACGGTGATCGCTGGCAACTGCAATTTTCATTGAAACTCTTTTATTTAAATGTCGCAATAAGAATCAAAAACGAAGTTTGATACTCGTTCAAAACATAAACGCGCTGCTTTTTTTATTCCGGGCAGAGGACTTGCAAATATCGCAACACAATCCCGGACCTGTGGATAAGAACTCTGAAGCGTTCTTAATCATACTTTAAAAAACACGCCACCGCCTCGCAGGAAGAGGCTTTCACAGTATCTTCATAATTCTAAAGGGTAATGATTTACAGCCTATTATAGCAAGTGTGCTCTTGCTTCGGATGTCGAATTTTCTGTTTGTCAAAAAACATTCAATTCAGGCGGGCAAGGTAAACTATAGCGTTGTTATTTCAAGAGGCGTTAATCTGAGTGATGATCGATTTTAGATGCTGCTCGATTTCTTTTTTGCAATCGACATAACATTGAAATCCGCCGCCAATCGGATCGGAAACGTCTTTGCCTTCAGAGGAAAGCATTTGGACAACCTCTTCCAGGTCGGGACGCTCAGCGAGAATTGCGGTGCGATGCCCTTGTGTCATAGTGTAGAGATGATCTGCCTGATCGAGTAAACGCCCCGTCAGAGGCTGGCTCTCGTGGCTGCGAATATCAATTCCCTGCTCCGCCAGGATCGTCACCCCTTCCGGGCTGGGAGGGGCTCCTGAGGCGGCAGCCAGGCCGGCTGAACCAATGATAAAGCCGTGGTCGGACAATTCATCTTCCTGACAGCCCAGTTTATCAGAGAGAAGTTTACGAAACAGGCCTTCCGCCATCGGGCTGCGGCAGGTGTTTCCTGTGCAGACGAACATGTAAATTTCGCTCGACAGTCGTTTCAGTGTGGTTTCGGTGACGACCCCCGGTTGCAGGATGCTCCATTGATTGTCAGAAACGGAGACAACGGTAGACTGATCACCAAAGCGGGAAGGGCCATCATCAATAATCAATGCGGCCTGGCCATCGAAATCCTCCATGATCGCGTCAGCCGTCTGATATTTTGGCTGTTCATTCATCAGTACCAGCGGCGAGGGAGAGAGACGCATGGTCTGAAAGATGATTTCATGAGCGGGTGCCCGCAGCCGCATGCGGGAGCCAGGGCAGATTTGTGCTTGCACCTCAACCGGTAACTGCGAGAACAGGCTCTCGGGGCCGGGACGGTCCAGCTCCATGACTACCGGACCGGGCCAGCAGCGTTTTCCCAGTTTTCGGCCAATGGGGGGCATTTCCGGCAGATAGTCCTGGGCCTCGTCATAACCTTTCACACACAGCACCAGCGGTTCTTCTGCTTTGGAGAGAGAACGCAGTTTGGTCATCGCTATAGAGCTAAGTGACTGACCCGCGATGACATACGCTGTTGCGGTAGGAAATGCCACCAGTTCACCTTTTGCCAGATATTGAACGGCAAGGTGAATTACATCGCGAATGTCGTCAGTCTGTTTGAGATCAATCCGTTCGGTCATGAACAATTTAAGCCTTCAGTTCCTTGCAGAAATTGTTGTCCAGACGCAATTCAAGGGTAAAAAATGGTAAGATTTTCAGGCCCGCCACGAATCACGATCAATGTGTAACTGCTTAATTAATACTGATTTGAATGTGCCTCGATATCAGGGATCATAACCGGGTAAATTGGATTGATCAAGCTGCTGGAATATTCTGTAATCATAAGTTATTATGATTAGAACTTTTATCATGATTATGAAAAGCGTGTTCTTTGGTGATTCTTAAGAAATGGGGAAATCGGAACGATTTCTCTCAACCCGTTCGTTAAGATGGCTTTGAATCGAATTCGGTGCTGATTTTCTTTCACAGAATCTTTCTCCAGGTTTCTTAAGTATAGCGAACTATGGCTCCATTAAGCTCACCCAAAAAAAACATTCAGAAGCGTTTACGCATCAAACAATCTCTGCGGTCACTGATTGAATTTCGCGGTGGAAGTCAAAACGATCAAAGCCAGATTCAGTCCACGACGCGTAAGTTATACGACGGTCCTGCAGGCGCCGTACTTTATCTGGCGAGTAAATTATCGCTGCACGACCCTCTGGTCGGTCGTATCCTGAAGACCCGCCGGTTTGATGTGTCTGAGTTTCGCAGCATTCTGGATATCGGTTCGGGGGCAGGTCAGATTCTCGGGCACCTGCTACGCGAAACGCATCCTGAGGCACGTCTGGTCGCCTGCGATTTGTCGCATCAGATGTTGAAACGCGCCAGAAACCGGATGGACAGCCCGCGTCCCAACTATCTTTCCGCCGATCTGACGAAACTGCCTTTCAGAGACGAATCGTTCGATTGTGTGACGTGTGGCTGGGTGTTGGAATATGTGGCAGATCCCAGACATGGGCTGACAGAGATCTATCGCGTTCTGCAGCCGGGAGGCAGTCTTTTTCTGCTGGCGACGGAAGACAAATTCTCGGGCATGCTCAATAGCCGTACCTGGAAATGCAGAACCTATAACCGGGTTGAACTGGAGCAGGCATTTGAAGAATCGGGATTGCCCTGGAAAGAGCAACACTGGTTTACGCCGATCCATCAGTTTCTCAAGCTCGGCGGCATCATTGTGGAAGCCACCAAGCCTGCGACACCAGATACGATTCAATCCTGATAACGGATCGGGCTCCAGTCTTTCGCCAGTTCGCAGAGGATTTTCAATGTTTGGGGGTTGGCACTGCAGGCAGTGATGCCCGGCAGACGCAGCATATCGGCCCGCTCATCCAGCCAGTGCTCGTGAAAATTCACCGGTTGGCCATTCTGCACCCAGACCGCATCCCCACCAAGAATCCGGGCAATGTGTAACGAAACGGGAAAATCGTACACGTTGGGAGTATGGATCAGCGAACCGCCAAATGCGCCGGTCGCCAGCAGATCGTAAATACTGCCCGGCATTTCTTCCGGTGCAACTCCTTCGAGGCCCGCTTCTGACACGAGTCGTGCGTTGGAAGTGTCTTTATCCTGAAACCCGATCAGGTAGATGCGCGGGGAATCCGGGCGTGTTTTGGGATCGATGGCGGGCATTGCATCCAGTACCTCACGGGCGGGGCGGCTCAGATCATCGGGGCCGCAGACCACGCGTTGATCCACGGCTTCGACCCAGGTTCCCTGATCGCCGGTTTCCGGAATATACACCAGGGAATAATGCACGGTTTCACTGTCTCGCAGATGAATCATCACGCAATAACCGTTGGCAGTTTTATCCCGATACTGTTTCGTCCCGTCAATCGGATCGATCGACAGCACGTACGGCGAATCTTCTGCAAAGCGGTTGAGATCGCCTGTTTTCTCTTCTGCTTCGATGCGGCATTTCAGAAAGATCGGATCGCGATCGCGGAGCGCCGCGACGATTAATTCCTGCAGCGTCAAGTCGGCCAGAGTCAACGCATCGGTCAATGCGCTGCCCGATGTTTTGTTTTCGACGGCGATATTGAAATTCCTCAGACGTTTGGCGATGGCGCCCGACCAGCGGAGGACTTCAGGCAGATGTGTTTGTAATGCGGTGATCAGTGCGTTGAATTCCATGTCGTCGATTTTTTCCGGATGTTCAGGATTTACGGTTGTGATGAACTCACATTGTTTCGTTTCTGCTCCAGATATTCAATCACCAGCGAAGCGACATCCACGTTTGTCGCAGATTGAAAGCCGCGCCAGCCCGGGACGGCGTTGACTTCGAGCAGATAACATTCCTCGAGCGCTTCTGCTGGCGCGAGCAGATCCACGCCGGCAAATTCTGCATGCGTCAGCTCTGCGGCGCGTAGTGCCAGTTCCACTTCCCGGTCGGAAGGATGATACGGTTCCGCCCGACCCTGACGCGAAATATTGGTGCGGAAATCATTATTGCCATGACGGCGGATTGCGCCGATGACGTTTCCGTTCAGAAGCAGAATCCGCAGATCATAACCGGGATGCGGAATATACCGCTGGAGATAAATCACCGCCTGCGTGCGTTCCAGTGTGCGAAATGAACGATAGGCCAGATCGGGATCGCTGATGCGAAAAATGCCGCGTCCCTCGGAGCCGAATAATGGCTTGACGACGACATCGCCTCCCAGTTGCTCAAAATGCTGCATGGCTGCTTCGAACGATTCACATACCGCAGTTGCAGGCACCGGCAATCCGGCGGCTGCCAGCCGGGATGTTGTCAGATACTTGTCGACCGCGCACTCGATTGAGCGGGCAGAATTGAACACAATCACTCCCGAGCGTTCCAGTTGTCCCAGCAGATCCATCCGGAAAATCACCTGCTCCAGTGAACCGGGGGGCATCGTGCGGATGATCAGGCAGTCGAACTGGCTCAGTTCAATCCGTTCGTTTTCCTCACCTTGCCAGAAAAACTGCTCCTGCTGTGTACCTGCCAGCAGGGACGTCAGATCGCGGAATTCCAGCTTGACGGATTCATGCCCGCGTGCCGCCGCTGACTGGCTCAATTGCTCACAGTACCAGCTTCCCTGATGTCCCAGAATGGCGATCCGCACAAGAAAATTCCATGAACAAAGACGCAAGCGGGAAATCAGAAACCAAAACTGTTTTTCAGCAGTTCGGTATTTTTTTCACCAAACTGGAACACATTACCCGTATCAAGATTTTGAAAAATAATCACGGCCGGGCTGAAGAAACTGGGATCAATTTCGTAGAAATCGTGATTTGCTTCTTCGAAGACTTCGAGAAAGGGTTTTCCGAAACAGGCAGCCGAACTGGAGGGAATGGAAGGACCAATCTCCTGCAGTGATTCATCGTCTCCCGTGACCCACAGTGTGACCGAACTTCCATAGAGAATGGAATCGTTGGTCCTGCCAATCCCGGTCAGATGATCTCTGGCGACAGGCGCCAGCGGCGCTGTTCCATAACCTGCCTGAACGCGATGCACATCAAATTCGCATTCGAACAGTTTATGCATGGCAGTTTCCACCGAGCGGGAGATCACCTGAATATTGCCCGCCATACTCGAAGTGGGCGCCACAAGCAGAATGATATTTTTCGGTTCGACGCCGGTTGCTTTGGAAATCATTTCGACGACATTCACGCCGGGCAGCGTGTTCGCTTCCAGAATGCCGACGGTTTTCACGGGAGACTCGCCAAAGGCCAGAACCCGATACAATTCTTCTTTTTCCGCAGCGGCCCGCATCGGTCCGGAACCCATCCCAAAATAATCATCGACATCAATCTTCCAGCCTGCATACTGACTCAGAAGACAGGCCTCGACCGCGTGATCGGTCTGGACCTGCAGATAAGGCAGAGGTTGACCTGCGAGTTCTCCCGGAACGAGCCGGACGTCACTCAGATCTGACATGCAGATTCGGGCCAGCATTAAACCGGCTTGAATGCCGGCGGGAGTTTCCACTCCACAGTCAACAACGATCGCGCCGTTCTCCAACGCATGCGGAATCACTTTCAATTGGCCGGCATTATCCAGCAGACGTTCTGTCAGTTGGCACGCTCGATTGTTTAAAACTCCACTCATAATCTTTTAATTCAATTCAGCAGTTCAAGGACTAAAATAAAAGAAGCACGTGCGTGCTACATTACAGGCAACCCACTTCTTCCATAATCCCTCTGGTTCGAGCAATCAGTTCGGGGGTGCAGGCCGGGAAGGGATGAAACAGCGTGTCGTGTTCAATCACCCCGCGCAATTGCAGGGCGGTTTTCATTGCGCCGATCACGTATCCTACTTTAATGGTGCCATCCGGGCAGACAAAAACTTCAAACAGACGAACGATGGCTTCCTGAAAGCGGATCGCTTCCGAATGGTTGTTTACCGCTGCTGCTTCATAAAGTTGTACAAACAACTCCGGAGCCACATTGGCCAGTCCCGGAACGGTTCCATCGGCGCCGGCCAGCACAACCGCGTGCACCAGCATTTCGGCTCCGGTAAACAGCTTCATGTCTTTGGGTTTATTGGCGACCAGACGATGGAAGCTGACTGCATCGCCGCTGGAATCCTTGACGCCGATGATGGTGCCCTCTTTCCCCAGGGTCATCAGAGTCTCCATCTCAATTTTGACTTTGGTCATCACGGGAATGTCGTAAGCAAAAATCGGAATGTCAACGGTTTCGCGAATGGTGCGAAAATGAACCAGCATATCCTGCTGACCCGCCGGATAATAAAAGGGGGGACAAACGACGATGGCGTCTGCCCCTTGTGCTTTGGCGACTCTGGCCTGTTCAATAATCTGCTCGGTACCTGGCGCGATCACCCCCACCAGCAGGGGGACACGACCATCAATGACCTTAACCGCGATTTCAGTCGCCTGCTGCCGATCTGCGTCACACAACAAAGGGCCTTCACCTGAAGTACCAAATAAAAAGATCCCATGCACGCCCTGTTTTAACATGAAGCGGTAAACGGATTCTGCCGAAGCGGAATCCAGTCTGCGTTCCGGCGTCAGAGGAGTGATCACCGGAGGGAGCACACCTTTTAATTGTGTCGAAAGGTCAATTGTCATTGATCAGCTACCAGAGTTTATGTTCAGAAACGGGAGAAGCTGCTGACATCCAGGCGATGGGGCAACTTTAAGTCAGGTACTATTTTATACCAAACTGGTTTCCAGGATGCGATGATTCAGAGGTCTTGACGACAGGAATCGGGCAGGCTTATCAGGTAGAGATGCAAACAGTGATCAAATCATAAGATCTGGAGGGATTTTACGGAATATAAGGGCAAACCCGGATTCGAAGTTTACGAAAGCCTCTTAAAAGGGAGGGGCAGAGTTCCGTTTTCGGAGAATTCCGCAGGTTGATTTAGAAATAAGCTGGAGCAGGGTCTCACCAGCCGGATATAATTGACAGATATGAGCAACGAATATTCAACAACAATTTGTCTGACACACCAACTCCCTGAAGATCAGGCTACGCCCTTTGGTATGGTTTGTTCTAATTGTAAACGGCGTCTCTATACGAATCCGCCGCAAGGCAACCTGATGAGCTTCTGGGAAAGCCAGCCGGTCGCGTACAGTCTCGACCGCGAGCCTTGTTTTGCTTTTTCACTGATGTGGGAAAACTATCGCATCCGTTCGATTCATCTACCCGAGATCGATCTGGCTGCCAGAGAATCGTCCGAGATCGAATCGCATTCCTGAAATAGCCTGTCTCAAGGCAACAAAATCACTGACGCGTCCCGAAGTCAGTCTGCCATAGTTTGGCTCGATTTATGAAATCGCCAACGCTTCGTCTTTCAGATCGGAAACGAACATGCAGCCAGGGCTGTGCGTGATGGCGAATTCCAGCTTCGCCTGCATCAACACTGCCTGAGGAGTGACACCGCAGGCCCAGAACACGGGAAGTTCATCCGGCTCGACCGGAACGGCATCACCAAAGTCAGGCTGAGTCAGATCCGTAATTCCCAGTTGCTCCGGGAATCCGAGATGGACGGGAGCCCCATGAACCGCAGGGTATCGACCGGTGATCTGAACCGCGCGAATGGCGTCGGCCGGCTTGAAGGGGCGCATCGAAACAACCAGCGGACCGGAAAAGATTCCCGCCGGTTCGCAGGGGATTGTAGTGCGATACATGGGAACGTTCAGACCGAGATCTATGTGTCTGACGGAGAGTCCCGAATCGATTAAAGCCGCTTCAAACGTAAAAGAACAACCAATCAGAAATGAGACCAGATCCTCCTGCCAGAGCTGACTGATATCAGTCGGTTCCTCAACGAGCGCACCCTGTTTCCAGACACGATAGCGGGGGAGATCGGTTCGAAGATCGGTGTTTTGTGCCAGCTTTTGGAGACCTGGATCGCCGGCTTCGGTCACTTCCAGCAGCGGACAGGGCTTGGGGTTTTTCTGGCAGAATTCGAGAAATTGAGAGGCATCCTGCTTACGGAGAATCACGAGATTCGCCTGGGCAAAGCCGGGAGCCAGTCCCGACGTTTGCCCGGTGAAGATTCTTGCACGACATGCCTGCCGCACTTGTGTGCCTGTCTGCAGTGAAGACCGGTCTACATTCATGGAAATTACTTTTCAGTGACGATGACCTCAGATGAGATGATTTTCACATCTTCGAGCGGTCGATCGCTGTGATTGGTTTCAACGTCACCGATCGACAATACGACGGCTTCGCTGTCGGCATCGCTGGTTTTGCCGAAGACTGTGTATTGATTGTCGAGATGCGGGACACGTCCCAGGCAGATAAAGAATTGCGAACCGGCCGAATTAGGATCATTCGTACGGGCCATCGACAGGATGCCGGTTTCGTGAGGCAGCTTGTTGAACTCGGCATCAATCGTGTATCCCGGTCCGCCGGTGCCGGTTCCCTGAGGACATCCGATCTGAACCACAAAATCGGGAATCACGCGATGAAAAATAATCCCATCGTAAAAGCCGATTTTCGTCAGGCCGATAATATTCTGGCAGTGTCCCGGTGCGACATCGGGATACAGGTCCATCTTGATGGTGCCTTTGGTGGTTTCAAAGACAACCTGATAATTGAATTTGTCGAAATCAACATCGGCCAGGGCGGCATCAACTTCTGCGCGACGGTTTTCGGACACGGTACATTTCCTTCTTTGAATCAATAATAAACGGTCAGCGATCTGATTTCTCAGCCAAAAACGGTATGAGTCACCTTACCGCCTCGCCACAAAAATCACAAAGCAGATGTCCCCAATAATGTTATGAACCCAATAATTCCTGCTGCAGAGATCAGCGGTTGTGGATTTGAACTGGTGAACAAATTGTAGAGTAAGTCCTTTTATTCCGATTTTCCAAATCCGCCGCCGCCCGGAGTTTTGATCGTTAAGAGATCACCGGCTTCGACTGAAACGGAAAACTTGCCCCCCAGCGATTCTTCAACGGTCTGATTTGCCTTTTTCAGCAGGTTTTCTCCGATGTGTCCGGGTGAACCCCCTTCGAGGCCAAACGGAGGAGACGCGCCCCGTCGCTCGGAAATCAGTGAAATTTTCAAGGGTTTCAGGAATTCAATCCGGCGGACAATTCCGTCGCCGCCCCGGTGGCGTCCTGCGCCTCCCGAGCCTTTGCGAATCGAAAATTCATGCAGACGCACCGGATAGCGGCGTTCAATGATTTCCGCATCGGTGAGCCGGGTATTGGTCATATGCGTGTGTACCGCGTCGGTGCCATCGCTGTCTGCGGTCGCGCCGCTGCCGCCGCAGATCGTTTCGTAATAGCCAAAACTTTCATCGCCGAATGTCAGATTATTCATTGTGCCCTGGCTGGCGGACGCTTTGTTTAAAGCGCCGAGCAGCGTATCCACGATTCTCTGTGAGGTTTCCACATTGCCGCCTACCATCGCCGCACATTCCGCCGGAGTTTCCCGTTCGGGTGGATTCAGAAAACAGACGGGTAAAATAATTTCAATGGGCGCCAACACGCCGCTGTTGAGCGGGATATCTTCCTGGATCAGACAGCGAAAGACATACAGCACGGCGGCGTTCACAATCGCACGGTTGGCATTCAGATTCGTTTCCAGCACGGGGCCGGTCCCGGTGAAATCAACTGTGGCAGACGTTCCCCTGATCGTAATTTTTACCACCAGCGGTGCGCCGTTATCCAGATGATCGGTAAATGCATAAACGCCGTCTGTAATCTGGTCGAGGGCCAGCTGCATCTTCTGAGTCGCCGCCTGCTGAATATGAATCATATAGGCCTGGACAACGGGCAGCGAATAGCGGCGCACCAGATCATTCAGCAGTATTACACCGCAATGATTTGCGGCGACCTGGGCAGAGACATCGGCCAGATTGTCAACGACCGCGCGAGATGGGTGTGCGCCTGAAAGCAGTAACGCACGCAGTTCCGCTTCCCTTGATTCTCCCTCGTCGACCAGTTTGAAATTCCGGATCAGCGCCCCTTCGTCGGCCAGCGTTTTCGAGAACGGCGGCATACTGCCGGGTACAATGCCTCCAATTTCCGCGTGATGCGCGCGACTGGCGGTAAAAAACAGGAGCGCTTTGGTTTCCGGGTGATGCACGGGAGTGATGACCGTTACGTCAGGAAGATGCGAACCGCCTCGATAAGGATCGTTGGTCACAAACACATCGCCGGGGGCCAGCTCCGGATTGTCGGCGATGATGCGTTTGACCGTTTCACTCATGGCTCCCAGATGCACGGGAATATGCGGGGCATTCACGACCAGATCACCGGTTGCGGAAAAGACGGCGCAACTGAAATCGAGCCGTTCTTTCACGTTGGTTGAGATCGAGGTTTTCTGCAGCGTGATTCCCATCTGCTCGGCGATGGACGCGAACAGGTTGTTAAAAATCTCCAGCATGACCGGGTCGGCTTCGGTACTGATGCCGTGCTGGGTGCCTGAGTTTCCGGCTGTCTCACGAATCAGCGTTTCCCCCCGGGATAAGATTTCGGCATCGAAGCCGGGATCAATGATCACAGTTGAAATCGCTTCGCAGATGATCGCGGGGCCGGAGATCCGGTCGCCGGGGCGTAATTCATCGCGCAGATAAACGGCGGATTGTTGCAGCGTTCCCTGAAACTGCGTTTCCGTGATTTCCTGTGGCGTGGGAACGCGCGAGACCAGTTCCGAGGCAGGCAGGTTCGGTTCTTCCATCCGTCCCACAATTTCCGTTCGCAGCGTGGTGACTTCCACGGCCCGACTTTTGTGAGTGTAGCCATACAGCCGCTGGTGTTCCTGTTCGAAGAATGCCATTTCATCCTGACCTGGCTGACTGAGAACCTGGATTGTGGCATCGGTGCCCAGATAACGCATTTCGAGGGAATGCTGTGCCGGGTCGATTCGCTCCGGCGGGATGCCTTCCGCACGGACTTCTTCTCTCACGCTTTGATCGAGTTGCTCAAAGCGGGTTTGCAGTTCCTGTTTCAATTCGGCAGACCAGGTTTTGAGAACCGACTGCTGGCCGAATCGCCGCACGTCGGCCTGTCCAATGCCGAACGCACTCAAAATTCCGGAATAAGGGTGAATCAGCACTTCGCGAATGCCCAGCGCGCGGGCGATCGCACACGCATGTTGCGAGCCGGCACCGCCGAAACTGACCAGCACATAATCGGCCGGATCATAACCGCGGGCGACGGAGATATTACGAATCGCGCGGACCATATTGGCATTGGCGATTTGCAGAAAACCTTCCGCCAGTTCGAGCGGCGTATAGGTTTTCCCCATCGGCGAAGCGGCGATTTCCTCACAGAGCTGAGTCAGTCTCTGCTCGACGGCACTACGGTCCAGTGCGAACGGAAAACGGCCCGGGATA
>CAXBFD010000132.1:0-16783 GCA_963974925.1 uncultured bacterium | reverse complement strand
GCCATCCTGAGATATCGGGGACTGGATCAAAAAGAACGCAGCACGGAAATCGATGTCCGGGGAAAGGAGCAAACCGTATCTGACAAAGAAGCGAACATCCACATTGAACTTCAGCCAGGTGAATCCGATACCCTGCGGACCATTGTTGCCTGTCAGAATGATCAGATCCCGATCACGAAACGCAGTCATCAACAGGCAATCCAGCAGGTTTCGACCTTTATCGATCAGTTCAATCAGGAGAGAACACGAATCGAAACTTCCAATGAACAGTTTAATGACTGGATTAACCGTTCCACTTCCGATCTGATGATGCTGACGTCTGAAACTCCCCATGGTCCTTATCCTTATGCCGGGGTCCCCTGGTTTTCCACTCCTTTTGGTCGCGATGCGATCATTACTGCTCTGCAGACGTTGTGGATTCATCCGCAGCTTTCAAAAGGCGTTCTCAACTTTCTGGCAGCTACGCAGGCTACAGAACTGGATCCTGTCGCCGAATCGGAGCCAGGAAAGATATTTCACGAAATCCGTGAGGGGGAAATGGCGGCATTAGGTGAGATTCCCTTTCGGCGTTATTATGGGACTGTGGATGCCACTCCTTTATTTGTGATCCTGGCTGCCCATTATTACTGGCGGACAGGAGATCTGGAGTTCCTGGAAAAAATCTGGACGAATATCAAACGCGCCATCGCATGGATCGACAGCTATGGAGACCCTGATCGCGATGGCTTTCTTGAGTACATGAGACAGAATGAACATGGATTAAAACAACAGGGCTGGAAAGACTCGGATGATTCCGTCTTTCATGCTGATGGAAAAAACGCAGAAGGCGCCATCGCACTCAGTGAAGTTCAAGGGTATGTGTATGCTGCAAAAAACAGGGCCGCTGACCTGGCAGAAATCTTTGGTGAAAAAGAATGGGCCAGCCAGTTGCGGACTGAATCAATCGCATTGAAAAAGAAATTTAATGAACGGTTCTGGGTCGATTCGATCGGGACATTCGCGATTGCACTGGATGGAGATAAGAATCCCTGTGCCGTTAAAAATTCCAACGCAGGGCATCTCCTTTATAGTGGGATTGTGGAACAACAATATGTCAAGCGGGTGGCTGAAGCGCTGCTGGATGAGGATACCTTTAATGGGTGGGGAATACGGACTATTTCCAGGGGGGAATTGAGATATAACCCGATGTCTTATCATAACGGCTCAATCTGGCCACATGATACCGCCCTGTGTGGAGCAGGACTGTCACACTATGGATATCAGTCAGAGTGTACCCGTCTGCTGGCAGGGATGTTTGATGTCTCCTGTTTTCTGGAATGGCATCGTTTGCCGGAACTATTTTGCGGCTTTGATCGAATAAACGGTCATGCGCCGACCTTGTATCCTGTCGCCTGTGCTCCCCAGGCTTGGGCCGCTGGTTCCGTTTTCATGCTGCTGCAATCCTGCCTGGGGCTTAAGTTTTATTCACATCTATCTGAAATTCGCTTTGAAAATCCGATGTTGCCTCAATCTATTCAATGGATTTCCATCAGAAATCTGCGCATGGGTGCGGCAACCGTAGATTGTACTTTGCGACGTCATCCAAGAGATGTGGGTATGAACGTGGATCGAAAAGAAGGCCATGTGAAAATAGTCCTGGTCTCTTGAGACAGATTATCATAAATGATGTTAAGCCTGAGCAAGAATGATATCCAATGTCAGAAATTGAAAATGAGATCAGCGGTAAATTTAATCTTAGAGTCCAGAAACTTTTTTTAAAACGATTTTCCAATGAGGTATCCCCATGAAGGCAGTCGTATTTCACGGAGTCGGCGATATTCGTCTAGATAATGTCCCAGAGCCAAAAATCAAGGAATCGACCGATGCCATTGTCCGCTTAACGTCGAGTGCGATTTGCGGGACGGATCTGCATTTCATCCGAGGGACGTTTCCCGGAATGCAGGAAGGAACCATTCTGGGACATGAGGGAGTAGGTGTCATTGAGGAAGTGGGAAACGACGTCCGCAACTTCAGTCCGGGAGATCGAGTCGTCATCCCTTCCACAATTGGATGTGGATCGTGCGCGTATTGTCGGGATGGTTATTATGCGCAATGCGATAATGCCAACCCAAACGGGAAAGATGCCGGAACTGCTTTTTTTGGAGGACCGCAAGGCACAGGACCCATTCAAGGCTTGCAAGCGGAATATGCGCGAATTCCATTTGCTAATGTCGGCCTGGTCCGCCTGCCAGATAATATCATTGATGAACAGGCCATTCTGCTTTCCGATATTTTTCCCACAGGTTATTTCGGTGCACATCTGGCTGAAATCAAGCATGGTGATACTGTCGCAGTGTTTGGATGCGGACCAGTGGGCATCTTTGCCATAATCAGTGCGCACTTATTCCAGGCTGGTCGAGTCATTGCTGTCGATTGTGTCGAATCTCGTCTGGAGATTGCCCGATATCATGGTGCTGAAGTAATTAACTTCGAAAAAGAAGACCCTGTTGAGACAATCAAAAGCTTAACGGGAGGCATTGGCGTAGATCGTGTGATTGATGCGGTCGGAGTCGATGCGCTGCATCCTCACCGGGGGACTGCGGATGAAAATGAAAAACAAAAACAGCAAAAATATCAGCAGGAACAGGATAAGATTATTCAAGAACAGAACCCTCAAGGAGATCTCTGGGTTCCCGGAGATGCGCCTTCTCAGGCTTTAAGGTGGAGCGTTCAGGCGGCTGCAAAAGCGGGTACGCTTTCGATTATTGGTGTGTATCCTCCACAATTGGATTCATTCCCCATCGGTCAGGCGATGAATAAAAATCTGACTATTAATATGGGGAATTGCAATCATCGTCGCTATCTGCCTCAATTAGTCCGGCTGGTTAACAGTGGCGCGGTAGAACCTTCGACTGTCTTAACCCAGGAAATGCCTATAGTTTCTGCGATTGAAGCCTATAAATCCTTCGATCAGAGACAGGCGGGCTGGATGAAAGTGGAACTGCTGGCAACGAGATGATTTTCCCCTCTTACTGATAAAATAGGATTTCTCATGAAACCACAAGATGAAAAAAATGATCGACTTAAAAAGGAAACAGAGGAGAAACCAGGAGAAATTCCTGACCCACCTCAACCGGATGAGACTACAAAGGGAGATGGCACGACTGGTTCCGAAGGAGGCGGCCCCAGAATCGGTTTCGGAAAATAGTTGAGTTCAGGTGTCGTTTGAGTCTTCCTTTTACTTATTGATCCATGATGAAGGCGAGACTGAAATAAGATTGGATGCTGATAATAGACTAGTTTTATGAGACGAAAGACCAAGACTGGAGAATGAAAATGATTTCGTTTTCAAACCAGATAGAATCAAGATCGTTTTTGGTGAGATGTCTCACTGTTCGTGATCTGTGGGACAATCATATAGCCCCACCTCACATTCCGGTTTTCGCACTGATATTTCCATTTGCTCCCACCTATGTAAGTTATGTTTGGCTCCTCACAATTCATAGGGCGAGCAGGTTGGCAGCGAATCGATCAATCCGAACCCATTTATTTACTTGATTGGGCCAAAAAGAATCGGCACATAATTTGCGTGCCTGATATTTTGATTAAGTTGTCTGTTCCTTACTCAATTTAGAGAAATGGAGTTTGTTATGCTTCCTTCAACCAGAGAGCGTGTGCCACAGCATACCTCTGAAGCTGTAAACGCACAAATTCGTCGTGAAACGGAAGAACGAGTCGCGATTCTCGCCGCTACGGGTCGGGAGGCCATCGATCAACGGCTGAAAGAGCTTGATCGTGAGTGGGACATTGAGCGAACACTGGAAGCGAACGCCGCGACACTTTCACTCGCAGGGCTAACCCTTGGCGCAACCATAAATCGTAAGTGGCTCCTTTTTCCTGGTATCATAGCCGCATTTCTTTTGCAGCATGCCGTTCAGGGTTGGTGTCCTCCGTTACCAGTTTTTCGGCGTTTGGGAATTCGAACGGCTTTTGAAATCGATTACGAACGCTATGCACTGAAAGCATTACGCGGAGATTTCGATCATCTGAAAAACGGGTCGGAACAACTTACTTCCGATCAACTCCTGCAGACGATGCGACGCTAATTTCATAATTCATTTCGATTCATGAATGATCGGTACATTCTTAACCAAAATATCACCGGGAGAAACACATGGCTGACAATATGAAAATCAATGACGAGGTGACAGTCGGGCCGCAGCCTTCTGCGGAAGAAATCAATCAACTCAGCCAGCAGGGATTCAAATCTGTTGTCAACTTTCGCACAGAGGGAGAAGATGAACAACCACTCTCTCCCACTGCCGAAAAAGAGAAGGTGAAGGATGCGGAAATGGAATATCTCCATATTCCGGTATCGATGAAAGCGATGGGACCGGAGCTGGTGGATGAGTTTCGAGAGAAATCCCCGCAGCTCCCCAAGCCAGTATTCGCTCATTGCAAGAGTGGTAAGCGAGCCGGGGCAATGGTCATGATGCATGTGGCGGTCGAGGAAGGTATGGGAGGGGAGGAGACGCTTTGCAAGGCTGAGGAGATGGGATTCGAATGCGAACAGGAGGAACTTCGGCAGTTCGTCAAAAATTATGTAGATCAACACGTTCAGTAATTGAACATACTTAATCACGAAAGGCCGAACACTGTGCAATTTCATCAACGCTTCGTACCGGGTCTGGCTATCGCATCATATATTGTGGGCGATGAAAAAAGCAGCGAAGCCGCTGTCATTGATCCCACCAGAGATGTCGATGATTACATCGATTTTGCCAGAGACAATAATCTGCACATTAAGCACATTATTGAAACGCACGTCCATGCCGATTTCGTATGCGGTTCAAGGGAACTTAAAAAGCGGCTGAATGACGAAGCGACCATCCACTGCTCAGGCTACGGAGGTAAAGACTGGACGCAACCGTTCGCTGATCAGCATGTTAAAGAAGGCGACACGATCATGATGGGTGACTTGAAGTTCGGCTTCAAACATGTCCCCGGCCATACTCCGGAGCATATTTCCATTAATCTGTTCGACATGACCCGCAGTAAAGAGACCCCCTGGGTCATGTTCAGCGGGGACTTTCTGTTTGTCGGTGATGTGGGACGTCCCGACCTTCTGGGAGGAGACGAGCAGAAAGAACTGGCCCACCAACTCTACGAGAGCGTGTTCGAGCGGCTCAAAGAATTCGCTGATTTTACGGAAGTCTATCCCGCTCATGGAGCAGGCTCGCTTTGCGGAAAAGCCATCGGCTTACGCCGTTCGTCCACAGTGGGCTATGAGCGGCGGTTTAATCCTGCACTGCAAAAGCAGCCCGAAGAACAGTGGGTTGAAAATCTGCTCAACGAGATGCCGATTTCGCCCCCCTATTTCAAGCGAATGAAGCAGGTCAACAAGCGGGGCCCGGACATCATTGAGAACAGGCTTTCTGGTCAGAAACGCTGGGACGCCAGGCAAGTTCACGAAAGAGTCTGCGATGACTGTCTGATCGTCGATGTTCGCTCGAAGGAATCATTCGCCGCCGCCCATATTCCTACTGCGATCAACATTCCCTTCGGTAGTAATCTGCCGACGTGGGCAGGCTGGGTATTACCTTATGATCGTCCGGTATTGGTTATTTCCGATGAACCATCGCAGATCAAGCAAGTGGTAACGCACCTGTTACGTGTTGGCTTCGATGATATCGAGGGATACCTTGAAGGTGGCATCGGATCCTGGGAGACGTCTGGATTTCCGCTCTCGACTCTCAATACGATGTCCGTGCATGACCTGGCGAGGAAACGTAAGACGGAAAAGCAACTGACCATTTTAGATGTTCGCACAGACAAGGAATGGAATGACGGTCATATTGAGGGAGCCATCCACATTCACGGAGGCCGTTTGAAGGAGCGGGTTGATGATTTGCCATCAGACAAACCTGTCGCTGTTGTCTGCGGATCGGGTTATCGGGCGTCCATCGCCTCTTCATTTTTGAAACGGGAAGGCTTCGAGGATGTGACGAATATCATGGGGGGCATGTCTGCCTGGAAGGCGGCCGAATTGCCGACAGTATCATGAGGTCACGTCATACCGAACTCTTCATTCAAGGAGGTCTTAAATGAGAATATTCTTTATCCTGGCGGTACTCATCGCGCTGACGGTGAATGTGTCACCAGTTGAAGCCTGCCCCTATTGTGAATCGGAACTCGGGAAAGAAGTCGCCGCTGGCATATTCAATGATGATTTTGCCATCAATGCCCTGCTGACCCTGTTCCCCGTTCCGATTTTTTTATCAATCGTGTATGTGATGTATTCCGGGATGCCATTCTCAAAAAATAATACAAAGACAAATGCCAGAGAGCAGCCGGATTCAGGAACCTCCCCTGTGCATACTTCAGGAGCAGGACATGACTGATCATCTCAACCGTCGTCCGTTGATCTCAGCGGGGACATTACTTGGAATTGGCATGGGTGGTTTCGTGGACGGGATTCTGTTTCATCAGCTTCTCCAGCTCCATAATATGTTATCAGCGAAATTTCCCGTGCGCGACCTGGAGGCAAGAAAGCTTGCTGTTCATCTCGAAATCAACATGTTCTGGGACGGTCTGTTTCACGTTTTTACATGGGGAATGACTGCCATTGGAATCGCCCTGTTATGGCACGCGGTCCGTCTGCAGAACGTCCCGTTGACGACCAGGACATTTGTGGGATCACTCAGTCTCGGATGGGGACTGTTTAATCTGGTCGAAGGGGTGATCGATCATCATATTCTCCATATACACCATGTTACTGAAACCAGCAATCACCTGATTTGGGACCTTACATTTCTGGGAGCGGGTATAGGACTATTCCTGTTGGGGTGGGGCCTGATTCATTTTGATAATGGTTATAAAAAAGGAGGGGCAGAAAAGGGGTGATACTGACTTCCTCACATTTAAATATACGAAGGAGTTTTCATTATGAATAATCTATTCCAGGAGAAATCCTGGCCGCCTTATCTCGTCGGTGCCGGAATTGGTATTCTCAGCTGGTTTGCCTTCCTGACTGCCGATCACCCACTGGGTATCACCACTGCATTTGAGCATACAGCTGCCTTGATTGAAAAATATGCCGCTCCAACTCTAGCCGAAAGGAACAGTTACTTCGAGAAGGAGTCGCCAAAAATTGGCTGGGAATGGATGCTGGTCGCGGGGGTCTTCATTGGTTCTTTTATCAGTTCCAAAGCCTCTGGAGATCGGAATGCTCCCGCAGTGCCTCCCTTGTGGCAGCAACGATTTGGAACATCTAAAAGCAAACGATATGCGGCTGCTTTTATCGGTGGAACGTTAATGCTCTTTGGCGCGCGAATGGCTCAGGGATGTACCAGCGGGCATGGCATCAGTGGAACTCTGCAGCTTGCAGCTTCCAGTTGGTTATTTACCGCGATTTTCTTCAGCACCAGCATCGGGACTGCATTTTTACTTTACGGCCGGGAGGGAAGAAAAAATGTTTGATCCTATCTGGAAACTGGCTTTAGGATTATTTACCGGGATTCTGTTTGGCGTATTGCTGCAAAAAGGACGCGTTGCGAAATACCAGGTAATACTGGGCCAATTCCTGCTCAAAGACTGGACCGTGGTGAAGATAATGGGGATGGCAGTGGTTGTGGGAGCAGCTGGGATTTATGCGCTTTTACCAACTCAAACCGTTTCCTTGCACCTCAAACCGCTGGCATGGGGGGGAATCATTTTCGGCGGCCTGTTCTTTGGTTTTGGAATGGCGATTTTTGGCTATTGCCCGGGTACAGGAGTCGCAGCCTGTGGTGAAGGACGTAAAGACGCTTTTGCGGGCATGATAGGAATGTTGATGGGTGCGGAAATCTATGTCGTCGCTTATCCATCACTGACTGCATTCCTAAAGCGGTTCGGCAGTGAAGGAAAAGTTACTTTACCTCAGATCACCGGGACCAGCCCCTGGCTGTGGATCATCTCACTGATTTTGGTAGCGGTGGTAACGGTTATTATTTCCTGGCGAAACCGACATGAAATGAGGACGAAGCAGATGACCTCCTGAGTGAAAGGTATGAAATAAAACGCAGCGTTACAATTCGCGGAGGGCTGACGGAAATAAACAAATTCGATAAGTAACTCTTCTTCGATTCAGAAATCATCAGAGCTTTTTTAATCAACAGATTCCGAAGGAGAATGCTTCTATCGGAAGTATTGGAAACTTCTAGCCGAGACCTGAATGTACCTCAGTCAGTCTAAGTCAATGAACGGAGAATAGAATTCTGCCCGCTCCAGAGCCTTTTCAAATCTCATTTGATCACTGTGTGGTAGTCAGCCGCCGTCGCGAACAGACCGAATGATCCAGAAATCAGTTCCGTCAGATAGAACATCAGGTAAAGAGAAAATCAAATGACATAAGCGTAAATGGTGGCAAGGTAATATGAAGTATAGCAGGAGTTCATATAGTAGATTTGGTGGTGCCGCAGGATCAGTAATCAGTATCTGCTTTCTTATTTGTGCCTGCATCGGATGTGAGATGCCATATGATCCTGAAGGTACGCTGTATAGGGTTCAGAGAGGTGTCATACGAGCAGGGATTTCTATTAACCCACCCTGGACAGACTTCTCGAACGGGAAAGCAGAAGGGGTAGAGCCGCAGTTGCTTAACAAATTCGCGAAACAATTCAACGCGAGAATTGAGTGGACTGTGGACTCCGAAAGCAACTTGTTCCGCGGGTTGAAGCACCGGCAGCTCGATGTCATCATCGGCGGAATTACGAATTCCACACCATGGTCAAAACAAGCCGCGCTTACTCGGCCTTACCTGACATTTGGAAGTGAGGAACATGTGATCGCAGTCTCCCAGGGAGAGAACCGCTGGCTGCTGGAGTTCGATCGTTTTTTGCAGAGCCACGGTATGGATGCGATGCGCTACTTTGAGGAGGAAAAGTAGTGAAGACCAGCCCGGCGTTCGAATTTCCCCCCGAACAGGACGAGGCACTGCATAGGGCACGCCGCCTCGAGTGGGTCTCCATCATTTATTTAATTTCGGTCGCAGCAGTCATGTATTTCGTTCTGGGATCTTCGCAGGCGATGAAGACCGCATGGATTGACGATATATTGAGTCTGATTGCTCCCATTGTCTTTCTCACAGCCACTCGAATAGCAATTTGGGAGCCTGACGAGAGATTTCCATACGGTTACCATCGTATTGTATCGATTGCATTCTTATGCGCAGCACTTGCGCTGACTGTTATGGGAGGTTGGTTATTATCGAGTGCTCTCATACAACTTTTCAAAGCAGAACATCCGACAATCGGCGGGATTTACCTATTTGGATATACCTTCTGGCTCGGTTGGCTGATGATCCCGGCACTTATTTACAGCGCGGTGCCGGCGATGTTTCTGGGGCGAGCCAAGCTGCCCTTAGCTCGTAAAATGCACGACAAGGTCCTGTTTGCCGATGCGAACATGAATAAGGCAGACTGGCTGACTGCATTAGCAGCACTGATCGGTGTTTTGGGAATCGGGCTGGGGTACTGGTGGGCTGACGCTGTCGCATCGGCTCTCATCTCGTTGGATATTCTACATGATGGAATTAGACATCTGCGGGAAGTTGTGTGCGATCTCATGCATGAAGCGCCTCGCACAGTAGAAAGTTCCGATATCGATCCGCTTCCCGGCCAGATAGCAGCATATCTGCGGGACCTGCCGTGGATAGAAGACGTACAGGTCCGCATGCGCGAAGAGGGCCACGTCTATTTTGGTGAGGCGTTCGTTGTCCTCCGGAATAAAAATGTGTTACCGGATCAACTCGGCCAGGCGACCCAGGGATGCATAAGCCTGGACTGGCGGGTGCATGATTTCGTACTTGTCCCGGTGCCTTCACTCGATGTACAGAACAGCTTCGTCTCCGGCACCTGAGCTCTATAACCTTATAAACTCTGTGGCCTTATGGAATTGTAATCACTTTACCAGCGTTCGATCAGCACTTTGGCTTCCCATATCGTATCGAAGATTTCACCGTTGAGCCATTCGTCTCTCAGATTTCCGTTGAAGGATTCAATGTAACCGATTTCCCAGGGACTGCCTGGCTCAATGAATTAGGTCTTCACTTCCACCCTGCGAATCCAGTCACGAACCCGCTCAACCGTGAACTCAGGCCCATTGTCACTACGAATATGAACTGGGACTCATTGACGCACAACTAAGTCGCTCAGGTGTTTCAATACGTTGTCACTGTTCAATCACCTTTCCACACCAATACACAGGCGCTCTCTGGTAAATTCATCGAGCACGGTCAACAGCCGGAAGGCCCGGCAATTGTGCGTGCGACAATTCACAAAAACGTAGTCCCAGACATGATCCCGAAGTCGGGGACGTAACCGGACACAGGAGTGGTCATTCAATCACAGGCGCCGATGTATTGGCTGTTTTGAGGGACTTTCAGGCCTTCCTGTTTCCAAAGCCGTTCCATCCGTTTGTGATTCACTTTCCAGTCGCGCCCGTGAAGAACGGAACTCACCTCGTTGGAAAGCATCATTCACACTCGGGGAACGAATGCACGGTCATGATGCCAAGAAATTAGAATCCCTTCCGTGCATCGGCATCTTGAAGTTCTGCAATAACCTCGGCAACATCCTGCGGCGACTGGCGTTTCTCAATCCTATACTGAACTGGTCGCTGACGACACTGCGTAAGAAACTGATCAAGATTGGTGCCAAGGTGACCCGGTATGCCAAGTACGTATTCTTTCAACTGGCCGAAGTGGCTGTACCACAGAGATTGTCCGCCGCTCATGCATGACGTGAAGCAGAATTGAGTCAAATAGCGGAAAACGGAGTTCCTCACAGTTTCAGAGGCATTCCATAATATCGATCTGTCTTTAACAGATATGGGGTAATGATTGTGATTTATATGGGCATTTTATTTCTTGCAGGAGGATTTTAAGGTCTTCTATTCAGTAAGTAGTTGCCGAGAACACCACTAGATCTCCCCCCTCAGGGTTGAAAGGTCATTATCACCTACGCGAAAACTTTCTAATCAGTTTCAACATTTCCGGTCCCAGTTTCTCCCCTTCTACTTCTGTTAGATTTTTCTCCCACGCTCTCTTCCTATCTCCTTTATTCGACGGTGATCTGAATTTTGGTCTCGCCAAAGTTAGTAGAATAATCAGAAATCTATTTTCAAAGCCGACGGTATACGATTTCGTCACCTTGAAGAGGTAAAGGCAACACTTACTTCTTTTCTGGGATGAACCAACTCGGTTACTTTCACCGACTTCAGGGCCACAGAGTTGAAACAGCTCACCTTAGACATCGGTGTTGCGGCTGCTCTTAACCTGCCAATCAAAACTTCGAAAGCTGCGAGTTACCTCCGAGATGCTGTGGACTTTTACTTTTTTAAGTTTCTTTGACTTCATAACTTCCAGAATCAGCCCGTGCAAAAGTCGTTACGAAGAGAGTTTAGTACGGGACGACAAAAATGAATTAATTCACGTACTCAGAAATCACTGAGCATCCTAATTCTGCTCATCACTCTTATACAGCGGCAACATGATAACGTTTCTCGATATATTCCTTTGAATCCTTTAGAGTTCGTTGTTACGTTCCGCCGCTTTCTGAGTTAATTCCGTTAACCAGGACTCAGACCATCTCGACTGACTCTCCGATCCTTGTTTTCGTACATTCCCGGTGGGGACCGATGCAGGCAAAATTCGATTTACAATTCCCAGCGCATCAGCCATCAGGCCGGGACAGAGCGCATACAGTTTTTCTGCCAGCTTGACATGCATACCCAGTACAAGAAATCCGTCATTGTGTTGACAGGCTTTGAGAATCTGTCTGGCAGCCTTTTCAGAACTCATGGTGATCAGCGGCAGGGAATCACTGATTTTAAATAACGCGTATTCTGCTTCATGCTGCCCTTTAAAATAGGCGTTTCGGGGGCTGCCCGTTCGCATCATACCAGGACAGACTGTCACAACGCCGATACCCTCTTTTGCCAGTTCACTCCGCAATCCGAGCGAGTAACCGACAAGGGCGAATTTACTGGCACTGTAGGGCAGCATGTGAGGCACACTGATGCGACCACCAACGGATGAGATATTCACGATGCGTCCAGCACCACGTTTCAGCATTCCTGGAAGAACTGCTTCGATCACATGTAGCGGCCCATAAAAATGGGTTTGCATAGTCTCCTGGTAATCTTGTCGCTCCATTGATTCCATCGGACCGACCTGGATGATGCCGGCATTGTTTACCACCACATCAATACTACTAAAATGCCGTTCAATCTGTGAAACCATCTCTTTTACCTGATCCGGTTGAGTCACATCGCAGGTGATGCAACTGACATTTGCACCTTTTTCAAATAACTCTTTGCCTGCCAGCAGAAGTTTATCTTTATTGCGTCCACATAAAATCAGTTTAGCCCCTTGTGCTGCAAACTGACGAGCCAGAACCAGGCCCAGTCCGCGGGAGCCTCCCGTGATTAATACGGTGCGGCCTGCGAGGTTTAAGCGATTGATCCGCCGATAAAGAGAACGTCCTGCCAGGACAAGTCCGAAACCGGCAGATACCCATACGAGTTGTTGTTTTAAGTTGGATTTCATGTCCGTAATACTACCTTAATGCACTCGTTCTGCTTCTGTTCAAAAATCCGATACATGTCCGCCGCCTGTTCCAGGGAACTGCGGTGTGTAATCAGAAACGAAGGGTCGAGTTCGCCTTCACGAATAAATTCCAGCAATCGTGGTAAATAACGATGCACGTGTGTCTGACCCATCCGCAGCTGCAGTCCTTTTCCAAACGCGGCACCAATGGGAACTTTGTCCAGAAAGCCTCCATAAACGCCGGGGATAGAAATGGTGCCTCCTTTGCGACAGCTATGAATAACCTGTCGCAAGACATGCCCGCGATCTGTTTCCAGCATCAGTTTCTCAGCAGCCAGGTCATACCATGCATCAAGAGTGGTGCCGTGTGCTTCACTGCCTACCGCGTCAATACAGGAATCCGGTCCGCGTCCTCCCGTTAATTCCTGGAGCATGGTAAACACGTCTACTTCTTCATAATTGAGTGTTTTGGCTTTGCAATATTCCCGGGCCAGTTTCAAGCGTTCGGGGAAGCGATCAATGGCAATCACCTTTCCGGCCCCTAATTTATAGGCGCTCCAGATGGCAAACAGTCCCACAGGACCACAACCCCAGACTGCGACAGTGTCACCTTCTCTGATCTGACAGTTTTCAGCGGCCATATACCCGGTAGGAAAAATATCTGAGAGGAACAGAACCTGTTCATCGGAGAGTCCTTCAGGAACAGTTATCGGCCCGACGTCGGCGAAGGGTACGCGCACATATTCCGCCTGTCCGCCGGCATAGCCTCCCAGCATATGCGAGTACCCGAACAGTCCGGAGGGGGAATGACCGTATAGCTTTTCCACCATCCACGCATTGGGATTTGAATTGTCGCAGAGAGACCAGAGATCGTGTTTGCAAAAATAGCAGCCACCACAGGCAATGGTGAATGGAACCACCACACGATCACCAATCTTAAGATTCGTCACGTCGTGACCAACGGCGACGACTTCTCCCATAAACTCATGACCGAGAATATCTCCGGCCTGCATGGTGGGAATTCGTCCCGTATAAAGATGCAAATCAGACCCGCAAATGGCTGTGAGACTTACTTTCACAATCGCGTCACGGGGATTGACAATCTGGGGATCGGGAAACGTTTCCACACGAATGTCTTCTTTACCATGCCAGGAAACAGCTCTCATAATGGTCTCGCTTCTTTTAAATAGTTTTCGGTGGGTGAGTGATTGTTCCTTTTTCAAACTCCAGCAGGGAGAGCGGCTTTTATGCTTTTTCAACCTTGAGACTGGTCATAACCGGCTTGTGGGTCTGACCTTCTTCCGGGGCAATGGCATTCGTCGCAATCTCACCCGCTTCCAGGAGTTGTTTAAACTCTCTCAGATCCTGATTCAATTCTGCCTGAAGATCCTGTCCCAGCAGGTGTGCGATCTGGGTGACGATACGACCGCCGGGGGGATTATATTTGATCGAAATAGCGAGTTCAGTGCCGTCACCGGTAGACGAGACTTTAAAATGAACGGAACCGGCGGTCTCCACCTGAGAGCCGGGCAATGATTGCCAGGCAATCACTTCTCCGGGTTTGTCGGTGATTATCTCGGCTTCCCACTCCAGTGTTTTATCAAAAGGAGCGCGGGCGATCCATTTAGAACGTTTGTCGTCAATGACAGTCACTGATTGCAGATGCTGCATGATTTGGGGAAGGTTTTCCAGATGACGCCAGAAATCGTATAATTCCTGACGGTCGCGATTGACGTGCAGGGCGCAGTTCACACGGCTACCCTGCTGTGCAGGGACGCCGGGGCGGCCGCGATGCAGGTCTGCCGTGTTGATTCCCAGTCCTTCGTACAGGTGACAATGTCCCGTCCACCCGCGGTACAGCAGTGAGGCTCCCGCGGCGATTCCCAGTAAACCTGCGACGGACCCCCGCTTCAGTCCCATCAAAAGAAGGCTTCCCCCTCCCAGTAACGAAAGCACACGCTCGCTGTTAGCGACATTTTGTGAGAGAGGACATTGTCCTTTCGATTGGCTGGAAACACATGTTGACTCCATTAATCCCGTTTTCATTTTTCCTCCCTGTTTATTATCTACTGGTTTTATTATCTACATCGATTCCCATAACGAAAGCGCGATAATTGGTATACAGAATCACGTACTATCCGTTGAGAATCACTTCACAACCTTAAATTGATCATTCCCATTTGCTGATATCAGATTGAACAGGCTACATCGCCAGCCAGCAAATTCGCGAGCAAATCGCGGGCCACTATACAGGATCGGAGCGAAAGCAAGCTCTACCGCAATCCCTACCAGGTGATTTTTCCTGTAATGCCGTGGCATGTTGCGTTTTTCAGTTATTCTCATTGTCAGAGGATATGCATGTGATGTTACCTCTTTGACTTATTTGATTCTGGTTTATCAACGCGCACTATGCGCCATGGACGATCAATAACTCCGACTTGTTGAAGCGGGCGGAAACCTGGCTCTGGAGAGAGGAAAAGTAAATTAGATAACAGTTTAAAATCTTCTGTTCTGACTGGCTCATCATTTGCAAGAGTGTTTCTCGATTCGAAAGGCACCAAATCTTGTACGATGATTGATTCTCTGACGCTCTGAAAATTTCTGCTGGGGAAACTGTACAGGAGCTCATTTGGAATACCGAGTTTTTATTTTGGTTTTCAGTCATCACCCTACAGGTAAATGACAGACGAGGATAGGAAAATATGGTACTGGTTCACATTGGATTAAGGAGAGTAAATGCGAATCGCACAAGTTGTACCACTGATAGAAAGTGTCGTTTCCAATCTTACAGAATCATTCGTTAAGCAGAGACATAATGTCACTCGATTTATATCAGGATATTCAAAAAAAAATCGTCGATCTGTATTTTGAAGTGAATGAATTATTTCGTTTATCACAGACTCTGAGAATTCCGCACATCGCTCATATTATTCAACTGGAGAAGTTGGTTCAGATGCGTGACCGTTTTGATAGTATTCATGTTGAGACTTTTCAATATCCACTAGCTAGTGCAGACATTCAAATTGGCATGTTCCCTGTTTTATGGACAGCGATCATACATAGTAACGAGCCCTGATTGCTCTGCAGTGAGAGCTGCTTCATCATCAATACGTAACTACTGCGCGAATCGCCAAACAAGTCCGGTTTGCTGGAGAATCATATGAAAAAAACGATATATCAACAGAAAAATCCATCTGCTATTCATAATTCCTTCTGGCTGCATAATCAGCTTCTGGCTGCCAGATATCCAGTTCTGGAGGAAAATCATCATACGGATGTTTTGATCGTGGGAGCAGGGATTGCAGGATTGAGTGTCGCTTTGGAATTATTGAAACGCGGACGGCAAGTCACCGTATGCGAAGCCGCAGTCATCGGAGCCGGGACGACTGGTGGCAGCAGCGGCCACCTGGATGCTCATCCAGAGTTCGGACCGCAAGCGTTACTAAACCAACTCGGAGAAGAGAAGGCATGTGCCTATACCCAGATGCGATTGGATGCGATCTGTGCAATCCAAAATCGATGTGACGAGAATTGTGAGTTTAGATCTGTAGAGGGATTTTATTATACCGAACACGAAAAAACCCTGGATGATGTCAAAGCAGAATATGAGGCTGCGAAAAAAATCGGTCTTTCTGTGAACTGGACCAATCAGGTTCCTGTTCCCCGGGCAGTGGGCGGCTATGCCATTCAGGGAATGGCTCGCATAGATTGTATGAGTTACCTCAAGTATTTGGCAGAGCTGGTTGTTAAAAAGGGGGGACAGATTTATGAGCAGACGCAGGTCAGTGGTCCCGTTGAACCATCCCCATCCTCGCTGAAGACGGCTGCCGACCATGAGATTTATTTTAATCAGGTCGTGTGTGCAGTTCACTGTAATTTTACTGACTTTCAGCAACTCTACCTTGAAACACCCGCCTATCAATCTTATGTTCTTGCTGTCAAGATTCGGGACCCTCTGGAAGATGCATTGTACTGGGATGATTCAGATCCCTATTTCTATATCCGTCGCGCGACAGATGATGAATATCTCATTCTCGTCGGAGGCTGTGATCACCGGACTGGTGTTGGCGATACGACGGCTTCATTGAAGCATCTGGAAGAGTGGACACGAGAACGATTCCAGGTGGACTCAATTATATCACGCTGGAGTGCTGAGTTTTTTGAGCCAACCGATGGCCTGCCTTTTATTGGAAAAGTGGGCGGTAAAGAAAATGTCTG
>CAXBFD010000131.1:0-16790 GCA_963974925.1 uncultured bacterium | reverse complement strand
GTCTCCTTTGGGGACTGCCGTTGCTAAAATCACGGGAACCTGAGTACTCGACTGTATTTCCCGTCGCTCCGTGATCTGGATTTCGACTGTTTTTCGCGATGTTTTTGCAATCACCGCATCTGCTTCGGCTCCTGTTCCATTGAAGACCAGCACGGGGTCCCCAATCTGCATGCGCAACACATGCAACACGTGATGGGCTTCGCTGCCTTCTAAAAGCAACAAATCCGAGTCAAAAGAACCTTCAAAATAAAATCGGTGTGGCATAAATGTTTCTCGAACAGGACTCAATCAGAAAACTTTAAGCTCTTCAACATACTTAAGTTGAAAAAAAAAGAATAGACCAGCGGGGTTCGGTCATGATGATGGCATCAAATGGCCGATTTTAACTATCGGGGGAGGCTTCCCATCAACGGCCCTGATCGTGTTGCTTCCCGTTTATGGATGGTATCTCGTTCCTCGGGCATTGTTCAAGGAGCAGAGAATCTGAACAGGTAGGTTCGAACCCAAAATCAACAGGTCAAAAAAGAATCATGTACTACGATTTCTGGAATTTGACACAAGCTCCTTTCCATCAGCAACTGGACCTGGAATACTTTTTCGAAAGTGAACTCCACGAAGAAGCAATCGCGCGGCTCTTGTTTGTGGCCGATGAGAAAAAAAAATGCGCCGTCTTCACTGGACCATCCGGCACAGGGAAAACACTCACGCTCAGAGTGATTCAGCATTTATTGAAACGAAGTTCCTACCGCTGTGAGTATCTGGACCTGCTGGGCCTGGGAGAAG
This sequence comes from uncultured bacterium, assembly GCA_963974925.1. GTDB lineage: Bacteria > Planctomycetota > Planctomycetia > Planctomycetales > Planctomycetaceae > Gimesia. The sequence goes on along the minus strand of CAXBFD010000131.1, from coordinate 16,007 downwards.
AGGATTTTCTCTGGCAGTTATGTGCACAATTGCGTCTGGGGCCCGCGCATACGACAAAGCTGCCGCAACTCTGGCGTTTACTGACAGATTACCTGACCGGTCTGGAGTTGACTCAGAATCGCGTAATCTTACTGTTAGACCATGTCGATCAGTGTCCCCCCGAGTGCCTTAAAACAATGGAACGCCTGATTCATACGGGTAACCAGAAATTTCCTTCGTTATGCCTGGTGGCGACATTAGAGAAACTGAATTCCGATACGGCGGCTACCGTTTGCCGTTTATCAGATCTGTCCATCGAACTCGCACCGTTCGACCGGGAGACCACGCAAAACTATATCCAACACCGCCTGAGCCTTGCGGGATGTCCAGGGCCCGTATTCACTGAGCGCGCCTTCGAGAAAATCCATCATGCTTCCGGCGGTATACCGGAAAAAATCAATCAGATTTGTGACCTGGCATTGCTGGCAGGATACGAACAAAACCTGCTGGAGATTGACGCCGATGTGATCGTAAGAGCAGGCCACGAAATAAAAGGTTCCCCGCTCTCGACAAACCGCATTTCCGAAGCCATTCACGGTGTATAGAATAGCGGTGGTATAACCCACTCGCATTACCTTTGAATTGCTGGCTGATAATGCATATTTGTCTGTTCGATATTGATGGCACATTAATAGATTCCGGTGGTGCTGGCCAACGATCCATCCTCCGCATGCTGGAAGCAGAGTTTCAGGTTGCTGCTCCCATCGAAGGCATTCCGACAGCCGGCCGAACCGACCACTCAATTATGGTGGACCTCTTCAAATACTTTGACATTTCGAATACGAGTCAGAATCGGAAACGATTTGAGATAGGCTACCTCAAGCTGCTGGCGGAAAACCTGAAAGCGCATCAAGGCCGCGTTTTGCCAGGCATCCAGTCCATTCTGGAATCGCTGTCCGGCCAGACTCATATTGAACTCGGTCTGCTCACCGGAAATTTTGAACATGGTGCCCGGCAGAAACTGGAGCACTATGAATTGAACCATTTTTTTGACTTCGGCGCATACGGTGATTTTCACGCTGACCGCAACGACGTGGCACACGAAGCACTCAAGCAGATTCAACTGCGTCACTCTGCCGAATCACTGGCAGACGCCTCCATCTGGGTGATTGGAGACACTCCCAGTGATATCCATTGTGCGCGGGCCATTGACGCCAATGTGATCGCTGTCGCCACCGGAGTGTATCCTCTCGAAGCACTCAGAGACTGTGAACCGGATTACCTGTTTGCTCATTTTGAAGAGACGGAACCTCTGCTCTCACTGTTTCAGTCACCAGAAAAAACCACCTAAAACAGCGTTTTCTGTTCCTGAATCGGCGTGATACATTCCGGCGAATCATGGGCAACCTGATTCACATACGAACTGACCGGAAACACCTGCATGTCTTCTGCCGGGAATGTCTGCAGCAATTTTTCCACTTGCGGCAGGGGAGTTGAATCGGAACTCAGCCAGCGCTCGTACTGTTCCGGACGCAGGATCACGGGCATGCGGGGATGGATGGTTTCCAGCAGCGCATTGGCGGCAGTCGTTAGTACCGAGCAGGTTTCCAGTTCCGTTCCATCGGGGCTCGACCACTGCTCCCAGATGCCCGCCATCGCGAACAGAGGCTCCTCGGTTAAGCGAATACACATGGCTTGTTTCGAGCGATTTCCGGTACTCTTCCATTCATAAAATCCATTGGCAGGAATGAGACACCTGCGATAGCGAAATGCGTTTTTAAAAGCCGGTTTTGTTGCCGCCGTTTCGGAACGGGCATTAATCATCGCCTGCCCCGGCGCGGGATTTTTTAACCAGCCGGGAATCAGTCCCCACTGAAAATGGGTCGCCTGGAAACCGAATTGGCTGCTCGTGATTGCCAGTACAGGCTGTGAAGGCCCAATATTAAACCGGGGAGCGATCCGGGGAAAACTGACCATGCGGAATAATCTCATAATCTCTTCATCTGGTGAAAATAAGAAAAACCGTGCACACATAACCCCAATTTGCCTTCACTTGTTTTGTGCGATCAATATGATGATATTAAGTCACTTACAGATTTCGTATCTTAAATGATTTCGCCCTGAATCGCCATCCAGCAGTGTCATGACGTCTCTTGCCGGCTGGTATCAAAAGGAATAAATTGAATGTCTCCCCTGCGAAATATTGGTAACACGAATCTTCAAATTACCCCTGTCGCCATGGGTTGCTGGCCGATTTCCGGAGTGACCAGTGTTGATGTAACCGAACAGGCGAGTCTGGCCACGTTAAAGGCGGCCTTTGATTCAGGGATCAACTTTTTTGACACCGCCTATTGTTACGGTTATGAAGGAGAAAGCGAGCGGCTGATCGCCAGAGCCTTAGGAGACAAACGAGACCAGCTGGTCATCGCGACCAAGGGAGGCATCCACTGGGCTGACAGGAAGCAGGTGCGGAATGCCTCGCCAGCCCGAATCAAACAGGAATGCGATGAAAGTCTGGAACGATTAAACACGGACCGGGTTGAGCTTTATTATCTGCATGGTCCTGATCCTGAAATTCCCGTCAGTGAATCGGCGGGCGCGTTGAAAGAATTGCTGGATGCCGGAAAAATCCTTTCTGTGGGTGTTTCGAATTTCAATCTGGAGCAGCTACAGGAGTTCGCGGCTGTCTGCCCGATCTCTGCTTATCAACCACGCTACAATATGCTGCAACGAGAAATCGAAACAGACCGACTGCCCTGGTGTATTGAGAACCAGGTTTCGGTCATGGTCTATTGGCCGCTGATGAAAGGCTTACTGGCCGGAAAACTGCCACGCGATCACGCATTCGCTGCCGAGGATGGCAGACAAAAACTCCCGATGTTTCACGGCGAAGAATGGGAAAAAAACCAGGACTTCCTGGACAAACTGCGAATGCTGGCAGAAGAATGGAATCATACGATCGCCCAGCTGGTCATACGCTGGACGATTCAACAGACGGGAATCACATGTGCGTTATGCGGAGCAAAACGGCCTGAGCAGATCGAAGAAAACGCAGAAGTCATGAACTTCGAACTCTCTCCGTCACAAATCGAATCAATTGATCGATTGATTCAACAGCGCGGGCCGATCTGTTCCTGAGCACAAAATACTTTCGCAGACTTATGGCAGTGTCAGCCCTTCGCGAATGGAATATCGGGCCAATTCGACCCGATCATGAATTCCCAGCTTGTGCATGATGCGATATTTGTGACTGTCGATTGATTTTTCTGAAAGATGCATGGAACGCGCAACTTCCTTGACACTTTTTCCGCGTGCCAGATGCCTGAGTACTTCAATCTGCCGCGAAGTCAGCGACGCCAGCATGCTCTCGGAATGAATTAAGTAGCGGTTCTTTTTGTGATCGAAGACAAGCCGTTCCTGAACGGACTGAGAAAAACAATATTCACCGCGGGCCGCCTTTTTGATTGCATGAATCAAAGACTCGATCGGCTCCCCTTTCAGGAGATAACCAACGGCATTCGCTCTTAATGCAAGTTCAATGAAAATATCTGAGAGATAACCTGTGAGAAAAATCATCTTTGTGTTTTGTAATCTGGTAGAAATTTCTACGCCAATATCAAAGGACCCGCGTCCTGGCAGTTCAACATCCAAAATCACGACATCCGGCTTGGTCTCAAGAATCAGAGCCAGCCCTTCATCTGCATTTGTTGCTGTTCCCACGACTTCGATTCCAGAATCTCTCTGAAATCGCGACACTAAGGAATCAACAAGCATCATATGATCGTCGACTATTACAACGCGTATCAGGTCAGTTGAAATAAGCATGGCAGGCCCTCGGATTAATGTATAGATATCAATTGGCTAATGGTTCCATCTACATTTGTCTTCAAATTGGCTTTTTTACTGAATTCCTTCCAAGATTTCTCTGCATTTTATAGAAAGTTCATGCACATCTTTGGCCGTTGATTCTACCAATGGGCCTAACTCTCTTAATACACCAGCTAACTCTGACTCAATCTCATTGGAGGGTAATACCCCCAGATATTCATGCTGGCACTGCAAAATCATCAAGAAATTGTTTAAATCGTGACATGTTTTTCTGACATCTTGAGCGAACTCAAAATAGTTCTGGTGAAATGGTTGTGCCATTGACTCAAGCGCTTTCACTATATGACAAAGACACTACATAATTATATCAGCATGTAATAGTGTATAACTGAATGAATTTATCTGGTTTAGGTATCAGAATCATTGAATTTCTTAAGGTTCAAAATGAGAATTCGAGTTCTTTCTCAAAAATATGAGTCCTTTTTCGAATTAGGGACATAAAACCATAAGTACAATACCCCATAAACAACTGTAAGGTACTCATGGTACATGATTTTGATCCGATGACTCAACAGCAAACATAGATATTTTGCGGCAGATGCCTCATCCACACCCGTTTTTGACTGATATTCAATCTCTGGAAAGAGACCGAACCCAATCAAAACCTATCAGCAATTACTGTCCTATTAATGTTCCACATTTGATCTAAGTCATATCAGGAACGAGAGTAACTCTTTCTGAACGAACATGAATTTGATTGAAGATTCGGTTTGTAAGACGACCGTTCTGCCTCCTTCAGTTCATGACGCAAGTCGTAAGGAGGTATTTGCCTGTATTAATGCAGAGTAAACCTCCACTACATCCCACAAAGCCGGCATTCCCGGAAACGGCCCAGCAGCGGGGCAAAATTTCTTGCGAATATCGTGTTGATATTTTGCTTCATCTATTTTTTCGTGATCTATGTTCTAAGTGCGCTATTAGTTGAAACTGCACTTTTCGATTTACTTAAAAGATGTTGATTTCAGAGATTCACATTGGAATTAAAAACCAGCAAGACTGACTCAAAATACTTTAAAACACGATGTATAAAATTTGAATGCTTCCCAGGCAACAGGAACTTGATCATGACGTCAACGACTACGGGTAAATCAGAGCTCACTGCAGAATTTGTGAATCCAATCATCAGCTCAACAATATCTGTTTTTGAAATGATGCTGGGATGTACGCCAAAGCGTACCGGGTTGAGCTTAAAAGCAGATCACCTTCCAGAACACGAATTAAGCGCCGTAATCGGAATTTCGGGAAAAGCGGCCGGAACTCTCGTTCTTAGTTTATCAAAAAGCGTAGGCATTGGAATTTTGGATCGCCTCGTCGGAATCGCAACGGACGAAATCAATGATGAAGTCTGTGATGCCGTTTGTGAATTAGCAAATATGATAGCAGGATCAGCAAAAGCCCAGCTTGAACATCTGGAAGCTTCGATTAGCATTCCCAACATTATTACAGGAAAAGGGCACACCGTGCATTATCCTTCGAATGTTGTACCCATTTGTATTGCGTTTGATTCAGAAATCGGGACCTTCACGATTGAAGCCGGATTTTCTGATCGATAAACCACTGATCTAACTAAAACTTGTTTTTGAACGAATTAATGACTTAAAGATAAAGGCCATTCCAATGAAAGTTTTGCTTGTTGATGACTCAGGAACAATGAGAACGATCCAGAAGCGATGTTTGTCGAAACTGGGTATCGAAGATGTGACTGAAGCGGAAGATGGAGTCCAGGCACTGGAGTTATTCCAGGGTGGCACATTCGATATTGTTCTGAGCGACTGGAACATGCCCAATATGGATGGTCTTCAGCTCCTGAAAGAAATCCGCCAAAGAAATAAAGACATCCCCGTGATCATGATTACCACCGAAGCAGAACGTGCTCGCGTAGTCACTGCAATACAGGCTGGTGTTTCTGACTATCTTGTCAAACCATTTACACCAGACAGTCTGAAAAGCAAGCTGGAACGCTGGGTTACATCCAATGCATAAATCGAATCAGGCATACAGCGCTGAATCAATCTTGCCTGATTCTCAAAAGCTTCAAAATAAGACAGCGCTATCGAGTGAGTTTGTATTTCAAAAATGAGTATTTTTTTCATTGAATTGCATTACCGCAAAGGTGTTAGATAATGATTTCTCCAGAAAAGATCTGGTCATCAGATCAATTACCAACCTTACCGGCCGTCGCTGTAAGGTTGTTGGATCTTTCGAAAAATCCTGATACGGATATCAGGGAAGTCATCGAGACGATTAAGGCTGATCCTGCAATCACAGCCAAAATCCTGAAAGCCAGTAATTCCTCATTTTTTGGATTGAGATCTGAGTGTAAAGGCATTGAGAGAGCCGTTCCTCTGTTGGGAACGATGGTCGTCACCTCTCTGGCTTTAAGCTTTTCGCTTTCGGAATCCGCAATTACGGAAGGCCCGCTCAAATCACGCTTCGATTCTTACTGGAAGCAGTCAATTATTCAGTCTGCTGCGGCAGAATTATTAGCCGGCATGCTGGGAAATGAATTAAAATACGACAGTTTCCTGATCGGTTTACTCCAGGACATTGGTCATCTCGCCATGCTGCGATCCATTCCCAATGACCTGTTGCCGGTACTCGAACAAGCAGAAGCACAACAGAGAAACTGCTCTGAAGTGGAAACAGAAGTTCTGGGAGTCAATCATGCTGAAGTTGGCGTCAAAATGATGGAACGCTGGCAGTTATCTGAGCAGTTCAAAACTGCGATTGAACATCATCATGATACGTTTACGCAACTGAAAGCGCTCGAATCTGACCCGAACTTTAACCTGATAATTATCATCGCAACATCGGCTTCTATCGGCGACTATTTCTGTTCCCCCAATAGCGGCCTGGCATTACATCGGCTTCAGGAATTAACTTCTGAATTCTATGACATTCCTCATAATGACCTGCATGGGTTTCTGGAAAATGTCAAATCGCGATTTGAAGAAGCTGCGCAGGTCTTCCAGGTCAATATGGATGACATCGGATCGCCGTATGAAATCATGGCTACCGCAAACGAACAACTGGTTCAATTGACCATGAAAGCCCAGGTCGATTCCACTCAGGCCTGTGCACGTCAAGCAGTGATCGAAGAACAAAAAGTAAAACTCGAATCAGAAAACAAACAGCTGCAAAGTAAAGCGATCCACGATCCTCTGACAAAAGTTTATAACCGAAGTTACTTCAATGAAGCGTTTGAAAAAGAACTTTGTCGCTGTGCACGCACTGCTCAGCCGATTGGAATCATTTTTTCAGACATCGATCGTTTCAAACAATTAAATGATACTTACGGGCATCAGTTTGGAGATCTGGTATTACAGCGAGTGGCGCATGTTGCCAGCGAATCAACCCGACGTTCCGACGTTTTCTGCCGTTACGGCGGTGAAGAGTTTGTCATCATGGTCAGCAATCCTTCAGAGTCAGGAATTGCAGAACTGGCGGAAAGAATGCGAACGCTCATTGAAAATGAAGTGCTTGAATTTGAAGGAACACGCGTACCAGTCACAGCCAGTCTGGGTGCAGTCGTTGCCATTCCGCCTCGTGACATCGCGGGTTTTGCAGAACGCCTGATTGCTGAAGCTGATGAAGCGATGTACGAATCAAAAGAGAAGGGAAGAAACCAGCTGCATGTCCGTTCCATCATCTCCAGTGAAGATCAACAACTGCAGAAACTGATCAAGCGCAGTCGATTCAGTCGCTGGCTGGTCACGAAAAAAGTATTCGATATTCCTACCATTTCCAAAGCTCTTCTCAAATGCCCTAAACAGGGGGAACAGGTCAAGATCGGCGAACTTGCTGTCACTGAAAAATTACTGACGCCTGACCAGGTCTCTGAAATTCTGAATCTCCAGAACAAAAACGGCAGTCGGTTTGGTGAAGTAGCGATTCAGAAAAAATGGCTCTCCCATGAGCAAATTGCCTATCTTCTGGCTTTGCAGATCGAGCCCCCTATCGCTCTGGGGAAAACCCTGATCTCTCTCGAACTGCTGGACAGTGCACATACCGCCGAGCTGGTGAAACAGTATCTGGCAGAAATCAAAAACTGTCCGGCTCCGTTAGAAGAAAAACGCAGCGAGTTTGCAAATTCATAAGCACAAATTGAAATCACTCTGATCTGGATATTGTACGCCATCTCCGATCATGCCATAATCCACGATTTTATCAGACGCCTGTAATTGAGATTCTAATTTACAGGAACGACGCGAAAACGGCTTTTCGTATTTAACCCCATTTACAATAATCCCCAAATATACGGAGGGCGATTGAGATGAACTTAATCGCTGATACATATACGCAACTGGAAGCAACATATTTTGTATCAACAACAGAAGTACCGCACGACGATCACCACGTAACCGCAGAACCACCTGCTTTTTATAGTGTAATTCCGTTTGCCGCACTTCTGTTATGCATTGCTTTTCTGCCTTTGATCCATAAAACGGAAGAGTGGTGGGAGCATAATAAGAACCGCCTGCTCGTCGCCGTCAGCCTGGGTCTGGTCACATTACTTTACTACACCTTCCTGTATGGGCATGGTGTGGTTGATCACGGAACACATGAACTGTCGGCACCGGGAATTCCTGCCGCCATCGTCGTCCTCAAGAATGCGTTACTCGTCGAATATATCCCCTTTATCGCCCTGCTGTTCAGCTTATATGTCATCAGTGGCGGGATTGCCTTCAATGGGAATCTGGTAGGTCGCCCGGCATTAAATACAGGCATCATTGCCATCGGTGCGTTGATCTCCAGTTTTATTGGAACAACCGGAGCAGCCATGCTACTGATCCGGCCTCTTTTGAAAGCAAACGAAAAACGCAACTACGTCGCACATACCGTAATCTTCTTTATTTTTGTAGTTTGTAATACGGGCGGCTGTCTGCTTCCCATCGGCGATCCCCCCCTGTTTCTGGGATTTCTCAGGGGAGTTCCATTTACCTGGACCCTTTCACTCTGGCCGATGTGGCTGGCAATGAACATTACTCTGCTGGCGATTTATTTCGTGTACGATACGATCCGTTATAAAAAAGAGGATCAGGAAAAAGTTGAAGCACCACCTGAAACGATCGAGCCTTTTGCACTCAGAGGAGGCCTTAACTTCTTCTGGTTGCTGCTGGTCATCTTCTGCGTGGCACTCCTCGACCCATCCAAGCCTTTTCCCGGCACAGATTGGCATGCTCCGCATTTTTTCCGGGAAGTCTGCATGTTTGCACTCGCGGGAATCTCGCTTTTAACCACCTCAAAAAGTATCCGCGTACAGAATTCCTTCAATTACGAAGCCATTCTGGAAGTGGCAGCGCTGTTTGTCGGTATTTTTATCTGTATGCAGGCGCCTGTTCAAATTCTGAATGTCAATGGCGCCTCGCTGGGAATTGATTCTCCCTGGAAATTTTACTGGGCCACAGGCGTGCTCTCCAGTTTCCTGGATAATGCACCAACTTATGTCGTGTTTTTCGAAACGGCTAAGGCAGCCGGCACAAACGGTGCTGCTGTTGCTGGTGTCAATGAAGTCTCATTGGTTGCCATCAGTCTGGGATCCGTTTTTATGGGAGCCATGACTTATATCGGCAACGGTCCCAACTTCATGGTCAAAGCCATCGCCGAAAAGAACAATATTCGTATGCCCAGCTTTTTTGGATACATGGGTTATAGCTGCATAGTCCTCCTGCCGCTGTCCGTTCTGCTGACCTTTTTGTTTCTGCTCTAAAATTGAGTGACATGACGCTAACATAAAAAAGGCAGCCCGGGTGAATTCACCTCAGGCTGCCTTTTTTCTTAATAACAAGTCAATTGATCCCGGAATGATTATTTCTTCTTCTGGGCAACCACCTTTTTCAAAACGTACTTGCGGGCCACAGGCTGATTGACCTTGTAGATCTTATCTTCCAGCGCCAGCGCGGCAGCTTCGTTCTCTTTAATCGTTGTTTCCTGTTTTTCCAGGTGTTTTTCCAGCTGGTTCAGTTTCGCCACATCGGTTTCACGTTTCGGTTCAGCCTGGGTTTCCAGTCCCCGTTTGATCCGTGCATACTGCTGGAACGGCCCCCAACTGTTGCGTTTTTGCCGGACCGGACCGCTGTTACGTTCCTGATTCAACAATGCCACTTCCAGTGCCTGCTGGTACTGCGGGGTTTTGGCGTTACTCTGTAACTCAATATGCCGCGCCAACGCTGTATTGCTGTACTGTCCGACCACTGCACCATCAATCGACAGTTCATAACGACCGGCAGGCAATCCATGAATCGACAGTGACTCCTGGCTCATCCGATGTCCCAGCTTGGTCAGCTCTGCACCCAGTTGTGCCGCTTCGGGTACGACCCAGGGCAGACAATCTCCTAACCATGTAAATGAAACACCCTCATCTGTATATTGCAGATCAGACAGTTTGCCCCCTTTGGCAGCCGCTGCAGGCTCACCTTGGGCATTGTGGCTGATGTTAATTTGAGAAACCTGTCGTTTCAGATTCATGTCAGACAGCAACGCATAAGCCATCACAACCTGCCCCGGTGCATCAGGATGGATCGCGTCTTTGATGATCGTAAAGGTGGGATCTTTCTGCCGCGCCGTCAGAGTAATATGATTGAGCGGGCTGTACATGTCAACAAAACCAAAGCCCGACTCTGTGGCGACTTCACGCAGCCACGTTCCATAATATGCCAGCACAGAGTTGTATAATTCAACACCAGCCGGATCCCGTTTCCGATCGCCCAAACGGGCTGCCCGTGCATCAAACATCGTCGGAGTCATCAGGATCGGCTGAGCACCGATTCCCTGAATCCTGGCAATCAACTCCTTCATGTCATTATAATACGTCTGAAAAATCGCTTCATTAAAAGGCTGATATTGTCCGTCGTTCATCCCCAGCAAAACCGTCACGTACTTTGGTTTATAAGCGGCTACGTCGCGATCAAATCGGGCGAGTGCATCCCAGGCCTTGGCTCCACCCACGCCGGCATTGTGAAACTTCAAGCGCATCTGGGAATATCTGGTATAGAAAAAGTCTTCCACGTACTGCGTGTAGAGACACTGGTGCGTGATGCTGTCACCCAGAAAAACAATGGAATCACCCGACTCCAGCTCCAGCTTCGACAGCGGAGCCTGATGTGCCTGCTGTTGTGCTTCCTGCGCCTCAACGAAATGGAGCGTCTGTGAAAGCAAAACCAATGCCATCACACAGATCAGTTTTTTTCTGATCAGAGAATAACTCATGATATTTCCCCTGCATTCGAATATGGAAACGAATTGCCTGCTTCGATCAGAAACAGGCTTCTTGACTCAAATTGACTCCTCTACTGTCCACTGAGGTTTGCTGTTTTGCAAGCGAAAGCGCTCGAAGGAGTCCTCATTTAGATCGATTTAAATTCCGCAAGGCGATCCACTCGCGATTTATTTACGAACCTGCATGCCGGGCGGATGAAATAATGGACTGGGATCGACCTCCGGTAACTGTAAACGATCGGCCGTCTCTGTATCGAGAAACACGGCGGCAGCCTGATCCGCAAACACCAGTCGCCAGCCCGGATTTCCCCCCAGACCTCGAATTTCGTCACGGGAATAGCGACTATCCAGAATCACGACGGGGCGCTGCCCCCCTTCATCCTGCAGAAAATAAGCCCACTCCGCCATTCCTGAAGCCATCTGCTGTCTGATTTGCTCGTATAACTGAAATGTCTCTTTGGTATTCACTTCCAGACGACCATCAAAAAATACTTTTCGTTCGGGACCGTTATGAAATATATAAACCGCCGCCTGACCCATGTTGGAAATAAAAGCACGGTTTGGCATACCGGGCTGACCTGTAAATTTTGCTGCCGCATGTGCGTACCACGCTTCCTGCTCCCCTAAACCCAGGACCTTCCCTTCACCGCCCCAGCGGCTCCACGCACCGGAAAACAAACTCATCAGCAGAAACAGGAAAACACATGCGGACATCCCCTGCCCCAGGCTGGCTCTACCCCACAAGTGGTGTGTCTTCGCGGAACGGGCTCGACCAGCGTCCGTCTCAGGCACAGTCGTTTGAGGGACCGCCAGACGAATCCAGTCAGAGACATTGTCGCATAAAATGATGCCCGAAATCAGAGAAAAGATTCCGGTATTCCGCGACGCCTTCCATGCCAGATGCGTAAATGCCATGAACAGCAGAATCCGAAAGGGATGTACGCGTTTTTTCAGCAGCACCGGAAAAAAACTGGCGAACGTTAAGATTGCCAGAACGACTTGTGAGAACAGATACAGATTATTCAAACCGTGTTTTTTAATGAAATCAAAGGGGGGCTGGAATTCCCCCACCCTCACGGAATAAAACGCCTGATCGACGGAAAATTTTTCATACAGCGTCAACGGAAAAAAGAAACCCTGTTCCAGATAAGGATTCAGAAAACAGGCCAGAATCGTGAGCACGCCGACTCTGATCAAGGTGATTCCCGATAGCGCGGGGGATGGCATTTCCAGACCAAACCGCCCTTGAGCCCAGACACGAATCAGATGATCGGCGACAAACAGCACGCTGATCACCAGCCCCAGCACAAATAGCGCATGACTATTGACCCAGAGTAATATGATGAGCGGGATCAGCCAGATCATTTTCGGATGGGAAGTCGCGCGGTTGAGAACATACATCCAACAGGCGAGATAAACCAGCGACAACATCTCCGGACGAACCAGCGAACGACCGGAAATACAGATTACGGGCAAAATCCATAGCAGGGCTTTCCACCACGATGGAACAAATTTACCGGAAGCAAACCAGGCCAGACCGATGGTCAGGGACAGACAGAACGACTTGGTGAGAATCAGTAAATCAACGCCTCCCCAGCGATACAACCAGGTCACCAGCAGCTGAAAGCCCCAGTGCAGATCAATCCAGGGTCGGTCAAAGTCCACGAACGTAAACCAGTCAAAATAAGGAACCGTGCCACGTTTCAGAATCAGCTCCCCCGTCCGCAAATGCCACCAGATGTCCATATTCCTTAAGGGGAAGCAGGAAACCAGAAATGACCAGCTCAACAACAGTGACAAAAACAAGAGTTCGATCGTCAAACGGGATCGATGTTGAAACGGAGCCGAGAGTTGTCTCGCCTCGGCTGAAGTGGCCACATAAGGCTGCCCCTTAGTCTTCTGCGAAGTCGAAATTTTTTTCTCCGTCTGTTTTTGAGACCGCCTTGCTTTGCGGGACATACCATCAACGCCTTTTGTCTAACTTCATCATGGAACAGACGCACTCGTGCAGATCATTGTAGCGTTTTGCATACAGGCAAAAAATAAACACGGATCGTTCCTGTCAAAACTTCGAAAGTCCTGGCTCAATTCAGCGTCTCAAAAACCACAAGCGTTCAGAGTGACCAAATGAAAATCGCCCCAGAGATGAAACTGATTTGGCAACTGAGATCTTAAAATGGTCGTCCAGAAATGCAAGCAACATCATTTTGATGTATCTGCTCAAATGGGAACACCCTGCTGAACTGAATCGGGCGACCAGTCGAATTGATACTGTTCCCCTTTTTGCAGGCGGGTAAGAAATATTATCTGATGCGTATGTCCCACAAAATGGGGGACGGTATGAGAAATCGCCCCCATTACAGACACCGAAAATCCCTGAATTTCGCGACGCTCCAGCAGTGCAGCAGCTGAAAGAGACTGCATGGTTTGACAGGCCTGTTCGACGGTGTGATGCAACAGCGCCCGTAAATCATCGAGCGAGACCCGGACATCCGAGCGCAATTCCTGTTCGCGCTGGCGCGCATCGGTGGATCCGGTAATGCCACAGACTGCCCATTGATTCAAATTGCCGCACAAATGCAGAATCAGATTACCAATACTGTTAAGGTCCGGCGCAGATCGCCACCAGATCTGATCTGGATCAAGCTGATTCAGGCAATGGTTGATTTTATGAACGGACTGCCGGAGTAAATGAATTGACTCCTGAATGTATTCATGAGTGAGTTCATCCGCAGATGGTGCCATGTTCCTGCTCTCTCCTCTGAACCAGCGTCGAGGCGTCTGGCCATTATCGATGCGAATGAAACCAGGTGGCTCTAAAATCACGTAGTCAGCCCGTATTCGGACTAACTCAAGCGGGGTCCCAGTCCATTGGCCAGATGATTAATAATCCCGGCCACGGCTCCCAGATATTTATTCCCTTTGGAACGCTCAATCTCACAGGAGCTTGCCGAAGGTTTTAATGCACGGCTCTTGGCCAGCGTCGTCATCCTCTCAAATACATCTTCACGCAGATCAAACAGACGGGAGTTGATAAAGATATTCGACGGATTAAAGATGTTGATCGCTGCTGCCACACCAATTGCCAGAAACTCGATGGTCCGCTCCAGTTCCGGCGTAATATCGAGCTCTCCCTTTTCGACCAGTGCGCAAATTTCCTCAAAACTCAGTTCCTTACCCAGCCGTTGAGAAACAGCATGAGTGAAAGCCAGATCAGTCGCGACCGTTTCCAGGCATCCCTGATTTCCACAACCACAAACACGGCCCCCCTCGGGTTCGACAGTGATATGTGCAATCTCACTGGCAAGACCATGCTGACCATCCAGCAACTGCCCTCCGGTAAAAACCCCCATCCCGAATCCGGAAGTCACATCCAGATTAATAAAATCATCCATCGCCTGTCCGGAACCATATGTCTTTTCAGAAAGACTCAACGATGTTGATTTCTGGACAAGAATGCATTCCAGATTGGTTCGACTGGCAATGTCGGTGGCCGGAGCCTGACCATCAACAATATGCAGGTTCGACGCCAGAAAAATTCGTCCATCATTACTGTTGACCAGACCGGGAACCGTAATCCCTACGCCCAGCGCCGGTATTTTCTGTTTCTCAACCAGATCGAGAATTTTATTGGAAATGGTTTCGATTAATTCAGAATAGCTTGGGGGAGTCTTAAAACGATCTAACTTGTCCTGGTGTAAATGACCATCCAGGCCCGAAGCAAAAACGGAGCAGTAATCCCATTCCAGAACCACGCCGATGACCTGCGCACTAAATCGCGGCAGCTGCAATAGTTTCCCGGGGCGGCCGACAGAAAACTCTGCGGTCTCCCGTTCTTCCAGCAACCCTGCATCCAGTAATGCACTGACGGCTTTTGACACTGTCGGTGCACTGATTCCAGAACATCGCATGACATCAGCGCGTGTTAAAGTTCCCTGGCCCTGGATCACTTCCAAAACCTTACGAACATTCATTTTTCGTAATAAACTTGGTCGATGTGGGGATTGCATAGTCGCTCTACGTATTTTAAGAAATGAAGTTAACAACGACAGATTGTTAAACGAATCAACAAATCAATTACACGTTATTACAAAAGCGAGATCAGGCCCTTACCAGACTGGCGCAAACAGAGCGCGTGAGGTGCAGGAAAGTGAAACATCCTGTCGCTGTAATTTAATATGATACGGAATCTTCATACAATTACAAACGCTTCATGAGCCATTGGTATTCATTTTTTCATCTTCCCTGAATTTAGGGCGGGGTTTCAAATATGAAACTGGGAAGAAAAAAATGACCGTTTACCTAAACAAAAAGACCCGATTGACCAAATAGAAGACAACTCGGGCCTGCTTGAGTTGAAAACTATATCACTTGATCAACCGGGTATTAAAAAGCACGGACTTGCCGTTAAGGGACATCTGCTATTAAATAAGATCGATAATATTGTTGGTATTCTCACTGACTCACCTCTATCATAGATCACATCCAGGTACATGTGTGGAGGTATAACTCTGAATATAGGCAATCTAAGGGGAATCCGTCGACTCAAGGTTACGTTTACCCGAGACGGCCTACAGAGCGAACATCCTCTGACTAGGAATAAAACGAAAAATAAGGCCTTCGAGCAACCGGTTTGGAGACAACCAGACCTTATTAATACGAAGTCTTCTGAATTAAGTGGGCGCGTATTCTGAATTAAGTGCTTCAAAACAAAGAAGTAGCGTCGCAGGGAAGACTGAGAATCCAACTCTAACGATTTTGAGGATATTTCGTACTTTCTCACACCGACAATTCAAAACAGCTATCAGATTGTTCAGACAAATAAAGCCTCGAGACGAAAGTCTGTCCCGGGGCTTTGAACCAATTCTCAGCAACCAAAAGCACAGCGTCATTCATTTCCGGCTGTGGTTTCCTGATAGACG
>CAXBFD010000130.1:0-17008 GCA_963974925.1 uncultured bacterium | reverse complement strand
GAGCCAATACAAAATTCCGAGATTGATGCAGTTGTTCGATGGCGAGTTCGGTCATCGAGCATGTTTGTTGTTGCGTCGTCATGCGTTTCTCCTTCACCTCTCGGCGGTTTAAAGACGTTGTTTCAGAATATTCCGCACCCGCGCTTTGACCGACGCCGCTTCGTCCTCCAAAGCCTGCGCCAGCAGTTGATCCGTCTCAGCCTGGAATTGCGGATGCTGCAGCGAGAGTTCATAAAAACCGTTATAGGCCCAGGCCCGCACAAATTTGTTGTCGCTCGCCAGACAACGCCGGAGAAACGTTTCCACCAGTTTCACTTCCCGCTTCCCGATTGTCAGGTAAGACAGACTCTGCAGCAGATGCAGCCGGGTTTCCCATTCTACCAGATCAGGCAAAGACTGGAACACCCGTTTCACATCAGCCGACGCCAACGCGCTGCCTTCTTCCAGATACCGCTTGAACAGCCAACTGGCGCCGCGCGCGAGCGCCGGTTCCTTCAGCAGCGGAATTAAAGCCGTACCGAACTCGGCTTCCAGGCCGTGACAGTCATAAATCGCCTGCAGCGCCTCGACCGACTTCCCATCCCAGTTCGCGATTTCCTGTGGAAGCTTCATGGTTGATGGATCATTCAAGTGAGATTTCCATAAGCTGTAACCCAAACATTCTGCCGTTCGCCAGTTTTCGCAGGAATCATTCGTTTTCAGCATACCCCACATCTTATCAGCATTCACAGGAAGCACAAATACGTTCCTTTCAGTTCCTGTTCTGGCATCCCAACACAATTCTGCAGTAATAACGAATTCTCATTGAAAATCATTTTTTTGTAAAACTGCTCTTTACATATCCCCATATGGGAATACAATAATCGGCATGCCTAGATCACCCACAACCACTGACGCATTCAACGCGATTGCCGAACAGCGACGACGCGACATCATCCAGCAACTGGCGGGAAAAGCGTGTTCCGTCAATGATCTGGCTGAATCGCTCGGCGTTCCGCAACCGCAAATTTCCAAACATCTTCGCGTCTTGCGAGAGGTGAATCTGGTGACTGTCAGGCAAGAGGGCAAGCACCGCTGGTACAGTCTGAATGCGAAACAGTTGAAGCCTGTCTTCGACTGGGTACAGACATTCGAGCGTTTCTGGGATCACCAGTTATTAAATATCAAAGCCGTCGCGGAAGCCAAAGCGGCGGAACAAAAGAAATCCAGCAGACAGAAAGAAGGATAAACAATCATGGTTTCAGCGACAGACAATTCACTCTCATCACTCCACATTGAACGCAAACTGGAAATCGCGGCCCCCGTTCAAACGACATTTGAAGCACTGCTCGAACAAATCGGACCCGGTTCCACACTGCCGGACGGAACACCGCTCCCCATGAAACTGGAAGCGTGGCCCGGCGGACGCTGGTTTCGCGATCTGGGAGACAATGCCGGACATCTATGGGGTCATGTGCAGGTCATCAAGCCCCCCGCGCTGATCGAAATCATCGGGCCACTCTTTATGTCTTATCCGGTCATGTCGCACGTGCAATATCGCCTTATTGAAAAGGGAGACGCCACCACGCTGCAGTTTCTGCATCGGGCCACGGGTCATATCGATCCCTCACATGCGGAAAACGTTGTCCCCGGCTGGGAGTATATATTGGAACAAATCAAACAACGCGCCCAACGGACCGTTTAAACTTATTGTGAACAACCTCTTTAAAACCAGACCAGGAGACGACGCATGACGACGCAACAACAAACACTCTCCCTGACCGAACTCGCCATCGAACAACTGCATCAATCTCGGAATTTTGTATTGGCCCTACTGGAAACGCTTGCTGACGATCAACTGCATGTGAGAGTCGGCGGTGGAAACCACGCTCTGTGGGTCATGGGCCATCTGGCTTTCGCTGATGATTTGTTTGCATCAGCATTTCTCGACGAACCAGGTTGTCTGCCTGAGGGATACCATGAACTGTTTGCCTGGGGTTCCACTCCAAGTGACAATCCAGCCGACTATCCTGACCGGGAAGAACTGTTAGAGAATATGCAATCGACGCGCACGCGATTCATGAAATGGGCTGAAACGCTGGAAGGCGATGCCCTCTGGGAATCGTCACCTGAACCCGTGGCACAGATTACTAAAAATGCAATCTCCGCAGTGCACACCTTATCGCAGCACGATTTCTTACACGGCGGTCAACTTACCACGATTCGTTCATCACTGGGTATGAAGCCTGTTTTTGGATGATGGAATAAAAGGTGTCAGGAACCTTAAATATAAGGTTCCTGACACCTTTTTAACTAATAACCCGCGACTGCAGCCTCGTAGAGGTCTTTCGCAATTCCGCGCAAAGCATTATCGGCCTGCTGTCCGCCGATATTGGTCATGATCACAATCGCAATGTCTTTTTTCTTATCGATCCAGATCTGCGCCAGGTTTTTTCCATTCGAGCCGCCATGATAGAGCAGGGGATACGGTGCCCAGTCGACGGTCACCCAACCCCAGCCATGTGCATATTTCCCTTCGGGCGGCGTTCCCGGACGGTTTTCCCCTTTGATCGTAAACACAGGCGTATGAATTTTCTCCACCATTTCCGGTTTGACAATATTACAAGGCATCCGCGTCCCGTTCCCGGCGTTCCAGCCGGCCCAGGTTGCTAAATCCAGAATCGAGAGGTGCAAGGTTCCCGCTGGTCCGAGGATCAACGAGTTATCGGCGTTCGGCCCGGCCATATACGACTTGACCTTGCCATCTTTCTGTACCACATGCCCCAGCGGTGCATCGATTTTTCCGAGTGTGGACTGCGTTCCCAGACCGGCGGTCGTCAATTCGAACGGTTCAAAAATGCGTTCCACAATCAGCTCATCCCACGCTTTGCCGCTGACGCGTTCAATCATCGCACCCGCAATGGTATACCCCCGGTTGTTATAGGCCCACGCCTTTGACGGTTCCGCCACGAGAGGCAGCTTGACCGATTCCTTGAGCAGCCAGTACCGCTGGTCGTTCAAATCGCCATCGACATCAAACGAATCTTTCAGCAGCTTCATCAGGTTTTCATCGTCGGCACGCATGCCACTCGTATGTGAGAGCAGTTGCTCCAGCGTCACTTTTTCCACGCCGGGCGCCATCGTTTTTTTCAACTCTGGAAAAACGTCGCCCAGTGTCGAATCCCATTTCAGCTTGCCTTCTTCAATCATCATCCCCGCAATGGTCGCCGTCATCGCTTTGCCATCGGAGCCCAGATGAAACTTGTCATGAATGGTGACCGGAATATCCGCGCCCATCTTCCGCGTTCCAACCGCACCATATTCAGTCAGCACACCCCGCTCGACCACCGCAGCAGCGACCGCCGGCAGATTGCCCGATTTCAGATAAGGTTCCAGTTTATGATTAATCGTCTGTCCCTGCACCGCGTTCTGCGGCAGAACCAGACTGCCCCCGACAAAAAGCAGGACGGCACAACATCGCAATACAGTCATCAGTAAAACTCCCAACTCACGAAACTTAACAAGACAGGCCCAGACGACAACACTCTGTGTTTTCTATATCGTGAATCTGTACAGCCGTCTGTTGAATCTTCACTCAAAAACGGCAGAGATTCCAGAATCGAACACCTACGATCCGCGCAGGCTTTATAACTGATCTGCAGAGGCCGCAGCCCGATAACCCGTATAATCCGAGATAACTACCAGCAGAGGGAACGAAATCTCATAAGCAGAAAAAGTGAGACGGGACCGCGTTTCACAGTCGCCCGATCCAGGTTTCCACGGTGAGCACTTCACTCAGCATCATCTGCTGCGCACACAGAATCGCTCGCTGCAACTCTTCGGCTGTGACTTCGCCCGCTGAATTCGAAAGCGCCAGCGTGCCCGTCGCATCGCTCAGAAATTCAACTGTCAAGCCGCGATGCACGGCCTGCCGCGCCGTGGTATCACAGCACATATGCGTCATGTAACCGGCGATCGTCACCGTATCGATCTTCTGTTCCCGCAGCCAGGCCTCCAGATCCGTCCCGGTAAAACTGCCCGGCAGCGTTTTCTCAATCCGCAGATCATGCGGACGGCGCGCCACTTCCGGATGCAGTTCCCAGCCCGGCGTCCCTTTCTGAAAAAACGGTTTTGCGGGATCGTCAAAATGATGCTGCACCACAATCACAGGCACCTGTTTTGCCGTCGCTGCATCCATCGCCGCCAGAATCCGTTCCAGATGTCCCGCGGGATAAGTAATCGGCAGTGCCCCTGTGAAATACTCATTCTGCACATCAATTACCAGCAAAGCACGACTCATGGACGCTCCTTCTCTATCTCGATCTCGATCAAAGCGGAACCACTCGGACCGGGAGACGTTGTCCCCAGTTTAAGACCGATCAGTCCTGCCAGAATTAATAACACACTGATCACTCGGATCAGATTCACCGGTTCTTTAAACAGCACCACACCCAGAATCACGGTACCGACCGCCCCCACTCCAACCCAGACTGCATAAGCCGTCCCCAGAGGCAGAGATTTCATCGCGACTCCCAGTAACCCTAAACTGACCAGCATCGAAGCGATCGTCCAGATGGAAGCGCCGATTTGCGTAAATCCCTGCGTGTACTTCAATCCCACCGCCCAACCGATTTCAAACAATCCGGCCAGGACCAGAATCAGCCACGCCATCGATTTTCTCCATTCCGATGGGGCCGTCCCCGCTGAACCAGGAGCGGTGAGGTCGTCCTCACTTCCAGATAAATTTAAACCTATCTTAGTCCGCAGCGACCATTCTTCAAAGTGATTTCGGCGAGGTTTTTTCTTCGCACCACAACGTACAGTCATCCCGATTCAATTTGACTTCAGCCCGTCTCCTAAGCGCTCTCGGGAACTTTCTTGAGATGCAGACCTTTGGCGGCGATCTGGGCGGTAATCGCGGCATCAGTACCATTGGCAATGAAAAACATGACAATCGCAGTGCCATAATCGCCGGCTGCCAGTGCAATTGAAATTAAGAGAAGTAAAAACATGAATCCGCAAAACTCGGCACAGGCGATCGGATAATGTTTCATGACAAAGTCTCCCCAGGACGGGAACACGAAACTCCGAATGCCGATTTCCGAAGGTTTCCAGAACGTCGCGCCACAACTTTCACATGCGTAATCATGTTTCGGCACCACTTCAAAACAATGGCCACACAGATTTTCGCGCGACTGAGAAACATCCGGGTCGAACCCTTTTTCCTCGAATAACTTATAAGCATTCAGAAATACTTCTCGCATCGTCTTGCGGTCAATTTTAGGAAAACCGGAATAGTTCAGCTTCTTGCCGTCTTTCAGACAGATTTTCGCATTCCCGAATATCGTGCTTTTCAGTTCTTTGATCTGGCTGTAGTAAATTGACCAGAACGTCCGCTTGGGAACCCCTTTGCCGTTCGTACGAATACAGAGCAGGCGCAGGTTCGTGAGCACCACCACAGTATGATTAATCGTCTGTGCCCAGAGCGCCCCCATAAAAAACTGTTCCGCGAAAGAAGATTGAATGCCTTTCGAAACAAACAGCACTTCCTCTTTTTCCAGCAGCATCTCCTTCATTAACGGTTCCACACGCTGCACCAGCTGGAATTTTTTCTTGATTCCGCGGTTGGCAAACATCCCCTCCAGTTTGGGAAACATGGTTTCCAGCCGATAGTTGATATCGGGAGACAAAACCAGATTCAATTGCGTCAGCTTCGTATCTACCAGATTACTGTCAACCGCATTCATGGCATGTGTTCCCTCAATATTCTATCGACCAACGTCAGTGAAAAAAACATCTTAACCAGAACGGTTGAATAGTTCAAAAAGATAATCGTTTTTTTCAATGAATTTTCTGTGAGGGACATCAGGTCTCTGCGTTCCAGCCAGACAGATGCGAAAGCACGGGCAAACAACATTTCCATCATCCCGTTTCTATTGCATGCCTTTCCTATTTTCCGTGGCAGCAAAATATGACAGTGCCTTTCAATCGAACTGAAACCTGCGATAGAATGGAACACCTCACCTGATTTACCAGCCACAGGCAAGTTCATCAAACAGGAACAACATCATGAAACGACTGTCAGCCCTTTGTCTCACCTCGCTGCTTTTCGTCATCTCAACGGTTGCCTTCGCAGCCGAACCAATCGACATCGGCTCTCGACTCGAACTCATGGTGGATGACACTCTGATTGAGTCCCGTTCGGAAGACGCCCGCTTTCTGCTGCATCATCCGACGCCCCGCGAAATCGTTTTCAACTACGACAAACCCTGGGAAGGGACCGGCTGCGGTTATCAAAGTATCTTCCAGGACGGCGACCTCTATCGCATGTATTACAAGGCCTGGCAACTGGATGTACAACAGGGAAAACTCGGCCCCAACAACAGCAACTTCACCTGTTACGCCGAAAGCAAAGACGGCATCCGCTGGAAACGTCCCGACCTGGGTCTGTTCGCCTTTCCCAAGGGGGGCTCGAAAGACAACAACATCGTCATCGGCCTCGACCGGCGCGACTGGATGGGCGATGCCAAACCCGATCCCGTGCATCCCGCCGTGTTCAAAGATGAAAATCCCGCCTGTCCCGCTGATGCAAAATATAAAGCCATTCTCCGTTCCCGCGGCCCGCGCGGCCTGCTCGTTCTCAAATCCGCCGACGGCATTCACTGGTCGCTGATGTCGGACAAACCGGTGATCACCGACGGTGCTTTCGACTCACAAAACCTCGCCTTCTGGGATCCGACGATCAAAAAATACCGCGCTTACTGGCGTTACTTCACCGCGGGCACCATCAACGACGAAGTCTGGAAACCGGCCGGCAATCGTGATATCCGTACAGCAACTTCCGACGACCTCCTCACCTGGAGCAAACCCCAGGACCTGAAATACGGCGACGCGCCGCCGGAGCAACTCTATACCAATCAGATCAAACCCTACTACCGCGCGCCACATATCCTGGTCGGTTTTCCCACACGATACATCGAACGGGGCTGGTCCAAATCAATGGAAGCACTGCCCGAAGTCGAACACCGCAAAAAACGTTCCTCCATCTCCGACCGTTACGGCATGGCGATTACCGAAGGGCTGTTCATGACGAGTCGCGACGGCGTCAATTTCAAACGCTGGCAGGAAGCCTTCCTGCGTCCCGGCATCGAACGCCAGGGAACCTGGGCCTACGGTCATCAATACATCGCCTGGCAGATGGTCGAAACCAAATCCGAAACCGAAGGCGCTCCGAGCGAACTTTCCCTGTACGCGACCGAAGGTTACTGGACCGGCAAGAGCAATGAACTCAGACGCTACACAATGCGCATCGACGGCTTCGTCTCCATCAACGCCCCACTGAAGGGGGGAGAGATCATCACGAAACCAATCACGTTCACCGGCAAAGAGCTCAAGCTGAACTTCTCCAGCTCCGCCGCCGGCGGCATCACCGTCGAACTGCAAACCCCGGACGGAAAACCGATACCCGGATTCACAGCAGAAGACTGCACCGAACTCTTCGGCGACACCATCGCCCGCCCCGTCCACTGGAAACAGGGCACCGACGTGAGCCAGTTAGCCGGCAAACCCGTCAGATTAAAGATCAAACTCAAAGACGCGGACTTGTATTCGTTTAAGTTTGAATAATGTTTTTTATCAAATAGAGAAAGCAACCGGATGGCACTGTTGCCTTACCCGACATTTTTCAGAACCAGCGTCCAACACCACAATCCTTTCGTGTAGTTTCGTGCTTTTCGTGGTAGCAAAAAAAACTCACCCGCGCCGTTTCCACCGCTGTCGGGCCGCGTCGAGCAGTACCGCGATGATAATCACCGCCCCCGTGATCACGCGTTTGATCGGATCGGTCGCCCCGATCTGTGCCAGGCCGGTTTGCAGTACCGCGATGATCAGCACGCCGAAAAATGTATTGATCACCGATCCGCGTCCCCCCATCAGGCTTGTCCCGCCGATCACGCAGGCGACGGGTGGCACTGTTAGCTTGCCCAACAGTGATCAGAACCAGCTTCCAACAACACAATCCGTTCGTATCAACTCATGCTTTTCATCATAGAAAACAACAAAATGGGTGGCACTGTTGGCTTGCCAACAGTGATGAGAACCAGCTCACAAATCACTTAACTTACATCTGATTGATTTAAAAATAATCCCAAGGCAAACCTGAAATCACAGGTAAATCCGAATCAATAATTTGTCCCTCACTCTCATACCAGCTCGCACTCGACCATTTCCAGTCATGACACTGATCCACCAGTTTCTTTCTGACAGGATTGAGATGAATATAGTTAATGGAAGCCTCGACTGCTTTCTGTGAAGAGAGATTTCGATCATACCCAGCACCTTCCTGCCAGAATCGAAACACTGTATTCCCAGGCCGATCTCGAATCGTCAGTTCGCCCAGCAATGGATCTTCTGCCTCAATCAGCAGTTCCTTAATCCGATACGAAAACGGACGTTTGACAGCCCACAAAAAACGATCGATTTGACACTCCTGCTGTTTCGGATAAACCAAAAGATGCAGATGGTTTAGCATAATCACAAATGCAATTAATCCAAAGTCATAACGAGCGAGTGCTCGGTCAATAGACTGACACAACATCTGATTCCAGACAGCGTTAGTTAAGAGAGATTTGTTCTGATAACAGGAAAACGTCAGCTCATGGCAGTCACCTGGCTCATGATAATGCCTGATCTGTTTTTGATTCCTTGACATGCTTCAGAACCTGAATTGAGTATTCAAAAGTTAGTTTTTTAGCAATGACTATCAGTAATTTTCCCTAATCTCAATCACTGTTGGACAAGCCAACAGTGCCACCCAATAAATTTTTCACGTTATGCAAAAGATAAACTTCTCCAAAACTCACTAAAAAAATCATGACAAGAAAGATTAACCATTTTTGTATCAATTTCGGAACCATATAGCTCATTGATCTGCTCTCGAACTACTTCCTTATCACTTTCGGATATTCCGAACGTAGTTGTATAACGCTTAATTCCTGTAGAGTTGACATTCCTAGCAATAGCTGGTTTTAAAAGATTCATATTCAATTTATGAAACCCAAAGCCGATAAAAACAAGCTTACTCAACTCGTTAATTTGATTTCTAATGTTTGAGATTTCACTTGATTCAGGATCAGTTCCTTCAGTGAAAGTCTTGATTCCTTTCACCAACTCCAAGAGGTGTACTGCCTGAGGCCGCTGACCGAATTTCATTGGAAAACTTCCGTCTCTCCATGGTAAATTTGCAACGTTCCCATAAGGGTGATAAATCTTTATCGAGTTCACCAATTTAGCTGCTTCATCATCCGTCATATGGTAATAAAGCTGAAGAGCATAATACATGAAATGCTCGACGCACCTATCATAATTGAAAATAATAAATGCAATAGATTTAAATCTCGCTTCAAGATCTTGTTTTGTACAACTTTCGGTTAGAATTTGAAAAAAAGGAAGATACCAGGACTTTTCTAGCAGACGTGAACGATCAGAAATATTTGTTTCTTCAAAGAAAAGATAACTTTTCTTTCTGCTTCTAAAATTGATCTTACAATCGCCAACTTAGCACACAATTCAATTCTTTATTATCACGATGTGCGTCAATGTAATTATCAATTGAAATGGCATAAGGTAATGCATCTCTGATTTTCCATGCTTCATGTAAATAGGCATTAATATCAGATTTTGGATCTGTTTGATCATGATAATTTCTCAGTGCCTCTAAAATGACGGAGTCACCAGTACCAGTTCGGACATGAGATTCATAACGAATATCTAAACGATGGAAAATTCTTAATTTCAATTCATTTCCAGTCGGTAATTTCACTTCTTTGCTTGCACCTGCACCGATAACAAACACCGTTCTATTTAGAAGATCTGCCATGTTTATTAACTCAAACCTGACCAATATAATGGAGTGATATTAGAGACTGATAGACTTTCATACCGAATTAAAGCTAACCTGCCTTATTCAAATTCAGTATAACAAGTTATTCCCCGATTCTACTTAACAAACATTTAATCCTCAAAACACATTTCATTCTTTGTGCCTTTCAAAAGGGTGGCACTGTTGCCTTACCCAACAGTGATCAGAACCAGCGTCCAACACCACAATCCTTTCGTGTAGTTTCGTGCTTTTCGTGGTAGCAAAAAAAACTCACCCGCGCCGTTTCCACCGCTGTCGGGCCGCGTCGAGCAGTACCGCGATGATAATCACCGCCCCCGTGATCACGCGTTTGATCGGATCGGTCGCCCCGATCTGTGCCAGGCCGGTTTGCAGTACCGCGATGATCAGCACGCCGAAAAATGTATTGATCACCGAGCCGCGGCCCCCCATCAGACTTGTGCCGCCGATCACGCAGGCGGCGATGGCCGCGAGTTCCAATCCGACGGCCGCGTTCGGGTCGGCGGTGGAAAGACGCGAGGTTTGCATCACACCCGCCAGTCCGCAGAGCAGACCGCTGATTGTGAACACGGCGATCGAGCAGGGGGCCGTTCGAATGCCCGACATCCGCACCGCTTCCGCGTTCGTGCCGATCGCGACACAGTAACGGCCGAAAACTGTTCGCGTCAGCAGATACTGTCCGAGCCCCACAATCACCAGTGACAATAAAAATGCGGGCGAGAACGCAAACCCCTTGAGAGGCACCCCGATCCATTCAATCGACGAACCAATGTATTTCGTCTGTGAATCAGTCATCAGATACGCGCTGCCCCGCGCCATCTCCAGCATGCCCAGCGTCACAATAAACGACGGAATGCCCGCTTTCACGCTGATCACGCCGTTCAACATCCCGCAGAACGCACCCACACCCAAGCAGACGGGCACCGCCGCCCAGAGCGGCCAGCCATAGTTGACCATGCACACGCCCATCACCGCCGATGACAGCGCCAGCAGCGAACCGACCGACAGGTCAATGCCGCCAATGATCAGCACCAGCGTCATCCCGACGGCGATCACCAACAGGTCGGGAATCTGATTGGCAATCGTGATCAGCGTCTGCTGCGATAAAAAATTGTTGCTCATCATACTGAAAATCAGAACCAGCAGCATCAGCACACCCACAAGGCCCGCATATTGCAGTAGCGATGACAGCAGACTCCCGCGTTGTGATCGCGGCGAGTCGACGGCAGGTGTTTCGATAACAGGGGCAGGGACTTCGGTCATGATGTGATTCCTGAAACAGTGCGTGCCTCTTGTTGTGAGTAACCGGAAAAACAGTCCTGCATAATCGCTTCGTACGACCATGTTTCGCGTGTCAATTCCGAAACCAGTCGGCCCGCCGACATCACGCCGATCCGGTCGCAGGTCTCGAACAGTTCTTCCAGATCACTGCTCACGATGATCAGCGCTTTGCCTTGTGCGGCCAGCTGGTCAAACAGTTGATGAATATTTCTGCGGGCCGCGATATCGATGCCGCGCGTTGGCTCATCGAACAGAAACACATCGGCCTCTTTCAGCAGCCACTTCGCAACCGCCACCTTCTGCTGGTTCCCGCCGCTCAGCGTGCCCACACTCTGTTCGATATCGCGTGAGTGAATCTGCAGCCGCGCCCGTTCCGCTTCGACCACCGCCATTTCCTGCCGTCGATGAATCACCCCCGCGGCGCCGGTCAGCAAATCCAGACTCGTCAGCGTCGTATTCACGCGAATCGACTGCGACAGCAGCAGCCCGTTCTGCTTGCGGTCTTCGGTCACCATCGCCAGCCCCGCCGCGACCGCTGCCTGCGGATGATGAAACCGGCATGGTTCGGTCTCGCCCCGTAAAAAGAGTTCTCCGCGATCCGCCCGGTCAGCTCCGAAAATCAGCCGCAGCAGTTCCGTGCGCCCCGAGCCCACCAGACCGGCGATCCCGTAGCGTTCCCCCGCGCGAACCGAAAAGCTGACATCCTGCACCGCCGGCACACGACTCATACCCGCCACGCGAATCATCGTTCGTTCCGTTGTGTAAGACCGATGATTCTGTAACGCATGCTGAGCCGCCTGCGTTTCGCCCGTCATCAGATCAATCACGCGTTCGATCGGCTGAAACTCATTCACCGCGTGCGTACTCACATATTTCCCGTCCCGCAGCACCGTCAGCCGATCTGCAATCTTCGCAATTTCATCCAGCCGATGACTGATATAAATGATGCCGACACCGCGTTTTCGCAGTTCAGCCAGTCGTTGAAACAGCCGCTCGGTTTCGCCCGCACTGAGCGCCGCCGTCGGTTCGTCCAGAATCAAGAGATCGCAGTTCCGGTCCAGAGCCGCCGCGATTTCCAGCATCTGCTGCTGACCAACGCCCAGACTGCCCGCACTTTGATCCGTGTGAATCTCAGTCAGACCAAAACGATCGAGGGCGATGCGTGCCCGTGCATGCAGCGCCTTGCGATCAATAATACCCCACCGCTGCGGATAGCGGCCCAGCAGCAGATTCTCGGCGACCGAAAGCGTCGGAATCAGATTCAGTTCCTGCTGCACAATCTGCACGCCCTGCGATTCCGCGAACCGTTTGTTGGCGGGAGCGTAGGGGAGACCATTCAACGTCATACTGCCCGAAGTCGCCGGCGTCAGTCCCGCGATGATTTTACACAGCGTACTTTTCCCCGCACCGTTGGCACCCAGCAGCGCGTGAATTTCGCCCGCACGAAGTTCGAACGGCACACTGTCCAGGACGCGCACGACGTAATCCTTGCACAGATCGCGGACCGTTAATCGCAGCGGCTGCGGCGCGGCGTTCATTTCAGATCCTCAGCCGTGATCAGATCCACGGGCGTTTCGCGATCTTCAATTTTCGCGTGGGGATCTTTAATTAACAGCAGTGCGTGTTCAATTCCGAACACCGCCAGTTCGCCGCCATGCTGATCCGCGGTGGCGAGTATCTGCCCGTCCCTGATCGCCAGCTGCACCGCCGCGATGTTATCGAAACCGACGACAGCCACCGCGCCCGCTTTGCCATTATTCTTGACCGCCGCCAGTGCTCCCAGTGCCATGCTGTCATTTGCCGCCAGGATTGCTTTGACGTTCGGATGTTCGCTCAACATCGACAGCGCCAGCGTATTTGCCATACTCATTTCCCACTGGGCCGACTGACTGTCCACAATTTTCATCCCGGCCTCTTTCATCGCTGCTTCAAAACCGAGCCGTCGCTGCGTGCCGTTAAAGGAAGTCCGAATCCCTTCCAGCACGATCACTTCATCGCCGGCTTTTAACTTCGTCGCTAAATAATCACCCACTTTTTTCGCCCCTGCCTGGTTATCCGGGCCGACAAAGGGAATCGCGATTTTTTCCGTCGCCAGAATTTCTTCATCCAGTTTGTTGTCGATATTCACAACCACCACGCCCGCTGCGCGTGCCCGGCGCAGGGCCGGCACGAGCGCTTTCGAATCGGCGGGCGCAATCACAATCGCATCCACGCCGCTGGCCACCATCTCTTCGACGAGTGCCACCTGACGGCTCAAATCCCGCTCATCCTTGATGCCGTTTACGATCAGTTCATAGTCGTCGCTGTGTTCCCGCTGATGCTGCTCGGCTCCTTTGGCCATCGACGAAAAAAAATCATTTGCCAGCGATTTCATAATCAGCGCGATCCGCGGTTTTTTGTTTTCCGGTTTTGCAGCGGCCGCTGGTTCTGCCTGATCCGCCGGTGGCGCGCAGCTCATCAGCAGACAACAGACGGCCAGCAGCAGACAGGGAATTAATCGTATCCTGAACTCAGTCATCGGAGCGCTCCTGTTATGGTTGTTCTAAAAGTGTTTCAATCTGTTCCCGCGTCGGCATTGCTGCCTGGGCACCGGCACCAGAGGCTGCCAGTGCACCGGCGGCTGAGGCGAATTTCACCGCGTCAATCAAACTCGCGTTCTCCGCCAGTCGCACGGCCAGTCCCGCGGCAAACGCATCACCGGCCGCCGTCGAATCGAGGACATTAATTTCAAACGGCGGCACCGTCTGAACCGTCTCACCATCAAACACGACGGCGCCCTGTTCCGCCATCGTAATGATCGCCTGCCGGGGCCCCAGTTGCGTCAGCTCGTGTATCAACGCGACGGCGTTCTCCATCGAGTTTACCGGTTTTCCCAACAGCGCGGCCGCCTCCGACTGATTCGGGCAGATCAAGTCAACCTGCAACAGATCACTCTGAATATTTGCCGGTGCAGGGGCCGGGTCGAGAATCACAGGCACGCCCGCTTCGCGAGCCACCTTGATCGCCGCGACAACAATTTCCTGCGGCACTTCCAGTTGCATCAGTAGAAGATGGCTGTCACAGATGGCCTGTCGCGCCTGTTCGATCTCCTGCTGGCTCACCAGTCCATTGGCGCCGGGAACGACGAGAATCGCATTTTCGCCACTCGCTTCGACCATCACGACTGCCACGCCGCTGGTCGTATTCTGCTTTCGCATGATGTGTGAAGTATCGACGCTTTCCGCTTGCAGATTCTGCAGCAGTTGCTCTGCGAAACTGTCATCGCCCACGCAGCCGATCATCGTCACGTCCGCCCCCATGCGGGCCGCTGCAACCGCCTGATTGGCGCCTTTGCCGCCCGGGTTTTCCACTTTCGAATCGGCGATCACCGTCTCACCGGGCAAAGGCAGCTTCGCCGCGCGGATCATCAGATCCATGTTGATCGAACCCAGCACGGTGATCTTCGCACGTCCAGTTTCATTCATCAGACGACCCTCGTTCTATTTCTGAGGAGGCTGACTGGAAAGCTGCACGAGTGCTTCGATCACACGCTGCCGCTGTTGTTCGTTCCGTTTCAGATAACGGTGCCGGCCTTTGTCCGTTTTTTCGAACGTCGTCAAGCCATTCGCCTGCACAATGACATCGCCTGCCTCTGACAGATCAAAATAACCGCGGTGAGGAAAAACCGCGTACAACACGCTGGTCAGATCCCAGGTCGGACGATTGTGGGGCGGGGGATTGTAAAGAATATAGGCCTCTGCCAGCGGATGGTGCGGCGTGTAGTTATAGTCTTCTTCAATGCTCTCATGCGGATAAGCGACACTCAGGCCGATCTCATATCCGCTCCAGACCACCGGCGTCGGCCAGTCTGAAGCCAGCTTTTGGGCAGCCGGGATATCTTTCACGATGTTGTACTCGCGATGGTCGACCAGCTTTCCCTTGTGAGGAATCTTTTCAAAGGCCCCCGCCATGATCGACAGCAGACTGACCTTCTGTTTCACCAGTTCCTCCCCGGTCAGCGGACTGATTTTGTCCCCGGATGATTTGAGCAGATTCGCCAGATTCGTTGAAAAGCCGACCTGCGCGATGACGACAGATCCGTCTTCCGCTCCCGCGAGTGCGTTTCGCAACACGCTGACCGCATCGGGAATCTGTTTTGCGTCGGTCAGATCATGCGGAAACCGTGGTTTGCCGTTATCCATTTTTTGGGCAAGGACGTTGAATTTTCCGGCCTCTGGCGTCACACCACTCTGGCAGATGCCAATTGGAATGTCCCCTTTGCCGTAAAATGTATTCACCGCGTCGGTAAACGAAGCGGCCAGCGGATTGTCTTTTGTAATCGTCACTGCCAGCAGTTTGCAGTCGCCGCGTGCTTCGAGCGCGTGAATCATGCCCAGCGCCAGTACGTCGTCGACGTCGTTACCAATATCGGTATCGAAGATCAGTGGAACAGGGCGCTGCGGTTCTT
The DNA here is from genome assembly GCA_963974925.1 of uncultured bacterium. GTDB lineage: Bacteria > Planctomycetota > Planctomycetia > Planctomycetales > Planctomycetaceae > Gimesia. The sequence continues at coordinate 1,403 of CAXBFD010000130.1, read as the reverse complement.
CCGCGAGAATACTCATCGCGGGAAATAAGCATAGCGTACAGAGAATCAGCAACCGACAGGCGAGCGACTCAGTTTGCAGTTTCATTTCATTAAATCCTTTTCCCTGATTGATAATTGTCCCGCTCTCAACCGATCTTCATTATTGAAGCGCGGTTCATCAGCTGGACAGGAATACGATGCTGTTTCACTTCGGGTAGAACTCCCGTTTTGATCTGTTCAATCAACAATCGCGCCGCCACGCGGCCCAGTTGACCAACATCCTGATTCACCGACGTTAACGGCGCCGCCAGATAAGCGGCGAAAGGGTGATCATCAAAGGCGATCAGCGACAGATCATCGGGAATCGTGCGTCCGAGTTCACCCGCCGCCCGCAATGCCCCCATCGCGTTCTGGTTACTGAAAGCAAACAGCGCGGTGATCTCGGGATGTTCGGAAAGCAGTTTGCCGGCGGCCTGATAACCGGACGTTTCGTCAAAATGATTGCCTGCAATCCATGTCGGATCCAGGGCGATATTCTGTTGCGCGAACGCTTCGCGCACGCCGGCTAATCGTTCCGCGTTGGGCAGCGTGTCAGGCAAGCCCTGCAGGATGCCGATGGTGCGATGTCCGGATTCCAGCAGCAGCTTTGTTGCCGCCCGCGCGCCTGCGCGATGATCCGAAGTCACCGTGACCAGATCTTTATGATCAAAACCGCGGTCCACCAGCACGAGCGGCAGTTTCTGTTTCGCGATTTTTGTGAGATGCTGATTGTGAATCCCGACCGGGCAGACGATGAGACCTTCAATCTGACGCGCCCGCAGCTGCTCCACCAGCTGCATTTCGGTTTCGCTGTTTTCCTGACTGTCCGTGATCAGCACTGAGAACGCGTTCTCTTCCGCCACCAAGGCAATTTCGCGCGCGATCGCTGCAAAAAATGGATTCGCAATATTCGGCAGAACCATACCCAGCAACTTAGTACGTTGAGAACGCAACGACCGGGCTAACAGACTCGGCGAGAACTGTAGTTTCTTTGCCGCAGCTTGCACCGATTTCTCCGTCGTGCTGCTGATCCGGTAGGCTTCCGCTTTCCCCGACAGTGCCCGGGACGCGGTCGAAAGACTCACCCCGGCGGCTTCTGCCACCTGTTTTAACGTGACCTGTCTGTTCGTGGACTGACTCATAACACCCCTTTGCACAATCGATTGTGCATATTAACAACTCAGGAGTGAAGGTCAAGTTCGCAAGAGAATTTTCTGGTAAAGGAAGCAGGCAAAGGAAACGATCTCAATTCGCAGGAGCAGGTCTATGTGCCATCCCGCCTCGCGACGCGCGATACAAAACCACGCGCTGAACGGAACCAGAACCAACGACTGCACGGCACCATACAATCCACGTCGAAACAACGGGTAGACACATGGGTCTAC
>CAXBFD010000129.1:0-17217 GCA_963974925.1 uncultured bacterium | reverse complement strand
AACAGGCGGTCGCCACTCACAAACAGCGTCGAGTGATTCACGCCCAGCAAATCCCGAATCCGGTCTGGAAATTCCCGCTGCCAGAGCAACAGGCCCGAATCCGCATCGAAGGCCATTAACAGTGAGGAATCCTGCGGCGCGGCGAACAGAATCCCGCGGTCATACAGGCAAGGCACCAGACCGGTTTTCATATGATCGCTTAAGGCCTGCTTGGTTCTATCCTCCTGCGAGGGATAGGTGACAACCCAGTTTATTTTACCGTCACGCGTTTCCAGCGAAGCTATCGCTCCCATATCGGTCGAAAGATACAACTGCCCTTCTGCCAATGTCAGCAGCAGATGGCTGATATAGTTAATTCCCTCTTCGATATTCCTTAATGCCAGGCAGACTTTTTGATTCCAAAGCAGTTCCCCCGTCTCAGTCGAGAAACAGGCCACATTCGTTTGTACTTCAGGAAAACCGCGATGTAATACCACAAACAGTCTGTTGCCTGAAACGACCGGCGCGCCTTCAAAAGACCAGACAAAATTCTGTTCGCGCAACTGGGCAGAAGATATTTTCCAAAGCAGCTTGCCTTGACCCCGATCCAGATCGAGGCAAACCAGATCCGAAAATAAACCGAGCCGTTCATCCTTGGCAACCGAGGTGACCGGGCTGCCCATCCGCGCATAAAGGCGGCCCTCTGCAATCGTCATGGTGAACCGCGAAACTCCGACCACCGGACGAAACGGAAGTCGAATCCCCCCTTCCAGAACAGACGGATAAATGATCGGGCTGGCCTCTTGATCGGTCGACCAGGCTGGCAGACCGCTCTTCCAGTTCAATGCATAAATCCGTTCGGCGTTATTGAAAAAAACATGTTCGCCATGCACCACCGGAAAAAAACCAGGAGGAATCGGCTGGCCAAAAGCCGGCTTGCTGCTGAACTCCGGATCCCACACCATCGGTATTCGAAAAGACCACGCAACCGCGCCGACATCGATTTTCTTTTCCGCGCGATAATTACGTGTCTGATGACCGGCGAACGTGTGCATTTCCGGAAGCGTCTTCGGCAGTGAAACCAACGCAGGGTCTAAAATTATCGACGATAACAACGCAACCAGATTCCCCTCATTGCCCGCCAGCGTTCCGGAGGCTTCGGGATACCGCTCCCGAAACACGCTCAACTCAAATTGAGCCCGGGGGAAATCTCCTTCAAAAAAACTGATCAGAATCAAACGAGCCAGCAGATCGGGCACAGGCAGATCTGTATCGGGATAAAGAAACACTCCCGGATCTTGGTTCTGCTGCTCCGTGGCTGCAGGGACCAGTTTGCTCCAGCAGGCACGGGCCTGCGAAAGCGCCCCCTGTTCCCAGGCCAGTTCACCCAGTCGATACAAGGCGTCGTCTCCGTAACTGCTCATCAAAGCCTGTTCGACGATATTCAGCAGCGGCTGCTCGGACGATTCTGCCTGCGCCTGCTCAAACCAGCGTTTGGCGCGCGGATCTGCTTTTTCACGATAAATGGCAATCGCTTCGGGGGGAAAACCAGCCAGCAGATTCTGGCAGTATTCAGACACCCGCAGATAACGGCCCGTTGATTCCGGATACAGCGTGTCGCCATATTCGTCTGAGATCTGCACTAAGACATCAACGGCGTCTTTCCATTGCTGCTCAGCCAGATAATCGCGAACGGACCCCATTTTCTTGAGGACCGCGTTATTCACGTCTAATGAAACGGATTCGCGAAATTTCGATGGGGTGCCCTGCCGCTCCGGTTGAGCCAGACTGATCTTCGCCGAGACGCAAAACGTCCCCAACACAATCAGAGCTATGAAACCGCGAGACATTTGCACGATTATCACGACCTCACCATCTTCAACAACAGTTCAATGGCATTAAAAAGGACACGCCCGGCCGGACGTGCCCTTGTCTGTAAATCACTTCGATCACTGAGAATTTTTACACAGCAATATATTATTTGAACTTGGCAGGGCTGATTTTGATTTCGCCCAGGTCCAGCGTTTCTCCCGGTTTGATATCGACGGTAAATTTGCGTTCGACATAACCGACTTTTTCGTGCCAGATACGGAAATCATTTTTCCCTTCGGGAAGTTTCTCGATGATAAATTTCCCGTCCTTGTCAGATACGACAGCGTAGGGATGATCGGTGACAAACCAGTAAGCCGTCATCCAGGGATGAATGTCGCACTTGACCTGCATAGGCAGAATTTCGGGAATCACATTGGCGACTTCTTTTCCTTCACGATCATTGGGAGCCAGAATAAAATTCACGGCCTGATTCTTGATCGGAAAAGTATGCGTGTTATGAGCCACTGGATCGTCTGATTTCACAAGCACTTTCTGATCGGTTCGCACGATCAGCGAGTGGGGATAAAAAGTACAACCCTTCTGATCGAAAACCACGGACTTCTCTTTGGACTCTTTCAGATCCGGATGAATGTCATTGGCTTTTCGCATATACATGAAGACATTTTGAATCCCTTTATTTTCGGGGTTGATCACAAGATCTTTATTGAAGTGATCTTCCGCAGCACAAACCGCAGAGTCTTTAACCGACGGATCGCCTTTGGTGCGCTGAATGACCGGTTTCGGTACGGGACCATCAAAGACAAACTGCCCGGTAACGGACCCCCAGCCTTCTGCGTTTGCATCCAGCGGCGAGAGGAAACCTACCCCCGAAATCAAAATCGCGGCGACAAGGATCTGACTAATATTCATCTTTTGCATGATTTAATAAACCTCGTTATTTGAATTATGATTGAACAGACCATCGTGGGGGAAGGAGCACGGACACTGCATTCTAGACACGTGACCCGTATTTTGGGCAGGTTTCAGTCAGGTAAGATCAGTCTTCTCTACAAATGACCTTCAGTATGTGGAAACTCGTCAGCCTTCAGGATGACAGAACATTGACCCAAAATCAAGTATTTATGAAACAGGATTACCCCAATTTTCCAGATCAGCGGCCCGTTCCGAGACGATCTACATTGTTTTTTACGTTAATAATGCCAATTGTGCCTCACTCGACTCCCCCCTGTTCTCTCACCCAGGGGACACTTCATTTACAATAGATTTCAGATTTTTCTCAAAGGCCTCGCCCCCCTGTGTGATTTCGGCACCGATTTCGACCCCCCAGACCGGTATTCCCGAAAACTTCTGTTCACTGATTTTCACCAGATCTTTGCCGGTTGTCAGTATCAGATCTGCCGATGCGGCCGCGGCCCGGGCTCCCATTTTCTGCAGTTCTTCGCTCGAATAATGATGGTGATCAGGAAAAACCTGCATCCCGGCGATGCGGAAGACGGCGTTTTCCAAAGTCTGTCGAAAGCCTTCGGGATTGCCGATGGCGCAGAACGCCCACACTTTTTTCCCGGCGACCGATTCCAGGGACTGTGTTTCGCCGGAGACATTCACCAGCCCCTCAGGCCGAAACGCCGCATACGCGATTCGATCGCGGGGAAAGATCCTGACGATTTCGTTTGTCAGGTTCTCCAGTGCGGCCGGCGAACATTGATCGGTGCGAGTCAGAATCACGAAACCCGCGCGCCGCAGTGATGATTTCGGCTCCCGTAACAAGCCGCGAGGTAACAGGAACCCGTAACCCCAGGGACAAACGGCGTCGATTAAGACAATGTCCAGATCGCGGGCGAGCTTACGATGTTGAAAACCATCGTCCAGAATCAGTAGTTGTGCGCCGTCGGCGACAGCCTGCGCTGCAGACGCACATCGATTCGGATTTTGATAATGGGGCACTCCCGGGCAAAGACGATCCAGCAGAAGTTTTTCGTCATTCACCGCGCCGGGTAAGGCACGATACCCGCGACTCAACAGCGCGACCTGCAGCCCCTGTTGTTGAAACCATTTCGTCAGATACGCGACGAAAGGTGTCTTGCCTGTGCCCCCCGTTGTCAGATTTCCCAGACTGATTACGGGAATGGCGGGACTGTGTGTGGAGCGCAGGCGCCAGTCGAACATCCGGTTGCGAATCGCAACGACGACACGATAAGGCAGACTGAAAATCCGCAGACAGGGTCTCAGCAGTCGGGCACGCCAGTCCTGTCTCTGGCCTGAGATGATTCTCAGATATTCCACTTCGTTCACGAATCAGCCTGCTTCAACTCTTGATGGAATGAAAGGGAGCGGGCGGTGCCATCACAAAAAAACACGCCCTGTTCTGAACATGATAGCTGAGCGGAATCATTCTGGCTAATCTGCAGCCGGTCTTCACAGCTCAAAAGCTACCGCGCTCAAAACAAGGCGTGGGTGCACTGGGACGAATTGGAACTCTTTCTGAGCGCGCATCTCGCGTCAGTTGTTACTTCGCAGCCTGCAATCCCTGATCACAGGCTCCGATGGCGCTCAAAATGTTATTGGGGAGTGTGATCAGCACTCTCCTTATAACTGAGTTCAACAATTCGTCCCATAATTAAACGGACACGTCGGGTCTGGGGCACATTCCCTGTTTCCGGATAAATCGCGTACACCTGATAAATATGTTGAATGCCGGGAATCAACGGACGTTTCGTCACAAATTCCCAGACGTCTTCATTCGCAGGATCACGATAGCCCACCATTTCATCACGCTGGCGATTGATCGCGACGACTCGAATGTCCGTTGCACCTGGTGCATAAACATCCAAACCTGCATCACGGGGATGACCTTCCGGACCATCGGCAGGCATCGTTCTCGTGGGACGCATATACGCGGTTCCCATCGTTCCCGGATAATGCAGAATCGTTGGGCGGATCGCCATGCCCGGATATGCTAAGGGCGGCGACACACCCTGACCGGCTCCCATCCCATCAGAACCAGAATAATCAATTCCAGACTGGCACGACTGGCAACCACCGCGCGAATTGTTTCCCATGCCATAAACGGCTCCCTGATAATAGTGATCTGCAATGGACCCTGATCCGCAGCCGCAGGAACTTTCCCCACAGCCGGATTTACATTTATGTTTGTGACCCAGCTTCCACGGACTGCAACATTTCCCGGAATGGAAAAGTGACAGTCCACCCTGCTTGCAATGACCTCCGCATTTATGATGACCCGCTTCCAACTGGGCCGGCGTCGCCAGCCAGACCATCCCCAGAACCAACAGTCCGGCTAGACCTGCCTTGGCAGTTTGTGTTTTCTTCATCTTAACCTATTGCTCCCTGTTTTAATGAGACCGAACTGAAGTTCTCTCCATCACCGCTCATATGGTGATACTTCTCATAATCATTCACTCAAACTCAACACACTTTTATTTTGTATGAAACGAACCAGTTGATTCTCCCAAAGGAAAACCAGACCAGTCTGATAGCGAAAGACATCCCGTCTTCCTTATCATGCAGTCAGACAGACGCGAATGCCTGTCCGTTGTATTTGTCAGAGCGACTTGCAACGAAGCACACTCTCATTCAAAACGTATCACTCTACAGAAGACGTGCAGGGACGAATCTCAAAGAAAGTCGATTATTTTGCATTCGAGATCGACTGCTTTAGGAGTCCTTCCGAAGTGGTAAAAAAACAAGCCTGCCCAGTTTAGGAAAGGCTGTAAATCTATGGCATTTGTGACTGGTAAACGAAACGGATTGAAGGAGTCGGAACCGGTTCTCATGGAAAATCCACGTGCAGCCGGTATTCACCCAAAACCCGTTATAGTAACTGTTTGCGACATCCCCAACATCCGCATAAAAGGGGTTGAATCGGGTTGGATTAAAGCATTTAGTCCGGCAAGGGCTAGCAGTTTTGAAGAGAAATGGACAACATTGACAATTCTCGACATGAGAACTAAATTCTCATCTCCTGAAGTGTCGATGCCGACTGATGTATTTGTCACACACGCCAATCACTTATGATCTGAATATCAAATTTGATCTCGGACACATAAATGCAGTATAATGCTGGCACTAGCATGCAGGCCTGATAGACTCTTTCGTTTTCTGAATTTTTCAGACAACTGCGGGAGTTTGTGTGAGCCGAATTTTTAAAGTAGTGTGAAACGTCTCTGTGAATGGATTCTGCACTATATGATGTAAGAGTTGTGTGCTGAAAAAGTCGGTTAACTTTCCTGCCCGTTAACAAATCTCAAAGCCTCAACTTAATCATACATCAAAGTTAATACTTTTTTTGCAGAAGTGAGATTCAATAATGTTAATCAAGAGTAGTTTCCGATTTGGTATTCTGAGCCTGTTTTTGTTTGTGTTAAACGTCACGCCTTCTTTTGCCCAGTATGAATGGGCTCAGAAGATGTTCGACAATGACAAAATCGACTTCGGAGTTATCGCCCGGGGTTCTGATGCTCAATACCGTCTGAAAATTAAAAATATCTATGATAGCCCTGTCCATATTTCCAATGTCCGCACCACCTGCGGCTGCTCGGCTGCGGAACCATCCAAAAGCATCCTGGAACCAGGCGAAGAAGGTTATATCCAGGTCAAAATGGATACGGCCCGCTTCCAGCGACGTAAAGATTCGAACGTCATTGTGACGATCGATGCTCCCCAGTACGCTGAAATCCGAGTTCCGATCACCGCCTATATTCGTACGGACGTTGTCTTCACTCCCGGCTCTGCGAACTTCGGTTCCGTTGAAGTCGGCAAAGGTGCGGAAAGCACAGTCGCTGTCAGTTATGCCGGTCGCGAAGACTGGGCCATTACCGGTATCGAATCCAAAAATCCGTCTTTGACTGTCAAAGCCGTCGAAACGGGTCGTGGCGCAGGACGCGTGAATTACAATCTGATACTGACGCTGGCTCCGGAAACACCACTGGGCGCACTGCGTGAGCAGATCATGCTGAAAACAAACGATGTCAATTTCACAACCGTCCCCCTGCTGGTCGAAGCGAGAGTGGAATCAGACATCACCATCACACCAGAAATCGTTTCCCTGGGCATGATGATTCCCGGCCAGGAAAAAACGGTCAACGTGGTACTGCGTGGTCGAAAACCGTTTGAAATCAATAAAATTGAATGCGAGTCAAATGATGAAGCATTCAAAATCCGGATGCCAAAAGCATCACAGCCGATTCATGTTTTACCGCTGACAATTATTCCTCCCAATAAACCCGGCGATTATTCGGAAGAATTCACCGTGACGATTGCCGGACGTGGTGAGCCCATCACGTTCAAAGCCTTCGGTAAAATTTCTGACACGAAAACGAACTAAGTTGCAAAACTGGTTCCTTATTGCGAAAAAAAGGGGCACTTCTCGGAGTGCCCTTTTTTATTTGCTGTGACAGTCAGAAAACTCAGTCTGCTGTCTCATGCAGGCGATCCAGCACGATTTCCAGCATTAATGGATGTAAACCCAGATGAGAACAGAGCCGGAAGCTGGTCTCTGGATACGCGGTCGTGAATTCGCCCCGATACTGCTCCAGATCGTTTTGCACATGCACACCAGCCGAGAGGAAGTACGGCAACATCAGCACCTCATCTGCTCCCGCGGCCACGCAACGGGCGGCCCCTTCCGGAATCGTTGGTTCTGCCAGCTCAAGATAAGAAATTTCGATGATGGGAAATTGTTTTCGTTCCCGCAGCATCTCTGCCAGACTGACGAGATCCTGGTTGGCAGCATCACGACGACTGCCATGCGCAATCAGGAGTACTGCCTTCGTTCTTGCATCAGACATGGATTCAACCATAATAGAGAGTACGGGAATTAACTTAGTGAATTATCGATATGATTATAGACTTCTGCCTGTCCCCTGACACTGTACAACCTTTAATCTATCGTTTTCTGAGACCACGCCACAAACCAGCGGCGAATTTTTTCAAGATCGAGCAGCAACTTTGAACACGCACGAACACGAAGCAGCCCCGGACAGGCTGGGCGAATATTTGATCGGCAAAAAAATTGGCGCCGGCGGAATGGGTTCCGTGTATCTGGCTACCAACGTCCACACCGATCAACAGGTTGCCATCAAAATCCTGCCTGGTGCACTCGCGCGAGAAGCCGGGTTTGTCGAGCGATTTCACCGCGAGATCGAAGCCCTGAAAAAAATGCACAATCCGTATGTGATTGAATTTTATGACAGCGGCGTTGAAAATGAGATCTACTACTATGTGATGGAATACGTCGATGGCGAAACCTTAACCAAACGGCTCCGCCGCGATAAACGCATCGACTGGAAAACTGTGGTCGAGATCTCCATCCAGATCTGCTCGGCACTGAAAGCGGCACACGACGCCGGCATTATTCATCGAGACCTGAAACCTTCCAACCTGATGCTGAAAGACGATGGCACCGTCAAGCTGGCTGACTTCGGCGTCGCACAGCTGTTCGCGACAGAAAAGCTGACCGTGACCGGCGGGATTATCGGCACCGCGGAATATATGTCTCCCGAACAGGCCGAAGGCAAGCGGGTTTCCCGACAGAGCGACCTGTATTCGCTGGGAGCCGTGATGTACGTGATGCTCACCGGACGACCTCCCTTTAGCGGAAAGACCATGCTGGCCATCATTCAAAAACAGAGATATGGTCAGTTTGATCGGCCCGGAAGATACGTCGATGATCTCCCGGTCTGGCTCGAAGAAATCGTTTGTCAACTTCTGGAAAAAGATCCGCAGAAACGATTTCCGGACGCGTATGTTCTCTCCCGCCGGCTGCAGGATGTGTTGAACAAATATGAACTGTCGACCTCGGAAGATACCTACGCGCTTTCAGGCACAAGCGCCGCATCGGAAACGCCCACCTTAGTGCAGGGGGCTTCCGAACAGGGAGCCGGCGCGGGAACCCTGATGCAGGGTTTAATGCGGGCACAACTGGAATCGGAAAATACCGGTTCACGACTGAGCCGACTGTTCGACAATACGTGGTTTTTAGTCGGACTTCTTACGGTCCTGGTGCTGGGCGGTTATTTCTGGTTTCAGGAACGTGCGCTATCTCAGCAGGAAATGTTCGCACAGGCAAAGCAGATCCTGCAACAACCCGAAAATCCCGAATGGTATACCGCCCGCGATAAATATCTGCTGCCGCTGCTGGAAGCAGATCCCGAGCAGTGGAAAACGGAAGTGGAACCGAGGCTCAAAAGCATTAAATCTTATGAGATTCGTTCCAGAGCCGGCATCACGGCCAAACGCAGATCGCGAACCGGACCGCAAAATGAACCACAGCGTTTCATCACTCTGGCACAGCATTATATGGAAACCGGCAATTTAGTTCAGGCGGAAATCATTCTGTCGGCTCTGGTCGATATCCTGCCTGAAAAACCAGACCAGAAAGAAATGCGAGACCTCGCCTTACAGATGCTCAATGAGTTACAACAGAATGCGAACAACAAAGCCGAACGATTTATCATGCTGACACAATCAATGGCGAATGCAGACGCTCTCGTGAACGAAAAGAAATTCAAAGAAGCCGCCGCCGTCTGGAAAGCACTGATTGTGTTGTACGAACAGGAACAGGATGACAAAGCACAGGAAGTTGTAAATCAGGCCAGAGAAAATCTTGCCAAACTGCCGGCACTGATTGCGGCAGAACAAACCACGTCAGAAACCCGGAAAGACAAACCAGAGAATGAATGACACCATCGATCTGAAAAACTATATTCGTGAAATTCCCGACTTTCCCAAACCGGGCATTCTTTTCCGGGATATCACGCCCCTGTTAGCAGATCCGGCCGCCTTTCAGGCAGTCATCGACCGCCTGACGGATTACTATCGGGACAAACAGATCACGGCCATCCTCGCAGCCGAAGCCCGTGGCTTCATTTTTGCAGCACCGCTCGCGCTCGCCCTGGGCGCACGATTCATTCCCATTCGCAAACCCGGGAAACTTCCGTTTGAAACCAGGGCCTTCCATTACGAACTGGAATACGGCTCGGATTCACTGGAAATGCACACCGATTCCATTCATGCCGACGATCGCGTGCTGATCGTGGACGATCTGCTGGCCACCGGCGGCACGATTCTGGCCTGTATTGAACTCGCGAAACACTCGCAAGCGGAAATCGTCGGCTGTGCGTTTCTGATTGAACTGACGTTTTTGAAAGCGCGCGAAAAAATGAATGGCTGTGATGTCTTTTCGCTCATTCACTATGAGGGTGAATAACAGCGGGACCGCTTACGGAACCCAGAGCGCTGTCGGGCGCTCGCTGTTTGTTGGCTGTTCCAGGCGTCGCGCTTTGATTCGTACGTAAGGCGCGACGTAACGGCCCCGATGACGAAAATGTCCCACGGGTGCGTTCGGGTCAGCGCGAACCGGCTCGCGTAAATCTTCGATCACAAAACCCTGTCTGCATAAACCGCCTGTCAGCTGTTCCCAGCGATGCAGATATTCAGTCGCGCCTTCTTCCCGATACGAGCGGTCATCCCCTTTGGGTAAGGGTCCCTGCTGGTAATATTCCAGACCGATCACATACGTATTCTGCTGATCCCGATTCATAATCTGCAAACTGGTGGGAGTTTTATGCTGACTGATGTAAAGGCCCCCCGGCCGCATCACACGTGCCACTTCCCGGTAAACGGCTTCCACATCGGGAACATAACAGGTGCTCACAGGTTGATGCACGATATCGAACTGGGCTTCGCGCAGCTCAGACAAATCGTCCATCGATGTTTCCAGAATCCGTACCTGCAGTCCGCGCCGCCGCGCTTCCTGTTCATCCAGTTGCAACATCTTGTTGCTCAGATCAACGACCGTCACCTTTGCCCCGGCGGAAGCATAAAGAATCGACTGCCAGCCTCCTCCTGAAGCCAGACAGAGCACCTGTTTCCCTTCGACAGAGGCGGGCAGCCAGCCGCGGGAGTCCAGCGTTTTCAAAGGCGCGCGGCACTCTTCATCGGTGGCAACCTTCGTAAACTGGCTGCGGATCTCTGCCAACCGATTCCAGGCAGCACGGTTAAGGGGCAGGTGGGACATGCGGAAGTCTCATTTACATACGCTGTGATTAAGATTCCTGAGTCTGCGTCTGACTCTGTGCATCCAGCAGTGCTCCCGCGAAGGTCACCAGATCCCCTTTGCCGCGGGCCACTTTCTGTAAGACGTCCAGATGGTCTGTTTTTCGGCACAAATCGGTAAAGGAAAATGTATTCGGATCTTCAAACTGGCTCAGATAGGTTTCCGCCAGTTTAATCGCACGCTCATTCTGATCAACGCGCGTCAACAGATCGATTAAAACATAGGCAATCATCTGCTTGTCTTCCTGATCCGGTTCCAGTTCCAGCTTCTTTTCGAAATACGCAATCCCCAGGTCGCGGTCATTCTCGTTTCCAATCAGCGCCTTGAAGAATTGCGTATGAGCCGGATAAAAATCCTCAAACGGACTTTCACCCGGATATTGAAACTGTTGATCCAGACGGGAACCATATTCGCAGAGTTCGATTACTTTCGGCATGCACGGATCATCGTCCGACAACAGTCGGGCGAAACGCACTACCGAATTCAGATGCGAGACGTCAATATGGTAACTGCCCCCTTCGAACATCCAGTCCCGGCCCGCCATCAACTCCCGCAGATTATCGGTCGGCGGCGCCATTGGAAGTTTCTGCTGAACCTGATACTGCAGCGATTGTACGAGATCACCATACAGCTGGTCGACCAGCAATCGCGCGACCCGCTGTCGGCGTTCCGGATTGAGCTGTGCATTCATTTGATCGAAGACCGTAATCGTATTGCAGATGCCGTTCACCTGCAGCATGATCTCAAACCCTTTTTCCGGGTTCGCCCCTTCATATACGCACACCTGAATCAGCTCTTCGACTTTGCCTTCGGGAATGGTCCGCGGATTAATCTTGTCCAGCGCTGCGGCAACCGGCTCCGGTTCCTGAATCGTCTGAAAATAGAGCCAGGCATCGGCATAGAGTTTTTCCTCCAGGAACAGATTGCCGACTTCCCGGGCGGCTTCGACATAAGCCAGCTCAAACTCTTTTTTCTGTTCTTCGGGAACAGGATCAAACGAAGTCGGCTGCAGCAGAGGCAGCCCCATTGACTGCTTTTTTTTCATCAGCAATGCGTCAAACAGGCGATGATAATTTTTCTGCGCAGTTAACTCTTCGATCAATCGTTCCAGCACGGATTCCGGAGACTGCTGCTGTAATTCTTCCAGGGCGGTAAATACATCTTCAGACATGATTCTTCTCTTATTTTTGATCGTTTCAGTTAAACGGATCTCTGCCGCTGACGGCCTGACTCAATTTCCATTGTAAGAATTCTCAGCAGCCCTGAGTACCCTGCCAATCGAGAAAGGGAAGATTCACGGTATTTCACGCAAACTACTCGACGAACAGCAAAGGCGTTAAATCGCCATTCTTATCAAATCGACCGATCACCGACTCGTAATGCGTATTGTGCCCCAGCACCGCACGCGAAACTTGGCCTTTCTTCAGACTGCGATAGACCAACAACTGATGTGCACCAATTCGCAGACGCTGCCCGGACGCTTCGTCCCGCGCCAGTGTGCGCCCCCCCTCGCTCACGGTGAGAGTGGCCCAGTCTGCCGGCTTCCGCTTCAAATCCGGTTCCCAGTCGATAATCAGTGGCGCGTACAGGGCGTTCGCTGACGCGACCTGTTGGTGCAACACGAGCTGGCTCTGGTCATTCAACGTCAGACTGCCTGGCTGAAAGAAATCCTTCTCCTGTGGCAGAGCGATCGGAAAAACACGCGCCGATAACCCTTTGGCTTTGAGTAATAACTCATGGGTCTCGCCATCCAGTGTGCCTGTGATGCCCGGAGTCACTGGAATCACCGAACGGTATTCCAGATTCGCAGGTTCCGTTATGGTCACAATATCAGCCAGGAAAGCAAAATGCTGGTTACGCGGCAACAGCAGCTGGCGTTCAAGTTTAAATCCTGATTCCAGCTCCATATGCAGTTCTATATAGTCTGCATCCTCATCGGAATTCCAGCAGACCACACTCCAGTCACCATCGCCTGAAAGTTCCTGACCGTCAACGGTCAGCAAAAATTCCCAGCGGCCTTCAACGAGCATCTTGCCCATGGCAGACAGACTCAGCACGGGTAAATCGCCGTTCCAGGTTACGGCCAGCAGATTCGATGAATCCGACCAGTAATTCCGCATGACAGCATATTCAGACCAGTCAGACTCGCTCGCAGGACAGCCCCCCGATTGAATGAAAAATTGAGAACGTTTCTTTTCGGAAGCGAGTGCTTTCAGATACTGCCGCTCCGCGCTTCTGCCGGGAAGACCCGAAAAATAAGCGGCCAATGTCAGCAGGACCTGATGGGCGACTGAATGCGTGGGAGTCAGTGCCAGTTTTCCGGTCACATCACAGGCGGCAATCAGTCTCTCCAGCGATAACTGGAACCGCTCGCGCGCTTCCTTGTCCCAGACCGGCTTGTCCCAGACATGGCCCGTGAATAATGAGCGCGTGAATGTTGCCAGCCAGAAATCCAGGCGGGGCAGGAAATCTGCATGTGGGGTGCCATCCGTATCTGTGCGGTCAAAAAAACAATCTCGCAGATTTTGTTGCCCCAGTTGACGGAAATTCTTGGCGCCCGCAATTTCCGAAAACAGAAAACCGGACCGCCAGGGCAATTCGGCGGAAACCAGAATCACCTGATCTTCAGAGGTCTCTGAAAAATCTGTCTCTTCCAGGTTGAAACACAGTGAGGCGGCAGCGAACAGACACTGACGCCAGACGCTCACCAGCGTTGAAGGGGCTAAACGAAAACCGACATTTTCCATCAATTCGATTAACAGCAATAACTCGTAAGGCCGCAGTGGTTCTGAAACGCTCACCTGATCCAGCCAGCCCACCAGCAGGCGGCTGACTTCGTCCCAGCTCAATTCCGGTGTTTTTTTTCGCTTTCTGTTTTTGGATGCCTTTTGCAACTTGGCCGGTAACGCGCGGGCCGAGTTGATCAGATTAATCAAGTCGGATGTGCGGCTGGTTTCTTCCACTGCCTCTTCCGACCAGAGCGTCGCCCACTGCATTTCGGCAGCATGTTTGCCTCGCTTCTTCTGCTTCGAAACTTCTTTCAGGCGCAAGCCTAATCCCCGGCTGAACCGGTTCACATCTCCTGCAATGGCCCCCTTCATCAAATCCCCGGTCGGTTTTGACTTCCATTGTATCGCCTGCAGAAATTCTTCATCGGGCAACGAACAGAACTGTGGGGGTACGGACTGACCAAATTCGATTGACACTGTTTCTTCCATTTCATGTTTCCCCGGCAACACTTGAGAGCTTCGCTCAGAGTACAGTTCCAGTACAGATTCGCTTGAGCGGACACAGAATCACCATGCAATCAGGACGGGCAGAGAATATCCCATCACACAAAATGCGATAGCTAGAGACTATAGGGTAACGGGATTTTCTGTGAAATCAATTGACCCAGCCCCCATTCAACATCACCCGGGAGACATGCGCCCCGGAATTTAACAAAAGATCACTGCCTGAGAGCCGATCTGAACGGTCTGGCAATTGAATCAAGGCGAAATCGGCTCGTTTTCCAACTACCAGTGAGCCCCGTTCCTGAGACATTTCCAGCGCACGCGCCCCGGCCAGAGTTCCGCATTCCAGAATCAGAGCGGTGGCGACATCCGGAAATGCCTCACGCAGAAACAGCAGTTCATTCCAGAGACTTAAATCCGGGTTAGACGCCCGGCTGTCAGTGCCAATCGCCACATTAATCCCATGCCCGATCATTTCCCGCCAGGGATGCCGTCGATGTCCAAAATAATGATGGGTCCGCGGGCAATACACGACCGAAATCTGCGGTGACTGCTTCAGAAACTCGATTTCGGGTTCACCAAAATAATTCCCATGAATGGCAAGCGCAGACGTTAATTCGGAGAGCGGCGCCAGATAATCGTACATCCGCGCCCCGTCACTTAAAATCTGCGGATCCCAGAGCCCCCGTTCGGCCAGCAGTTCAACGAACGGCCCCTGTTTGCGTTCCAGCAGTTCCAGTTCACCCGGTGTTTCTGCCAGATGAACGGCGACCGGCGCGCCCTGGTCGCGGGCCTGTTGAATCAGTTTCAGATATAAATCGGGATGCACGCTGTACGGAGCATGCGGACTCAGTCCCGGATGAAAGTCACGTGAATCGTTCTGCGCTGGAAACTGCTCCAGAAAATCAGCGGCAATGCGGGACTGTTCTGCAATTCGACCGGCGGAAAAACCAAGACATTCCCGAAACACAACCGCATGCGGCGACAACTCTGCCTGTTGTAACCGCTGCAGGCTCTTGTCGCTGGTCGCGATTTCCCCCAGACAGGTTGTCCCCGCGTTTAAACATTCCTGAATCCCTGTGAGAATGCTTTGCTCCACAGGCACAGAACCTGCAAAACGCGACTGCAGGACCGATCGAATCCAGTCGGTAAACGGAGCCGCCGGCGTTAACGGACGAGGGAGGTGACTGAATTCCAGATGCGTGTGCGCATTGACCAGTCCGGGAATCAGAGCAGCATTTCCCAGATCCACGGCCCGGGGATGATCGCCGGCATACACGGCGGCAATCCGGGAGTCCTCAATTTCCACGATGGCCCGCTCCAGCGGCGGTCCCTCAACGGGGAAGACCCAGCGTGCTTTTAAGATCTGACGTTCCAAGGTACTGCTTTTATCAAAACAAAGGTGGAAGGCGTTCTAAAAAATACGCCTTGTATTATAAGCAGTCGGCGCTTTATTTGGTATCGGTCAGGCGACGATCAAAGGCGGACGAAGTCAAAGAGTCTGCTGTCGTTGAGATCTGGTCAGCACGTGAATTGGATTGCAGCATCACCCAACGCAGTAACCCAGTCGCCACAACAACACAGATCACCAGGAGCGGCCAGGAATACCGCAGTCCGTCCGGCCCCATCGTGACAAAATGCTGTAATCCATTTTCAGGAACCCAGGTTTCGGGAATTCGCCCCCGCAGCACGGAAAGGGAGTTGTAGATAAAGTGAAAAATCACTCCCGGCAACAGGCTGCGGCTGTGCACCGCGATCAATCCCAGCGCCAGTCCCAGCAAAGTGGCATTAAATACCTGCTGCGGAATCATGTGCATCGCACCAAAAGTCACACTTGACAGAATTATCGCCAGCCAGGCACGTCCACGACGGCCAAAGCCGCTTAATATGAAACCGCGAAACGCCAGTTCTTCGCAAACCGCCGGTGCAAACGCAAACGCCATCAGAATCAACCAGATCGGCTGAGTCGGATCGGACATGCTTTGTAAGACAGCCACAGTCCCTTCAGGCAATGCGGGGAAAAACCAGTCCAGACTCGAAGCCAGTTCCAGTGATACCGGATGTAACACAAAAGGCAGCAGCAACCCGACTCCCAGAAATCCGAGGCTGGGCAGATACAGGCGAAACGTTTTTCTGACGCTGGTCGTCAGCATGATGCCCATCATCAATGCGGGAGTCGCAATAATCGCCAGTTGCTGAATCATCAGGAGCTGCATCATCCGCAACGGACGCTCTGCATCGGTTGCCATCTGAATGGCCTGACTCATGGTATTCATCACACCAAACTGCAACAGCATGATGATCACGAAACAGAAACCGGCTTCCGCGAAACTGGGCAGCGCGTCTTTAGTGCGCATCAGATGGCGTAACCAGAGACCGACTTCAAACCGTTCGGCTTCTCGGAACAGCACATCCTCGCGCTGAAACTGATCAATGGCCCACCAGAGTGCCAGCAGGCTGTAACCGACGCTGGTAACTAAAACGGGTATCGCATACACATACAGAATCCCCGCATTCACCGACGAAAGCAGCATCCCTTTCAAGAGCAGCGCCACTCCCACAACGGGCATTAAACTGTAAAACGCATTGATTTCCACAGCCGGAGACAAACAGAAGACGGTCAGACCAATTGTGACCATTAATAACGGCGTCAGATAATATTGCCCCTCTTTGCTGCTGCGGGCAAATGTCGCCAGCGCCAGACAGAGTGCGCTAAACAGAGCAGACAGCGGAATCAGCAACACCACAATCCAGAACAGCGCGGAAGAAGAAGGAAACGACAGATCGCCAATCTTGGAAAGCGCACCGGAGCCGGCCAGATTCACCATATGCCGTCCCGTGAACCCCATACTGGCCAGGTTCAACAGAGCCGTCGATATGCTGAAAATCAGCACCGTTAAAAACTTGCCTAAAACAATTTCCGTACGTTTGGCAGGCGAGATCAGCAGAGTCTCCATGGTGCCCCGCTCTTTTTCGCCGGCCCCCAGGTCAATCGCCGGGTAAAACGCCCCCGTCGCCGCCATGATAATCAACAGTGCCGGAAACAGTTTGCTCCAGAGATTCGCCGCCAGCTGTTCGTCCTGTGCCAGATCGATG
>CAXBFD010000128.1:0-17499 GCA_963974925.1 uncultured bacterium | reverse complement strand
GCCCCGTTACGCGGCAAGAAAGGCGCTCACTACGAAGGGGGCATGCGCGTGCCGTTCATCGCCGCCTGGGCCAAACCGAATCCGGAGAATCCACTTCAGAAGAAACTGCCGATTCCCGCCGATACGATACAGACTCAAACCGCAGCGGTTCAGGATCTGTTCCCGACGATTCTGAACATTACAGGCGTCAAATCACCCGATGCCCATATCGTCGACGGGAAACTCCTCAATACACTGCTCACCGGCAAGGCGGACGACTCGCGCGATGAGACATTTCTGATGCACTATCCGCACTCGCCGCACCGCAGCAATTATTTCACCACGTATCGAGACGGCGACTGGAAAGTCATCTACCATTACGTTCCCTCAGAGGACTCGGAAGGTTCACACTATCAGCTCTATAATCTTGCGAAAGATCCCTTTGAGCAGAACAATCTGGCTGCTACGGAACCAAAGCAGCTCAAGCAGATGATGCAGGCCCTGATGACCAGCATGGAGCAACATCAGGCTCTCTATCCTGTGGAAAAAGCGGGCAGCAGCAAAGTTTTAAAACCGAAACTACCCTGATTTCGATAAGAAAGCTTGATCCGGGCGTCTTCGAAATGCGTTGACAAAAGATCAAAGCCCG
Source organism: uncultured bacterium (assembly GCA_963974925.1). Taxonomy (GTDB): domain Bacteria; phylum Planctomycetota; class Planctomycetia; order Planctomycetales; family Planctomycetaceae; genus Gimesia. The sequence goes on along the minus strand of CAXBFD010000128.1, from coordinate 16,871 downwards.
CTTCAGAGGCTTGAAATGCTGAGGCTGGTGTATCCATGAAATCTTTCAGGAGCGTAAACGATGAAAAAACAGATGATCCGCATTTCCATTCTGCAGTCCAGTAAAGTCATGACGGCAATGTACGCTTTGATGGGTTTCATTTACACTCTGATCGGCATTCCCATGGTCGTTTTCGGTAGTGACCAGCTTCGTATTATCGGGGGCATTTATCTGTTTGGCCCGCTGCTCATGGGCTTGTTCGGATTTCTCTTTTTTGTCATCTTTGCCTGGATTTATAACGTACTGGCCAGCTGGCTCGGCGGCTTCGAGTTTGAAGTCAAAAACATCGAGTAAAGACAAGGAAGAAGCGGCTTCCTGACTCCTGTATCTCGAATCTCTCCGGTGCTCGTCATTTTTCTGACGATTTGAGGTCACCTTCCGTCTGTTTTGCAGCAAGCGCGTTATCGAGTTGCTCACTCACAATGAACTCAAGAATGCGCATGCTTTGACTCATCGCTTCCTCTTCGGAGAGATTCTCCTGTGTCTCTAATGGAATCGACAGTTTTGTTGCTGCATAATAAAAGTATGTTTCAAAGTCCGCATCGACTGCGGAATCTGTACTCATGATAATGCGGCCATCGCGACCGATCAGAAAGCCATTCATTCCACCAGGATCGGTGTATTTATTAAGGGTCGTTCCTTCTTTGAGATTCGTCCCCGAATCGATGGCCGCTAATGTTTTCGATTGCCGAAAGTTTTGATACGCACGGATCTGATCAGTGGTTGTCCCTGCAGGATGAATTTCGAGAAAGACGACACCTTGCGCGGTATATTTCATCTGAATTCGTTTCAACCAGTCCATCATTGTACGCAAATGATGCTGCATGTCGTCCGGGATATCTGAGAAAGCGGCGATGTCCAGAAACAGCAGTACGACTACTTTTCCCCGAAAGTCGTCCAGACTTCTCGCTTTACCATCCAGCCAGCTGGCTACTTCGAGGCTTGGTGCCATCTGGCCGACCTGTAATTTCGGTGCGTATTCGGGCGAAGGCGGAATGGGCTGAGGCTCGCCGGCCTGATATTTACGGCCATCAATCTCATTCTTGTAAATCGTGTCTTTCGGGAATTCCAGTGCCAGCGTAGCCGGATCAATGGCTTTACGCGGCGTGAATTCGGTAGCTTCCCAGATTTTGACGATCCCCGGAACCAGAGGCAGGTCTGGAAGCGGATGATCGTCCAAATATTTCACGCCAATTTCTGCGACCTGCTTTTCAATTGCAAGGCTGTCAAACGTGTATTCCTGGAATTTCATTCGCACGGGATAATAACCGTCAGCTACTTTTTTCAGATCCAGAACTTCAATATGGTGATGTAAGCCTCTCACGACTTTGTTCGCATCATCGACCATCGCCGATTCCAGGCGTAAAGGCAGGTAACCCTGTGCCGGATCGATCCAGGCCCGCATCCGATTACGCAGTCCGGTCTCTTTATTCACGGGAGCAAAGAATCCATCCATCAGAATCATCGGCCGGCCTTTGTACTCAACACGACCGATTACCTGATAGTGGTCAGGAGATCTCGACATCGCATAATCCAGACCATAGGAATGATTTTCATTCCAAATCAGTTCTTTCAACCCCAATGGCGCGATCGTTTTGAATGAATAAATCGACGTAGGTTTAGCCCCGATTTCAGCATGTGTGAAACGTTTATCAGAACTATCACCATACCAGTGTCGCATTGGTGGTTGATTTTTATTTGACCAGGAGATCATTTTGATCGAATGGTAGTGTGTATTCAGATTCTCAGCAGGCCAGACAGGGCCTCGATTTAGTTCAGCCTCTGGGGCTTGCGTGTCGTTAGACCAACGCTGGTGAAAAGATTTGCCATCTGACCAAAGAAAGCGGCGTTCAACTACGCTTTCGTTGAGACGTGTTTTAATCGCTTCCGGCGTCAGATTTTCCTGGATTAGCGACTTCTTTTGGACAAATTCCATGGTTAACATGCGTAAATATTTCTCTTTAAACGGGTCGTTCAAGTCCTTTAGTTCGTTATTCCTGAATATGTTCTTAAGTTTGCTCCGATCCATATCATCCAGCAGCATCTCGAGCCCTTTTAGCTGTCTTCGATCCTCATTGATACAGTTCATGTTCTCCGTTGTCAGCACGCGATAGGTTATCTCGACCGGCATCAGCTTTTTGAAATTCGCATGATAACCGGCCAGGATTTCTTCCGCTGTCGGCAGCGACTGTTTCTCCTGGGCGGCAACGGTTTCTGCGGTTGGCTGTCCCAGAATCGGTGCGAACGGCAGCAGGACCAGCGCAAGGACGGCAATACCTATCTTCGCCTGTCGCGAGAGATTCTCATTCAGAGCTTCACACATGATGCGTTTCAGTCTCTGTTCCAGCACCTCTTTTGAACCAATTCCAGTCGCACCGATGATATGTGGGGGGCGAGATACAAAGCCGATGGCTTTGACCAGGACTTCTGCATAAGAACGCCGTTTTTCAGGCAGTGTCTGCACAACCCAGGCGTCACAGCATGCTTCTTCCGCGATGCGAATTTCCCGACGAACCCACCACAGCACCGGATACCACCAGTAAACGCCGGTCGCCAGTAACTCGATCAGACGCACAAAATGATCGCCGCGCCGGTAATGTGCCAGTTCGTGCAGCAGGAGCGTCTCAATCTCAGCGTCATCCAACTGTTCCAGCAAGCGGGCGGGAAGAATAATCCTTGCCCGACAGAAACACGCCCACAGCAGCGGCGATATGTTGCCTGAAACCATCGCGATAGATGGGGCCGCTCTCAATCCAATCCGCGCTGCCAGATCTGCCGCCATCTGATTCAGGTGTTCGGACGCGGGAAACGCCTGACGCAGATACCTTTGAAAACGCAGAATACGCCAGAGTGCAAGCAGACACCAGCCTGCGGTTCCTGTAAGCCAGACCAGCATGAAAAACCTGATAATCACAGCAGTTCGAAATTCCGTGTCTGTCCTGAAACGAGTGAACCATGTGAGTTGTGCTGCTTCGTGTCCCGTTTCGACGTTCTCTTCTGAGGACGCAACCGCCGTGATTGACTCAGCAGGTGTTGCTTTATTACCGGATAATTTCGAGACCTCCTTCGAAAGACGTGAAGTTTTACTTTGCGGGATGGGGGTCATACCTGGTTTTATCTTCTCAATATTCTTCGTTTCCGCCGGGGTTACTACTGAGGCTTCATCAGGAATCACAGGCACCATGATCGGTGTTGAGGAAATCAGATCAAACTGTGGCTGCCAGTAAGCGGGCGAAATAAGTTTGACGAGAATCAGCAGCAGGCAGAGATGCAGCACCGCCGGATTCTTAATCCAACGGCGTAGCAACATCAATAGTGCGAACAGACAAGCCACAATAACCACATTGCTGATCACAAGATTCAGAAAGCTGTTCATTTCCAACTCCGTTTGGTTTAGTGTTTCGCCTGCTTAGCCAGGTCGTCAATGAGATCCATCAAGACTTTCTGTTGTTTTTTACTCAGATCCTGGTGCTGTGCCAGTTGAGTCAGGAGCGGCGTCAATGAACCTTCGCAGAGCGTTTCCGCCACCTCCTGCATAGATGAAACCAATGCCCGCCGCTTCGCGCTGTACGAAACCTTTGGTTTCAAGCCGTTCAAGCAGTTTTTTGACGGTCGAGTAATAGGCGTCCACGCGCTTCGGTTCCAGAATCTCTGTAATCCCGCGAATGGTGAGCGGCCCCTGAGACCAAAGTACCTGCAGTACATTCAATTCTGCTTCCGTTACATCACGTGAATTTCTAACCATAGCTTCCTTTCAGCGAGCCTGGGACAAAATGTCGCAGGTAGGGTAGGACATAATGTCTCAGGTGTCAAGACGGCATTGGAAAGAATAGTAAGCCGTTGTCTGAAACCTTTGCTGTTCTGCACTGTGCTACTCTGGCGAAAAGGCTGTCACGATCGCTGAACCTGCTTCAACAGTCAGCAATGAGGATTCCGGAACTTCTTCCCAGTTTCTGGTTAAGTCGTCCAGAGGTTCGGACACGACGATGATGGCATTGCCGGGCAATGTACCGTAGGTTCCATCGATCTCGTGTAAAGCGTGCAGGTGGCTGCTGTGGTACAAGGTCCGGGATTGTCTGTTACTGGAATACCGCACTGCCCAGAGCCGCTGACCATCGGTTGTGCAGGCACTGAAAAATAGAGGCCCTTCAATGCCTGCCGCCTGTCGGGCGCGTTCCACATGTCCGATCATCCGGGCCAGGGCAGCGGGGGGATCGTCGCGCAGGCCGAAGGTGAGTGCCAGGTAGAACAGGATTTCTGAATCTGTCGAGCCCTCAATCGAGAGAAACAGATCCGGATCGATGTCGAACAGCAGTTGCCGTTTCAAGGAATGGAACTCAGGCACGGAGCCATTGTGCTGAAACAACCAGTTTTGATAGTTGAAGGGATGGCTGTTGGTATTCTGCACCGGCGTACCCGTCGAGGCCCGCACGTGTGCCAGAAAAAGTCCCGATTCGATATGCTCAGCCAGATGCAGAAAGTTCGTGTCATTCCACGCCGGGTGGGTATCGCGATAAACGCCCGGCGTGGGATCAGTGCCGTACCAGCCGACACCAAACCCATCTCCGTTCATGGCTTCTACGTTCTGAGTCGCATGGCGACTCTGATCGATCAGCGAATGATTGGGCCGCGTTAACAGGGAACTCAGTTTGAGTGGTAATCCGGAATAAGCAAGCCAGCGACACATGGAAAACACTCTCCGTTGACGTGATCAAGATTTTTTAGGGCTTCACCTTTTGCAATGATAAGCAACCGGGCGCGGTTCTGCAAAACCAATCCGTGACAGGGGGACAATTCTGTTATCACTATTTCAATATAGAGCGCATCCCATTTAAGCATAGCGTCTCTCATTCCAGTCTAGTCTACCTGGTATACTCGGTCCAAATGGACCTGGAAACGCTACAGTAAACCCGTAAACAGGCTGAAACCAGTCAGCTGGAACTTTATTTTCCTGCAGGATGCATGCGGTGTTTCAAGAAATTCCTGCTTTGTTCATACTTCCTGGAACGTTTTTGCATGCCGTTCAAAGTTTTGAAGCATCAGTCGCTGAATCGATGGTTCGCACAGGCATTGATCAGCGTGGAAACGTCGCGGCAGTCTTTGTCCTGTAAATCATGACGATGCAGTTTGAACAAGAGTGTGACCATCGGATTCAACGCTCTGATTCCACGGATTGTTATGGCATGTTCGCTTTTGGGCCAGCAGATCCGCGCATCACGTCGATAGACGACCGTCTCTTCGGTGTCATCGTAGATCATTAATTGAATCGTCCAGTGATCATGGTCGGCGTTGGTAATCCAGATGTCATGCACGTGCTCTGGAACATTCAGTCCATCCCATGCGACAAGTTCTCCCGGCGGGTCGCACAAGTAAACGCGTCGCCGGTCGATTAAATTCAGGCAGACGATAAGGTCCGACCGAAAGACGCCGACATCAGTGTCAACATGGTCTCGAGTGATCTTCCCAAGGATTCAGTCGATCGACCGTCCGCCGCACAGGACCCAGTTCGTGAAACCACCCAGTAACGATTGAATGTCTGGTATGGGAAAAGATTTCCAATGGTGAATGGGCGGATGCATGGCTGCTTATCTGGCAATGAGATAACAAATCCAGGAATACCAAATCTAACGATATTGTTATCGAGATTGATTCAACACCAAAACCAGATTCCACCTCTCAAAACAGCGCCGTCAGCGGTCTGGAATCATCGAGCAGGTGGTAGGGGCGTTCGAGCTTGTCGTAGGCCATCAGGTCATGGATGCCCATGGCGTGATACACGGTATGCGTGATGTCCGCGGGGGTCACCGGGCTTTTGAGAGGATATTCGCCACGCGGGTCGCTGGACCCGAAGGTCTGGCCTCCCCGGATGCCGCCGCCGGCGAGAACGTCGGTCAGGCAGTGGGTCCAGTGATCGCGGCCGGCGCCGATGGTTCCATTGGAACGCGGGTCGCCGATCTTGGGTTTGCGACCCATTTCGCTGGTGACCATCACCAGCGTCTCGTCCAGCATGCCCCGGTCGGCGAGATCCTCAATCAGCGCCGAGTAGGCCCGGTCGAATTCGGGAAGCAGGTCTTCTTTGAGGCATTGGAAATTATTGCCATGTGTGTCCCAACTGCCGGCACTGAGGCACTTTTTCCCCAGTCGATTCAGGTCCCCTTTCCAGAAGACAGTCACGAAGGGAACTCCGGCCTCGACTAGCCGTCGGGCGGCCAGCAGACTCATGCCGTTGATGGTTTTTCCATAGCGTTCCAGCGTTGCCGGCGATTCCTGTTGCAGGTCGAAGGCGGACGTGGAATCCGCGGAGAGCAGCAGCGACAGTGCTCGTTCCTGTTGTTTGTTCATCGTAGCGATATCGGCGAATCCATCAAACTGACGACGGGCTGTATCCAGTTGCTCCAGCAGTGAGATCCGCTCGGTCAGACGATCGGCGGTCACGCCTCCTTCCAGAGAGAGTGCCGGTCCGCGGAGTTTCAAAGGCTCTTCCCGCGTTCCCTGAATATACATCGGATCGTGTTCGACGCCGAGTCGCGCGGCAAACTGTCCCGGTCGCGTGTAAGGGGCACGGCTGGGCATATGCGGCAGAGAAATCGCGTTGGGAAGACTTCGATGCACCGGACGACGTGCTGCCACTACCGAACCCATAAAAGGCCAGTCATCCGGTTCCGGCGTGCGATTGTTTCCTTTGGTGACAAATGACTGATCGGGAATATGTCCCGTCAGATTGTGGTAATACCCGGCGTGATGGTCGTTCGTGTTGACCGTCGCGCCCACTGAATTGATGAGAGCTAAATGGTGCGCCTGTTTTGCCGTCATCGGCAAATGCTCGGAGAGCCGCACTCCTGGTGCCGACGTTTCAATCGGTTGAAACGGCCCGCGATAATCCGAGGGAGCATTCGGTTTCATGTCCCACATGTCAAGATGAGAGGCACCGCCACACAGGAAAAACAGAATTGTCGATTTCGCAGATTTGCGGGCAGGGGGAGCGTTATTCTGAGGAGCCGCCGCACTTGGTGTTCCAAATCGCATGCCGGCAAAGCCGAGTCCCGATGCCACCAGAAATTGCCGTCGTTGCATAACCCGTACTCCCGATGTGAACCAGAGGCCCTGAGGCAGGCCCGTATGTGTCATCTGCAGCGTAAAGTGAGTCGCTCTCTGTCTGATTAGATCCATGGAAATCGTGCCAGACATATAAACACATGCTAACATGACAATGCAATTGTGTCTAGCGCGTAATCAGGAACGTCAATGGTTTTTCTGTACTGAGAAAGTGTCTTCAGGTTGTCTAATGCGGGTTATCTCACTTATCCTGGCCTTGAACTTTCTGCAAAATCAACGAAAGCCGTTCAACGACTTCGGGATGCTCGTTCCAGACGTTTTTCGTTTCTGAGGGATCGTCTATCAGATTATAGAGCTGTCCCGTCGGTTCACCTTCCGCTGGTTTGACCTCACGGGCATTGGTGAAGCCCCCCGAACCACGTTTCGGGACCATCTTCCAGGGACCCTGTCGGATCGCGAAGTGTCCCCATAACGAATGATGCACGCCATAGTCGCGCAACGGCTGAGCGCTTTTCTTGCCGCGCAGGGCCGGCAGAATATTCACACTGTCTTCGCCGGCTCCGGCTGGCAGCTTTGTGTCAGTGATCGCGGCGCAGGTCGCCAGCAGGTCAGTCAGCTCCACCAGTTCGTCGTTCGTCGAGCCGGCGGGAGTTATTCCAGGCCAGCGGACGAGGAACGGTACGCGATGCCCGCCTTCCCAGATGTCGGCTTTAGTCCCGCGCAGATGCGCATTCCCCTGATGGCCGCGCTCTTTGACATACTTCGCACGATGATTGAGTCGATAGTTTTTCAGATCATCGGTTTCCTGCGGCGTCCACCAGTGATACAGGCCGCCGTTGTCAGACGTAAATATTATCAGCGTGTTCTCTGCCACGCCTGTTCGCTGTAACGCTTCCATAATCGCACCGACGGTAGCATCGACTTCGAGTACAAAATCACCATACTCGCCGGCGGCACTTTTGCCACGAAATTCGTCGTTCGGCACAAGTGGCAGATGCGGTGCGGTCAGCGGGAAGTACAGAAAAAACGGTCGCTCGGGCGAAGCTTTCGAATGTTGTTCAATATAACGCACTGCCTGTCCGGTTAACGTCGGCATTACGCTTCGGATGGTAAAATCGGGCGAGCGCATGCCTTGATCGACAGAAAGAAATTCAGTCTTAATGCGTTCCGATTCGATCGTGGGAATGATCACGGGCCGATCGTTTTCGATAAAGCAGAAAGGGGACATATTCAGCGAAGCCGAGATGCCGAAATAAAAATCGAAACCATTTGCCAGCGGTCCGCCGGTGACTGGCTTTGTATAATCCACGTCATCACCGACGCGGGGACGTTTCCGCTGATCGATGGGAACCGCGGGCACGGGCTGTCCGTTTTTGTCGGTCCACTGCATGCCCAGATGCCATTTGCCGACACAGGCGGTATCGTAACCTGCTTGCTTGAGCAGAGAAGGGACGGTGGTCTGGTCCTGTTTTATCAACGGCGGGTCAAAGCCGTCCAGCACGCGGTATTTCAACCGTGTCCGCCAGCAGTAACGGCCTGTCAGAATGCCGTATCGCGTGGGAGTGCAGACCGCGGACGGCGTATGGGCATCGGTAAATTTCATCCCTTCCGCCGCAAGACGATCAATGTGCGGCGTCTGGATTTTCGACTCCGCATTGTAGCAGCTGAGATCTCCATAACCGAGATCATCGGCCAGGATATAAACAATATTCGGCCGTTCGCCCGCGAATGCCGCGGTTTCCAGAAACAGAACGAAGAGCAGAATCTGCAGCAGGAATTCCGGACGAAGGGATTTATGCAATGTCAGCATGAAGTGAGACCTTTCGGCTGTATTAATTCGTAATGGATCTATTCACTATAAGCGTGAAGGGAGAGAGAAATCAATTACCCGACGCTTCTAAGTGGACGGGAATCAAAACTTCTTCATCGTAGAGAAACGTCACGCCTCCGGTGGCGAAGTTGGGGACATGGCCGTCACCGCTTGGCCACGGTCGGCTTGTCCCAAGACGTTTTCGGGGCCAGCGGGATGAGTCTGGGCGATATGATTTGCTGAGATGTTGGCGCGGTCCGAACTGACTTGCGTACTCAATTCGACCAACACGACGTCAAGACCCGCCTTGCGAATACAGTCAGCGACGAAGCAGAGTTCATCACCTTTGGTGTCGATTGTGGCCAGCGCATCGATGGTTTTTCGCATGCGGGTTCCTTCCTGTATCATTGCTCTCTCAACCGGTTCTCCGCTCAACTAAATGTTCATACTGGGGATGGGAAGCTGAATTTGTCAAGACAGGCAGAAGAATACGGAGTGAAGCACTTCCGGTCCGTCTGTAGCATCTGTGCTTTTCGTTCTGGTTCTGCCCCGGATATTTCTGATATTCCAGGGGAGTCTGCTTTTCATCTTCCAGCAGTGTGCTAAAGTTAAAAACTGTTACTCACTGCAAACGCCACATTCAACATCGGCAAAAATAATAAAGGTAAAACGAAAATGATCAGAATGAGTATGAACCCGCTGTTGGCCTGCTGCCTGTTTGCTTTCATGATTTCTGCTTGTACGCAAAATCAACCTGTTGCATCGAAAGCAACCGACGATAAAAAAACGGAACCCGCTCCGGAATCCGTCGAGGATGTCAAACCGCTGGTCAATCGTGTCTTAACCCAGGCAGAACAGAACGCGCTGACGCCGGATCAGGTGATTACGCTGCTCAAAGAGGGGAATCAACGTTTCGTTGCGGGAACACTGACGGCGCGCGACCATTCCAAACAGGTGCGTGAAGCGGCTCTCGGTCAGTATCCCAAAGCGGTCATTCTTTCCTGTCTCGATTCGCGTGTTCCGGTCGAGGATGTCTTTGACCGCGGCATTGGTGATATTTTTGTCGCCCGCGTCGCCGGCAATTTTGAAAATACCGATATTCTGGGGAGTATGGAATTTGCCTGCAAAGTTGCCGGCTCCAAGCTGGTCTTCGTGCTGGGGCATGAGAGTTGTGGTGCCGTGAATGGTGCGATTGATGGCGTCGAACTGGGTAACATCACCGCCATGCTGGCCAATATCCAACCGGCCATCGCTCACTTTAAAGACTACAATGGTGAGAAAACGAGCAAAAATCCTGAGTTCGTCAAGATGGTCACCGCGCAAAACGTTCTGGGCACCATTGATCGAATTCGAATTAACAGCCCGATCTTGAAAGAGATGGAAGACAAAGGCGAAATCAAAATCGTAGGCGGAGTTTATCATATGCAAACTGGTGAAGTCAAATTACTGGAACAGTAAATTGAAAGGCCAGGAATCCTGGAGAGGACGTCAAGCATATCACGGCATTCGTTAACCGTTTCGATCTGTCACCGTGAGTAAAGGCTGTGGTGAACCCTGGTGAAGATCGCTTCCGTATGTACCATGCTCCCATATCGAAGCAGGGGAGCATGGCGGGTTAATGCGAAATGATTACGGACCCTTTAAATCAATATTGAAGGTGTTCTCTCCCGATTTTTCAATTTTGAAACTCAGTCCACTTGTTGTAAAATCAGTGTACTTGCGGGGAACTGAGAATTTGATCTTTGGTTGTTTGTTTGGTTCCAGAGGATTTTCTTCTTCAACAACAGGCGGCGCGATCGAGACTTCATATTCTGAATCAATGTCTGCGTTAGGAAAGGTGATCGAATACTTCCCTCCTGCTGTCAGATTAACGTAAGCACTTTCTCCCGTTTTGGTTGATTTAATATGAACAGATCCCTCATTCAACTCAGCACCATTCAAGGTAACAACACCACTTATCTCCACTTCAGGGCGGTCATCCGTTTTTCCGCCACAACCACTGGCAAAGCAGAGTGATAATACAACGAGTGCAGCCGCAGCAAAGCGCGGGTTCTTAAATAACGTCATTTTGATTCTGCTCCAAAAGAAGAACGTGGACAACAGAACGAATTTCTGTTGCCCACGTTTGTATGATTAAAACGTGACACAATAAGTGTTACCATTCACCCACTGTGAGACCATCATTTCTTACACCCAGTTTCTGAATTAACTGAAGGTTCGTATTGTCACTCAGGAAGCGAACGGAACCATCTGCCAGCAGAACATGAACTCCTCCTACATGATATGAAGTCAATGGAGTATTATAGTCATACTGTGAGTTCGCCTCAGCCCCTGTGGATGTCGGATTAGGGCTGTGGAAAATCGCTGTCGTTCCAGTACCAAAATAAGTGAAATCAGCTGCGCCTGCGATCCACTCTGAGATTGTTCCTTGATATCTGCTGCCTGCCCAGCCAGATGTGTATTCACTATTTACCAACTTAGGATCGGCAATTTTCACTCTTGATTGCTCGCCAATCGCGATGGTATTGGACGTTCCATCTGTAATATCCCGCATTCCAATACATTCATTAATGAGTAAACACCCGGTGTTGGTGGCCCAGCTCCCGTGCCCTGATTTATAGAAGACATTCGTGCGTAGAGGCAGAACAGGGTCCGGATAAGCTCCCATAATCCCTACATACATATGTGACTGTGAACCCTGTTCTTCAATTCCATTGGAGTAAGTGATTGGCGAATCGGGACTGGATGGGCACATGTAAATAGATGTGATCACCTTATCTTTGAAGTGAAGTGTATCACCATTATAAGAACCAGCGGAACCTTCATAGAAGTTGACATCACTGCCTGGTACCGTTTTTACCAACTCATAAAATGGAGCTTGATCTAAATAGGGCATCAGTGCAAACCTCCAACTGTTTGGTTGGTAGTATGGGTAATTTGAGCCGATCGGGAACTTAGTGTGGACATCGTGGTAATTATGCAACGCCAGTCCCATTTGTTTCATGTTGTTTTTGCAGGTACTTCGTCGGGCAGCTTCACGGGCTTGTTGAACTGCTGGTAGCAGAAGCGCGATTAAAATGGCAATGATGGCGATCACCACCAGTAATTCAATCAGTGTAAATCCACGTTTCTCTGTTTTTGGCATGGGTCTCTTCCAATAAACTAACTAAATATTAGTAAATAAATTATTGCAGGATACTTTAGATAATAATTTTATCGACATCTGATTGATATGCAAATACTTTTATGAGAGATATGGTCAGTAAGTGTAATTTTAGATGATGTGTACCTGTGTATCTTGTGCTGTGGTTGCGAAACAACGAGAGCGTGAATCCGTACGGGCCGTCATTGAATAAGAGTATTCAGAAGACTCGTTCTCCGGGAAGGGCCGACGCCGCTCATGGGCTGTTTGCTTTACCACACACAATCATCCGGGACGCGAGATGCCAAAAATCGCCGCGTGGGATGTATGAAAAATCAATATGTGTGGGAACGGAACGCTGGCAAGTGGATCAATATTCGCCGAGATCCCTGCTGCTCTGGTCGGCACCGTTCCAGGTCAGAGACATCGCATACACTTCCTGGTTCACGTTCTCGCTGACAAAAGTGACGCGTCCGTCAACCCACAGCATGTTCACACCGCCGGTGTGCCGCGAATTGGGCGCCGGCATCAAACCGTCCGATCCGCCGGAAGGATGCGAAACTGCCGCGTTGATTCCATAACGTTCCAGATTGGTTGCGATAATCTGCAGCGACGTGGGAAATGCCGGGTCGTTACCGACAGAAGTTTCCCCTTCGAGCCAGATGCCGTCGTCACCAATGCCGAATGCGACATGGCATAAGCTGGGATGCCCGGAGGGCGGGAGAATGCTGTCGGTATAGATTACCGTTTGCGCCCAGCTGCCGGCATACAGATTTTCTGTCATCGCCACCGTGTTCGACGTACCATCGCCACCGCTGACGTATGAGAGGTTTACATGCTTGTCAGACCAGAACATTCCTGTCACCCATCCGCCATCGGCCGTCTCCGTATTATGGCGGTTTGACGCGATGACACTCAACGGAAAACTCGGACTCATGTAATTATGTTTTTGAATGAATCCTCCTGCGCTCGGGGTCCCATTGTAGGAACGTCGGCCTGTATAACCAAAATTGACTACGTAGGTTAATTGCCCCGGTACACCAGAAGCCGATCCGTCATCGGGACACGTGTAAACAGGGATCGAGACGTTGCTCAAATCGAATGACGGGTCTTGCTTCAAGGAATCAAAAACGTTTCCCTGTTCGAGGTACGGCAGCAGCGTGATCGCCCATGAACGATATTCGCCCGGGTCACCGGCGTGAATGCCAATCAATGGAAAGTCGCCGTCGTACGTCGATGCAAAATTGTGTAACGCGATTCCTAATTGCTTCAGATGATTCTTGCACTGAGCCCGCCGTGCGGCTGCACGCGCCTGTTGAACCGCAGGCAACAGCAGTGAAACCAGCATTCCGATAATCGCGATGACGACGAGGAGTTCAATCAGTGTGAAACCACTTCGACGCCGCGACTGTTTTCGGCTTTTGTGACAAGATATCATTTGATCTCCTTACAAGTGCGATTCTTGATAATCCGATTCAACACGACCAGATCTATTTCTGGTCTGGCCTGGAAAGTGCGAATCCTCGTCATCATCCAGGCGTTCGCCTTGAGTCACCAATGGACGGCTGAGGTTATCTGCCCCATCAATGACTGCTTTCTGTTCAGATATGAAGTCTCATGAGTAATTTGTATACTGTGCCAGTATGTCGTACATGGTATCGAGTGTAAATGAGATTTCAAGTATCATTTCATTAAGAGTGAACGTTACAGCAAATCATCTGCAGATCGGAATCAACAGAAAATGCAACCAGCCTGTGTCCAGGTTTATTGTGGTTATCACCAGGGCCATTCGGACCGCGTATCATAAAACGAGAGGCGCTCTGGTTAGGTAAGATGCGCTCCAGGTAAGAAAGCAGCATGATACCCAGTGTGCTGGCACCCGGCGGACCACAAAGGCTTGGCGCGGCTTGCGGCAGGGCGTTACTCAATCATCAGGCTGAGTGCGGCATTCATCGCGCGTTGACAGCCGTGGATGCTGAGGTGATTTCCGTTTTCCGGAAGAGGATAAAGTAAAAGGGGGCAGAGTCGCCCCCCTTGATACTTTTTGAGGATCAGAAGAATTCGTAGAATCTCTCCCTGCGAGTATTCAGCGGCTTGCCTATTTCGAATCACTCTTCTCCAGGGATTCTGAAATACTTTTTGCCACTTGTGATCCCAGCAGGGTATAACCTTGTTCGTTGAAGTGAACATCCTTGGGGTTTTGTGTCTCCGACAACTGCGGCGTGATGAATGTAAACAGATCATCGATGGCGATACCATGTTTTTTCATCACACGTGCCGCGATTTCATTCCTTTGCTCGATCGCGGTTTTGATGCTGGGGCCTTCTTTCCAGTCGGCGGGAACCGGGGTAGTGCTGGCCCAGATCAGTGTGGCTCCTGTTTTCTGCAGTCGCTCCACAATCGTTTCCAGACGCGATTCATAATCCGCAGCAGGGGTGCGACGGTCATGAATGCCAAAATTAAAATGGATCACATCCCAGTCCCCTTTGCCCAGCCAGACATCGAGTTGTTTGAGCGCTGTGGCAGTCGGCCCGCAATTCGCAGGGGCGCGATGCACGTTCGCTTTGCCCGCTAATGCATTCCGCGTTGCCAGGGTATAACCCCGCGAAACCGAATCGCCGACCAGGATCACGCGAGGCAGTTTCGGGTCATCGGCGACATAATCCCAGGCGGTGATTGTTCCTGCCAGCTTGGCTTTCTGATAATGGGGCAGATAAAACCCACCCAGATTCTCTTCCAGCACCGTTTCCCAAGCCTGTTGTTCGGGAGAAAGTGTGGCTTTCCAGGCCGCAAACTTCTGGTTCAGATCCGCTGCCTGTTTTGCTTTTTTCGCAGCGGCTTCGCTGGCGTTGGTCGGCTCCGTGTTCTTATCCTTACCCCACGTCGGGGATACGATGAAAGCGGTCAACACGCAAACAAAAAGACAAGATCGTGAATAATGAACTGATCGGGACATGCATCTTTCTCCGAATAGAATGATCTACATCAATAAGCCTGAAGGCGGCGTTCGCGTTATTTGGATTTGGGTTTCGACTTCAATTCCAGATTGACGACATTATCGCCTTCCGTCACCGTTGCTGTCAGTTTGCTGATCGTTGGATCAAACTGCTTATAAGTAATAATACTCACGTCATGGTCATCAACTTTTGCGCCGTTGGTATTTCTGTTGAACAGCAATGTATATTCCCCATTTTCATCTGAGATACCGGTGGAAGCGCGACCCGACTTGGGTTGGAACAGAATTTCCGCTTCAGGCAAAGGTTGGCCATCCAGCGTTACCACACCGGATACGGGGGCAATTTTAGGCATATCGTCAGGCGTGTAGGAGCAGCCTGCCAGCAACAAGATGAAGATGCTGACCCAGTTCATAGTGACTGAAAAATGATTTTGAAACATGGAACACCTCATGAATGATAACTAATTGAATTCTGTCAGATTGATCGTTGACATGACACCGGTACAAACAATAAGGGGCCGGGGCTCACAGCAAGGAGCCCCGGAATGTCCCGCAAAAATATACAGGAGCGTTAGAATTCTCCAATCACTTCGCCTCCGCCGATCGAGGTTAAGGCGTTTAAGACAGAGAATTGATCGACATTTTCACTCAGAAAACGGACAGAGCCATCTGCGAGTAAAATATGAGCGCCTCCTTCGTGCTCACTTCCCGCTCCGTTTCGATTCACGCCGGGGTAGGAAGGGTCGGTATAGATTCGATTGATGCCTCTTCCCGGGATGTTGATCCAATACACGTAGGTGTAAGCATTCCAATAGGGGCCGTTCCAGTCTTCAGCTTTTTTCTTGCGTAACGGCGTTTCCGCCATACACATGATGTTACTGGTTCCATCGATTAAATCTCTCATCCGCGGTGAACCGTTGGGGCCCCACATACCTTTGGTCGAGTCAGAGGTACCTGCCCAGGTTGTGGTCCAGTCACCATCGTAGCGGTTTGTCACCAGGCCGTAGCTGGTGCGCTGTGCTCCGTTTCCCTGTGAAAACGCATAGTCTTTGTCACCTTTTGTTGGTCCGGGATCGGAAGGGCAAAGAAAGACCGACACCGGGGAGGAGACTACGGAGAGCTGATCGGTTGTGGGTGTGGTTGCCCCACAACCAGTGCCAGTATAGTTTGATTTTCCGCTCGGCAAACTGAAATTGTACTTGTTATACAAGGCCGTTTGTTCCAGATAAGGCAAGATCATCTGATAAGCCGTATGGTTCAGGATTTGTCCTGGCGTGACACCGCTCATTGCATTGCAGCTTGTACCGGGGGCGATGGCCCCTGGAGGAAACAGGCTGTGTGTAGAGTGGTAATTATGCATCGCCAGTCCGATTTGTTTCAGATTGTTCTTGCAGGTACTGCGCCGGGCGGCTTCCCGTGCCTGCTGCACAGCAGGCAGTAATAAAGCGATCAGAATGGCGATGATGGCGATGACCACCAGCAGCTCGATCAGTGTAAAGCCTTTGTTTCTGTAATTCTGTCGATTACAACTCATCATCGTCTCCTCTTTTTGATAAACAGATAAAATAAGGTTGACTCAAAATCAGTTCGTGAATCACGAATGAAAAAATACTACTCTGAGTTACGAATGAAATAAGTTCCCTCAAGGGTAAACTCTCCCGGATTCGCCTCACCTCGGAACCAGTCCGGAATGATTTCAATATCACCTGACTGATATCCGGAAGTGACACCATGAATGTTTCCCTGTGTGCCGGCAAAATAAGTGAACTCTTTAGTAATCGATTTGATATCGGGCCCCATTGAATCAATCCGGGCCAGTAACAGATCGGTCGCGTCAGGGGTAAAGGAAATTAATTCCTCGTTAGCCG
>CAXBFD010000127.1:0-17519 GCA_963974925.1 uncultured bacterium | reverse complement strand
TTTATCCCAGGTATACGAGGAGGCAGCTTCACGCCCCTTTTTTTATATCGACGGATTCGAGTTTCCGATGCAAATCGAATATACTCACTCACTGGATAAACAGACCAGAGTCATTTATTGTTAATGGTCGTGCAATCTCATGATTGTCGTTTGTCAGTCCTGTTCGCCTCTTGCTGATTCCGTCATCTGAAAACAAACATGTCAAATAAATCGATACAGTATACCGTGTTAGCCCGCCGGTTCCGTCCGCAGAACTTCGCAGAAGTGGTCGGGCAGGAAATGGTTGCCAAAGCGCTGCAGAATGCGATTCGCACTGATCGGGTGGCCCATGCCTATTTATTTACCGGTGCGCGGGGCGTGGGAAAAACGTCGATGGCCCGAATTCTGGCGAAAGCCTTGAACTGTCCGAACAGCCAGGACGGAATTCCCTGCGGTGAATGTGAAGTCTGTCAGAATATCGCCGTCGGAGGTGATGTGGATGTGCTCGAAATCGATGGTGCCTCGAATCGCGGGATTGATGATATCCGTTCACTGCGGGCCAATGTGAACGTAAGGTCGATGCGCTCGAAGTATAAGATATATATTATCGACGAAGTTCATATGTTAACCAAAGAGGCGTTTAATGCGTTATTAAAGACGCTGGAAGAGCCGCCTCCGAATGTGAAGTTTATTTTCTGTACCACTGAACCTAATAAACTGCCTGATACGATTCTGTCCCGCTGTCAGCGATTTGATTTCGGTTACATTGAAGAGGCGAGTATTGGCAATCGCCTGAAGCAGATTGCCGAAGCGGAACAGGTCAGTGTCGCCGACGATGCTATCCAGCTCGTGGCTCGGCGGGCCGGCGGTTCCATGCGCGACAGTCAATCAATTTTTGATCAACTGCTTTCATTTGGCGAGTCGCATCTGACGGCGGAAAGTGTGCATCGGATTCTGGGGACCGCCAGCGATGAGCGTCTGATTGAATTGATCGATGCCTTGATCGAGCGTGAACGGGGGACGGCGCTTTCCTTGTTTGACGCGGCTTTGAATGGCGGCGTGCAATTGAATGAATTTGTCGATCAACTGCTGAATTATCTGCGAGATCTGTCGGTGGTTGCCACCGGTGCGAATGAGGTTACCCTGCTGGCGATTTCCGAAAACAACCGTGACAGTCTGCAGAGACAGGCACAGGCCTGGGGGATTCAGACCTGTCTGGCGGCATTTCAAATTCTGAATGAAGCGCGCACAAAAATGTTTCGCGCCAGTCATGGGCGTGCCCTGGTCGAACTGGCATTGATTCGGATTTCTCTGCTGGAAGATCTGGATCAGTTGTGCGCCTTTCTGTCATCCGGCGGGCAACTTCCCGCGGTTCCTCAGTCGGCAAGACCATCTGTCCCCCCTCAGCCAGCCCCGCCAATGCCCTCGGGGTCTGGAGCGGCGAATTCTTCTGCTTCGTCTGCGGCTGAGGCAAGCGCTGATCAAAAAAAAATTGAAAAAAAAAATGAAATTCAGTCGGTTGTAGCGCAGGATTCAATTGAAAGCTCTGCTTCCGCAGAGCAAATTGTCCCGTTTCGTGCTGGAATGGAAAGTTTATTATTGTCGCAACTTGTTGTGATGACTGATGATTTGCTGAAAGGCTCTCTCAAGGGAGTGGAGTCAATAGCAATTTCTGGGCCGAAACAACTGGATTTAGTGTTCTCCAAGAGCTATAATTTCGCAAAGCAATACTGCGAGCGGCCCGAAATGATGACCGGACTTGAGCATGCACTGGAAAAATTGACCGGGGAGCGGGTGAAAGTCAGGTTGATTGTACGGGAGCCCGCAACGTCATCAGAAGTAATGGAAGAGAAACAAAGTAAACCATCGATGGCTCAACAGCGAGCTGAGCAGCGGGATTTGGCGCCGGCCTCAGACACTTTTTTGCAGGAAGCACTGTCGGTTTTTAATGCCCAGAGTGTGCGAGTCGAGGTTTTAAAAATGCAAGTCGAAGATAAAAAAGAGGATTCGTGACCATGTTCAAAGGATTGGGAAATATCGCCGGCATGATGAAGCAGTTTTCAGAGATGCAGGGTCGCATGCAGGAAATGCAGGAAAAACTGGGCAAGCTTCGTTTTGAAGGTTCAGCCGGTGGCGGGATGGTTACTGTGGAGGCCAATGGCCAACAGAAAATTTTAGGGATGAAAATAGATCAGACTCTGCTCGACAGTGGCGATAAGGAGATGCTCGAAGATCTTCTGGCTGCGGCGACCAATCAGGTATTGGAAAAAGCCCGAGAAGGCGCTGCGGGAGAGATGGCTCAGTTGACGGGAGGATTGAATATTCCCGGTTTGGAAGAGGCGATGTCCAAATTCAATCCGAGTGCGTAATACGTTTCTAGCTTGTGATGGTATTCTGATCCATTTCCTGGTAAGGGTTCGCAGTTCTTCAGTTTTAAAAGAGTCCGTTTTATGTCGACACGTGGAAGAGAGAGCCAGTCTCATCCTTATGGTTCAAGTGTAGGGCAACTGATTGATCAGTTTGCAACGCTTCCGGGTATTGGCCGCAAATCTGCGGAGCGGCTTGCCCATTACATCCTGGCGATCCCGGAGCGGGACGCGCTGCAGTTGGCTAACGCGATTCAGTCCGTCAAGAAGTCAGTCCGCCCCTGTTCCGTCTGTTTTAACCTGACGGAAAATGAACTCTGCAGCATCTGTTCGGATTCCCGACGCGATAAAAAGCTGGTATGTGTTGTCGAACAGCCGCGCGATGTGGTTTCACTGGAGGCTGCCAGTTCGTTTCAGGGAGTGTATCACGTTTTACGAGGTCGGATTTCCCCGCTGGAAGGAATAGGCCCGGATAATCTGACGATTGATGCTTTGATACGTCGTGTGAAGCAGGATGGTGTGAGCGAGATTATCATGGCAACCAACCCGACGCTCGAAGGGGATGGGACGGCTCTGTATATCTCGAACCTGCTGGAAAACGAAAATGTGGAAATTACCAGACTGGCACGGGGTATTGCCTCAGGGAGTGTGCTAGAGTTTGCTAACAAAGAAATGTTATCTGACGCGTTACAGGGACGGCAGAGATTTTAAGATATCTCAGTTTTCATTTGTGTTCAATTTTGTAAGACCACCAGCAAGAGTAAGAATTCGGATAATACATGCATCTGAATATTTCACAACAAATGAAAATGGGCCAGCAGATGAAGCTGGCTCCCAGGATGATCCAGTCCATGGAGATCTTGCAGCTCCCCTTGCAGGCGCTGGAAGAACGTATTGAGCAGGAGCTGGCGGAAAATGTCTGCCTGGAACGTGAGAGTGGAGACGAAAATACTCCCGATACCGAACTGGATCAGATGCGCGAGCAGGCAAATCTGGATTCGAATAATCCCGAGGTCGACGAAAGGGAGATCGATGCCGGGAGCGATAAAAATAATGAATCGGACTTTGAACGTCTGCTGGAGATGGCAGAACAGTGGCCGGAAGACAATGTGACTTCTGCTACCAAGCCTTCGTCGAACCGTATCAGTGATGATATGGATCGCAGCAATGACGCCGTTGCGAATATCTCAGAACGTCAGCAGACTATCAATGAATACCTGCTCGAACAGTTTCACTATTTCAGTTGCTCACCCGAAGTAAAGGAGTTTGGTGAGTACCTGATTCAGAACCTCGATCATAATGGCCGGTTGCAAAGTTCCTTAGCCGAAATAGTGCAGGTTTACGGGAAATCCATCTCACAGGAAGAAGCCGAACTCGCGCTGCATCTGATTCAGAAATGCGATCCTCCCGGCGTCGGCGCGAGGGACTTGAGAGAATGTCTGCTTCTGCAGTTGAAACCCGATGCCCCTTATCGTGAAATGCTGGTGACGTTGATTTCTTCCCACCTGGACGACCTGGGGCAGAATCGCCTGCCGGTCATTCAGCGTAAAACCGGCTATTCGATTGATGCGATCAAGAACGCGATGTCGTATATGCGTTATCTTGATCCGTTTCCGGGACGGGGATTTGAATCGGAACCGGTGCTGCGCGTGACTCCGGATGTTTTCGTCAAGCTGAATGAAAAAGGTAAGTATGTTGTTGAACTGGAAAACGAATATACGCCTCCCTTAAGAATCAGTCGGCGGTACGCGGAGTTGCTGCGGAACAAAACCGATGACCAGACCAAAGATTATATTAAGAAAAAGATTGACTCTGCGAAGTGGTTAATCGAAGCGATCGAACAGCGGCACAGCACTTTAAAACGCGTTGCACAGGCGATTGTCGATTTTCAGATCGAATTTCTGGATAATGGTCCTGAGCACATTGTACCCTTGAAAATGCAGCAGATTGCAGACGTGGTCGGCGTGCATGTGACGACCGTATCCCGGGCCGTCGATGATAAATGGATTCAGACTCCGCGGGGACTTTATCCGCTCAAACGATTCTTTGGAGGTGGTACAAAAACCTCTGAAGGTGAAGATGTTGCCTGGGGTATCATCCGCCTGAAGATGAAAGAGATCATCGATGCGGAAGACAAAAACAAACCCTTGAGCGATGATGCGCTGGTGGAAGCACTTTGCAAAGAAGGCTACAATCTCGCCCGAAGAACCGTCACTAAATACCGCAAGGCGATGAATATTCCTTCATCACGCCAGCGACGGGCGTATTAAGGGCCGACGTTCTCGCAATTTTCGGTTTTGTTGCAGCGGAATTACGCTGCAGGTCGAATCCGGCATTACAACTGATGCTTCCAGCCCGTGCTTTCGATGGGGGAAAGTGAACCGTCGGCGTGGCGCAGAAAGGCCCCCTGCTCTGGTGTGATTTCGCCGAGATGCGTCAGGTTGATGTTCAGCGGGTTCGCTTTGAGTAACCGTTTTCCCTCTGCAGGAGCAACGGTAAACAGCAATTCGAAGTCTTCTCCGTCCGACAAAGCGTGCTGGAGCCGTGCTGCCTCTGATTCGTTCACAGGAACATCGTCGCTGATGGGAATTGCTGTGGCGTTAATCACGGCACCGACACCGGATTCTTCGAGAAGATGCAACAGATCGGATGCCAGGCCATCGCTGATGTCGATCATGGATTTGATGGTGACGAGTTTGCAGAGCGTAGCCGCCTCCTTGATGCGAGGGGTGAAAATGAGGTGATGCGAAGCAAGACTTCCCCCTGCTTTGCCGGTCATAAAGATCCAGTCGCCTGCAGTCGCACCGGAGCGTTTTACCGATTTGGATTGCAGAGCGGTTCCGATGATAGAGACATTAATGACCAGCGGGCCGTCCCAGCTGTTCGTATCACCGCCGATGATTTGCATTTGATATTCGTCAGACAGATCAATGATGCCCTGCATGACCGACTGGGCAAATTTCGGACCTCGCGATCGGGGCAGTGACAGACTGACGAGAGCCGAATGAGGCACACCTGCCATCGCGGCGATGTCACTTAAGTTGACGGCCAATGCCTTGCGGCCGGCAAGCGCCGGAGTGGCAGGCGGGAATGTAAAGTGTGTCCCTTCCATCAGCATGTCGGACGCCAGCAGCAGCTCATGATTTGCAGGTGGTTGGAGAATGGCTGTGTCATCGCCGATGCCGATGAGTTCCGCCTCTGATGGGGGGCATTGCTCGCGAATCCAGTGAATGAGATCAAATTCGTGAAATGAGTCAGCCATATAGTATTACGATGAAGCACGAGAAAATAGAACAGAACACGTTCTGGTGATGACCAATCCGATAGAGTGGTATCATAACAGATCTGTTCAAATGTTTGCGAGAGACAGGGGCTGAGGTTTTTCAGACCTGCCGATTTTCGCAGAGGTGTCTCTGTAAAAGAAGCCCGCCACACGCTGATAGGCATGTGACGGGCCGGATAGATGCGAATGAACTGAATGATGGATCAGACTACCTGCTGGTAATGTTCAGCGGCAGATGGCCGTATAACGTTTCATTTTTGCGGAGGATGTAAAACTTCAGCGGATTAAAGCTGGAAAGTTTTGAATTACTCAGAACGTAGGAGACGTTGCTGAGGTTCACTGTTTCCCAGATATGGAGCCCGACAAGAATATCACCTCTTCGCATACCGTTCTGAGCCGCGGGACTCTGAGGACGCACTTCTTCGATCAGCATGCCTCCCTCGTAACGGGAATTGATCAGGTGCTTTTGCGAATCCGGCAGTTTCGAAATTCGAATGCCCAGCAGTTCCCAGGTTTTTTCGAGGGTCGGGTCATTGGAAATTTCGTTGTTCTGTGCTCGTACAATCGGGGCACTGACAGTTTCCGTTGTACGGGCAACGTTCATCATGTCAGCCAGTGTGATCTGCACCGTTTGTGTTTTCTCTTCGCGGCGAATCAGCAGGTCAATGGTATCCCCTGCCTTGTGTCCCATAAATGCCCGTTCCAGGTCGGCACGGTCGACTACGTTGACAGATCCGGCTTTCATGACGATATCGTCTTTTTTGAGACCTGATTTTTCAGCAGGACTGTTTTCAACAGGTGTGTTCAGAACAAGCATCTGCTTGTCGCCCTGCTTGATGTCATTGGCCAGAATTCCATGATAGGTGTGATCAAGTAATTCGGTACTGATCAGGTCGGCAATGATTTTTCGAGCATCATCAATGGGAATGGCAAAACCAATTCGCTGCGCACCGGCACGAATGGCAACGTTAATCCCGACCACTTCGCCATCAAGATTCAACAGAGGACCACCACTGTTGCCTGGATTGATGCTGGCATCGGTCTGAATTAAATTTTTGTATGACTGTTTTTCGTTGACTTCCACATCCCGCGATAACGAGCTGACAATACCCGATGTCACAGTGTGTTCGTAGCCGAATGCATTACCCACAGCAATGACCGTTTCTCCCAGCATCAGGTCGGAAGAAGTTCCCGGAGGCATGACGGTCAGTTTTTTACTGGGATTGATTTTGATGATTGCCAGGTCTTCGCTCTGATTGGAGGAAATGACACGGGCGTTAAACGTGCTGCCGTCCAGCATCGTCACGCGGAGTGAATCAACTCCGTCAATCACGTGATGATTGGTAACAATATAACCCCTGGGGTCAACGACAATCCCCGTACCCATCCCGTTCACTTTCCGGTTCTTTCCAGAACCGAAGAGCGAATCGTCTGTTTTCGCTGTTTTTTCGCTGTGGATATTCACCACAGAGGTTTTAGCACGTTCAATGGCGCGAACAAGGGGCGTATTCCGTATGTCGGAAGCGGCACTATTCTCACAATATGCACTAAAACCTGTGAAAAGTATAACAGTGCACAGTGTAAGTTTATAAAAGCACTTAATCATTCGGTGGCTCAGTTCATCGAGGTGGGCGGTGCGATCTCTCGCGTGTCCTAGTTCCATCTACCGACCGGAGACGATCCATCAATGCTCCGTAAACAGGATATCGGAACGATCTTATTAGCGCCTTAATCACGAACATGATCTCTGGAATAGTTTACCTAGTTGACAAAGCGTTAGTCTGGGTAAAGCATGAGGATCGTAATGCCTGATCTTTCGAAAAACAGGATGCGATCCGGAAAACCGCTCATGATATTTTATGAAGCGAAGTGGGAACTGAGCCTGAGCACGCATTTCAGCGGAAGTGGAGCCCCAATAACACCCTGTGTTGATTCTCTTGAGTGTGATTTCGCTATTTATCAAAAATCAAAAGTTTCTTTTGCAACTCTTTTTTTTGTTCAGAGGGTGCGATTTGAATTGCTTTCCTGAGGGTTTCCACTGCTTTGTTTACCTGTTCATTCTCCCGATAAGCCGTTGCCAGAGTATCGAGCAGATTCCAGTCTTCAAATTGCGTCAGTTCACATGCCTTGAGAGCATGAGTCACCCCTGTTTTTGCATCGCGCATTTGGGGATCGGAACAGGTAACAAGCAGCCACGCGAGATCATTGTGTGCGGTTGCTGAGGTGGGGTTGAGTTCGATGGCCCGTTTGTAATCCTTGATTGCAGAGTCAAACAGTTTTTTTTGTTCCCAGATCGCAGCACGATTGCTGAATACTTCGGATACGAAGTGATTCGCTTTGATTGCCTGATTAAAGTCCTGCAAAGCCAGATCATTCTGGTTCAGAGTGCGATAAGCAATCCCCCTGGCATTGAGGGCCGAGATCATTTGGCCGTCGATGCGGATCGCCTCACTCAAATCATCAATGGCTTTCTGAGTTTCATCGCTCTCGAAGAAAACCAGGCCACGAATGTGAAACGCGTTGGCATTCGATTTATCGAGTTCCAGCGCACGATCCAGGTCGGCAAGCGCTTTTTTATATTCGTTTTGTAATCGGTAAATATTCCCCCGGTTTACATGGATGTGTGCATTCTCGCCTTTAAGTTTCAGAGACGCAGCAAAATCCACGAGGGCGGCTTCATAATTCTGGAGCACCTGATAAGCGATGCCTCTCAGGTGATAACGCTCAGCCGTTGGTTCGGATTCAATGGCCTGATTTAAGAATTTGACCAGCCCCTCCGGTTCTTTGACGTCACTTTCCCTGATCCAGCCCCCGAGCAGTGGCGCCCAGAGCCATTCCTGATTGGTCTGTGTAATCACTAACACTTCTCCGGGACTCACCTTCTGGATCGTGCCTCCACCGGTTTTGATTTCCGCGTCTTTCGAAGTGACAATTCTGATGCGGGGGACAATTTTCGGTTCGTCTGCCTGAATAGGGCCAGAACAAAAAAACACTGCCATCAGGAGTGTCAGTCGAGCTGTGGGGAACTTGAATTCGCTAGGCATGGAGAGTGACCCCGAGTTTCCTGATTGTCAGATTGGGTAGATTTGTTAGTTTTTTGATATAATTAGTATAATTCGTAGAATTCCTATATTAACATGGTATTCTATAGACGAACACAACGCTTTCCCAAGCTAAAGGTAATGAGAAAGCAGAGATTGTTCATATTTTGACTGCGAAGCTAAAACAACAATGGAGGGGGAATCAGGTGAAACAAATCTATAAAGTGTTATTCACTGTGGTGGCTGTCATGATGATGACAACAGCCGTTCAAGCGGGAAAATGCCGGTCGCAGCAGTGTTGTGTGAGCGCCGCGCCGTGCGAGAGTGGCTGCAATCCATGTGCAACGGTCGTCTGTCAACCGCAGTGCAAAACTGTTGAACGGACTGTCATGGTGCCCGAGATGGTGACCGAAGTTCGGAAAGTCAATTGCACCGCGTATCGCATGGAAACCCGTCAGCGCGAAGTCACCGTTAACGTACGTGTTCCTGAAACAAAAGAAGTCACCCAGACTTATACTGTTTTTGTTCCTGAAACGCGGACGCGCACTGAATCGTATGTTGTTTGCAAACCGGTCTGGAAAACGTCACAGAAGACCTACACGGTCAACGTGCCTTACACCGAAACGCGAACCGGCACACGTCAGGTTAAAAAAACATTCTGGAAAAACGTTGAACAGGAATACTGTGTGAACGTGCCCTACACAGAAAAACGGACTGCAACCCGTCAGGTCCAGAAAGTCGTCATGAAAGATGTGGTGCAGGAATATTGTGTCAATGTTCCTTACACAGAACAGAGACAGGGAACCCGCACGGTCATGAAATGCGTTCCCGTGACAAAATATCGCACGGTTTGTGAAGATCAGGGACACTGGGAAGACCGCCCGATACAGTCCGCCTGCCCTGCTCCTGACTGCGGTGGTTGTGGAACGTGCGATGACTGTTGCCAGACGGCATGTGCTCCTGTGTGTATGCAACGTGTCTGGGTCCCGAAAGTCGTGCAGAAAAAAGTAGAATACACCTCTTATCAGCAGCAGTGTGAACAGGTGCCTTATACCTATGAAGTGCAACTCTGCAAGCCGGAAAAACGGACCCGGACTGTCAAGGTGTGTGAAACCGTTTGTGTGCCTGAAAAGTACACCTACGACGTTCAGCTTTGCAGACAGGAAACACGGACGCGCACTGCGAAAGTCTGCGAAGTACAATATGTCCCTGAGCAGTTCACTTATGAAGCGCAGCTCTGCAGGCTCGAAACACGAACCTGTGATGTGAAAGTCTGCTCTTACGTCAAAGAAGAAAAAACACGTGATGTCAGCTACACCGTTTGTGTGCCGCAGCAAAAGACCCGCACTTGCCAGGTCACCGTCTGCAAGTATGTGCCCACTGTGGTTCAGCAGGCCTATACCGTCTGCGTTCCTTATACGGTACAGAAAGAGGTTCAGGTTCAGGTCTGTCGGCAGGTTGCCAGAAAAATCATCGAACAGGTGCCTGATTGCACTACCTGCAACTGAGGCGGACTTCGGTTCTCGTCTCTGCAGGGGCAGAAACAGGCCTCATACTTTCGGGTATGAGGCTTTTTTTATAGACTGACTGTCAGAGTCGCGCTCCTTTTATTCAATCTAAGAGAAATCTGATGTCCGAATTATCTTCCAACTTTATCAGGCCGGAATGTTTTACCGAGGATTTTGACGACTTGTTAAAGACCCTTTCCGAGCGCGCGTTACGTCGCAATTCAGAACATCTCTGGCCCGGTGAATCGTGGCAGGCACTGCAGCAGGCGGGCGTGTTGAGTTGGAACGTTCCTCAAGAATTTGGCGGGGCCGATTTGAATTCGGTGGAGATGACCTACGGCTACGCCCGGTTGGCAGAAGCCTGTCTGACGACGACATTCGTGCTGACCCAGTTCAATGCCGCCTGTCAGCGGATCAACTGGTCGGAAGATCGGGACCTGAAAACCAGCGTGTTCAATGAACTGATTACGGGCACCATGTTTGCCACCGTGGGAATTTCCCATTTGACGACTTCACGCCAACATCTGAGTCAGCCATCCGTGACTGCGAAAAAAACTTCGAAAGGCTGGTTGCTGAACGGATTCGTGCCCTGGGTCACCGGAGCCGTCCATGCCGACTATATTCTGACCGGCGGCGTCTGCGAGGATGGCACACAAATTCTCGGGCTGGTCAGCACGGACTTCCAGGGAGTGGATATTCAGTCGCCGATTGAAATGTTATCGATGACCGGATCGCAAACCGGGGCCGTCAAACTGAACCAGGTAACGATTCCCGCTGAAAATCTGATTGCCGGCCCCGTGGAAAATGTCATGAAACGTCCCGACGGTCAAGGGGGTGCCGGTTCGCTGACCACTTCGGCTTTGGCGCTGGGAGTGGCCCGGCGGGCAATCATGAGACTGAAAACAGAAGCCGAACAGCGGCCTGATCTGCTCGAAATCTTCAATTCCTTTCATACAGAGTGCGAGTCGATTTTTGCCGAGATGTTTGAAGCTTTGAATTCGGGAACACTCAACGGCTCGATTTCTGAGAAAATCCGGGAGCGCTCCAATTCGCTGGTGATCCGCGCGTCGCAGGCGTTGCTGGCGGCCGTTAAAGGTGCCGGATTCGTCAAAGGCCATCCCGCGGAACGCGCGATCCGCGAAGCCATGTTTTTCCTGGTCTGGTCCTGTCCGCAACCGGTCGTGAATGCCAACATGAAAGAATTTGCCTGCGTACTCGATTGATCCGAGCTGATTTTCATCGGCTATTTTTCGCCGGCCAGCGCTTCCGCCAGGTTGATGACATGATCACGAACCCGACGCAAAGCATTCAAGGTCGCCGTATAGGAAACGTTGATATACGGATCGACTTTTTCTGCTGACAGATAATCCAGATGCTCGCGCGACAACGTTTTTACTTTGTGTTTGATCTCATTGCCGGATTTGACTGTCGCAGAGACGATATCCATCTTTTCCTGCTGATAAGCGATGGTGACCTGGTTCATTTGTTTTTCCACCATGCTCAGCAGATCAAGCAGCGAATTGTTATGGGCTTCATCAAAGATCCTCCCCTGCCTGTTCAACTTCAGCCTGAATTTGGCAATTCGCTGCAGATAATCGCTGATCGATTCATACTCGTCCGCCATTCTCAACTGGCGGCGTCCTTTGGAGATCACCTCCTGAGGCAGATCCATCGCCAGCAGGTGCGTAATGTAGCTGGTGACTTCATCCTGCATGCGGTCCAGTTCTTCTTCATACTGAAAAATTTTGGCGACATCGTCAGGATCAGGTGTCTCCCGTGAAAGAATACGATAAAGAATCTGGGCCATATCATCGCACATCAGCCCCATCTTGATGACTTCACTCCGCGATTGCTCAATGGCCAGCACCGGCGTTTCGAGAATACGCATATCCAGGCTTCTCAAGTGCACGATTTCCTGAGGTTTGTCCTTAACAATATAAGTCAGTAAGGTCGCCATCTTGCCTGCGAAGGGGAGGAAAACAAGCGTGTTCAGAATATTAAAGACAGAGTGGGTCGCGGCGATCGCCTGGATGGAGTTCGGATATGTCGCCTCCCCGTCGACCATCACTGCTTTGGTGACATCCACATCAATCAGCCAGGGAATAAATTCGACATACCAGAAAAAGATGGTCGAGATCCAGATCACACCGGTGATATTGAATAAAACATGAAAATAGGCGGCTCGACGTGCATTGGTAGTGGCCCCTAATGAGGCGAGCAGCGCCGTCACTGTGGTGCCAATATTCTCACCCAGCACCAGCGCCGCCGCTGTTTCAAACGGGATCAGCCCCGTCCCCGCGAGCGAAATCGTGATGCCCAGCGTCGCCGACGACGATTGCACCATCACCGTCAGAATGCAGCCGACCAGCATGCACTGATACAGGCCGAGATAAGTGTCTGCGGTAAAATGCAGAAACCATTCTTGAAACTCCGGCATATCTTTCAGAAACTTACAGGCGTCTTTCATGAGCTCTAAGCCAAAAAAGACCATGCCGACCCCCATCACCGCCAGAGCCGTATAACGAATTTTTTCCTGTTTGGTAAACAAATATACAAACGCGGCAACACCCAGCATCGGCAGACCGTACTTGCCGATTTTCAGAACCAGAATCCAGCCGGTCACCGTCGTGCCGACATTGGCACCCATGATCACGCCAATTGCCTGCGTCAGCGACATCAGCCCGCCGTTTACAAAGCCAACGGTCATCACTGTGGTCACAGAACTGGATTGCACCAGCACGGTCACCAGAAATCCCACCAGCGTCGCCAGCACCCGGTTGTTAGTCACTGCGCCGATCAAACGCCTCAGACTGGCGCCTGCAATCGACTGCAGCCCCTGGGACATGTACTTCATTCCCAGGAGGAAGATTCCCAGACCTCCGATGAGGGTGGTCGTCATTTCAAACATGGTATTTCCGGACCCTATTGTGTGAGCGTATTTGTCCCGATCTGATGCGATCTGGAATTTTGAGTGGTGTTCATATGGATTGATAATGTTAAGAATTTGCATATTTATCATGAAGATTCGTTAATATTACAAGTCTCTGACGGGACTCTCTTTCAACTCGGCACTAAAATTACGGTGCTAAAGCTTGTGAGATCGTTCCACGCACGGTAAATCAGTTCATAGACTGTTGTGGAAATAAGTTGTTGAGAATGGATTCACCTGTAAGCGGGCTGTTTACAGGTGTTTGTCCCCTCATTCAGGCCCCCGTAGCTCAATTGGATAGAGTGCTGGCTTCCGAAGCCAGAGGTTGCTGGTTCGAGCCCAGCCGGGGGTAATCAGAGAACCGGTTCCCGCGCATCCATCTGAAAATCCCGCACCTCCCGCTGAACAAATTCGACTTGACCCGGACCCGGCGTTGAATAATTTATCCAGAGTTCTGCGTCGCGCGCGTGTGCACTGCTGGTTCAGGTGAAGAAGTGAAACCAGTCTCCAGCGCCCCTGACAAAAACCGCTTGTTTCAGAGCGATTTTTAAAATGGAACCAATTCAATTTTGTGCGTTCGACACACATTCGCACATTCTCGCCTGCATCTGGCCCATACCCTGTCCCCTGTGAATCTCTGTTGACCACCGTTCGCCCCATATCATCTCCCCCTTCACTTGACTCCCCCCCGCCCCTGCAGATGATTTGCCACTCAGGTGTTTCAAGTTGATTCCATGCCACGACCAGGTAGTGTTTTTTTATTGGCTTTGAATGTGATTCCCAAGACCGCAACCTGACCCAGGTCGGTTTTAACCGCGGCGAACGCCGTACGGCTGATCTTGTTTTCAGATACTTTGATAGCCGGAATGACTTCTTAGCCGCAGGGCATTAGCCCCGGTTGTTCCACATTTATTTGGACTGTTCGAATTAAGAAACACTACTCTGCCGCAGATGAAGACCCAGTTCCCCATGGGACAGCCCGTCGGACGCATCCCAGGGGAACCTTTTTCTATTTCCGCCAACCTGTAAAAAGATGAGCGGAACGACGTCAACCGCCATTAGTTTCGGCTGCGGTTCGTATCGAGTGTAAAATCACAATTCAAGAGACGAGACAAAACACGCCTGAAACAATTCTACCCGATGTCTCTCAGGCAGCCGCAGATGAAGATCCGGCACTGGTTCCCAAGCGCAGAGTAGTAAAAGCAGGGACTGATTCACGTGGCCGCCTACCGAGAGAATTCCAGAGAGAGCCCCTTTTGATTCCTGCCAACCTGAACAAATCTGAGCAGCACGGTGTCATCCGCCGGCTCGATTAAGTAGTCAAATACACTGTCTGTCTGCAGTGATTGTGTGTGCTGATATACAACGTATAGATTGACTAATGGGTAAAAATAAGTAAATTAATAGTGCTTATTATTTGTTGAATCGGACAGAATAGAATTGTTTACTCGTTATTTCATTTATAATTAAAGAAAGTTTAGCATGAAAAACAAAAGTCATGGTTCAGACAGAGAAGAGTCGACTCAATTCGACGAATGTAAAAAGGGGCCGCGTCCTACTCCACGACCACATGGTTTTACCTTGATTGAATTACTGGTTGTGATTGCGATCATTGCCATTTTGATTGCTTTATTACTGCCC
Source organism: uncultured bacterium (assembly GCA_963974925.1). Lineage (GTDB taxonomy): Bacteria > Planctomycetota > Planctomycetia > Planctomycetales > Planctomycetaceae > Gimesia. The sequence continues at coordinate 2,772 of CAXBFD010000127.1, read as the reverse complement.
GCGGTTCAGCAGGCCCGCGAGGCGGCACGGCGTTCGGCGTGTAAGAACAATATGAAACAGATCGGACTGGCGCTGCATAACTATCATGATGCGATGCGCGTTTATCCGATGGCGGTGGGAGCGCACGGCAAACCGAACTGGCGGATCTTTCTCCTCCCCTACCTCGATCAGGCACCGCTGTATAATCTGCTTGATACCAATGGAGGCGGCTTTTACTCACATTCACCTGCGCCCCCTTCTGGGGCAACGTCGCCGGCCGGCTTCAGTGGAAATACGGCGCTGCGCGATCTGGTTTTGAATGTTTACAATTGCCCGTCGAGCGTTAATGCCAACTTCGCGAATGCTTCGGGACTCAGCTATCAAAGCATGACGGTTCACTATGTGGGCATCAGCGGTTCGACACCCGATCCGGCAGGGCGTGCCAATGTCTGTACCGGCGACTACAATAATTCCACTTCAAATTATTGTAAGAATGGATTGATGCTTGCCTTTGAAAGTTCGCGCATCCGTGATTGTACGGACGGCACGTCAAATACGATCATCGTCGCCGAGCAGTCTGGCCGAGTGAACGGCCTCGACAAAAGCGCAAACGCCTTAGGAGCCTTTCACGGAATCGCAAACAGCCCCTGGAACGCGGGTACGACATTTCCCTTTACTGCGACTGCACCTGGAACCTATCCGTCTGGTATCACGACGGTCCGCTATCCGCCGAATGCGTATCGCGGTTCATCACCTCCTACTCCAGCAGCCAGTAACTATTCTTTCAACACGGTATTGAATTCCATGCACGTTGGCGGGATTCACGTGCTGCTGGCAGATGGTGCAGTTCGTTTTGTAAGTGACAACGTGGATTTCACAACTCTGACACAATTATCTTCGAAAGACGATGGCAAGGTCATCGGCGAGTTCTAAATACCGCAGTCAACGCACTGGGAACCCCGATCACCCTGGTCGGGGTTCTCTCGTTTAAATTTGGCTCGTTTCCATTTCGTCTGACCAACATTCACAAGGATTAATAATTCATGATCAGTCAGTTTTCGACGCCAGACCGGCAGCGAATCACGCTTCTTGCCAGCCTGCTTGTGTGCGTGACTTTCAGCGCAGGCTGCGGCAGTGGTACACCGGATGACGGTAAGGTACGTAACGACGTGACAATCAGCATTACGTACGGGGGCGAAGCGGTCGCAGAAGGACGGGTTGACCTGGAGGACCAGGCGACTGGCGAAGCCGGCGGTGGGGAATTGAATGACAGCGGCAGTGTGACGATCGAAAATATCGTTCTCGGTAATTACGTCGTCACTGTGGTGCCGCCCATGCCGGACCCCAGACCCCCCGAACCAGGTCAGGCACCTCCGGTCCCCAAAAAATATCCGAACATTCCCGAAAAATACCGCCGCGCCGCAACCAGCCCACTCAAGGCCGAGGTGACTGCGGAATCGACTGAATTCCAATTCGATCTCAAAGACGCGAACTAAGTTCAGAAAGCAGGCTGTTCAACAGCCCGAAAATAAAAGGGGGCAGGACTATTGGTAATAAAGTCCTGCCCCCTTGTTCGGTTCTGGACAGACTGTGACGCAATCTATGTATTTGCAACCGAATCAGGGCTCTGTAACCAGACGCGTCATTTCAATGGTGCTTTCTTCTCAGTGATGGGGGGGAACCTGGCCGCCATCTCTGCATTGAGTTGTATGAATTCTTGCCACTGGTCTGGGACATTGTCCTCGTGAAAGATGGCTCCGACTTGTTGTTTCTGCTGCCAGGTCCAGGCAGAGCCCTACTACCACTTCTCGGCACGTTTGACCAGCTTTATCGAAAAAGGATAACGTGCGACGTATCGCATCAGCGTCAGGAAGTACGCGTCATTGCAAGAAATCCGTTAGCGGGGTGCCCGTGGTGGAGCATCACGGACAGAGCAAAGAGCGGCATTCTCTTCTGTCACGTCTTTTCCACCGCCCGCATCAACGCAGCATGACCGCTGCCGTTCTCAAACAGAGTCAGCCGCGTTACGGACCGGTTGAGCACATGAAACACCTCGCCGGCAGGACAAATTCGTTATTTTCAAATATGAGATAAGTCTACCAGGAACCTGGGATGAATAAAAAAGTCGCTTCCCCCTTTTGCTGTTCGGCCCCCATGGTTCCGGTTTTCAGCAGTATCAGCTCGTGAAAAAAACTCTTAAAAAATCGCCTGGCCTCTCGTCTGCAGTGTGATTTACTGCGAATAAAGTTGGTTAGTTCACATGTTGAATTATTGTCAGTTGTTCAATTGTACCGAATTTTGTTGACACTTTCACTTTGACAGCTTACAATCCAGCATCCTTTACTGTGAAACTGCATGTTTCAATATACGGAACGATGGGTTGACTCAACGATGATGAGGAATTCTCCTTTTTCTGAATTTTTGCCAGATCTATTTTCATCTGTCTCCCTGGCATCAATGAACGCAGTTAGGCAGTTGCTACTTCAATGCGATTTTGAATTTTCAGGCTGTGACTGGTCTCTTTTTTAGAAACCAGTCTCTATTTCATATCATCAAAAATCATTTTGTTTTTATGTTTTTGACAGGAGGATCTCATGTCTGTATACGCTATTAAGTCAGAGAGAGGTGACCGGCGATCCGGTTTCACATTGATTGAATTGCTGGTCGTGATTTCAATTATCGCAATTCTAATTGCCCTGCTTTTACCGGCAGTCCAGCAGGCGCGCGAAGCAGCCCGGCGAAGTACATGTAAGAATAATCTGAAGCAGCTGGGGTTAGCACTACACAACTACA
>CAXBFD010000126.1:0-17635 GCA_963974925.1 uncultured bacterium | reverse complement strand
CGGACCGCGTTGCCGGCCGCGTCGAGCTTGTCGCTCCCCAGTACCGCGCCCGGCATGCCAAGACTGAGCGTACCCAGACCACTCGCAATGAGGGCCTGCCTGCGGTTCATTTGAACTTCGTTCATGGTTTCTCTCACCCTGTGTCGTATCAAAGAAAATCGATGTGTGGATTATATCATTTTCTACAGAGTTGCAACACTATTTTCAGCGTTATCAGAGAGATCGTCCTGTTGGGCTGAAAAAAAGCTGATTTGCGTATATTGGATAAAAAAAATCCACCTCATCGTAGGGGCGGGACCCATGTGTCCGCCCGCCTGTTGGCCATCAATTTTATTTTGGGATGTGGATGGGATCTGTAAAAGCGTTCGAACGCTGACACAAGCACGCCCCTAACCCTGCGGGCGGCCACACGGGGCCGCCCCTACAACAACACGCGTTGGAACGGTTTCTCCAGAATAGAACCGGCGCCGTCGGACAAATCGAATGGTTGGCACACGGCGCACTGATTCTATCTTCAAAATCGGTGTCTTCAAATTTGGGGACGCTGTTGACTTGCCAACAGTGAATGCGCTGCGCGAACGCGCACATCCACGGCGGGATCGTTTAACAGTTCCACCAGCAGATCACAGGCGGAATCGAGTTTGGCAACATGCGCGTAAAATGCTGCGTAGGCACGGACGGTTGCATTTTCGCTGGAAAAATTTCTGATTAACTCCTGTTGCGCCGCTTCTTCTCCCAAAGCCGCCAGTGTGTGCACAAAATAAGCACGTTCTACCGGAGCGGTTGCCTGCTCCAGGCCACTTTCTAAGGCTGGAATATCACAGCGCTCTCCCACGTACGAAAGCACCCAGGCTGCAATCTGGCGCGACAACGGATCCGCGCCTTGCAAATGTTCTCTTAACAGCGCGAATGCACTCGAATCTTCCTGACGGGCAAAGGCACCCGCGGCCATAATTGCTTTTATCGGATTTTGGGTTTGCAGCATCGCGGTCCGCAATAATTTCCCGTCACCCCTTTCATTCACACTGAACAGTGATTCGCAGGCATGGACGTGACTGCTTGTCTCTTCCCCGGCAAGAATGTCCAACATCACATGGACATGCGAACGATCACCTGCGCGGGCCACTTCCCGGGCTAATCCACAACGGTGTTGATGATTCGTGTCTGTCTTCAGCAGGGGCGTCAGTGTCTGTTTGACTTCGGTGAAATATCCCGCGCTGCTTAACGCTTCGGCGGCATGGATGGCTGGCCAGAATTTGCTGTTTTCACTTTCGCTGGCCTGATGCAGCGTTTGCGTTAAAATTCGAACACTCTCCGCGCGTGTCGATTCCGTCAGTTCATCAACAGTATCGTCCTGAGCCGAATCCAATAATGATTTATTCATTTATGTTACCTGTGAATGGGAGAATATGTATTCGAAAGTGAAATCTGTTTGTATTGAAACACGCTGCAACAGCGGGCAGTATAACGAGCCTTCAAAAACCGGGTAAGGTGAAAGTATTACGGTTTATCATGCGTTTGATCTGTTCTTCGTTAATCGGTGAAACTTGTTTTTCCGGCGGGAAAATCATCAATTTCAATTCCAGTACGGATTTCTGTTTCAACCTCCTTGTCGCGTCCGGGCAGTCACGTCATCAAAAGCCTGCTTGCTCATTTGCAGCATCTGATTGACGGCCATGAAATCACTGCCGAAAGAAATCAGCTGGGCACCCTCGCTGACGAACTTCGCCATGCTCTCAACATTGCCTGCAGGCAGGCCCCAGGCTTTGCCATGTTTTTTGCAGGCGTTTGCGACTGATGAACGAGCCTCATCAAATGTGAGGGAACTTCCCGCACTTTTCATGCGTAACCCCAAGTCACCCGGGCCGATGAATAACCCGTCGACCCCTTCCGTCGAAGCGATTGCTTCCACATTTTTAATGGCCTCGAGTGTTTCAATCTGAACGATGAGGAAGGTTTCGCGATTCGCTGCTTCAGGATAAGACTCTCCCCCCTGAATTGTGAAACCCGTGTCATAACCCGCGCCGTCCAGACCGCGATCGCCGAGCGGAGGGAATTTGACCGCTTGTACGAGCATCTGCGCTTTGTCCGGAGTCGAAACATGGGGAATCATCAAGCCGGTCACTCCATCTTCCAGATAGCGACAGAGTCTCGTTTTTTCCAGCGTGGGAGTCCGTAACACGCAGTCGATATCCGCCTGATGAAACAGCGGCATTAAGGATTGAATGTCGCGTGTTGAGAAATCCCGGTGTTCACAATCAATCCAGACAGCATCAAATTGATTGTGGGCAGCAAGCTGGATAAACGAGGGGATAAAATGCCCCAGGGCACAAATCCGAACGACTTCACCGGCTTTGATCTTTTGTAATAATTTTGAGGTTCTCATGCTGACGTTTCTTTCTTTTGATTCGGGATCATTAAGCTGATTAGACTTCCCGTCGCAATATTGACTGCCAGAGCAGCCGGGGCGATCCATTGAAAACTGATCGGGTCCAGACCCGTTTGCTCGTCATATCCAAATATTGGTCCTGAGAATGCAATCAGAACCGCCGTGGCTGTTCCGCAGATGGCACCGATCCACACTCCCCACGGTTTGGCAAAAGGGACGAACAGTGCAAAAAAGAAGAGGCAGAACAGAGGCGTCGTCAGTAGATTGGATGTTTTGCTCGTAATGGCAGTCATATTTCCCGGTATGGCTCCCATGACGAAACTCATCACAACAACAACTGAGCCAATACCGAAAGCCAGACAACGGGCGAACAGCAGGTGCGATTTTTCAGATTGGGGTGATTTCCTCAGACGGTCTATAAAATCAGTCAAAACGACAGCCGTAATCGAGTTCACACCCGAATCAATGCTGGACATCGCAGCGGCAAACATGGCGGCGACCACCAGACCTGAGATTCCCATTGGCAGCTGATGTGAAATCATAAAGGGGAAAATATCATCGGCGTTTGTTTTGAGATCCATGTGAGCCGGCAGCGCAGAGGGGAACGCCTGAAAATAACCGAGCATGGAAAAACCGACCATTGCCAAAGTGAATCCAATCACCAGCGACAGACTCAACTGTATCGCAAGTGAACGGCGGGCCGCCGAAACGTCCCGGGTTGACATGAAACGCTGGACTGAAACCTGATCGCCTCCGGAAGTGGCGACGAACCAGATGACCATGGATACGATGGTTCCCACAAAAGTAACCCGCGTACCAGGATCCGGACTGAATAGCGGCTGCGTGTCCCAATTCGGATCCCATTGCGTCGGGAACCAGCCAAAACCTCCCATCTTCCAGGAGACCATCGCAATCACCATTAATGCACCGCTAAACAGCAGGATTGTTTGAATCAGGTCGGTAATCACGACCGCCCGAAGTCCGCCCAGAGAAGTATAAGTGATCGAAACAATGCTGGTTACAAGCACGATGGCTGGAATGTACGACTTAGGCAGGCTGAGGATGGTCGTCAACGCGTACGCGGTCAGATAAATCAACAGAGACATCCAGACGAGTCGGAGAATCATGAACATGACCGCGCCTAAAAGCCGGATACCTAACCCCAGTTTCATCTCCAGCAGTTCGTAGGCACTGGTGACCCGTTGCTGCATATAAACCGGTAACAGACAATAACCGACAATGTAAAATACAATCGGGAGGCCCAGAGACTCGGCTAACAGCAGCGGCCCTTTTCCGAGAATTTCCCCCGGAATCGCCAGGTAACTGACGGTACTCAGCAATGTGGCAAACAGGGAGACGCCAATTAATATTGGATTCATCCGGCCGTTGCCAATGAAATATTCTGACGTGTTTTTCTGCCTGCGGGAAAAATACCAGCCCAGCAGAATCGTTGAGGCTGCATAAACAAACACGATCACCCAGTCAAATACAGCCAACCCGGCGGAAATTTCAACAAGAGAGGAATGCTCGTCAACGGTGACAGCCTGAGCGGTAGCAGCCCGGGCAGTATTGAGATCCGGTTCTCCTTCAGCGGCTTGAAGCGTTGGCGCATTCAACGAAAGCAGCATGAAAAAACAAAACACGATTCCCAGAATCAATCCTGATTTTTGTCTGAATCTGATTGCACCGTGTGAACAAAAAACGAAACGAGTTCCCCTCAAGCGATTCAGCCAGGTCCTGCTTTCATCCGGTAATTGCTTATTGATCATTCAATCCACTTTTTATCTTCATTACCAGGAACTCGTATTAAGGAACATTGTTGCACCTGGCAGAAGTAAAACGGTTTTCTCAGGACGGAGTTGTTGCACTGGCGATTCTCCACACGCCGCGCTGATTGATACTCGTACCATCACAGGCCTCGTACAGCATTCGAAAGCGGGATGTCTTTTTCTTGTGGTCAGGCGTTCGAATCAAACACATTTCGGAACACTTGGCGGCGTCCCATGTTCCGTTGCCGGGTAACAGAACCGGCAACGGATCTTTGGTCCAGTTTAAACCGTCGTCAGAAACCGCTCGCAAAATGCAGGCTTGCGTGGGCGAGCCGTACCCGGCGTAATACATGACATAACCGACGTCAGCCACAAACATGATCTCAGGGGCGAAGGCAGCGTGCGAGTCATAAATGCTGTCCTGGGCGATCCGCAATCCTGGTTCCTGCACGAAAGTAACTCCGCCGTCCTCTGAAATTGCGGAGACAATTCCTTTTCCCACTGCCAGGCAGTACAGCCGACACCGACCTTCGCCGAGAAATAGAATGCGTGGTGCCGAAAATCGATCAAGGTCCGAGCTGAGTCGCGCTCCTGGCTCAGGCGTCCATTCTAATCCGCCATCTTCAGAGACGGCACTGCGAATGGTACTTGCCGCCGATTGCGGACCCGGACAACATTCGTAATACATTCTCAATTGATTTCCGGCGTCCGTCGGCACAACTTCGGAGGAAACAACGCGAAAAAGCCCCGCACCTCCCGCTTGAGGAGCAAGCCGCACACCAGCTTCGGGAGTCCATGCTGAACCATCGTCGGAAATCGCGCTCAGGATGCGCGTGGTGGAATGATCGTAATCGTTTGCTCCAGCCGGGAACTCCGGCTGAGGCAGGATTTGAGTAAAATACATACGGTATTGACCACTCGGCAGTCTGATGACGCGCGGACTGACAGCGCCGCACACGCCGGTTCGCAATAGATCAGCAGACCAGCGGGCTTCGGGCAGCGGGTCGACGTCATTGTCCGGCGGCGCATCAATGGCAACTCTGGCGTCTTTTAACCACCGACTGCCTGGGTCCATCGCCACAGTATGAACGAAGGGAGAAGCGGTCAACGACTGAGTTAAATCGATCACACATCCAGTCCCTGTTCCTGATGTTGCTCGCGTGCTGCAGCCAGATATCTCTCGTAGGCCTGGTCATCACGCTGGCAGGAGACGCCTTTAAAAACCATGGCAAACGAACGACGATGGCGTGTGAATGAACTGTTCGCATCAGCACGATGAATCGTCATGCCGTGATGAGCGACCACATCGCCGGGTTGCAGTGGCACTGCAATTTCACGCGCGTAATCTTCCGATGAATAATCGGTAATCCCCTGCGAAAATCCGAGTGTCTTCGATCTGGAATGGGGGCGATATCCGCATTCGTGCGAACCTTCGCGGTACCGCAGACAGCCGTTTTCCGCGTCAACCTCATCCAGGGCCATCCACATGGTGATCACATTGGATGGCTTAAAACAAAAATAATAATTGTCCTGGTGAGGTGGCGTAATATGATTCGTGCCAGGTGGTTTATTAAACCATTCCGGCGAATCTGAATTCACAGGCTCTCCTACAAGTGCCTCTGCCAGGGCTTTCCATTTGGGATGTTGCGTGTAATCACGAAAGTATGGATCGACGGTCATATGCTGTAATTGTTTGAGTGTTTCAGGCCGACTGCGATCCTCATAAAAGGCATCTGCATCAGGGAGAGTTGGCACGACTTCGCGAATATAGCGATCCATATTCTCACGCAGATCCGTAAATTCCTCATCCGTCAGTAATTGACGGACCACGACGAAACCTTGTCGATCGTATTCCTGTTTTTCAAATTCAAAAGCCATGATTCTTCCAAGCGAGATAAGAGTAATATGACGTAAACAACGAGGTACGTTTCACAACAAGACACTTTTATAGACGAATTGAATACAAATTCAATCTCTTTTTGTCCGGTCTGACACGTTTTATTTTTCAGCACGAATCTTAGCCAGCCACACGGTGTTATCGCTGCCGTATTTTTCACAGACAGTTGAGTCATGCGGATTGGGAGACGTGGTTTGCATCCATTCGGCAACTGTGACCCAGCTTTCGGTATCGCTGATTTTGGCTATTCCGAAATTGCCAAGACGGGCGCCTCGTTCGGGCACAAGCACTTGTTCGGTTTTTCGAATTACACACATCCGCTCCGGATCGACCTGTGCGATAAACAACGGGGCACGATGCCGAAAGACATGATCATTTTTTGCACCACGTCTTGTATAGACCAGATAGAGAGCATCGGGCATTGTGACCCAGTGTTGCTGCGTATTGTAGCTGCCGAGATCTGTTCCATCGTCGAATGTCCAATGTTGTGGCTTGCCGAAGTGCAAACCATCGGTGCCCGTGCAGACATAACTATGAGCATCGTTACGCAGGGTGAGATGGTAACGGCCATTGAAATGCACGAGAGACGGTTCTGAAAAACCGCGTCCGGACGGCGTGGTGATCGCGTCGCCGTGCTCTAAATATTTTAAGGTGGTTCCATCAAAGGCACAGCGAACAACCATGCTCACATTTTGTGAGGTGAAAACATCTTTGATCGTGCCGGGCAGGGAATAATAAATCGGCAGCAGAATCTCGCCGTTGGGTAAATCAACCCGCTGTGTACTGCCGGCACCTTCCATCGTAAATTCAGCCAGGGGGGGCATGTCGAGTTCCTGCCAGCGCGACCAGGTCTGATCCCTGGCGTTATAGACGCTGTAGGCGGTACTGCGGGAATGCGGCGGCGCGAATCTCTCTCCCAGATAACGTACCGTATGGCCCGTACCCAGTAAGACACCCGTTTTTTGGTGCCACATCGGCCAGAAATCGGCTATGTTTTCTTCCATTCCCTTCTCGATGCGACGCCGTCCAAGAGTTTGCTTCAGTTCCACGGGCGCGCTCCATGTTTTTCCTTCGTCTTTTGTAACGGTCTCAAACTGACTGTTATAAATATCCGATCCTGACAGCAGTAACTCCTGCATCGTCACCACAACCGTAGCAGGGTTGCCGGGAATCAATCCTGGCCTGGGATGAACAAGGCAGGTTTTGCGGTCGTATCCGCTGCGGATCGCCTGCAATTCGATATCAACCTGAGGCGTCACATGAACTGCCTGCTGCTTTGTAGTGGCTGACTTTACAGCGTCCTCAGCATGCGTCGCCTGTTTTGTCAGAACAAGAACACAGATTGCAAATAGAATCTTAAAGCTCAAATTATTACGCATGAACCGGTTACCTTTTCGATTTGGATGCACATCTTTTGAGTGAGAATAAGGTCAAGCCAATCAGTGTTATCTGGTCAATTCTAAATCGTATGATCCTGGTGCCGTCCCTGCTTTGACTTCAATAATCAGGTCTGTCGTATTGGGATTGCTGTATTTTTTGTTAAATGGCACTGTTGTGTGAGGAACGCCGTTGCTGCCCGGAGGGGGAGAATACGGAAACACAACCACCTTGTACCAGCCAGGCGGGGCGCCTTGTTTCGCCGCTGCCACTAAATTGTATTTCCCATTTTCGTCTGCGGTTCCGCCTGGCTGATAGGGTGACGTATTGCCCTGCGTATCGTCAGGACGGAATGAAATACCAGCCAGGGGAAGTGGATTACCATCCACGGTAATTTTTCCTGAAACCGGTATCAGCTCCGGTCCTGCTTCTTCAGAACTGCAGCCAGCAGACAAGCAGACAAGAAACCACGTGACTGAAACCAGTAATCTATTCTGTTCTCTAACATGACCCCGGATCGGCATGAATTCCCTCGGCTCTTCTAAAAAAGAAAAGAATAAAAAAATCAGCCGAGGGCTGTCGCCTGGCCCCCAGCTGAAAATTACATAAACGGTTTAAAACTCGCCGAGTACTTCCCCCCCGTTGATGCTTGATAAATTGCGATAGGTTGCAAGGTCAATGTTTTCAGAAAGAAATCGCACAGCCCCGTCTCCAAGCAGGAAATGAGCACCTCCGACATGAGGGCTTGCAAAACTGAACCGCACGTCCCAGGACACACTTGTAGGAGATTTTGCATTATAAGTATTGATGGGAATGGCGCAGGAAGAGTTGCATGAGGCGGCATTCATCCAACTCCAGCCAGGACCGCTGCTATTCGCTGCGAAGGCCTCGTTTGCCATCGATTCACCAACGATTGTCGTATTACTTGTACCATCGGTAATATTCGACATCTTCTGATACTTACGGTAACTGAGTGTGACAAACACACCATTGTTAGTAATGAACGAATCACCGGTAGGTGTTGTCACGACATCATTGGTGTAAGCCCCCCAATGCCAGTCGCTGCCCATGATGCCTTTATAATCCGTTCTGGCAACCGAGAGGCCACCCGTGGTGTAGGTGTTTGTCTCAGGAATCACAGCAGGTGCAGCGTCACTGGGACAAAGAAAAACAGACACGACTGTGTCATAGTGACCGCTTCCCAGAATGGTGTTAACACCAGGATTGCACTCATTATAAAGCGGCGCCTGATCAATATAAGGTAAAATCGCCACCATCCATCCCCATGACCGCGAGGTCTGCGTGTAGCCTCCCACACCAGCGGTATCACCATATCCGCCGTAGAAATTAATCGGAAACGCTTTGAAGACGTCATGGTAATTGTGCAGAGCCAACCCGATTTGCTTCAAGTTATTCCTGCATGTACTCCGTCGCGCCGCTTCACGAGCCTGCTGAACGGCGGGCAGTAATAATGCGATAAGAATAGCGATGATGGCAATCACAACCAGCAGTTCAATCAATGTGAATGCGGAACGTTTGCGAAACCGATCTGATCTGAACATCATACAGCACCTCCAGAAGAAAAGAGTAGAAAGGATAAAAGAGATGACCTCGCGTTTTCGTAATGTAATAAATAACCAGATATCAGAATCACCAGCCTCCACAGGTTCGACTGAAGGTACTAAGGCCCTGCTGCGTCCTGTTCTGATTGATCTTGCCCTGTCGATTGATTCTGAATCACGGAGTAAGCATTAATATTATTCCAGTAGTTGGCCTTGAATCGGCCATCACTATAATCATCGAGTAACGACTTTGTCACAGACATCAGTTGAATGGTCATTCTTTCCCGCGCATTATTCGGTTGATGCCTGCGAATGGCACGCAGGACCTGGCCATGCTCCCGGCAAACACGGGTGACCATTAAATTCACAGGTTCAGCGCAAACATCAAAAAACATGTCCATGATATGGAGATTACCCACCAGCTTTTCTGCCTGACTGTTTCGCGCAGCGCGCACAATCGCCATATGAAAAGCGAGGTCAGTCTGTTCCCACTCTTTTCCCAAGGGGCTCGTCAAGTCGGAAATTCCCTCTGCACGAATCTGCCTGGCGAGCTGCAACAGCCTGCGGTGTACTGCTTCGATTTCCCGTAGCGCCTGCGGAGTTGCATGCATGGCAGCCTTTTCAGCAGCGTACCCCTCCAGAGCGGAACGCAATTCACACCATTCACGAATGTCGTCCCGCGTAGGCACTTTGACAAAGGTTCCCATGCGGGGGACCTGGCAGAGAATCCCTTCACTTTCCAACTGGCAGATCGCCTCGCGCACCGGTACGCGGCTGATGCCTAACTCTTTAGCCAGCTTCAGTTCTTCCAGCCGATGGCCGGCCGTTAATTCTCTCAATTGAATCTTGTTTCGAATGTGCGAATAAGCCTTTTCGCGGAGAGTGGTGATCATTTTTATCCTTTAAGGCAGAGCGATGTATTACCGTGTATACACGGGGTATACTCGGAATATACTCAGCCGTCGGTGGACGTTAAACCTCAGTTTCCTCATTTCAATTGCTTTTTTCGAAAATAAATATGGCATGTATCAAGTAGGTACATTCACCGCGGGGGATCTGTGCAGAGGGAATTGTCGCGCGGACTGACGAGAGAATTTCACCGCGACCCATAGCGTCACTCGTTTGTTTAAACTCGGTCCCCATGACGCGCTCCGTGATTTGCTTGACCCCCAGGTTCCCTTGGCTGATACTGAAGGGAAACCTTTTTTCATCGCCCCGCAGGAATCACTTTCATTGGAGTCAGCATGCTGACGGAAGCAGAACGCCCCCCGATTGAGGAAACGACCCCCGTCCGAATTTCGCGATATGAATTATCGAAACTCATCCTTGCTACCGTGACTTTTTCAATTGCCTTGAGCACGACGCATATCGTATTTTCAGCAGAAAAAAAGAGCGCACCGAATATCGTTTTTATCCTGGCCGATGATATGGGCTTCGGCGATGTTACCGCTCTCAACGCAGCCAGCCGTATTCCCACGCCGAATCTGGACAAGCTCGCCAGGGAAAGTCTGGTCTTCACCGACGCGCATGCCGCGGGTTCTTACTGTGTCCCCTCCCGCTACGGCCTGTTGACCGGTCGTTACATGTGGCGGACTCGGCTGGGATCGGGGGGCAACCTCGCCAACTTCGCCGGCACCCTGATCGAACCGGGCCGCAAAACGATCGCCGATCTACTGCAGGCAGTCGGTTATCAGACCGCGCTGGTTGGTAAATGGCATCAGGGCATCGACTGGAAACTTCACGACGAAAGCGCGCGGGAACAGATTCGCGTCGATCCCAACTATCAGGATTTCAAAAACATCGACTTTGCGTCCCCCGCGTTAAAGGGGCCGAATGGATTGGCCGGGACGATAACATTATCGCCGCCGGTTACACCATGGATCGCCTCGTGTCGACCCTTTCCGACAAAGCCTGCGGATTCGTCGAGACCGCCGTCCGCACTCAACCGGATCAACCATTTTTCCTGTATTACGCGATGACCACGCCGCATAATCCGATCGTGCCCAACAAACCATTCGTCGGCTCCAGTCGCGCCGGTACATACGGCGATTTTGTCGTCGAACTTGACCACCACGTCGGCAGGCTGTTGCGCAAACTTGATGAGCTGGGCATCGCAGAGAACACACTCGTGTTCTTCACCAGCGATAACGGCCCCGTTGATCGCACAAACGGATATCAACAACGCTGGGTTCGAGGAGATACCAACATTTACGGGCACGACAGCAACGGCCCCTGTAACGGCTGGAAAGGGGGGCTCGCAGAAGGGGGGCACCGGGTGCCGTTTTTCGTCCGCTGGCCCGCCACCATTAAACCGGGCGAACAATGTTCCACCACGATCGTCTTCAACGATGTGCTCCCCACGCTGGCAGAGATGTTAAACGTGAATCTCGACAACCACACCGCAGAAGACGGCCAGAGTTTTTTCAAAGCGCTCACCGGCGAATCACGGCCCGTCTCCTTCCATCAGGCAATCGTCCACAATCACCATAACGGCACCTTTGCGATACGCCAGGGGCCGTTTAAGCTGACCGTCCGCGGCCCGAAATCGATTACCGAAGTTCTGGACGATCGCGTTCCGGTCACGTTCACCCTCTATGATCTGGATCAGGACCTCGAAGAAACGACCGACGTTTCCGTTCAACATCCAAAGCAGGTGCAGGAGATGCACGCCCTGCTCAAACAATATGTTCGAGAGGGGAGGAGCAATCGCGGACAATGACCACGCGTGTGAGGCGAGAACGCGCGGAACAGGGAAGGGCTCCCGGTGTGAGAGGTCTGCGTCTTTTACCGTAGGTGCTTTTTATTTCTTGCTGCTGTCGCGCTGGCATGCTAAATTGCAGTCACAGATATTTTTCCCGTTCCCTTCAAACAGCCGAGACCTATGATGCCACTCGATCCCTTCCATCTCGCGTTTCAGGTGCGTGACATCGCCGAAGCCAGAACGTTTTACGGCGACTTGCTCGGCTGCAGTGAAGGACGCAGTTCAGAGACCTGGGTCGACTTCAATTTCTTCGGGCATCAGGTGGTGTGCCATTTGAATCCGGCCCTTGGTTCGGAAGGGAATAGTGCTGCGCACGTTAACCCCGTCGATGGTCACGGCGTTCCCGTCCCGCACTTCGGCGTGGTCCTGACGATGGATCGCTGGAAGGTTTTGGCGGATCGGTTGCGTGAGAAAGAAGTCCCGTTCGTCATCGAACCTTACCTGCGCTTTGAGGGGCAACCAGGAGAGCAGGCGACGATGTTTTTTCTCGATCCCAGCGGCAATGCCCTGGAGTTCAAAGCGTTTCGCGACGTTGAGACGCAGTTGTTTGCGACGTGAATTCACGAAGGGCAGCATTGTTGAATTCTCAGCAGTGAATGAAATCGCTCCTGCAAAAGCAGGGGCGAGCCTGTATGCTCGCCCGCCTGGTGGGGCCATTTGTGTTACAGGTAAGCATGGAACCAGAAAAATCATGCGCACGTTCGCCAGCACACTCCCTGTTTCAACGGGATGACGTATGATTCATCCCCTGCCTGGCGAACGATCCGCCTTCTCGCCGAGGGATCTGCTTAATCGTTATCACCGGTTTGATTGCTGCCGCCGGTTTAGTCGGTTCCGGTCGCGTGCCGTGGGGCGTTGACTGGATTGAAGTTGTGAAATCCATTTGACCGATGATCTTTACGACGTAACTTTTCCATGCGGCTTATCCCTTCCCACGGGTCTGTGGGGAGGGAAGGCCAGACGCTAGGGTATTGAGTTCAAAATACTAGGATTCGATGAGTGCATAAACAGATTCAAGAGACACTGAAGATGCTGGATAAATGGAGTGCCCGGTTCGAAGGACACTGCACTCAGAAACGGTCCGCAGAACGCACGAAATATCGTCAGGTGATTGGCCTCTACCTGCCTGGCGCCGAGCGGAATGCAGGCAACGTTGATGACATGGAGTTCATTGTCGTCACCACCAGAAATTTATCGCGAAGCGGTTTGAGTTTTCTCCATACGAAAAACATCCAACCGGAAAAAATCATCGTGGCTCTGGGGCAGGACAAAAATAACTGCATCTACATGGAAGGCAAAATCGTCCGCCGCCGTCAGGTCCATAATGACCTTTGGGAATTCGGGGTGCTGTTTACCGGCAGAGCCATCATGTAAGGCCGGGCGTGATTCTTGTTTCCGCTCCTGAGACTGTCTGATCCGGATATTCCTGCCTGCGCGGGCGGCCCCTTTGGATCTGCTTCAAAATCCCCTTTGAGGAAGGCGTGAAACTTCAACTTGCCTTGATTTGTAATTGTATGTAGTATCGGACTCGTGAGAAACACGTTATACCGGCGCAACAGCCATTGCCGACACGAAAAACGCACACTCTGATCGAACAGGAAAGGAATCACCTTGGACACGCTTATCTTCCTGCTGATCCTGTTTACTTTTTTAGCGATGTGGGGACGTCAACGCTGGCTCGTTTATTCCCTGTTCCTGACATCCCTGGCAGCGACCTGCCTTCTGTTTGTCTGTCATGCGTCCAATGCGCTGAACCTCAATTTCTGACGGGAGCGTGGGGATGAACAAACACCTTGGCTTCTGGATTGCTCATTTTAATGTGCTCGTTGTCTGTATGGTCCTGATCGGGGCCTTCAGCATTCAGTTGATCGAGCAGGAGATCCCGTGCCCGCTGTGTATTCTGCAGCGAATGGCGATGATACTCTGCGCGCTCGGATCAGCGCATATCATCCTGCAAGCCAGATCGGGCGGTTTGAGTACCACTGATTTTGCCGCTGGTTACGGCATGAGTATTCTGGGAGCCGTGTGTGGTGCGGCTATTTCGACACGCCAGATCCTGATCCATATTGTTCCCCCCGATGCGGGCTACGGCGATCCTGTCTTCGGCCTGCATTTATACACCTGGGCGCTGGTTGTTTTTATCGTCGTGCTGATCGATAGCGGTCTGAATCTGATGTTTGCCCGTGAACTTGTCTCGGAGCAGCCTGTGCAATTCAACTGGGTCTCCAGGACCGTGATGGGCGTGATGGGGGCAGTCATCGCCGCTAATACGCTCAGCATCATTTGCCAGGAAGGGTTCCACTGGATTCTCCCCGACGACCCGACGCGATATGAGTTGTTTTACGATCTGGGCCTCTTTTCGTAAGACGGAATCGTCTGCTGTCTTCCATCAAAACTCCCGTTTGCTCCTCTATTGAGCGGAACCCTGGATTAAGGCTGGCTGTTTATGTTTCGCAAGTTGATCGACAAAGTCAAAAAACTATCCAGCGAGCAAAGCGAACGCTTTGATCCGGCGACGTTGAATGATCCGGTCGCGCTGAACACGGAATGGGCGCCCCTCAAAGGGGGCGGGGCGAGTTTCTGCACGCGGCATCTGGTACAGATCTCCCCCCTGCGTTATGAGTTCCGTGCTTCGTGGGGCGCCAAAGCGTTTTATCTGATCTTCCTGGTAATCGGCCTGGGGCTCGACGTGATGTCGATCTCTCAAATCATCATGAGCGGAACTGTCTTTACGGAGGATGTGATAGGCCTGGGTGCGGTGGGGCTGATTTTTACACTGGCCGGCGGCCTGATGTACTATTTCGGCACAAAGCCGGTCGTGTTTGATAAGCAGTACGAGTGTTTCTGGAGAGGAAAAATTTCGGCTGACGAATTAATATATGCCACCGCCAATGAGCTGCTAATGCCGTTTAAAGAGATTCATGCGATTCAACTGATTTCAGAATATATCAGAGGGAACAAAAGTTCGTATTACAGCTATGAAATGAACCTCGTCTCCCAGGAAGGGGTGAGGACGAATGTCGTCGATCACGGAAATCGGGATCAGATTCATGCCGATGCGAAAACGCTCTCCGAGTTTCTGGAAGTGCCTGTCTGGGATGGAATCTAAATAACGAAACAGACGAAAAAAATCCGTTTGTCGGGTGGCACCGTTGGCTTGTCCAACGGTGAAATTCCAGGTCACGTTGCTTGATTCGAATTGGCTTTTGTGTAAATGGGGAGGAACCGGGGCTCACGCCCTGCGGCTAATTGTGGAGGGTTTGCAGTTGTTTGATCACTGTTGGCAAGCCAACAGTGCCACACGGAAAGTCTGTTGTGGTGGGGATGGGGTGATGTCTTTTGTTTGTTTTCTCTGTGTTTTTTCTGTCTCTTTTTTCGTTCCCGCAACAGCGCAGCTGATCAATCTTCTAACAAATTCTGTCCTGATTCCGGTGAGCGGGATAACTTTGCCTGCTGTTGAATCTCGCTGGCTTCGCTGGTCAAATCTCCTTCGGCTTCGTTGGCCGTGGCTGCTTCTTCTTCCAATGGCGGCTGCTTCGGTTTTGTGATTACCGACGGCTCGGTCAAGGGGGCTTGCTCTGAGCTCATCCGCACCGGCACCCCTTCGGGAAAGACGATTTCGCGGGCTTCGTCAGGCATCGAGATTCCCGCCTGGTCGAATGCGAGCAGGGTGAGTCGAATGACGGCTGAACGTACTTTAAACGTACTGTATTCTGTCGTGTTGATCCAGAAATAAACCCTCAGATTCACCGTTGAAGCGCCAAGCGACTCCACCAGCACCATTGATTCCGGCTCGGAAACGACGGCGGGATGATCCTCGAGAACCTTCAGTGCAATCGCCTGCGCTTTCGAAATCGCATCGGCGTAACCGATGCCGACCAGGAAATCGAAGCGGGTATTCGGATTGGCCGTAAAGTTGGTGATGGTTTCTTTGTAGATGGTCGCGTTGGGAATCTGAACGTGGTTTCCCTCCAGCGTCATCAGCAAAGCCGAGCGGGTATTGACGCTTTGCAGATAACCCGTATGGCCGGCGACCTCGATCAGATCACCCATCACAAACGGTCTCTGGATACTGATCAGGATACTGGCGAGAAAGTTTTCGGCGATATCGCGAAAGGCAAATCCAATTACCAGAGCCACCAGTCCGGTCCCGCCCAGCACCGTCATCGCCAGACGCGTTAATCCTGAAATTGTCAGAATGAGATAAAGGCCGAGCAGAAAAACCGGGATGGACGCCGCCCGCGAAGCGACATCGCCCAGCAGAAGGCTTTTCATCCGTTTTTGAAACAGGCCGGCCGTAAGGCGTGCTGTCCAGACACTGGCCCACCAGGTGACGAACAGTAACAGAATGCCGACAAAAATCAGCGGGATGTTCTGAACCATCTTCGAGCCGACAGCCGTGAGTTCTCCAAACGCATCCGAAAGGTCCCACATCGATTTTTCATGGACCTCAATCCGATTGACGACGGCTACAACATCCTGAGTTTTGCTGGCCAGTTTTGTCACCCACTCCTTGTGCGGTTCTGTATCCACCTGACCAGAGAGGAAAACGACCCCTTCTTCGACGCGTGCTTCCGGCCGTTGAAACCACCCGGTCGCTTCCATAATCCGCACCAGCCGGGATTCAATCTCGACGTCATCAGTAACAGGATTCACATCGACCTTCACGGGGGGTTCCGGAGCAGCCGTATCGGTGGCTTCCGGCGGCGCTTTCGGCGGGGGCTGATCCTGCGCAACGGCAGGTGACATAAAGAGGGGGCAGATGACCATGAAAACAGAGAGCAGGACCAGACCGTGAAAGCCAGCGCCGTGAAAGCCAGCGCACAGAAAATGCCGGAGCATGACAAAAAACGCCTTCATCAGTGGTGACTCCTGGAATTCATGGCGGTTGCAGTAAAGGGACTTTGCAAACAGACAAGGTAACCGATTTGCATTTTGTATGGAAGCATTTGACGGATTCATCGTGAGCCACCGGCAAAGGTGGAGCGTCGTCGCTGCGGTGAATCAAAACGTTTCTCTGAAATGGAGGGGCCGATCCATGTGTCGGCCCGCCTGGTGGGGAACGATCAAAGCTTATACTATGAACGGGGCCAGTAAAGCGTTCCTGAAAACGGCGGCTGGCGCCGTGCCGCTCATGGTAGGGGGGCGATGCCGGGAATGATTCTTGTTCCTGGTATGCCCCTCAAGAACGGAAAAAGGGACAGCGACTGTTTGAAATAGAGTCTTGCCCCCTTTATGCTGTTCCTGTCGGGATGATATCATATCCACAAAAGGGAATCACCTCTTCATTAAGGCTGGCAGTCCATGTTTCGTAAGCTGATCGACCAACTGAAAAACTTAACCACAGCGGACAGCGAACGCTTTGATCCGGCGACGTTGAATGATCCCGTCGCGCTGAAAACGGAATGGTCACCCCTCAAAAGGGGAGGAGCGAGCTTCTGTACGCGGAAACTGGTGCAGGTCTCCCCCTTGCGCTACGAGTTCCGGGCTTCGTGGGGCGCCAAAGCGTTTTACCTGATCTTCCTGGTGGTTGGGTTGGGGCTGTTGATTGCATCTCTCTTTCAAGTCATCGAGAGCGAAAAAATATTTACAGAGGATGTGATTGGCCTGGGAGCGGTAGGACTGATTTTTACACTGGCCGGCGGCCTGATGTTCTATTTCGGCACGAAGCCGGTTGTGTTTGATAAGCAGTACGAGTGTTTTTGGACAGGCAGGATTCCGACTGACGAATTGATGTATGCCACGGCGAATGAACTACTGATGCCATTCAAGGAAATCTATGCGATTCAGTTGATTTCGGAATTAGTCAGCGGTGACAAAAATTCGTATTACAGCTATGAAATGAATCTCATTTCCCAGGAGGGCGTGCGAACAAATGTC
>CAXBFD010000125.1:0-17891 GCA_963974925.1 uncultured bacterium | reverse complement strand
ATTTTGCGTATGCTTGTGAGCTGGATCGGACCTACGTCGGCGGGATTGAACGGGGCGAAAGGAATCTTTCGTTACGGAATATCGAGCGGATCGCTGATACCCTCGGAATCAGTCTGGCCGAATTGATGGAAGGGGTTTGAGAGAACTCAGAATGCCAGAGTATTAACCAGGACGACTCCCAGCTGGTCAGAGTCGTCAGTTTTTGCCTGGTTGGCTGTTTCGGGAGTGTCAAACAGACGGGGATTCTTTACGCTGGTCGCATCATACTGGCAGACCGCATATCGTAATTGCGCTGCCAGAAGCTGAGTTCGTAGCCGTTGGATGTCTTCCCCGTTCCATGGCGGCTTTATCAGGGGGCTGCCAGCATAGATCGCGAACAGACCTGCATCTTCGAGATCCATTTCTTCATACCAGAACTGCAGGGCAGCTCTGATCAACATGATTTCATGACTCTGTAGCATATCGCTCCTTTCTTAGAACCTGGAAAACGGGCTCTTTACGAATAACGGTTGGTAATAACAACGCCCTGAAACAGCTTTCGAGGAGACTATTCCAGGGCGTTCAAAACCATCCGTGCCGATCACTGATAGTTAAGGATATTTCCTTCATGTATTGTGACGCGGAAACCGGTGATATTTAGATATAGTGCCTCCGGCACACACAAAGAATTCTCAGAATTTAACTGCAAAGTCTCCGTGCTTGCTCACCTGTTTATTTATGGTACTATGGCAAATTGAAAACTTATATAAAGATCAAGAGCTACCTGTATTATGCTTCTCTGCTGTCTCAATCGACAGTCATGTCCTTATTGGCAACGAACTACTGGAACCAGCATATGGGAACCTTCTCTAAGGCTAAGATTCATCTGGGTGTGTTTGTAGCATTGATGCTCACATTATCCTGCACATCTATCACTCAGGCTGAAGATCATGTTGAGCAGACAGATAAGAGCCGCTGGCTGTCACCACCAACCTATGCGATCAGGTCGGTTCGGAATGCCCACTCCAGTCAGACGCCGGTAATCGTAGCACAAGGAGAACTCGATGCTCTTATCAACCTGGATGGTGGTGGGGCGTGCCCCATCTCAGCGGCTTTAATTGCGTTGCAGACGCTTCGGTCGATGACTGGTCAACCACTACATCCCCAGCCCCATCGCTTCGCATTGCAACTGTTCCAAAAACATCCAGAGCTAAAGCAAGGACGGATCACCAATGAGAGATTTGTAGATTTGCTTGGCTGGATGTCCGACCAGATTGCTGGATATGAAATCCAGGTTGAGGTCGTGTCCGCTCGCAATAGTGTTCACACCAAATCAGGGCCGTACTGGTCTGACGAAGATGGGCCCGAGCTGGGCATCAAGGGAGGCGAGTTAAACATTCTGGCGTACACAGTGACTAGGTCAGATGGAATCGTGCTTGGCCGTCATTTTGTCCTGTTGAAGGAAAGCGGTGAAACACAAATTCGCGTTTTAAATCCAAGTAAACCGATGAAGGACTATCAGTTCATTGTTGAGAAACGCGAAACATCTTCGACTCCCTACAAACGGATCTATTTAAAGAGCCCCGGACTGCTGTCAGACACTCAGAATGTCCAGGAGCTCAATACCGTCTTCAAAATTCGCCTCGTTCCTTCTAAAACAGAGACGTTACCACCTCCCCCGTTAACCATTGATCAGATGAAGACTGCAATCGACGATCTTGCCGAACAACTGAAATCAGAAGGGAAACTCACCTCACCACGAGAGTGGCGACGACGCGGTGCTGCCTTTGGACTGCCCGGTCTGGACTTGCCAAAATCAGTCGGAGGAAGTGACTGGAACGCCCAGCAGATGCTGGAAGTGTTCAAGCACGCAGGTCGATACAACCTGAATCTGCGCGATGTCGTCGGAGGTGCTCACGGTCGGCCCGTAGTGATGATGGATTCTCCAGTCGCAAAGGTGGCACTCCAAAAACTCGTCGTAGGAGACGCCTACTTTGCAGTGGCGATCACCGAGGAAGATGCAGGTACAGATAAGAAAAGTATGCAGAGTCGGGCGGTGAGAGATGGTGGTGGATTCCGCTTAACAGGCTCGAAACTGTGGAATGCGCGTCTGCGTCAGGCCACACATGTGGTGCTGTATACAAGATCTGCCGCAGGCTCACCCAATGGTCAATCGGCGTTTCTGCTGCCAATTGACCATCCTGGACTGGAGATCGTTGACCGTTACGCACATGGTCTGACGGGGAACTCTTTCGGCGGACTCAAATTCGACAATATTTACGTCGGACCGGAACATCTAATTGGCAAGGACGGAGACGGTGGCAAAATCTTTGAGCAACACTTCCTTTACTGGAGACTGATGCAAGCTGCTGCGGCAATTGGTTGTGGCGAGCGGGCACTGGAGATCATGGCTGAGCGAATCCGACAGCGTCATGTATTAGGCGGACCGATAGGGCGTTTCACACATCTTCAACAGCCCATCGGCGAGAACCTCACGAAGCTACAGATGGCATCGGCACTGGCGCGAGAGGCAGCTCGATTGTATGATCGGAGTGACTTTGATGCCGCTAAACCACTCGTCAATGGCATTAAGGCCGAAGGAGTGGAAATTGCTTTGGCGGCCTGTGATGCAGCAATGCGTGCCCATGGTGCGGTGGGTTACAGCCGCGAAGTCGACCTCGGTGACCGAGTGCGTGATCTAATGGGGCTACGAATCGCAGACGGAACCACAGATGTGATGCGGATGACGGTTGTTCGAGAAAAGTATGGTTTTGATCTTTGGGAAATGTCTGTCCGTAGCTACTCGGATGACTCATCACCGAAGAAAGAATAATAGCCCCCCTACCTCCGTTGGGGCAATTCCGGCACGCAGTCACTGTTTCATGTGCTGAGAAAGAGCTGCCCGCCTGAGACGAAACGAACTACCCCCAGGTTCCGAGGAGCCGTTGCGTATAGACTGCAGACACTCAGAACTGCCTTCTCTAGAAGCAATTCAATCCCCCAATTTGACCCCTTTCAGAGCTGCGATATATTCGCCTTCGAATTGTGCCATCAAACCATTTCTCAGCAGCCAGCCCTCGTGCTTGCTCACCTCTGTGGTTATGTGTAGTATGGCAACTTGATAAATTGTTTACCTGTCGAGAGTTACCAGCGTTTTCCACTTCAAAGAACCCACAACCATGAACCAGCAAAACTTATCCTCTTTCATCTGGTCGGTCGCCGATCTGCTCCGCGGCGATTACAAGCAGTCCGAATACGGCAAAGTCATCCTGCCGTTCACCGTCCTGCGGCGGCTGGACTGTGTGCTGGAACCGACCAAAGACGCCGTCCTCAAGGAAAAAGAGAAACGCGAAGCCGCCAAGATCAACCCGGAACCGTTCCTGAAGAAAAAATCAAAACAGCATTTCTACAATACGTCCCCCCTCGACATCAAAAAACTGATGGGCGATCAGGACCACATTCGCGAGAACCTGTTTTCCTATATCGAATCCTTTTCAGACAGTGTGCGCGATATCTTCGAATGTTTCGAATTCCACACCCAGGTCGAACGGCTGGCCAAAGCCAATCTGCTGTACCTGGTCACCGAAAAGTTCGCCAATATCGACCTGCACCCTCAGTTTGTCACCAACGCCCAGATGGGGCTGGTCTTTGAAGAACTGATTCGCAAGTTTGCGGAACTCTCCAACGAAACCGCCGGGGAACACTTCACCCCCCGTGAGGTCATCCGGCTGATGGTCAATCTGCTGTTTATCGAAGATGACGACGCCCTGACCAAACCCGGCATCGTGCGTTCACTCTATGACCCGACTGCCGGAACCGGGGGCATGCTCTCCGTCGCCGAAGAACATCTGAGCGGCCAGAACCCCGACGCGCGGCTGGTGATGTATGGTCAGGAACTCAACGGTGAATCCTATGCGATCTGCAAAGCCGACATGCTGATCAAAGGGCAGGATATCAGTAAGATCATTCACGGTAACACCCTCTCTGATGATGGGCTGCCCGGCGAACACTTCGACTACATGCTCTCCAATCCCCCGTTTGGGGTCGAGTGGAAAAAGATTCAAAAGGAAATCACCAAAGAACACAAGCAGGACGGCTTCAACGGGCGGTTCGGCCCCGGTCTGCCCCGCGTCAGTGATGGTTCACTGCTGTTCCTGATGCACCTGATCTCCAAGATGCGCCCTGCCAAAGATGGCGGCAGTCGGTTCGGTATCGTCCTCAACGGGTCCCCGCTATTTACCGGCAACGCGGGGAGCGGGGAAAGCGAAATCCGCCGCTATGTACTGGAGAACGATCTGCTGGAAGCCATCATCGGCCTGCCGACTGATATGTTCTACAACACCGGCATCAGCACTTACATCTGGATCGTCAGCAACCGCAAACCGAAGCACCGCAAAGGCAAGGTTCAGTTGATCGACGCCAGCGGCATGTGGCAGAAGATGCGCAAAAGCCTGGGCAGCAAACGCAAGGAACTCAGCAGCGAACATATCGAGGAGATCACACGCCTGTTCGGCAATGCCAAAAAAGCCACGACAGGCGGCACCCCGATCAGCAGGATTTTCAAAACCACCGACTTCGGCTATCAGACGATTACCGTCGAACGCCCCGAGCGCGACGAAGACGGCAACATCGTGAAAGAGACCAAAGGCAAACGCAAAGGCCAGCCCAAAATCGACACCAAACTACGAGATACGGAAGACGTCCCCCTCAGTGAAGACATTGATGAATACTTCCAGCGGGAAGTCCTGCCCCACGTCCCCGACGCCTGGATCGATCACGATAAAACCAAAATCGGTTACGAAATCCCCTTCAACCGGCATTTCTATGTCTTCAAGCCACCGCGCGAACTGGATGAAATCGACGCGGAACTGAAAGGGGTCACAGATAAGATTGTCGCCATGATCGGGGAGCTGTCGCAATGAGTTTTCTGAAGTATGACCAATATAAAGAGAGTGGGATCTATGGTCTGGATCTTATCCCTGCCGAGTGGCATATAAAACGTCTAAAAGACGTTGCAACACATAATGATGACTCATTAGATGAGGTCACTCCTGGTGACACGGAAATTTTGTATATTGATATTTCTAGTGTTAACACGATTGATGGCATTCATTCTAAGGAGTCCATGCTTTTTAGTAATGCGCCATCCCGTGCCAGACGTTGTGTACAAAATGGAGATGTAATTGTTTCGACAGTCAGAACATACTTGAAAGCAATAGCTCGCGTCATCCATCCCGAGGATAATCTAATTGTGTCAACCGGCTTCGCTGTAATTCGCCCGAAAGATACTCTCCATACTGGGTATGCCGGATTTCTTCTGTTGTCACAGTATTTTTTAGATGAGGTTATCTCACGTTCAACAGGAGTCAGTTATCCTGCGATCAATGCGAGCGAATTGGTAAGAATTTCGATACCAGTACCCACTTATGAGGAACAAACCGCTATCGCCAGTTTCCTCGATGCGGAAACGTCGAAGATCGACGCGTTGGTTGCGGAGCAGCGGCGGTTGATTGAGTTGCTGAAGGAAAAGCGGCAGGCGGTCATCAGTCACGCGGTCACCAAAGGCCTGAACCCCAACGCCCCCATGAAAGACAGCGGCATCGAATGGCTGGGAGAAGTGCCGGAACATTGGGAAGTGGTTGCACTGAAACATTTAGTTTCAAGACCGATCATTGATGGCCCGCATGTTTCACCGATAAAATATGATGAAGGAATTCCTTTTATCTCTGCCGAATCAATAGGTAAAGGATTCATCGATTTCGATAAAAAATGGGGCTATATCTCGCCTGAAGATCATGAACTTTATTCTCAGAGATATAAACCAGAACGAGGCGATATCCTGCTTGTCAAGTTAGGAGCGACTACCGGAGTACCTGCCATTGTTGAAGCCGATACCGACTTCAATATCTGGGTCCCACTGGCTGCTATTCGACTTAAGAATTATATCGAACCTTACTTTATCTTTCATGTACTTCGTTCAAGAAACCTACGTATCGCATATGAGTTAAATTGGACTTATGGCACTCAACAGACTCTTGGACTGGGAACAATCTCAAATCTACGACTGCCGGTCCCACCATCAGAAGAGAGACAGAAAATAGTTGATTACCTAGAATCCATTTTACCTGGTTTTGATTCACTCGAAAAGGAAGCCGAGCGAGCTATCGAACTCTTTCAAGAGCGCCGCACGGCACTGATCTCCGCCGCCGTCACTGGCAAAATCGACGTCCGCAAGTATGCAGCACAGGAGACAGCACCATGACCAAAGATTCAAATACTCCAACTCGAATTAGACCCTATCACGAAACGTTGGAACCTGATGGGCCAATAATTCTTGTTAAAGAAGTTGTGAGAGTATTTCCCGCATATCCCAGGGATGAAAACAAAGACCTTGAAGCAGAGGGAGAACTTCAAATTATTCAACGTTGGTCTCCGATGAGGTTAGAATTCAAATTCGAAGGTGACTTAGTTTCACCCGATGAATTTGATGAGGATGAGGATGAGTTTCCAATTGAAAAAGATCTCGACTCGTTTGGCGATTCAGTAAGATTTGAATCAGACTTCTTTACTACTGAAGGATTAGTTCTTGTCAAAGGTGCGAGGGAAATCCATGGTGAAATAGATGCTGAAGAGTTCATTACTGGAACTGATCACAAATTAGACCGGGTGACCTTTCATATACCAAATTATCATGAAATATCAGGATCTAAAACGATACAGGATAGAGATGGCTGGTCAGTTTATGATTGGTCAGAAATCAAATTGGAAGCTGACAATTGGCTAATTACTTTACAACCCTACAGAAACATTAGAGAGCTAAATCAACAAGCATTTCTCAAATACAAGACTGTTCTGAGTGGTATAGGAGAAATAAAGAAAAATGATGGATCGCAATTCAAAATTGTTGAGGTACAGCGTTTAATCGAGGCATTACATTTTTTCCTTTCTTTTGTGTTTTTAGAATGGACTCCACCTCTATTAGTGGTTGGCTCCAATAAAGTGAAAGAAAAAAGCTGGCAACACTGCCGTAATTATGATGTACGGCGAAGTGATATTTCAGGTCTAAAGAGTTGGGCACCATTTATAAGCGAGGATCTATCGCATGCATTTCAATGCTTCTTAGTTAAATGGTCAAATCCAGAATGGAGAGAACCTTTAGAATTGTCTATCACTTGGCTAATTGAATCCACTAGACAATCAGAGCAATCTGCTGGAGCCATTGCATTTGGCCAAATCCCGATAGAAATGCTTGCCTGGATGGTTTTTGTTGATGAGAAAACCATCATAGCAGATAGTGAATTTAAGAAATTAAGCGCTGCTAGTATATTCCAGTTACTACTGAGCCACTGCCAAATAAGCTTGGATGTTCCCAATAGCATGACATCACTAAAGAAACTAATCCAAAAAACAAGGAAAATATCTACTGCGCCTCAACTCCTTACAACAATTCGAAACACGATCATTCATCCCCATAAAAACAACCGAAAAGTACTACAACAATGGGAAAAAGAATATGGGATTGAGATTGAAGCAATTCGGAATGAATCACAGATATTACTTCAACATTACATAACTTTGATTTTGTTATTTTTGATCGATTATCAAGGGGAATATAGAAGCCTTGCAGATTAATCGTATTATTGCAGTGAAGTAGTCCCCTGGAATTTGAGCCGAAGATAAGTCGAGAAAACATGAGCCTGCATAAAGAAATCAAATTCGAAGACGAGATCTGCGACGAGCTGTCTGCGGCGGGCTGGCTGTTTGCCGAGAAAGACGCGACCGACTATGACCGAGAGCGGGCTCTATTTCCCGCGGATGTCGTCGCCTGGGTACAGGAAACACAGCCGAAAGCCTGGGAAGTCCTGACCAAGAATCACGGCGCAGGAGCACAACTGGCATTGCTCAACCGATTGCGGGACGCACTCAATAAGAGCGGGACTCTCTCTGTATTGCGGCAGGGCTTCGATGTACTCGGGATGCGCCATAAACTCAAGATGGCACAATTCAAACCCGCGCTGGCTATCAATCCTGAGATCATGGAACACTACGCCGCCAATCGACTGCGAGTAGTGCGGCAGGTCCATTACTCAGTCCACAACGAAAAGAGTATCGATCTGGTCCTGTTCCTGAACGGGCTCCCCGTCGCGACGGTCGAACTGAAAACTGACAATACCCAAAGCATTGAAGACGCCGTCGATCAGTACCGCCATGATCGCGATCCTGCCCCCAAAGGACAGGCAGCCGAGCCGCTCCTGTCGTTCCCCTCGGGCGCCCTGGTTCATTTTGCGGTCAGCAGCCGGGAAGCGAAGATGACCACCCATCTGGCAGGGACAGCGACCCATTTTCTACCGTTCAATCTGGGCAATGAAGGCGCCGCGGGAAATCCGGTCAACCCAGACGGCTATATGGTTTCCTATCTCTGGGAACAGGTCTGGCAGCGGGAAAGCTGGCTGGAAATTCTCGGGCGGTATATGGTCGCCGTACTGGATCAGAAAAAACAGATCTCTAAAATCATCTTCCCCCGCTATCATCAGCTGGACGCCACCCGCAAACTACAGGCGGCGATCTTAACCGAAGGCCCCGGTCAGAAGTATCTGATCCAGCATTCTGCCGGTTCGGGCAAAACGAATTCGATTGCCTGGTCGGCTCATTTTCTGGCAGATCTGCACAATGCCGAGAATAAAAAGATATTCGATACGGTTCTGGTCGTCTCTGATCGAAAAGTGATTGATGGTCAGTTACAGGATGTCATCTACGGTTTCGAACGGACAGCGGGTGTCGTCGCTACAATCAAAGGGGGAGGCGGCAGCAAGAGTTCAGAACTGGCAGAGGCCCTGTCCGGGGATAAAAAGATTGTCGTCTGTACGATCCAGACGTTCCCGTTTGCGCTGGAAGCAGTCCGCGAACTGGCAGCCACCCAGGGCAAACAGTTTGCCGTCATCGCCGACGAGGCGCACAGCTCACAGACGGGGG
The DNA here is from genome assembly GCA_963974925.1 of uncultured bacterium. Lineage (GTDB taxonomy): Bacteria > Planctomycetota > Planctomycetia > Planctomycetales > Planctomycetaceae > Gimesia. The sequence goes on along the minus strand of CAXBFD010000125.1, from coordinate 8,939 downwards.
AAGCGGCTTCCAAACTGAAACAGCTGTTATCGGCAGAGGAACAGGAAGCCATTGCCGACGGGGGCGAGATCAGCAGCGAAGATATTCTGGCGGCACAGATGTCATCCCGCGCCAGTGAAAAAGGCATTACTTACGTCGCCTTTACTGCGACTCCCAAAGCCAAAACGCTGGAACTGTTCGGGCGGCGTCCTGATCCCAGTTTGTCCGCGGGCGAAGGCAACCTGCCGGAACCGTTTCACGTCTATTCCATGCGACAGGCGATTGAAGAGGGTTTCATTCTGGACGTCCTCAAAAATTACACGTCTTATAAGCTGGCGTTCAAACTGGCGAACGGCGGCAAAGAATTCGACGATAAGGAAGTCGAACGCGGCGCCGCCATGAAAGGCCTGATGAACTGGGTCCGGCTGCATCCCTACAACATTTCCCAGAAAGTACAGATCGTCGTCGAACATTACCGGGAAACGGTCGCCATGCTGCTCGGTGGAAAAGCCAAAGCAATGGTCGTCGTCAGCAGTCGCCTGGAGGCGGTACGCTGGCAACTGGCGATTGACAAATATATCAAAGAGAAAGGCTACCCGCTCAAAACGCTGGTCGCGTTCTCAGGAGAAGTTAACGATAAAGAATCCGGCCCCGAACCGTTCAAAGAGACCAGCAGGGAACTCAACCCCAGCCTAAAGGGGCGCGACATCCGCGAAGCCTTCAAAGGGGATGAATACCAGATCCTGCTGGTGGCGAATAAATTTCAAACCGGCTTCGATCAGCCTCTCTTGTGTGGCATGTACGTTGATAAACGGCTGGACGGGATACAGGCAGTACAGACCCTGTCCCGGCTCAATCGCTGCTATCCGGGCAAGGATAACACCTATGTACTGGATTTTGTGAATGATCCTGAAGAGATTCTCGCCTCATTCAAAGTCTATTTCACGACAGCCAGTCTGTCTGATGTGACCGACCCGAACTTGATACTGGATCTGCGCTCCAAGCTGGACGCAACCGGCTACTATGACGAATTTGAAGTCGAACGGGTCGTAAATGTCGAACTCAACCCGAAATCAAAGCAGAGCCAACTAGAAGCCGCTATCAAGCCAGTGGCAGAACGACTGCTGAAACAGTATGAAAACGCCAAAGCAGAGTTGACCCAGGCCAAACAGAACAACGACGACGAGACAGCGATAGTCGCCAAAGAAAGAATGGAAGCGCTGCAGCTGTTCAAAACAGATATGCAGACTTATCTGCGGGCATATACGTTCCTGTCTCAGATCTTTGATTATGGGAATACCGACTTCGAAAAACGCTCGATTTTCTACCGGCATCTACAACGGCTGCTAAAATTCGGACGGGAACGCGAAGGCGTGGATCTGTCACAGGTCAAATTGACTCACCACAACCTGAAAAACCGCGGCAATCAGGACCTGGTCTTATCTGATAAAGATGCCGATAAATTGAACCCGATCACCGAAGCCGGCAGTGGCGCCGTTCAGGAGAAGCTGAAAGCCCGTCTTAGTGAGATTATCGAAAAGGTCAACGATCTGTTTACCGGCGAACTCAGCGAAAACGACAAGCTGGTTTATGTGAATAATGTGATTCTCGGGAAGCTGCTTGAGTCGGAAACTCTGGTCAAACAGGCGGGCAGCAATTCGAAAGAACAGTTCGCTAACTCTCCTGACCTGGGCACAGAACTGACCGAAGCCATTATGAACGCATTAGACGCCCACACGGAAATGAGCACCCAGGCGCTGAACTCAGAGAAAATCAAGCAGGGACTGAAAGACATTCTGCTGAATCATACCAACTTGTATGAAGCATTACGGGAACGTTCCGCGAGTGCCTGAACGATACAGGAATGGTAGCAAGGATCAGAAGGCCGGAATCAAAGCAAAAACGGCAGCACACCAAAACAGAGAAGCCAGATGAGTCGCCGTTGCTGATCTAAATACTTCCCTGCATCGGGGGAAGTTTAGCGCAGAGATGGACTGGTGTTAATCACTTCTTGCTCTCATACAATTCTTTTGCTGCATCAATGGCAAATTTATCAGCGTTGAAAAACGCTGTCTTTCCATTTGCGTCTTTGACGAACTCTCCTCCACCGATCATTCCAGGGGGGGCACCGACTTTAAAAGCACCTGCAAGCTTTTGTTGATTCCCAATCCATACTTCAATTGCTGAAAAGAAAACTTCGGTACCATCGTCATCAATCATTTCAATCTTCATATTACTTCTCCTTTTTTTGATGTTCATCTGAACTTAAGACCGCATAATTAACTATATTTTCCTCATCACCAAGCATATGTTCAAGCCCAATGTATGAAATAATGTTCTGGTTGTATTGGAAAACGTTCATCAATTCAGCAGCAAGTTTCAGAAATTTGAACATTGTGTACTTGCTATACGTGCCCAGCCCGGTACGAAGCTTCCAGACGACCTGACGCTGCTCAATGCTAGCTTTCCGTGTCGCCTCCTGCATGCCCGAATTTTACCGAGGCTGGTATAAGTCGCAATCATCTGTTCAAACTATGTCGCCTAAACTCAGATTCGCCAAGAAAATCAAACTTACGCTCAAACAATGACGCGAGCTTTTCATTTGCAGTCGCAAATACGATCTGACGTTCTCCAGACAGAGTAACTTCTCGCAGGTAATCAAGAAATGAAAGGCAATTAAGATCATCTACATGAGCGATCGGGTCATCAATCAGCATTATCGGTGGCGCTGTTCGCAACTGGGCGTTCTGGGCCAGAAAAAGCGACAATGCGAAAGCAGCCCGCTGCCCCGTGCTAATTTGTTGCAATTTCGCAAGTTGACCATTCTTGCGAATCAATGTCGTCATGTCGCTCAATCTGGAAAACTCAGCTGGACTATGGATGCGGCGGAAAATCTCCTCAATCGCAGCCTTGTTCTTTTCAATCGCGGCTTCCATTGCTCCTGCAAGCGAATGATTCTCGAGAATGTTCTTAAACACAGATTCCGCATCATGCAAACGTTTAATACGCGGTTCCAAACCAGCTAGTTGTTGTTTGATCTCTTCCTTGCGTCCGGATGCTTCAGATGCCATTACGATTGCTTTTTTCTCATTGGTAATCGCAATCTGAACCTCAGATAGCATTTTACGAATGAGTTTGATTGTGGTGTGGAGGTCAAAAAGAGGCTGATCTTCTGGAAACGTTAGCTCTTCTCTACTGGAATCCAACTTTTTGACAATCGACTGCACCAGATCACACCGATCCCGTCGTTGTGCAATACTCCGCTGGTAATCCTCCAGGGTTTGGTGTTCTTCGTTTAAGATCTTTGCGATCTCAGTTAGCTTGTCAGAAAGATCCTTATTAAGCTTTTCTGCTGACAAAGACGCAGTTTGGCGTTCTTCAGCCAACTGATTGAGCAAATTGTCCAATCGCGCTGTTGAAGGAGAGGGGGCCGTTTCGCCTGCAAACACAGATGTTACCAGAATATCGTATCGGTCACGCGTTAATCCCATCTTTTGCAGTGCCTGGCATTCAGATTCTGCGTTATTGCATTCACTTTGAAGCGTTTCATTCCGGTTGTTCAGTTCTATTAGCTTCTCTTTTACCAACCGAAGCTCACTATCTGCATCCATACCAATGCGAATGGACAGTTGTAGTAGCCATTCTGAAAATGAAACGGCCTGATTTACCTTCTCAAAAGTTGCTTCAGAATTTCGAACGGCTTCGCGAAGTGTTCTCGACTCGGCTTCGAGATGGTCATCTACATCTTGATAGATCCTTTCTTTCAATACCCCTTCTCTATATTCCGCATGGCAAAGGGGACAAATATCCGATTGCACTGTTGTTGAGATGATTTGTGAGGCGATGTCACGAAGCTGCTGAGCCAGCGTTTGTGCCTGATTACGCAATTGAGTGAAGTCAGCCAAGAGTTTTCGTGAAGCATCAAGCGCTGCTCCAGCGTGTTCACGCTCCTTGATGTTATTTTCATGGAATTCGCTTAGCGCTGTAGTTAGTGTAGGAATCTTCTCGATATCGGGAGCTTTAGTACCCGAGGCGGTCCATATTCGCTGAACATCTTGCAGTAGTTTTCTGGTGCGAACAAGCCGTTCTTCTTTTTGCGCAAAAGCATTCTCCACATAGATCGCAAGTTCACCAATGTCTTTTTCTTTCCGGTTCATGTTCTGCATCAATAGTTCATTTGTCGTGATCTCTGCAGCAATTGATTGTGCTGCTTTTGTCTCAGTATCTGAATCACTGACAACTTCCCTAGATTTGATTGAAAACTGGAGAAGTTTTTCGATAGTGAGCGGCGATCCTACCCAATTGTAGGTCAAGGCTTCTTCTACCACAGGACCATAGGCTGCAAAGACTGAAATCAGCAGTGGAACCTGTTCACTCAAATCTTCTCGTGTAAACATCCAGCCGGCACTATTTAGTTGTTTGGCAAGCGTTGTAAGCAATGCATCTGACTCTTTGGGAACTGAGGACGCAGCTGCGAGTTGACGTTCGACAGAACTCAACTCCAATCGCACTTGTTGTTCTACTGCAGTTAACTCTTTGAGCGTCTTTTCAATCTCTCCATTCGTCCGTTCGATTTCCCTCCATGTCTTGGAGGCTTCGGGGCCGACGAGAAGCTTAGATAAATCTTCCTCGAAATCTGCTTTGGAGTCAGCGAGCCCCACAGCGGCATCTGTATCCAGGAAATTGTACTTGGAGAAGCTTTGATAGAGAGTATTTGTCCGGATGTCTGTTTGCCCATACCATGCAAGATTTCGGTCTCGCAGGTCAGAGGGTGACGGGAGCCCGTTTTTCGCTGATTCGCTGTTTCCATCGCGAAACGTAGCGGTTAGAGCATAGCGAGTTTTAGACTTTGGGTCTCGCTTGTTAGTGCCACAATAAAGAAGTTCGAGCGCTTCTAGCAGAGATGTCTTGCCAGTCCCATTGGGGCCAGTAATCAAAGTGACAGTACCAAATTCAAATTTTCTCTGAACAGGGCATACACGATAATCGTTAAGTACGATATTCGAGATGAAAGGTGGTGCTGCGGGCTGACGGATCGTTGCAGCGGAGGGTCTCTTGAGTCCTTTATGACCAAAGTCTGCCTCAATTTGCTTGATTCGTTGCGGAAGAGAATCGTTGTTTAATATCACATGTTCAAGGTTGGCTTCCGCGAGGTGTTCTGTCCAAGTCGAAAGGACACTGGCGTCGATAACCCCTTCTGCGACTTGAAATTTGGGCGGTGTGAGTGCGGAAACAAGTTCTTCTTCATTGACCAAGAATTTTCGAGCGTACTTACGGTCACGTTCAACTAAAGTGCGGAGGTCAGCATCTACCTGTCCTTCTATCACGAAGTACAAGTACTGACTCCATTGCAGGCTTTTACGCCCTTCAAAATACCGTGACGCAACAATGCGATCCTGGTATAAATCGAGTTCTTCCACGGTGTCTGGCACATCTTGCGAGATGTCAATGTAGTACACGGCAAATGGGTTGCCATGAGTGCTGCGAACACATCTTGCAACAGTGTTTCCAATCGGTTCGAAACTACTAAAGTGATCTGAGAATCGAGAATAAAGGGTGTCTAATGTAATCATCAGGATGCCCTCCCAATATCAAATGGGGAGTCAGTTGGTATTTGGTCATACTGTGTGTACTGATAAGGGTCGCAAAGAGCATCTTGTCCCTGGGGATCTTGGTACCAGATGTGCAGCCGTTGCCTTGCTTCCAGACACTCGTCGTCTGATGTGGATGTTCGTCTTAGGTAATCTGCCACTGTGTCTCGTAAATTCTCTGCATCTTCGCGTGTATGGTTATTATCCAAAGCAATGACGGTTGCGCGTCGGCCGTTAGTTGAAGTGACATTCGTGTGTGGCGAACTCTCTTGCCAGTCGAACCGATATCCACCAGCGAAATCAGAAAGCGAAGCTGGGAGCACAGCCTGTGACAGCAGTCGTGCTGCACGCTGACCGGCTTGCAGACGCGTTTGACGGAAACGATCGGCATCTATGTGATTGTCATGGCAAAACGTTACACGCCGCACTACCTCGGATGTGTCGATTCTACATGACTTTGTGCCAATCAGGCGAGGAGATTGGGCTACCAGCACAAATTGCAAGAACACGCTCTACCGATAGAGGGGGCGATTGGGAAAGAGTACTAATATCTTGAGTTGCGATTCCTGCTTGTGAAGCAATGCCAGGAAATCCATCGTCAACCACTTGAGTTGGCTTCCAGCAGTTGGAATCTGAATTCCACGAATACGTCACATCAATTATTGGCCCGATCCGTCGAGAGAGGGAAGCAACTACACCAATGTGATCAACTTTCGTCGCAGTTAAAAGAAATACTGAAGGCTGATAAGCGAAGAACAGCGCATGGCATTTGTCTGGTTCCAACCACGTATAGTAAAGCCCACGCTTGTGGTTTCGATTCAGAATTGAGTCGCTCGAATCAAACTTGTCTGGACGCAGGTACCACCCTGAGCCAGCAATGTTTTTCCAACACTTCGGGCCGTCCCCGAGATCTGCCTTTATATCGCGAGCCCAATTCAGTGTAATCAGTTCAGTTGCATGACCTCCATTCTCAAATAAGTGTGTTCGGTAATTGCGAAATTGAAACTGCCGAGGGTTCTGGTTCAGCTGAATGTGAATGATCAGAGTGCGATCATACAGTTGTTGAGAGTACGGCTGTGTAAACGCAAATGCATCCGAGCAGATCAGAGTTACGAGTCGCAATTGAGTGTTTGTTCCACCGAAGTAATACAAGCGTGTTCCGCATTGTAGTCTATTCACTTCATAATGTTGGTTATCACCAAGCGGACATACTTTGAATTGAATCAATGCGATAATGCATGAAGCATCTGACTGTGATTCACGCACTGTCCGAAATAGATACACGACTGGATTCAGGAATCGTTCAGGATCTCCGTCATATTCTTCGTAAATGAAATGGATCTTTCCTGAAAGTCGTTCGGCAAGATCGGCAAGTTCGGATTGGGTGATACTCTCGCAGCCAAGAACCCAAAGAACGCCGTCTTCAGGAACGTTTTTGGCTTGAATCGCATCTTCAAGTACCTTCCAGGGAAGCGAGTATTCTGGCGTAATCACAAGATCTGCAGCTGTCTCCGAAGCAGTGTGAAGAAATGCCGAGAATTCCAACTGGGCCTGGCCAGAATTGGAGTTGCGAACGCCACTGTCATCCGCCGTGATATGTCCTTCTGGTTGTATGAGGAGCGTTTTGTAGTTGGCTTGATCTGGTACCAAGGCGTTCAAGCGAGGAACGCCAAATCCATGGTTAGCTAGAATATTATCAACGGAAGTAACTTGCATGGTGGTTCTAGGCCCTTGAATTAGCTTATAGCTTCTTGGAGAAGTTTTATGGACATACGTTTTCTTCATCCTCTCCTTGAAACATGATATACCAGTCTTGAATCTGTGTCTTGCTCACGCCCCAGATCAGACTCAAGATATGTGACGGTGTGCCGGAGACGAGTAAAGAGTGTAGATGGACTTTGGGATCGCCAAGGCGTGCTTCGATCTCTTTAATCGTCTTATAAAACTGAACCCTTGGATCAGGAATACGCTGAGCTCCCAGTGCATCAAGGTACGCTTCGTCGTTTCGGCGCAGTTCCAGATGTTCCAGGCAGGTGCCTCCAGCGAACAGGTTGAAGGCAATATTGAGCACATGGTCGGCTTCGGAATACGGCATGTGAAACATAAAGATCGGACAGCCACGATTAATGCTCTCCGTAATGCCCAACTGCCGAACCAACTGTTGCGCGACGCCAATTCCCCCGCAGGCAATGGCCTGAGTCTTTTCTGCCAGTTCATATTTCACGTTCGGACACGCCAGCATCGGCGACTGCCCGTTCCAGTTGGCTTTATCGATCCGTTTCTTCGTGCGACGCTTCCGTGCGTCGAGCTGTCGTTGTATACTTTTCTTCACTTGAAAACCTCCCTGTGAGCTGATGTTTCTTGAACTACAATCAAATAAACACCGGAATGCAACGGAGGTTTTCAACTTTCAACCAATTTGCAGACACCAGCTACGCTGGTTTAAGGGCTAGGTTCTACTCCCGTTCGGTTGACCCCAGAACATTGCCAGGTTAGGGGCCAGTCCTGTGGAGCGCGCAATCTCCTTCCCCGGGAATGTTCATATCGGCTATCCACGCGGTTTAGGATTCATGGCGGACTCAAATTGCAAGGTTTTGAATAGTAAAAACAGAATTCCACGCAATCTAATTCCAGTCTAAGATCAAAGAGTTAAACCTGTTTTTTAGGGACGACTACTTATTGAGACAGCAGCTTTAATACGATTACACAATTGCTCTAATTCTTCAAAGTAGCCTGTAGTTAAATTATGAGGGCGCGGACTCGCATGCTTCTCTTCTCCTGCCCTTTTAGTGGAGACCATCTCGTTAAGGCGCACTTGCGATCCTGCTATCTGGTTTAACATATTCTGAATAGCCTCATTATACTTTGAATAATACTTCTTTTCGTCTGAGTACTTCAAAACCCAAATAGCAAAAACACATTCCGCATAGAGATGTAGGCATCTTGCGAAACGAATCGAGTCAAGACGCAATAAATGAAAAACATGAGTCATCGTGTCTTCAATGGACGTATTCCAATTCTGGATAATCGCATTTCTTAGAATCGGAGGTGCCGGCCTTCCCGCTAGGATATGAATATATAAGATAGATCGGGTATGTTGAAGTTTGAGTTCATTGAGCTTACCAGTCCACCAAACGCTTCTGCGATTTGGCAGCAGAAGGGTTTCCGCTCTCCGAAGCATTCGCTCTGCGATTTCCAGTTTACCGATTGTAATTGAGAATGCCTCTGTCCTTGCAGCTGCCGCAGCAACTGCAAGGACAGAGGCAGCAGCTTCTTCTGCCTCTGCTGCTTCTGCTAAAGCTTCTACAGCTTCTGCTACAGCTTCTTCTGCTGCCACTGCTGCCACTGCTCCTTCTGATACTGTCGCTG
>CAXBFD010000124.1:0-18016 GCA_963974925.1 uncultured bacterium | reverse complement strand
CTGATATTTACTCGAGCTCTGCAACCCCATTTATTAAAAATTACGGGGCACTAGGAGCTTGGCATTTATTTTATCGCTCAATGCGTGGCACATTTCCAGAAAAACATCAGTGGCCCGATCTTCATTCAGTTCGTGAGCGGAAAATTGTTTCAGGGTATCCTGGCGTAAACTGGTAACCTCGTCCAGCAGCGAGTGTAATGCGGGCCCGTCGTCCGGTTGATTTCCATCGACCCGCATCTGTTTCATTTCGATATCCACCAGTTGACGGATATAACGATCCAGCTTATGTTCCTTTGCTTTTTCGCGCTGTTTCAGTACCCATCGAAATAACAAATAGCTGGCAATCAGCATCGACACAATAAACGACCGCATGCCCTCCGTCGCTTCCACAAATTCCGAATTCAGAAAGGGTTTCAATTCGGGGTTGTAAACATGATCCGCGCCGGAATGAACGGGAAACCCCTGTGTCTCTCGCGCAAACACGGTGCCTTGAGAAAACAGTTCGTTCAAATGCATCTGCCGCGAAAAATTTTCGTGCAGAACGATCAATGTCACTTCGGAAATCAGTTCGTCTGACAACGATTCTCTTGTCAGGAGATGCGCACCGCAGGCGACTGTCTGCAGATTTTGCGGCGGTATTGTCGGCCCCCTTCGTCGAAACATGCCTGCGGGAATTTCATATTCATAAAAATTGGATTCCTTGCGGGTCAGCGCACTGATAAATGGAATTTCTAAAACCCGATATTGGCCCGTTTCCAGCAGGTACTGCAGGAGGGGTGCCTCAATGCCCACAGTCACAATCACCGCATCCAGTGTGTTCTTTCCGAACTGTTCCTCAACTTCCTGATAGGAAAGATATGCCGGCTTGATTTCATTCAGACCGATTTGTAAATGTCGTAAAAGAGGCAGACTGGCCGCCAGATCTCCGGAATCGCGCTGCCCGAGTGCAATGCGGCGGCCTTTCAGTTGTTCCACACTTTTGATGTCGGAGTCGGCGGGCACAATCACATGCAGCACCTGCGAATACAGATTTGCAATGAAACAGATCTGGTCTGTCGCAGAAATCGCCGGTTGAGGCTGACCTGGTTTCAGCGCGGCCAGCGCAAATTCGGTGCCCGGCTGATAAAATCCCAGATCCGCTTTTCCACGGCGCAGCAACTCCAGATTTTCCAGAGATCCTTTCGTCTCCAGAATCTGTACCTGGATGGGCAATTGCTGTTCCAGCATCGTTTTGAGTTGCACGGCCATCCCATAATAACGGCCTTCCGGATGACCTGCAGCGATGACAATCTGACCGGGCAAAGCCGTCATCCACTGATAGGTTTGATGCAGAATCACCGGCAGGGAAATCAGCAGGATTACGGCTAGAATTTTGAATACAGTTCGCTTCATATCTACCTTCATCGATGAATTCTCAAAAATAATAATCCCTCAGATCCTCAAGCGAATGTGCACAGAATATCATACTCATTTTGACTGGGGTTATCCTCTTTACGGGCAGAAATCGACGCTTTACTGATGAAAAACGGATCTGCCCGCCGGACGTATCAAACTGTTTTTAGATTTCCCGAGTTTGCAGTGCCGTTTGCCTTGGCGCGATTTTTTGGCGAACTATGCTAAGGGACGATACCTCTGTATCATTAGGGAGTCGTTGTGACTTTCCCTGACCCATTTCCCATACATTACAGAAGCGAGTGAGTTCCATGTACCGAGTCCTGATCACGGACAATCTTTCGCCAGCCGGTCTTAAAATTCTTGAAGATAACCCGGAAATCGAACTTGATGTTCGCTCCGGTCTCTCGCCGGAAGAAGTACGGGAAGCACTCAAAACGGCTGATGGCATCATCATTCGCAGTGCCACAAAACTGACCGAAGAGATTCTGAAAGGCCAGCCAAGATTAAAGGCAATCGTCCGGGCCGGTGTCGGCGTCGATAACATCGACCGTGCTGCCGCCACCCGTGAAGGGATTGTCGTCATGAATACCCCGGCTGGAAATACCACCAGTACGGCAGAACAGACGATTGCTTTAATGATGGCACTCGCCCGCAATATCGGTCCGGCTTACGCCACAATGAAAGCCGGAAAATGGGAGCGGAAATCATTAACGGGAACGCAGGTCGCTGGCAAAACGCTGGCCATCGTTGGTCTGGGACGCATCGGCCTGTCCGTCGCACACCGGGCGCAGGGACTGGAAATGAAAGTCATCGGCTATGATCCGTTCCTCTCCGCAGAACGGGCAGCCGAATATGGCATCGAACTCTACAAGGAAGTGGATGAACTGGTCAAACACTGCGACTTTTTGACCGTGCATACCCCTCTGACCGACGAAACTCGTAACCTGATTAACGCCGAACGGATCGCCACCATGCGTTCCGGAGTCAGAATCATCAACTGTGCCCGGGGAGGCATCGTCAATGAAGACGATCTGGCCGATGCGCTCGAATCAGGCAAAGTCGCCGGCGCCGCCTGCGACGTCTTCACACAGGAACCACCTGAGAATCGACGCCTGATCGATGCCCCCAACATGCTGGCAACGCCACACCTGGGTGCTTCCACAGATGAAGCTCAGGAAATGGTGGCACTGGAAGCCGCGGAAATCATTTCTGACTTTTTGACGAAGAATGAAATTCGCCACGCCATCAACATGATTCCCGTTTCGGGAGCAGAAATGGCAGATCTCAAGCCTCATATCGAGCTGGGACATCGGCTGGGTCTGTTTCTGTCTCAGTTAACCAGAGGCAGTTTGAAAAGCGTTCAGATCCAGTATCGGGGAGAAGTCGCAGACAAGCAGACGAAGCTGATCACATCCAGCTTCACCGCCGGCTTACTCTCGAATGCGTTTGAGGCAGACATCAATATCGTAAACGCAACAATCTTCGCGAAAGAACGGGGCATCGACATTTCGGAATCCCGTTCCACCGAAGCAGGAACCCTCTCCACGCTGATCACGGCGACTGTTGAAACGGAAGAAGGCAAGTATTCGGCTGCCGGAACCATATTCGGACAGGACTTCTTACGTTTGACGCGGCTGGACGAGTTCTACCTCGATGGTTATCTCGATGGCAACCTGTTGATTTATCGACATCACGACGTCCCCGGACTCATTGGTTATATCGGCACGGTCCTGGGCAATCACAATGTCAATATTGCTCACATGGCCCTGGGACGACTGCAAAATCAGCCCGGTGGCGAGGCCATCGCGGTCCTGAATGTCGATGGAGATGTCCCCGAAGCGGCACTCGCAGAAGTCTCCCAGCATAAAGACGTTTCCTGCGTGAAACTCATTAAAATGCCGCCGGCAACAGCCCCGCTATCCTGGTTGCAATAAGCTCATATTGGCTTAACAGTCGCTTCATCAAATTCTGACGGATCTGGTGAAGCGACGTAGCCATTTCAGGATACATTTCGCCCGATTCCCCGGAAACAGTTGATCCAGGGGCCCCCCGAAGTATAAAATATCCGCGATGAAGGTGCGCGCCTCAATCTTGAAAGGATTATCAATATTTGAATTGACTGATGCACCAGGTAAGGTATTATGCCCGGCAATTCCAATGATTCTTTCTTTGTGAGTCGAGTTAAGTTAAATCGTATTCTGATATTGCCATAACCTTGCTCAGAGATCTGGAGGGTGGGCGCTATATGATTTCAGCAACTACCGGGAAGAAGGCACAGTCCAGCGCGATGCAGGCCAGCGTGTTGGCGCTGAACAAGACTTATTCGCCGGTCCATATCATCTCCGCCAAGCGTGCTTTCTGCCTGCTCAGTAAAGACATTGCAGAAGTCATCAGCGTTGAAGAGGGGAGTTTCATGAATTATGACTTCAGCTCCTGGATTGAAATCAGCGAGCTGAGATCGGAATTCAATGAACGAACGGAACTGGAAGACTGGGTTCTCTCAGTGAATTTCGAAATTCAGGTTCCGCGAGTCATACGCCTGCTACACTACAACCGGATTCCCAACAATACGATCAAATTCAATCGCCGCAATATTTTTATCAGAGACAGCTATCGCTGCCAGTACTGCCAGAAAAAGTACAGCTTGAAACAACTCAGTCTGGATCATGTGATCCCCCGTTCCCAGGGAGGGGGTATGAGCTGGGAAAATATCGTCAGCGCCTGTCATCGCTGTAACACCAGAAAAGGAGGACGCACGCCTTCTCAGGCGGGTATGAAACTGCTCCAGAAGCCCGCCAAACCCAGCCGCAACCCGCTGCTGCAACAACAGGTGAATCATGCGAAATACGCCTGCTGGAAAAACTTTATCGGCAGTAAAGAATTACTTTCCTGCGACTGACCCGCTGCCCTGTCCCTTTCCACAAATCCGCTATGCCAGCTCACTGTTTTCCAGCCTGAACCGACCCTTAAAATCGATAAATTCGACGATATTATCAGGCTGAAATCAACTGATTTATCGGGCAATGGTTCCACTGGCCTCGCGAACCGTCTATAGTACGAGGCTGAATTAAAAGCCCCTCGCATCCATTTATTGTGTTTACATATTCAGGAATCTGGAATGTTGTCTTCTCCCTTAAATGTCGCCATTATCGGTATGGGAACCGTAGGCACTGGTGTCGTGAAAATCCTGCTGAATCGCGCCGAACAGATGACGCTGCGCGCAGGCCGACCGATTCACCTCAAGCGGGCAGTCGTCAAAGATCTTTCCAGAACACGCGGCATCACTCTTGCTCCCGGAATTCTGACAGACGACATTGAAGCAGTCATTAATGATTCCTCGATCGACGTCGTCATCCAACTGGTTGGCGGAATTGATCCGGCCTACGACATCATGCTGCGGGTTCTGGAAAGTGGTAAAGACGTCATCACTGCCAACAAAGCGCTGCTCTGTGAAAAAGGCGAAAGTCTGTTCCAGCGCGCGAAAGAACTGAACCGCTGCATCTGCTTCGAAGCGGCGGTCGCCGGCGGTGTGCCTTTAATAGAAACCGTGACCCAGGCCATGTCGGCCAACCAGATCACTTCGATTGAAGCCATTCTGAACGGAACCAGCAATTACATTCTGACGCAAATGTTTTCACACAACGTCAGCTATGATGATGCCGTGCGGAGTGCCCAGGAAATCGGTTATGCAGAAGCCGACCCCGCGATGGACGTGGATGGCACCGATGCCGCACAAAAGCTCGGAATTCTGGTTCAACTCGCGCTCGGGATCAAAGTTGGCTTGGATCAGTTTCTCAGACAGGGCATCGATTCACTCTCTCTGGCCGATTTACAATACGCGTCAGAACTCGGATACACGGTCAAGTTACTGGCGGTCGCCAAACTGCTGGATGGCCAACTCGAAATGCACGCGCAGCCCACGCTGATTCGTAATGACAACCCGTTGGCCCACGTGGAAGACGCCTACAACAAGATTGCCCTGGAAGGGGACGCGGTCGGAAAAGTCTGGCTGTCAGGCATGGGAGCCGGACAGATGGCGACCGCCTCCGCAGTAGTCGCCAACCTGATCGATGTTGCCGTCGGCCGGGCCGCGATTACCTTTCCCCGACTCGATCTCTGGAATCCGCGTCGGGACATTAAGATTATGCCCCGCGAAGAGATCTCCCGGCGTTACTTCCTGCGACTCAACGTGGAAGACCGTCCGCACGCCCTGGCAGATATCACGAACGTGCTGGGAGACCACCAGATCAGCATCGCCAGTCTGGTACAACACGAGGCTCCCGAAGTCGATCAGAGTGAAGACTTCCCGATTGTGCCGCTGGTCATTATGACGCACCGCACAACGGAAGGACGCTTCCAGGCAGCCAGCAGGGAGCTGGATGGACTTGCCTGCATCCGGGCTCCCTTTGTGCGTATGCCGGTCAACGATTAATCCTCGTTTATTTTTCTTTCGTGTCTGCTTCTTTTTTCGGCGTCTCTGCTTCCGGTTTGGCGGCTGCTTCCTCTTTCTTTTCAGCCTTTGGTTCTGCCGCTGACTTATCGTCTTTTGCAGCCGGAGCAGCCGTCTCCGGTTTCGCACCGGCCTTGGCAGGCCCACCGATGATTCTCGCTTTTTTGATGTAGTCCAGCATCGGAAACTCTTTTTTCAGATAATCGTTTCCTTGTCCCACGATACGCTGCTGATCGGGTCCGCGTCCGTTTGGTGCTCCTTCTCCATAACCCTTATACAGCGAATCCACCACATCCATACCTTCGGTCACTTGCGCAAACGGAGAGAAGCCATAATCCAGATTTGAGTTGTCACCGAAGTTGATAAAAAACTGTGTCGAACGGGTGTTGGGTCCTGCGTTGGCAAAAGAGACCATGCCGCGTGTGTTTGATTCGACCACCGGATCATCGGTAATGTTTTTTTCGCGCCATTTGGCGTGCAGTTCGGGATCACCATTGATGCCAATCTGTGCCATGAATCCATCTATCACGCGGAAGAAAGCGCAGTTATCATAAAAACCGAGCTCCACCAGTTCTTTGAAGCGTTCTGCTCCCTGGGGAGCCCACTCCGGATGCACATCCAGAATGATGTTGCCTTTTGTGGTTTCCAGTAGCACCTGATAGTCTTCCGCATTTGTGGCAGCAGGCTTTTTACCTGTGGCAGCGGCTTCGGGCAGCCCCGGATCACTGGCCGTCGGAGTTTCACTGGAACATCCCACAACACACATCGCAGCAAGTGACAACGCCAAGAGGGTCAAACGTGACATTAATTCAATCCTTACACTATCTGAAGTAATTAAAAAGTTTATGAACTCAAACTTGATCAGCTGTTCTGAATTTCCTGGCTGAGGCATTCGAACTCCGCCCGCAACACAGGCATCGCCCCGGCTTGACTGGCAACCATGCCTCCCACGCGATTCGCGAACAGGGCCGCCCGTTCCCAGGACCATCCCAGCAGGCGACGGGAAATCAAAGCCGCGGTAAACGCATCACCGGCTCCTACAGCATCTGCAACGTCGACAGGGGTACCGGGAATATCATAATCTCGATCGCCGGCATAAATCAAACATCCCTCAGCGCCGCGCGTAATACAGACGGCTTCCACTCCATACTGCTGTTGAAGCTGCAACGCAAACGCCTGCAGATCCTTTGCAGCAATTTCCAGTAGCCCGGACAAAACATGGGCCTCTTCCTGATTCAGTTTTACCACTTTGGCTGCGGTCAGAGATCGCTTGATCCAACCGGGATCAAAATAATGTTGACGCAGATTGACGTCATACACGACCAGACAATCCGCGTGCGTCGCGGCCAGACATTGGTGAATTGCTTCGCGCGCGTCCCCTTCTCGCTGGGCCAGTGTGCCAAAACAGACAGCCTGCGCCTCATTCATCAAAGCGGCTAAAGTGTCATTAAATTGCAGATGATCCCAGGCGACCTGCTCATGAATCGTGTACTGCGGATCGTTGGCATCGGTGAATTCAACGGTCACCGTCCCCGTGGGGTATGTCGCATCGACCTGCACATATTCTGTTGAAAGCTGCTGCTGCGTTAAGAAATCCAGCAGTTCGGTACCCAGCGCATCCTGACCGACGCGCGTGACAACGGTTCCCCGACAGCCGAGTTGATTCGCCTGGAAGGCAACATTTGCCGGCGCGCCCCCCGGGCGTCTCTCATCACCAAAACAATCCCACAGCAATTCACCTAAACCGATTACCAGTGGCAGCGACGTTAAATTATTCATGGAACTCAGATTCAATTCTCATTCAATTCAATTACACTAATTCAATACAGACGATCTGCAGAGAATCGCGATTTCAACTTAACACATCACACGATGATTTCTGTTAATAACATACCATAAGCGGGGATACAAATTCCATGCATCGCATTTATGAATACCGTCATTTAGTCACGACAGAGGAAATTGACGGACTGGGCCATGTCAATAACGTCGTTTATCTGAAATGGCTGCAGGATGCCGCTGTCGCACACTCCACCGCGAACGGCTGGTCCGCCCGCCGCTATCGGGAAACGAAAATTGGCTGGGTGGCGCGGAGCCACTATATTGAATATTTACAACCGGCGTTTGTCGACGAGGAAATTATCGTACAGACCTGGATTTCCACACTGCAGAAAGTCAAATCCCTCCGTAAATACCGGATCGTACGGCTCAAGGATTCTGAACTGCTGGTGCGCGCCGAAACAAACTGGGCTTTTGTGAATTATGAAAACCTCACGCCCCGCCGCATACCCGAAGAAGTTTTTTCATGCTTCTCCATTGTTCCCGAACAGGAAGAACCCCGCTGAGAACCAGGCCAGCCAGATGCCGATTTTCACAGAAGATTTTCTTTCAATACGTGAAATCAATGTTCCCGCATGTTACTCTATCCCCAGAACGGTCACTGGCAGTTCTGAACTTTGAAATCGATTTCCGTATTTCCTTTCTTCTTCCCGTTCATGGTGAGTAATGACAGATCAACCCTACGAAAAGCTCGGCGCATTTTATCTGGGTCGAGAGTATGACCTGCAAAACGGCGCGATCAGAGACGATCTGATTCTGTACGACAGCAAAGACCTGACGACGCACGCCGTCTGTGTCGGCATGACCGGCAGTGGTAAAACGGGGCTCTGCCTGTCTCTACTGGAAGAAGCCGCCATTGATGATATTCCCGTGATCGCCATCGATCCTAAAGGGGATCTGGGAAACCTGCTGCTCAACTTTCCGGAATTAAAGCCTGCTGATTTTCGCCCCTGGATCGAAGAAAGCGAAGCGGTCCGCAAAGGAAAAACCCCCGATGAATATGCCAGCTGGACGGCCAACCTCTGGAAAAAAGGACTGGCCGACTGGCAACAGGACGGCGCCCGCATCGAACGGCTCCGCTCCGCCGTTGATATGGCCATTTATACGCCCGGCAGCAACGCGGGTTTACCGATTTCGGTTTTGAAATCATTCGATGCGCCCCACGACGCCGTTTTGAATAACAGCGATGCCTTCCGGGATCGGATCATGTCGGCGGTTTCCGGTCTGCTGGCGTTACTGAAAATCGATGCAGATCCGATCAACAGCCGCGAACACATTCTGCTCTCAAACATTCTCAGTAAAGCCTGGAAAGAAAAACGCAATCTTTCTGTCGCAAGTCTGATTCAGGAAATTCAGGTTCCCCCGTTCGATAAAATTGGTTTTCTGGATCTGGAAACGTTTTACCCTTCCAAAGATCGTGTGCAACTCTCGCTGCAGCTCAACAACCTGCTGGCTTCTCCGGGATTTGAAACCTGGATGCAGGGGGACCCGTTAAACATTGAAAATCTGTTAATGACGAAACAGGGAAAACCGCGCATTTCAATTCTCTCGATCGCGCACCTGTCCGAATCGGAACGCATGTTTTTCGTAACCGTGCTGCTGAATGAATTACTGGCCTGGGTGCGCAGCCAGTCGGGAACATCGAGTCTGCGGGCCATCCTGTATATGGATGAAGTCTACGGCTACTTTCCTCCCACAGCGAATCCCCCTTCCAAAACACCAATGCTGACTCTGCTGAAGCAGGCCCGCGCGTATGGACTGGGAGTTGTGCTCTCCACACAAAACCCGGTCGACTTGGATTACAAAGGACTCTCGAACACGGGCACCTGGTTCATCGGCCGCCTGCAGACCGAACGCGACAAAGCGCGTCTGCTGGATGGACTGGAAAGTGCTTCCGGTGCAGCCGGCGGCCAGTTTCATCGTCAGGAAATGGAAGCGATTCTGTCCGGCCTGGGTAGTCGCGTTTTTCTGTTACATAATGTGCATGAAGATGCGCCCGTCGTATTCCATACGCGATGGGCACTCTCTTACCTGCGCGGCCCGCTCACGCGCACGCAGATCAAAACACTGATGGACCCGCGTAAGCACGCGTTGATGGAAGCGACTGCAGACCAGACAACGACGGCGCCCAACGTGGTTGCCTCTGCAGAACGAGACTCGACGCAACCGCCATTGATACCGTCTGAAGTCAAACAGCGTATCTTCACTCCATCGACTTTATTGTCACAAGGCAGCCGCCTCGTTTATCGGCCCGGCATCATTGGCATGGCAAAATTACGTTATGCCGACGCCAAGTCGAAAGTCGATCTCTGGCAGGATGTGGCGCTGTTGACCACAATCACAGGTGAACTTCCCGAGTCGCTCTGGGACGAAGCGACTCCAATTCCTCCCGGCAATCTGGAATACGACAACGAAACCGCCACGCAAGCCCAGTTTGCCGAAGTCGAATCTGCTCTGACACGACCAGCCCAGTATCGCACTTGGGAAAAAGAATTGAAAACTTACCTCTACCAGGAACGTCCGCTCAATCTCTGGTTCAGTGCCGACCCCAAACTGTATTCCGATCCCAGCGAAAACGAGGCGGTTTTTCGCACGCGACTCAAACAACTGATGCGTGAAGACCGCGATTTGCAGATGGAAAAATTGCGTACCAAGTATGCCTCCAAATTCGATACGATCAAAAACCGCATCCGCACTGCTGAAGAACGCGTGGCACGTGAAGAATCTCAATACAGTGACAAAAAGCTGAGTACCTTCCTCTCTCTGGGAACCACGATTTTCGGCGCCCTCATGGGCCGAAAAGTTGCCAGCGCCACGAATGTCCAGAAAGCCACAACGGCGGCCCGCAACATGGGAAAAGCCGCCAAAGAGCACGGCGATATCGGACGCGCCAAAGAAGCACTGGAAATCCAGCAGCAAAAATACGCCGAACTGGAATCAGAGTTTCAGCAGGAATTAGACAAGCTGGAAGAACCCATTCATCCGGAAGATTTTGAGATCGAAGAATACCCGGTCCGCCCCCGCAAATCGGACTTAATGGTCAACGAAGTGGCGTTCGCCTGGCTCCCCTGGTCCGTCGACGCGACCGGAATCAGCCAACCGCTGTACCGGCTTGACGAAGAATAATACACCCTAAACCGAAGTAAGCCAAAACACATCCCTTTCACAACAAAAATTAACGCAACCATCTAATCGTTTATTTAAGCCGGCATAGGAAGTCTCTTACAAGAGGCTGTTTGCAGTGGAACACCCTGCGTTCATCACACCACGATCTTGA
The DNA here is from genome assembly GCA_963974925.1 of uncultured bacterium. GTDB lineage: Bacteria > Planctomycetota > Planctomycetia > Planctomycetales > Planctomycetaceae > Gimesia. Next base: position 7,055 of record CAXBFD010000124.1, on the reverse strand, counting down.
CAGAATCATCCTCATGAATGGCACCCGACGCCCCCTGTCATGAAGGTTAAATAAAACAAACGGGGTAACCAGTAAAAACTGTCGTAACACAAGTGACAAAGACGCATTCGGAAAGATGCTACCCCATCTCAACCAATCCACTACAGATGCAGAACTGGCAAGTCTCACAAATCCATCGCGAACTAATTCTGTGAGGATTTTAGTTGAGTGAAGATCCAGATTTTATTGAATAACTTTTTAATAATGTGAGATTATTATCGCGTTATTTCAATGCAAAGTTTGGGCAAATTTACTTTCAATAAATCAATGTCTTCTTTTTTCGCAATGGTTTTAGAGATATATAAAAACTCAAGTGATTTGCAATTGCCTAACGCACCCAGCCCCGCTAGTTGATGACTTCCAGAAAGGTCTATCGATTTGAGAGAAGAACTATTCCCAAGATCACTGACATCCGTCAATTGATCACAGTTGGAAAGAATAAGAATTTGCAGGGAAACACAACTACCAAGTCCATTGGCATCGTTCAACTGGCCACAATCAGTAAGGTCGAGATATTGCAGGGAAGCACAGTTACTAAGTTCGCGCACAGTTGATAGTTGACTGCAGTTAATAACTTTAAGTGTGAGTAATGTATTGCAGCTTCCAAGACCACGAAGGTCTTTCAGATGACTACAATCTGATAAATCAAGCGATTGAAGCGAATCGCATTTTCCAAGCATGCTTACATCCATCAAGTGACTACAACCAGAAAGGTTAATTGCATTGAGGCTGGGGCACTCACTAAGCTCTGAGATGTCCGTCAACTGCGGGCAGCCAGCAAGATTAATCGATTTGAGGGAAGTACAGTTTTCAAGGTTACCAACCTTTATCAATTTGCCACAATTCGAGAGTCTAAAAATTAGTAAATTAGTGCAATTTCCGAGCCCGGCAATATTCGATAATTGCTCACAATCAGAGAGGTTGATAATTTGTAGACTAGCACAGTTCCCAAGGTCAGCAATATTTGAGAGCTGCTTACAACCAGTAAGGTTTATTGATTGAAGATTAACACAGTCCTCAAGTCCAGTAATTTCTGCTAATTGCTTGCAACTATCGAAGCTAATATCTTGGAGAGCCGTGCATTTCCCGAGTCCACTGATATCCGTCAGTGAGTGACAGTCAGTGAGTGTGAGGGATTCAAGAGATGAACATCCGCCGAGTTCATTCAATGTTTGTAGATTCTGACTTTCAAAAAATGTGATACTTTTAACTGGGCCGTTGTTTGACAATCCAGCAACATCGTTAAGCATGTGACATTTAGAAAAAATAATTGTTTCGATGTTACTCAAATCTCCAATGTGGTCTAACTTTGAGATAAGGAAACAGTTTTGAAATTCGACACAGTCCGTAGCAATTTTCTTCAGTCGTTTATTAATTGTAGAATTTGAGAACTCCAATATTTCTAAGGCACGAGATTCACTGAACGTCTTTAATGATTTTTGGATTTGAATGAGTACACTTGCTCGATGGTCTACTACATATTCACAAAGTGCTTCGCAGGCCTTGTCAGTATTGATCATTTCCAAGGCGCGTACCGCAGCGACAACCTGCTTTGTTTTCCATCGTGGAGAGTATTTCAATAGTGGGACAACATGGTCCCCACCTGATGAAAGCTCTTTTGCGTCCGTTAGTGATTCAGGCGGGACCAAAGTACTTAATCGTTCAATTAAATCTTTACGTTGTTTTTCTGTTGGCATTTATTTCGTCTTTCTCATAGTAAAGATAGAACAAAATCAAAATACTTCTCATTACCTTTCGATAGAGAGTTTCTTATAGATGGCGCTCGATATTTTCACTTTTTTGTCAGTCGAGAATAAAGGAAAGAGTTTAAAGATTAAGTTCGAACAAAACAAATCGCTAATTTACAAGTCACAGAAAGAGCCATTTTCAACCGTCTCCCTGTCGAGCACATTATTTCACCACGAAGTTAATCATGCGGCCGGGAATGACCACCGCTTTGACGATGGTTTTTCCTTCGAGGTATTTGGCGATGGTTTCATCCTGCTCGGCTGCCTGCTGCATTGCGGCCTGATCGGCGTCGGCCGCGATGGAAACTTTGGAGCGTAATTTCCCGTTCACCTGCACGGGAATTTCCATCACTGATTCCTGCAACAAGGCTTCATCAAATGCGGGCCAGGGTTGATACGCCAACGAATCGGTGTGCCCTAATACACTCCAGAGTTCTTCCGCAATATGCGGTGCAAATGGCGACAGCAGCAACACAAAGTCAGACAGCACGGTCTTCGATCGGACTTTCTGCTGTCCCATTGCATTCGTAAATTCCATCATGCGGCTGATCGCCGTGTTGAAGGATAATTTCTCGATGTCTTCCGTGACGGCTTTGATCGTTTTATGCAAGATCCTTAACTGTTCTTCGGCTGGAGCTTCTTCCGTCACCGCTTCGCTCAGTGTGACGTCTTCAACCCGTTCCTCAATCATCAACCGCCAGACTCGTCCGAGAAATCGGCTGACGCCTTCCACGCCGCTCATGCTCCAGGGTTTGGTCGCTTCCAACGGCCCCATAAACATTTCATACATGCGCAACGCATCAGCGCCATACTGCTCAACCACAAAGTCCGGGTTAACCACATTGCCCCGTGATTTCGACATTTTATAAGCGCGGCTGTTCACAAAGATGGCAGGGTCTTCAACGAGCGTAAAATCCTCACCCTGTTTTTGCACCTGATCCGACTTCAAGCTCAAGATGTTTACCGGTTTGCCCGTTGATTTTTCGATCCACTTCGTTTCAGACTCATCCGATTCCGCAACCTCTTTGGAGGAAACCCAGGCACCGTCTGCCGTCTGAAACCCCGTCAATTCGACATCACCTAAAATCATGCCCTGATTCACCAGCTTCTGGAATGGCTCGGGACAGACCACGAATCCACGGTCAAACAAAACCTGATGCCAGAAACGGGCATAAAGCAAATGCAACACTGCGTGCTCGCCGCCGCCGATATAAAGGTCAACCGGCAACCAGTTCTTTTCGTTCTGCGGGTCAAGAAAGCGTTCGTTGTTGCGAGGATCAGCAAACCGCAAATAGTACCAGCAGGAACCGGCCCATTGAGGCATGCTGTTGACTTCACGCATCAGACGTTTTCCGTCGGCGTCGGTTTTATACAACCATTCTGCCGGAGCAGAAGAAAGTGGCGGCTCGGGAGTGCCCGCCGGCTTGAATTCTTTCAACTCGGGAAGCTCGACGGGCAAACTCGGTTCGGAATCCGGACGCATCAAACCGGTGATCTTGCCGTCCGCATCCAGTTCATGCCAGATCGGAAACGGTTCGCCCCAGAAGTGCTGTCGACTGAAGAGCCAGTCACGCAAACGATAGTTGACGGCCCCTTTTCCAAAACCCTGCTCGACCAGATTTGCCGTGATCTGTTTTTTGAATTCCGCCGTAGGCGTGCCACTAAAGGTGTCGGAATTGATGGCGGTTCCGAAACCGGAAAACGGCGTGCGTTTTTCCCCGTCGATTTCTGCTGCGAGCGCCAACTCATCTTTCGCAGGCTCGTAACCAGCGGGTGGCTCCACGACGGGAATAATCGGCAACTTGAATTCGACGGCGAATTCCCAGTCGCGCAAGTCATGTGCGGGAACCGCCATGATCGCGCCGGTGCCGTAACTGATTAATACATAATCGGCGATCCAGACCGGAACTTTCTCGCCATTCACCGGATTGATGGCGTAGCTGCCGGTAAAAACGCCTGTCTTTTCTTTTGCCAGATCGGTTCGATCCAGGTCGCTTTTGAGTGCGGCTTTTTTCTGGTATGTCTCGACAGCTTGTTTCTGCCCGGCAATCGTCAAGCGATCAACAAACGGATGCTCCGGCGACAACACCATGTAGGTCGCCCCATATAAGGTATCGGGGCGGGTTGTATAAATTCGCAAGACGTCTGCTTCTGCCTCTTCCGGAAATCCGGCTGCCCCGCGTCTGCTTTTCCATGATTCAAAAGCCTGATCCAGATCAGAACTTTGGCCTGCGGCGCCGACGAAGAAATCGACCTCGGCCCCTTCACTGCGACCGATCCAGTTTTTCTGCAATGATTTAATTGATTCAGACCAGTCAAGACCCTCCAGGCCATCGACCAATCGGTCTCCGTATTTTGTGATCCGCAACATCCATTGACGCAACGGAATGCGTTCGACCGGATGGCTGCCTCGCTCGCTTTTTCCGTCGATGATTTCTTCATTCGCCAATACGGTTCCCAAAGCCGGACACCAGTTGACGGGCGCTTCATGCTGGTACGCCAACCGCTGACGGTCCTGATAACGGCGGATTGCTTCTTCCCCCGCCGCGTTCACTTTCTCGGGAATCGGCAACTCGCTGATGGGCCGGGCGCGTCCCACGCGTTTTTTACCATCGGGGCCCGTCCACTGACATTCGCCGTCGAACCAGGAATGAAACAACTGCAGAAAGATCCATTGCGTCCAGCGGAAGTACTCGGGGTCTGTGGTGGAAAATTCGCGACTCCAGTCATAACTGAATCCCAGCATTTTTAACTGACGACGAAACGTGTCGATATTTTTCTGGGTGGTGATCCGGGGCGGCGTGCCCGTCTTAATGGCGTGTTGTTCGGCAGGCAAACCAAAGGCGTCCCAGCCCATCGGATGCAACACCTGTTTGCCCTGCATGCGGGCGTGACGACAGACAATGTCCGTCGCCGTATATCCTTCCGGATGACCGACATGTAAACCATCGCCTGACGGATACGGAAACATATCAAGGACATAGAGCTTTTCTTTCCCCTCAACAAAATCTCCAGTCTTGAAAGTTTCGTGCTGATCCCAATATGTCTGCCATTTGGTTTCGATCCGCTTGGCGTCGTAACGAGGCATTGTGTCCGGTCTTCCTAATAGGTCATGGGCACAAAGGCCCGGTCAAAATTTGAGATACCACCCGACAGGGTCATTTCCCCGGTCGCACATCTTAACAAACAGACAGGTGTCCTGTCAGTGATCTCTACAATAATAGGGTTAGTTTAGCCATCCTCAGAAACTTTGCAATTCTGCCTGTTTTTGATATCGAGGGTTTCTTTACCGCCTGCGAGTTGTCAAAATAAACAAGCCGCTTTTCTGAGAGAACGGCGCTTTAATTCAACAGATTCATTTTTAATCGGCTCACTCCCGGAGTAAACATAATGGCAGTTGATTCAGACGCTCAATTCGAGCAGGAAACCAGCAGACGCGATTTTCTGAAGACTTCTTCCTTATGGGGATTCGGAGCGCTGTCGACCGGCATTCTGCTTGCAGACACGACACTGGCAGCCGGCGTTCAGAAAAAGGATGCCTCTGAGAAGTTCAAACTGAGTCTGGCCGCCTACTCTTTGCGCCACTATCTGCAACAGAGTTGGCCAAAACCGCGTCCCAGGGCTACCGAAGCGACCATGAATATCATGGATTTCGTCCGCTACTGCGGCGAGTTGAAACTGGATGGCTGCGAGTTGACCAGCTACTACTTTCCGAACCCGGTCAGCGATGACTATCTGAAACAGACCCGCGATCTGGCCGGCTCACTGGGACTGGAAGTTTCCGGCACCGCGATTGGCAACAACTTTTGTCTGCCAGCAGGCACCGCCCGCGATGAACAACTGGAAATGACGCGTCAGTGGATTGATTACTCTGCCATTCTTGGTGCTCCCGTGATTCGTATTTTTGCAGGAACAGTTCCCAAAGGGGGCAATGAAGCAGAAGCAATCCGCATGTGCCAGAAAGGCATCAATGAATCGCTGAAATATGCCGAGAAAAAAGGGGTGAGCCTGGCTCTGGAGAATCATGGCGGCATCACTTCCACACCCGCGCAGATGATGAGAATCATCGATGGTATCAACAAGAGTCCGAACTTCGGCGTTAATTTTGACAGTGGAAACTTCCACACGGAAGATCCCTATGCCGATCTGGAGAAAATTGCACCGCTGGCGATTAATGCGCAAATCAAGGTTGAAATGGGAATCCGCGGCAAAGAAGTTCCCGCTGATATTCCCCGCATCGTTAAAATTCTGAAAGACGCTCACTATAAAAACTTTATTGTTCTGGAATATGAAGCAAAAGAAGAACCCAAAGCAGCGATTCCCGGTTATATTGATCAACTGCGTAAACTGGTTTAACCGTTTATCAAGTCGACGTCCGTCTTTGGTCAAGTGAGAAACAGTCATGGAAGAAACGCCGCCTGAATCTAAAGAAGAAAAATCTCGTCCCTTCTGGACCCATCAACTGCCGCTGGAGCGCGAGACCTGCGTCTTTATTCTCGTCAATGCGCTTGACGTCTTTATGACCTATCTGCTGCTGGTAACAGGTCATTTCGTTGAGTCGAATCAGATTGCGAACTACTTTCTTGCCCGCTGGGGCATCAAAGGCATGGTCTACTTCAAATTCGGGCTGGTCGCTGTGGTGACGTCCATTGCACAAATTGTTGCCAGGAAAAAATTCACGACAGGACGTAATTTATTGAATTTTGGTTCTTTCGTCGTCGCCGGGGTCGTGATTTACAGTGTTGCGCTCTTTATCCGATCGAGGCACCTGTTTGACTGAATCTGATCGAAGTGGATCAATACTTCACTCAGGCAGGTTGAAGGCCAGCCGAACCAGTCCGGCGAATAAAATCGCTGCGGTTTCGATCCGTAAAATACCCTCACTCAGTTTAACAGGCTGCGCTCCCTGTTCGATGGCCGATCGAACTTCCTCGGGCGAGAACCCCCCTTCCGGACCAATCAGCAGAATCACAGGACTTGTGACGGCAGTCGTATCAGGCTGACTTAAAAGCTCGAGCGTTTTCCCCCCAGGGTCCGCGATCAACATCCGACGATCAGCCTGACAGGATTCTGCCAGAAAATCATCCCACCTCTGCAGCGGCGCTAATTCCATCAAACGGGTCTGCCCGGACTGCTTCGCTGCCGCCACGATCGTTTGTTGTAATTTTTTCAATCGATTCTCGCCGGGATCAACGCTGCTGCGCTCGGTAATGAGAGGCACCAGTCGGGTCACCCCCAGTTCCGCCGCTTTTTCGACCAGCCAGCGAA
>CAXBFD010000123.1:0-18173 GCA_963974925.1 uncultured bacterium | reverse complement strand
ATGAAGTGGTCGCACTGGATACCACGAACCTGGAAATTCCGCGTGGCGATTATGTCGCCATCATCGGACCCAGCGGCAGTGGAAAAACAACGCTGCTTTCCATTCTGGGGGCGATGTCGGCTCCGTCAGAAGGGCGCATTCTGCTCGATGGAGAATCGGTTTACGATTTACCGATCGAGTCGCGGGCGAAGTTGCGACAGAATAAACTTGGTTTTGTGTTTCAGACCTTCAATCTGATTCCCTACCTGACGGCGATGGAAAATGTGCAGGTCCCGATGCTGCTGGCGAAGAAAAATCCCGAGCATCAGCAACAACGGGCCGAAGAGTTGCTGCACAAAGTCGGACTGCAGGATCGCATGTTTCACAAGCCGGCGGAATTAAGTATCGGACAGCAGCAGCGCGTCGCACTGGCACGTATGCTGGCCAACGATCCGGCGATCATTCTGGCGGATGAGCCTACGGGCAATCTCGACCCGGCGACGAAAGAGCAGGTCATGGAGTTTCTGGCGCAGTTCAACGAAGAAGGCCGCACGATCGTGATGGTGACACACGATCTCGCCGCCGCCGAATGCGCGAAACGAACCCTGACGCTAACAGACGGAAGGATTCATTCCGGGAAGAAAGACAGCTTACTGAAATCAGCGTAAGTCTGTTTTGCATATTTCAATTTTAACCTCGGGTCTCCTCAGCATAGGAGCGTGCCCGAGGTTTTTTCTTTAAGTCAGAATGATTTTATCGGCACCACTTTCTGAACGGCACGGCGCGAGCCGCTGTTTTTGCGACCCAAAACCAGTTTCGTTTTTGTGTTCCGGAACCGGTTTCGTTTATCAGTGGCTGGCGCCATTCCGCTCAGTTGCTAATTCGCATGCCATGATATTTCATTCCGTCTGGACTGTAAAAGGATCGTAAATCAGGGTAAGATATTGAGCCACATATTTTTAATGAGACCAAAGGCACTCCAGGATGGCAAAAAAGCAGACACCCAAGAATCAGCACGAGCGCACGCGTGTGGATCATGCTACGGAAATTGCGGAGGATTATGTCGAAGCGATCGCCGAAATCATCGAAGAGCAGGAGGTCTGCCGGGTCAAAGATCTTGCGGAATATTTTGCGGTAAGCCATGTCACCGTGAATCGCACGGTGGCCCGTCTGCAGCGCGATGGTTTTGCCACGACGGAACCTTACAATCCGGTCGAATTAACCAGTAAAGGGGCTAAGCTGGCGAAAGATTCCCGCCATCGTCATGAAATCGTGTTGAGTTTTCTGGTCGCAATGGGTGTCAGTGAAGAAACTGCCGCCACAGATACCGAAGGGATTGAACATCACGTCAGTCCCGAAACGCTGAGCATGATGGAAGCCTTCATTTCGAAGACCCAGCGTTGAGCGGAATCTGGTTTTCTTCATCAATTTCTCCTCTCGTCTTCACAATTCTCTGCTGAAACTGGTTAGCCCGTCTGGTACGATGATCTCTGAAGTTTTCAGTGAAATCTCAGTCTCAACGGAGCGAATTCATGATCTATAGTCTCGGTCGATTCATTCAATGCGTTTTCTGTTTCGTATTATTTTTTCAATTCACAAATCCCATGGCAGCCGCCGCAGAGGCGAAATCGAATGTGCTGTTTCTAATCTGCGATGACTTGAACTGCGATCTGGGCTGTTATGGGCATTCGCAGGTGCAGTCTCCGAATATCGACCAGTTGGCAAAACAAGGCGTGCGGTTTCAGAACGCCTATTGTCAGTATCCGCTGTGTGGCCCGAGTCGGGCATCGTTCATGACGGGCATGTACCCCGATCAGACGCTCATTCATCGGAATTCCATCTATGTCCGCGAACATGTTCCCAACGTGCAGACGATGTCGCAGATGTTTCGTAATCAGGGTTATTTCGCCACCCGCGTCGGAAAAATCTATCACTATAATGTTCCCAAAAACATCGGGACCGGCGGACACGATGACCCCTTTTCCTGGAATCAGACGTTCAATCCCCGCGGCCGCGATGTGGACGATGAAGACAAAATATTCAGCCTGATTCCCGGCAGCTTTGGCGGCACGCTCAGCTGGCTGGCCGCTGACGGAACCGACGCCGAGCAGACGGATGGCATCGCTGCCGAGATTGCCATTCAACAGCTCAATCAATTTGCCAAAAGTAAACAGCCTTTCTTTCTCGCGGTCGGCCTGTATCGACCGCACACGCCTTACGTCGCTCCCAAAAACTATTTCGAGATGTATCCGACGGATCAGATTAACGTCCCCCCGATTCCGGACGGTTATCTCGACACGATTCCCAAGCCGGCCCGTAAATCGGTGAACCGCAAGAAGGACCAGATCAATCTGCCCGACAAACTGGCCCGCCAGGCCATTCAGGCGTATTACGCTTCGATCACTTTCGCCGACGCACAGATCGGACACATTCTGGCGGCGCTCAAAGAGACGGGTCTCGATGAAAATACGATCGTTGTTTTCACGTCCGATCACGGTTATCACATGGGTGAACACGGGCACTGGCAGAAAACGACGCTGTTTGAAAATGCCGCCCACGTTCCGTTGATTATCGCCGGCCCCGGCGTGACCGCCAAAGGTCAGACAGCAGTTTCGCCTGCGGAAATGGTCGACTTTTATCCGACACTGGCAGAATTATGCAGCCTGAAAACGCCATCCTCATTGTCAGGCGTCAGTCTGGTTCCGACTCTCAAGGATGCCACGAAATCCTCGCGTAAAACCGCGTTCACACAGTATGAAAACGGTTACAGTATTCGCACGCCCAGCTATCGTTACACCGAATGGGGCGATAAGGGCAGCGAGGGAGTCGAACTTTATGATCACAATACAGACGCCGCCGAAATGAAAAATCTGGCGAATGATCCAGAGACAACACAGCTGCGGGAAGAATTATCCCAGATACTGCACGAACGGATAAAACACGCGAATCAGACACCCAAAGGCGTTAAACAGATCAAATTTGAAAACCGCCGCCGCGTTCCCCGTTAAATCGGAATCCGGCCTTGTAATTCCTGCGGCAGTTGTTTTGAATGGAAGAAGTGCCAGAAGTGGACCTTCCTTCAAACCACCCACCCACAGGAATGCAGAATGACTTTATCCCGACGTGAATTTTCAAAATCACTGTTTCTCGCCGGCCTCGGATGCACAGCCGGTTTATTACCTGCCCGCAATATTAAAGCCGCTGAACCGAACATTAAAGCAGGCACCGGGATCATTGACGTCCACACGCATATCGGCACCTATACTGATCCGAAAAAGAATCTGTCCCCCGAAGCGTTATTGAGTTGGATGGACGAGCATCAGATCGAGAAATCGGTCGTCCTGCCTTTGACGTCACCCGAATCCACGAAGTATTTACAAACAACCGAATCCGTGCTGGCGGCTGCCAAGGCGTATCCCGATCGCCTCATTCCGTTCTGCTCCGTCGATCCGCGCACCACGCACGCCGGCAGCGTGAAGGCACTTGTTGACATGCTTCAAGCCTGGGTCGATCAGGGCGCAAAAGGGTTCGGCGAACATAAGGTCGGCCTCAACTTTGACGACCCGCTGATGATGCGCGTTTACGAAGCCTGCCAGGAAGTTGGCATTCCGCTGTTGTTTCACATTGATACTGTTCGTGGCAAAGATGTTCCCGGCCTCAAGCGTCTGGAGAATGCGCTCAAGACATTCCCCGAACTGAATTTCATCGGCCACGGTCCCGGCTGGTGGGCGTCGATTTCCGGAGGTCTCACTCCCCAGGAACTCGGCGGTTATCCCAAATCGAAAGTTAAACCGGGAGGCGCGATTGACGATCTCATGACTCGTTACCCGAATATTTACGGCGATCTTTCCGCGGGCTCCGGCGCGAATGCCATCTCCCGCGATCTGGTATTTGGGCAGGAATTTCTGGTTCGTCGGCAGGATCGGATTCTGTTCGGCACCGATTATCTGGCACCGGGACAGCAGGTTCCGCAGTTCGAACTCTTCCAGAAGCTCGAACTTCCCGATGCCGTCCGCAGTAAGATTTATCGGGATAATGCAATTAAACTTCTCAAACTGACTTAAAACAAAGTCGACGTTTTGATGTATCGTGAATTTACACGTGTACGAAAGCATCTTTGCCAGGGTTTTCTTCATAATAATTTGATAATTCGCGTTGTTCTTTCCGATCATATTCAGGTATGCTGATACAATTAAGAGTCCTGCCTGAACCACTCACCACACAGGGGAGAGAGTAAAATGGCTTTCTTTATTTAAGAAGCTGTTTATTATCTAACCCTAATTAATAATCGTATTGCCGATTTGAAACGGGAGAATTCGGATGTCCCAACCAGTCGATATTTCAGATAATCCACACGGCCGACATCACCAGAGTGGCAGTCCGTTTTCTGCGTTCGCTCCCGGTGACGATCTGATCCGCAGCGGCAGCCGACGCTGGTTTCTCCAGACGGGGATGGCTGGTTTTGCCGGACTGACGCTTCCCGAATTACTCAAGCGACAGGCGACAGCGGCCCCTCAGGCCCAGGTCTCTCAGAAAGTTCAAGCGAAGTCCGTGATTATGATCTGGCTTTCGGGCGGGCCGAGCCAGCTTGACATGTGGGATATGAAACCGCAGGCACCGACGGAAATCCGCGGGCCCTTTAATCCGATCGCGACTTCCGTGAACGGGATTGAGATCTGCGAGCATATGCCTCAGCAGGCCGCCATGATGGATAAGTTCGCCATCATCCGTTCGATGGATGCCACCTCCAGTAACCATACACCAACAACGTTTCAGGCCGCGAATCCCAAATCACGTCGCACGAATGACAACCGTGACGGTGGCGGTTACCCGTCGATGGGTTCGGTGGCTGCCAAATTCCGCGGCCCGAATGTTCCCGGCATGCCTGGTTTCGTGGCTCTCGCCGACAGCATGGGAGCTGACATTTACGGGGCCGGCCATCTGGGCCATCGTTATGAACCATTAGACGGCGTCAAGGCAGCAGGCAAGTTTGGGATGCCCGCTGGTGTCACAACGTCCCGCCTGACTGACCGTGAAACATTACGCCGTCAGTTTGATCAGCTGCGAAAACATACAGAGCTCTCGCCCGAATTGTCCCTGCAGGATCGCTATGTGCAGGAAGCGTATGACATGGTCCTTTCGGGTAATGTCGCTAAAGCCTTTGATGTGAACCTGGAACCGCAGAAGGTCCGCGAGAAGTACGGCAACCATTCGTTCGGACAGAAATCGCTGCTGGCCCGCCGCCTCGTCGAAGCCGGCGTGACCTTCATTACGATGAGCGATGCCTGGGGGCACTGGGATCATCATGGTGATGAAGTTAAATGGGGCGGGATTGTGAAAGGTCTCAAGCCAATGCTGCCGACCTTCGATCATGGTATCGCAACACTCGTCAACGATCTGGATGAGCGGGGTCTGCTCGATTCTACGCTCGTACTCGTACTCGGTGAATTCGGCCGCGGTCCGGTCATTACTAAAACCGATGGACGTGGTCACTGGACCCCGGTGATGTCGATGCTGGCAGCCGGTGCGGGCGTGCCCGGCGGGCAGGTCATCGGTGCTACGGATCGCCGTGGCGGTGAAATCGCCGAACGACGTCTCGGACCGGGAGACCTCGGTGCGACCGTCTTCAAGAAGCTGGGCATCGATCCTTACGGACACTGGATTAAACCGGGCGGACGTCCCACACCGCTGGTCGAAGGACCTTCCGCTCCGATTGCCGAACTCGGTTAATCCGACTTGGGTTGATCAGCGAAAATGTCCGTTGCAAACCGCGCCTGCATTGAGGTGAGCGTCTGCTTCAGACGTGCGCTGAGAGTCGTGGTTCGCTCAGGCTGACTCGCACTCAAATCATGCTGCTCACCCGGATCACTGCTCAAATCGTAAAGCTCACTGCGGTCCGTTTCGTAAAACTGCAGCAGCTTCCAGTTGCCCGCACGAATCGCGGACACCGGTCGCGTTTTGCTGACGGCGAAGTCGTTCACGCCGATCGTTTCTTTCGCTGTTTTGTATCCCTTCTCGGGATGATAATAGGGAAAATGCCAGGTCAACGCGCGTTCGGGCCAGTCCGTAGATTTCCCTTCCAGCAATGGCACCAGACTTATACCGTCCAAAGTCAGATCAGCACAGTTTCCGCCTGCGACTTCGCAAAACGTGGGAAACAGATCGGTGCCGCTGACGGGAGCCGTACAGAGGGAGTCAGCAGCCACATGCTGCGGCCAGCGCACCAGCAGCGGCACGCGGATGCCCGCTTCATACAAGTTCCATTTGCTCCCCCGCAGCGGTGCATTGTCGGCATACTCAGGATGACCGCCGTTATCCGATGTGAAAACGACCAGCGTCGAATCGCGTAAGCCGCTCTGGTTGAGAGCCGCAAGCACCTGACCGACATAATGGTCCAGTGTTTCAATAAACGCGCCGTAATGCGCGCGACGTTTTGCTTCCCCCGGACCGGCGGCGGCTTTCGTCTGATATTTCTTTACCAGCCAGTCGGTCGGCGAGTGGACCGGCGTGTGCACGTGGAAGTAAGACAGGTAGAGAAAGAACGGTTTGGCCCGCGGTTGCTTCAGAAATTGAATCGCGTTCTCCGTTACCGCATCCGGCGGAAACTCGCCTTTCTGGAAATCGCCCGGTTTCCAGTCGAATGTCTTCGCATAGGGATGGTTGCCGAATGTTTCGACAGCCGTCTGAAAACCCTGCTGATTCGGGCCATGCGTCGGACTCCAGCCGAGATACGCTTTATAATGTTTGCTGACGTGCCATTTACCAAAGAAGCCGGTCAAGTAATTCGCCTGCTGCAGCATTTCGCCCAGCGTGACCTCTTTTAAAGGCAGCTCCCGCGTGTAAGCAGGCGGCAGCAGTTGGTGGAACGGCGGATCGACTCTGGCGGGTTTCGTTACAAATTCAAAATGCAATCGCGCGGGTGTTTTTCCCGTTAGAATTGCCGCCCGCGAAGCAGAGCAGATCGGGGCCGGGGCATAAGCATTCGTAAATCGCATGCCTTCCGCAGCCAGCCGATCCAGGTGCGGCGTGTCGGCCAGTGTGCCGCCGGTGCAGGCCAGATCTTTCCAGCCCAGATCATCGGCGAGAATGAACACAATATTCGGCGGCGTCTCTGCAGCCGAAACCGGCAGACAGAAACAGAACAGGCAGAACAGAGTCAGATTGCGCAACATGAGAGGACCTCAACAGGGTAACCGTTATTTGATTTCGAACGTGCGTGTCACGAATTCGCCGACAGGCTGCGAAACGGGCTGGTCTTTTGAAAGATTAATGGCAAACGGACGCGCGATGCTGTTGCCCGCCAGATCTTCCAGGACCGTGCCAACCACAAGTTGATAGCGGCCCGGATGCCACGGTTCAGCCGGTAGAAAACTCCAGACGGTCTCATGCTGGCTGAGTTGAACCTGACCCGCGATTCGTGAACCCGCTTCCGTTTGTACGGTCAACTGACTGCGGAGCAGCGCATAATCGAGGGGTTTTCCCAATTCGCAGACGAGCGGCGTTCGCGTTTCTCTGGCGGGAGAAGTTAATTTCCATTCCGGGATCTTTGGCTGACGCTCATCGATGGCAATCGCTTGGAATGCTTTCGTGACCGGTGTGCCTAATGCGTGCCCTGACAGAGCCGCCCATTTCGGATTGATCTGTAATTCATAGTCGTCTCCCGCATTCAGAATGGCGCCCAGTTCGACGTTCAGATTCACGCCTGCCTTCTGGCGGCCGGGATGAAACCAGAGCGTCAACTGTTTGCCATCGGGAGACCAGAGTTCGGTATGCCGAAACGGGCGGGGCACCTGTTGGTTCTGCGTTTTATTGAACAGCGAAAAGTAGCCGAAGATCTCGCCCTGCTGCATCGGTTCAGAGAATTGAATGTAAAATTTCAGGTGATTGGCGGGCAGTTGATTGCCGGACGGATAAATCGCCAGCACGCGCGGCGGTTGGGAATCGGGCAGGGGAATCACATACGTTTTACTCAAACGTTGATCCGGCTTTTTCGTGGTCAGTTTCAATGCACCGGGATTAAAGACTGCCTGATAACGCCCGCCCCACACCAGCGGAAATGCCGGTTTGAATTCCAGACGACAGCCTTTGATTTGATATCGTCCCAGGATTGCCGGCAACTTCTGATTCGTCTGCGATTCCCGTTTCAGCGAGAGGACCTGCTGGAGCTGTTCCTCGTCTGCAATTGTGAGTGCCGTCCAGAGTCGTTCCTCTGCAGTCGTCACCACGACACGGCACAGCCGGGGATCATTTTTGTCGGCTTCAATCGACAGCGCAGCATCGGGCGCACCCGCTGCGAAAATCTGTTCGGTTAAGACCAGTGCACCGAACAAGAAAAACATCGCAGACCAGACCGTTCGCATATCATCTGAAAACCATTTCACCATGAGACTCCACTTATGAGCGGCACGGCACCAGCCGCCGTTAAACGAAACCGGGATCCGCATTCCTAACTGTGGCTGGCGCCATTCTGCTCATGTTTTTCGAAAGCACAATAAAAACAGGCTCTATTCTACACTTTGACAGAAAAGAAAGGAGCCTGTGAATCAGATACAACCTTCCATTACGGCAGTTGTGCAATTTCCAGATCGAGGTGTCCATCATTATCACGCAGCACGACGATTTCTTTTTTGTCCAGCTTGTCGATATGCATAGCACCGGAGAGTTGATCGACGATTTCAATTCCGTCCGGGCCTTTCGGCTGCTTCACATCGCGGCGGGTGGCTTCTTCGTTCACATTCTCCGCGTCAAGGTAGTCCATGTTGACGCGAACACCCCACCACTTACTGGGACCAAACATATTCTTTTTCCAGTGTAAGCGGAACGAGTTGGTCAGCAGCCATTCCTTGCCGTCACTTTCGTAGGTCAGCATGTCCAGCGGACGATTGCCCGAACCGAGTTCGACCACGCTTGTTCCTTTGACTTTGCTGCCTGACTGCAGTTCGTCCAGCGGGAACTTGGCGATCGGTGTGCAGGCAAACGCGCCAACGATGTAATTCTTGCCTTTATTGGAATAAGGGACGAACGATTGGATCGGCGCTTTCGTATCCCATTTGCCATGGGCCACATGATACGTTTCGGCGCTGTAAATGTCGGCTGAGGTTCCATGAGTTAAGGGGAGGGGAATCGAATAGATTTTATTCGCGAACTCTTCATTCGACTGCGCAGCCGCCAATAACCGATCGCTGGCCAGCGCGACGCCGGTAATGTTGCGGATTTTGGAATCTTTACCGCCGGGCAGGGCGACCTGAATGTAATCGACTTCCACCAGATCAAAGTTTTTCACTTTGCCCTGGGCGTCGATCACCAGGATCGCCGGCTGTCCGTCCGTTTTACGATTGATCGACAGGTAAACTTTGCCGCTTTGCGAATTGACGGCCATGTCGGCAATCTCGATCTGATCCGGTTCGACACCTAAACTGGCGGCGACCGCGATATCAATCTGAGGGACTTTCTGATCGAGTTTTTTCAGAGGTCCCACGTCGTGCGTGTCGATGACCGTGATGGTCGCTTTCGCAGGGTCCGCCACCACCAGCAGGCCCCCGGGGCCAAATGTAATTTTGCCAACCGATTTAAAACCGGGATTTCCTTTCTGCACATCTTTGAGATACTTACTCGCCGCATCATTGGTCACACCGGTGTAAGCCGTCTGGCCTCCTGTGAGTAGCAGCATCAGCGCCACAACACATACGCCTGCTTTCATGATTTGCGATCTGATCATCAGCCTGGTTCCTGAAAAAAGAAACTTGAAATAGCAGGGATTCTTCCCCTCCGACAGACCTTCATCGTAATTCTTCGCATTTTGAGAGTCAACGAAATTGTGGATTTCGCAGACATTCGTGCTGCGGCGGTCTGTCCAGCATCGGTTCCCCACCCGCGTCGTGCATGATATCATTGGCTGATGCTTTGATAACCAGCCGGCTCATTCGATTCGGAGTGGTATTGAAGTCGGCGCAGACTGGCTGGAACTGGATGTATTTCTCACCAGAGACGGCAAACTGGTCGCACACACGACAAAACCACACAGCGGGTTGGCGACAAAAATCTGACGATTGCAGATTCTACTTACGCCGCATTGCAGACCGTTGATGTGGCAACCGATTTTCGGAAACGTTTCCAGAAGACAAAACAGGAATGCCTGCCCGCGCAGATGCCTTTGCTCGAAGAGGTTTTAAAACTGGTCAAACAGCAGCGTCGCACGCGCGTTTCCATTCAACCAAAAGCAGACTGCGTGAAACAGACCATCGCGCTGGTGAAGCAACTTCAAATGGATCCCTGGGTTGGCTTCAATGACGGCAGCCTGATCTACATGTCACAGGTCAAACAACTCGCGCCGGAAATCGCCGTTTTCTGGGACCGCGGTGCCGACACGAACATTGACGACGATCTCCGCATCGCCCAGGCGCGGGGCTTCGAAGCGCTGGTCCTGCAACATGAGGGCATCACCCCGGAGAAGATCCGCAAGATCAAAGCCGCGAATCTCGAAGTCGGCGCCTGGACTGTCAACGATCCGGCGTTGATGAAACAACTCCTCAGCCAGGGCATCGAACGACTCTACACCGACGAACCGCGGATGTTGCTGAACCTGAAACACGATTCACGCGATTGAGTTATCTATACCACAGGCGACCAGCGTGCTCTGTCCTGTCGGTGTTCGGTTCTGGTTCTAATTCGGTGTAAAGAAATGTTAACAGTTTTCTTCGATTTGATAAGAGTCTGTAACCGGACCTGTGGTGCACTATGCAACAGTGCACAGTCTCTTGAAACCGGTATGCGAAGCGAACGGGGATCACAGGATTAGGTACGGAAATTGCTTAGTATTAAGTAGATAACAGCATTTTCTTTCAGACAATCTGTGACCGGAACATTTTTGGGTTGTGAGTTTGAGTGCCCTGGATTGTCATTTGAATTTCACTCAGTGAGTGATTCGCGGTGATTCCTCCGCCCGCATTATGCACTGAAGTTGCCCTGTCGAGAGCAATGGAAACAGATCATTTCAAATCAAGACTCACTGACTACAGGTAGCGAGCGCAGGCTGTGGAATGCAGGACGGGACAATGAACTTCAAAGTGGACGATAAACTGACCACGGCTGCATCAGAAGCTTTAGCAGACCCGTCTGCTGAAGCGACGGGAATGCACGCCCCGCAAGGCACAGACTCGTCACTGGTAATCTGGTTGATCGCAGCGGGAATTATTCTCGCCGGTCTCGTGTTCCGATGCATGTTACTGGATGCGTTTTTCCTCGACTTTGACGAGTCGATGCACTTCCAGGCGGCACGTGAATCCACTCTGGCCGATGCCTGGACTGCGAGTCAAATCCATACCCACCCGCCGCTGATCTTTCTGTTTTATCACTTTTGGATGAAACTGGGAGATTCCGAACTGATGCTGCGTCTGCCGGCGTTGCTGTTCAGTATTTCCGCACTCGTGATGGGATTTCTGTGGCTCAAGCAAATATTGGGGCCGCGTCCCGCACTGGTGGGGCTTGCGTTTCTGGCGTTCTCAATGCCGATGATACATCTCGGCGCGTTGATGCGGAGTTACACACTGCTGCTGACGTTTATCTTCGCGGCACTTTACTTTCAGGAACGGTTTCTGCGCAGGCATTCTAACTGGGCTCTCGCCGGGAGTGGCTGTTGTCTGGCGCTGGCGATGCTGACGCACTACAGTTCGGCCTGGCTGATGCTTGTGCTCGGGTTGCTGGTTGCACTGCGTGTTGTAGCAGGAACGCTTCCTCGGCGGGCCGTTGTGGGCTGGGTCATAGTGCAGATATCACTCTTTGGTGTCTGTGCCGCGCTCTATTTCGGACATGTGCGGCATTTCGTGAAAAGCGAAACTCAGACAGCGATGTGGGACTTCTGGCTGATTGACAGTGCCTACAATCCGGAAACAACACATCCGCTCCATCTCGCATTCATGCGGGTTGTGGAGTTCATCAAATATCTTTCCGGTCCGTGGTGGATTTTATTCACCGGCATGGTGCTGTTTGGCGCGATCGTCCTGATGCGAAAAGGATATCGCGACAGTGGCTCTAAATGGATTGCACTCGAACGTGGTCTGATCGTGCTGCTGCCGATGGCGGTGGCGATGCTGCTGTTTCATTTTCGCATTTACCCGGTAGGTCATACCAGGCATTCCATGTGGCTGGTTCCGTTTGTGGTGGCAGGTCTGGCGGGTGCGACGCTGCCTCTGCTGCGCCGCACCGGTGCGATGCGGGTGACGTTCGTGGTCCTGGCTCTTTCTGTATGGGTCTATTCCTATGCTTATCCAAACGTCTGGAAACTGCAAACCACACAAACTCCCGCGATGGCCCGTAAAGCGGTAACGGTCTTAAAAGAGACGGTGCCCGCCGGCGGTCTTATTTTAACGGACGACAGCACGCGTAATGTGTTGGAATACTATCTGGTTGGGAATACGGCCATTCATGGACGGCCCATCGGTGGAGGTTACACCGAATATGAGATGGCGGGTTACCGGGTCGTCACAATTCCCAAATTTCATTTCTACATGTACAACATCAAAGAAGACTGGGCGAATTTCCAAAAGGCCTTCGGGGAGAATGCGACAAAACCGATGTGGGTGGCCTACCTCGGTTTTGAAGTGCCCGCCAATGAACTCAAACAGATTTTTTCTCGATTCCCGCCAGGCCGTCTCATCAAACGGGTGACCTACCTGGATAACCAGATTCTACATGCACAGTTCCGCCCGCCCGGATCAAAGAAAACAGCGGCACTGCCAGCTGAGTCAGATGAACCGGTGGAAGCAATCAAACCAGAGACCCTGTGATTTAATTTTTTATACGTAAGATTAATCCTGACATACAACCCGGATATCATGAAAAACAAATGCCATTGACTCATTCCACAAACCGGTTTCTTGTGTATGTTGTCGCCTATGAGGCCGAGCAGCATTTATACGACTTGTTTGAACGTATTCCGTACGACTTGTTCAACAGGCCCGACGTTCATTTTCTGGTCAGCGATGATGCCTCTTCGGACAACGGTCCGCTTGTGTTGAAAAACTGGCTCCTGGCGCATGACATACAAAACGTCACGATCTTGAAAAACCGGGTGAATCAGGGATACGGCGGGAATCAGAAAATCGGCTTCCGCGTGGCCGTCGATGAAGGTTATGACTGCCTGATCCTGCTGCATGGTGATGGACAGTATTCGCCCGAACTGCTGCCCGAGTTTATGAATCAATGGCGCGCGTCGCAGCCGGATATGATTCTGGGCACGCGAATGCACTCCACCCGCAGTGCGCGCGAGGGGGGCATGCCACTTTACAAGCTGGTCGGAAACCGGGTGCTGACCACATTTCAGAACTGGCTGACAGGCTGGAAGCTGAGCGAGTATCACACGGGATATCGTGCCTATTCGACGAAATTTCTGGCAAGCGTTCCATTCGAGATCAATGCGAATGAATTTCACTTCGATACCGAAATTCTGCTGCAGGCGGCGTATGTCGGGGCCAGCGTGCAGGAGATCAACGTTCCTACTTTTTACGGTACTGAGATTTGCCGCGTTCCCGGATTGAAGTACGCCTGGGATGTGGTCACTGCGACAGTGCGATTCAAAATGCATCAGTCAGGCATGTTGTGCTCGCTGAAATTACGGAATCTCTCAAAGGACCGTTATCGGGACAAGACGCAAGCCGAATACTCGTCGCACGCGCTCGCGCTGCAGGTGTTGAAGAAACGACAGGCGCAGAAAGTGCTCGATATCGGCTGTGGACTGGGTTACGTCGCTGCCCGCTGCGAACAGTCCGGCATGCAGGTTACGGGCGTGGATTGTGTGACGCCGCTGCCCGGTTCAATGACAGAATTTCATGCGGCGAATCTGGAACGCGACACCTTACCCGTTTCGATTACCGGCTTCGACGCCATACTCTTGCTGGATGTGATTGAGCATCTGGCTGATCCGGAGGACTTTTTACTGTCGATGCGCAATCATGACAGGGGAGAGGTCAACGACGGGCTGCAGGAATCGAGTCCCCCCGCCGTGGAGCCGAGCGAAACGTTTTCAGAAGCAGCCGCCGACTCGACGCATGAGTATTGGCGATCAGAAACGGACGACAGCGCGCCCGCCGATCATAAGTCGGAACAGGAATCCCTGCCGCTGCCTCTGCTGGTTTTATCGACACCCAATGTGGCGTTTATTGCCGTTCGGCTGAACTTATTACTGGGCCGATTCAATTACGCGGAACGGGGGATTCTCGACATCACACACAAGCGACTCTTCACCCGTCGTTCGCTGCTGCAGATGTTACAGGATTGCGGCTACGATGTGGAACGCGTACACGGGGTCGGCGTCCCGTTCTCGGCAGTGATGCCGGGCCGGACCGGACGAACACTTGGCTGGTTCGCCAACGCGTTTGCCAGACTGTGGCCGTCTCTGTTTGCATTTCAACTTCTCGTGGAATGCCGCCCCCGCCCCGGCATCAGCCAGGTGCTGAGGCATGCGATCCGCGTCTACGAACTGGACTCCGTTGAGAAATAGAGCAACCGAAATAAGGCAATCAAGGTGTCGTTCGCGGGGTCGTGTTTCTTAATTCGAATCGTCCTTAGAATGTGAGCAACCGGGGCTAATGCCCTGCGGCTAATAAGTCATTCTGGCTGACGAAGGACCGATAAACAAAATCAGCCGCACGGCGTTAGCCGCGGTTAAAACTGACCTGGGGCAGGTTGCGGTTCTGGAAATCAGATTCAAAACCATAAAAAACACGACCTGGGACACGGCACGCAAGCCGTTCGGGAAATCGCGGCTGAGGGATGTCAGAACGGGAGTCTGGTTTGAAACGCCATCGTCGTCTCGCGCCTGTCGTTTATCATTCGGATGACAGTGTTACCTCTTCACAAATCATGCAGGGAGAAAAACTGGGGATAGTCTTCCCGGTAGAAATCAGCCTCAGCCCCATCGAACTGGAAGAAGGCCTGTTGATCTCCAGCACAATCCGCCAGGCCAAAGCGACAGGCGGTTGAAGGTAACTGCAACCTGGCCGTGAGATTCTCGCTGGAAGACGTGACTGGAAACGCAGCCTGCCCACTTTTATGGCGGTATTGTTAAAAAAACGCGAATTCTCAGTTGATTTTAATTCAGCACAATTATATATAATATATAATTCTAGATATCGTCAATCGTAAGTGCAACAGATTCAACAGTTTGTACAAGCGTGAAATTTAGCTTCAAGGTCGAATTATCTATGCGAAGTCGTTTCGAGTTTAGTGAAATTTCAGCCTTTGTCTTCAGTCTGGTCTCTCTGTTTTTGCTCAGCGGATGCGGAGGGGCAGCAACGGACGAGTATGGTCGGCTACCTGTATCTGGGTCAGTTACACTAAATGGTGAGCCGTTGAAGATGGGGACGATTACGTTTGTTCCAGATCCACCCGGTCCTGTGATTTCGGAAGCATTCATCGCTGACGGAAAGTTTCACATCCCTCAGGAAATTTCGCTGCCGGTGGGCAAATATCAGGTTTCCATTTCATCTGTTGAGGAGCCGGGGGGCGGTGACGTTGAAAAAATCATGAACCAGGCGATCGTGGGAACAGAGTTGGTGCCGGAAATTTATAACACAAAGACTGAGCTGTCTTGTGAAGTTGCTCAGGGATCCGAGAATATTTTTCATTTCGATTTAAAGACCAGATAAAAACTGTTTAGCGGCGTTCGCTCAGTTCATCATTTTCATCAAAAGGCGTGTTTATAGAGTTAATCATTTTCATTTAACAAGGTGCAATTATGTTAGAAGCTTCGAAGCAGGCAGCGGGTGAGTTCCGTCAGGTGCAATCTACACGTCGTAGGACCATCGGGTCGCGTGGTACGAAACAATTGGGTTTCACACTGATAGAGTTGTTGGTGGTGATTGCCATCATTGCCATACTTATCGCATTGCTTCTTCCAGCGGTGCAACAGGCGCGTGAAGCCGCACGTCGATCTCAGTGCAAGAACAATCTTAAACAGTTAGGGTTGGCAATGCACAATTATCATGACGTGTCGAACCGACTTCCCATTGCACATATGGCGTCCTCGAAGTATGGCTACGACATCAGTGGCTACAGTTGGATGATTCGAATTATGCCGTATATCGATCAGGCCCCCCTGTACAATCAATGGGATGAGAACCTGGCATACAACGTTGGAAATAATGAGGATCTGATGGAAAACAGAATCTCGATTTTCAATTGCCCCAGTGATACTCTTGCTCACCACTATCGCTCGATCCCTCAATATAATTACACAGTGAATGTCGGCAGCACGAATAATTACAAAGAGAACGGAATTAACGGGGCGAACTACCTGGCTGGTCCATTTACGTTTTCCGATTCCACAGTGGGAGTTGCTTCCCGATTCAGGGATATCACCGATGGCCTGTCGAATACAATGATGATGGGTGAAATACGGCAGGGGGTGAGCGGAACAGATTTGCGAGGGTTGACCATTTGGGGGCTGGCCTGCTGTATGTCTGGCAATGTACCGCCAAATTCACCAGTGGGGGACCGGGTGATTACCTGCAGTAACACAACGGATCTTCCCTGTTCGAGTGCAACGACTGGCAACCAGGCTCGGCTTGCGCTTCGAAGTCGGCATACCGGCGGAGGTCACGCATTGCTCTGTGATGGTGCCGTGAAGTTCGTCAGCAATAATGTTGATACTGTGCTGTTTCGGGCGCTGAGTACCATGTCTGGTGGAGAAACTGGCGGATCACTGTTCGAGTAAAATCATCCGGTTCGTGTGGTGAATCGTGTAGGAATCAGGTTGAGCCTGGTTGGTGATGACTCCAATCAGGCTCAAATTTATTTGGGGGCAGAAAACGAAAAGGTGTGGAACGTGCTTCTGAGCGCAGCCGGTGATCTCTGGCAGGAATTGATTGTGGTTTGGAGGTGGTTTGCTCTCTGCTGTTCGAAACGGCAGCTGGCGCCGCGCCGCTCAGTTTGTGACGGCGTGCTGCATCTTCTGGTGGTTAATTCTATTCAGCTCGCATAGCGACGTGCTGTGCAGACCCAGTAGAGTGTGGAGATCACAAGGAACAGTGCGCTGATGGCACAGACGCCTGGCCAGCCGTAATGCGTCCAGCCCCAGACGCTTCCGGCGGCGCCCAGCGACCCTCCGGCGAAGTAGGTGACGATGTAAATCGTTCCCAGGCGATTGCGTGCTTCCGGGGCCAGGCTGTAAATGCGCGACTGATTACAAACATGCACTGCTTGAATGCCGAGGTCCATCACTACCACGCCGAGACCCAGACCGATCAGGGATTCGCCCCAGAGATAAAACACGCCGAATGAGGAGAGGGTGAAGAACTGAAACAGACCGATAATCGGCCGTTCTCCGAAGCGATCCGCCATGCGTCCAATCAACCCGGCAGCGATGGCGCCACCAATGGCCAGCAGCCCCAGCAGGCCGGCCACGTCACTGCCGTAGTTCAAGGGGGGGCGTTCGAGGTGAAACGCCAGTGTCATCCAGAAGGCGCAGAACGCAGCCATGCTCATGCTGCCGAACAGACACGATTCACGCAGTACGCGTTCTGTATGGAAAATGTTCCACATCGAGGTCAGCAGAGGAAGGTAGCCCATGCGGATCTGTGGTTTTGTACCGGGCAGAGAACGCCAGAGCAGAATAAACAGACAGACAAGCATGCCCGCGGCGATGAAATAAATGGATTGCCAGTCGATCAGTTTTCCCAGGAACCCGCTGATCGTCCGGGAGAGCAGCAGGCCGGTTAAGAGTCCACCCACGACGGTTCCGACAACCTGCCCCCGCTGTTCCGGGCTGGCCAGGCTGGCTGCCAGAGAAATGGTCATGTGCGTGCCGGTCGTCGCCAGTCCCAGCGCGAGGCAGGCGATCGAGAGCGAAACGACGCCGTGAGATGTCCCGACCAGCAGCAGCGCACAGATCGAGAGGAACACCGAAACCAGGATCAGAGGACGGCGGTTGCAAATATCGCCCAGAGGCAGAATCAGCAGCATCCCGCAGGACTGGCCAATCAAACTCAAGGTGGCGGCACTACCGACTTGCCCTTCCGTCAGACCCAGATCGATGGCGATCAACCCCAGCAGAGGCTGCATGTAATACAGGTTGCCGACTACCATCCCGACCGTGGTCGCCAGGAGCAGCGTCATGCTTTTACTTAACCGAGCAGGTTTTTCCTCTCCGCCTGTCGAAGCGGGCCGGATCTCCTGTTGCGTTGTGATTGTCATTACTT
>CAXBFD010000122.1:0-18311 GCA_963974925.1 uncultured bacterium | reverse complement strand
AACCGTGTGCTCGCGCGCGACGCAGACTAAGCATCATCCCGATGGCCGAGAGGCGATCAAGTCCAAAATTAACAGTAAAAATGAATCGTCGATTCACAGGATGAGAATTGCTGGTGCCCTCCGGTAAGACTGAATCGCTCAGAAATACCTGTCGACGAAATCAAGGCAGGCGGGAAACGCAGTTTAATCACATTTTTCAGAAGAGAGAAAACCATGATGTTTCAAACTGATATTAACATCGTTATTTAAGTAAAGTGCCGGTAAAATGCGGGAGGGGGACCTGGTTGTCTGAAGTCCGGGAATGATCTCTGCAAAGAAATGCAGTCGGGAGGGCTGGTCGTATTCGAAATGACACTGTCCCTGAATTCACTGTCCGAAAGCTGGGAGGACTGGCTGTGAAGGATTGAAATAAAGGCGTTATGATTTCAGGCAGACAGTCCATGAAATAACGGTAACAATAGGTTATCGGCGCTTGACAAGATATCGATTTCAGATAGGCTTGCTATTGAAGCAGGGGGGAGAGGGATTCTGCTCTCGGAAAAGAGACCATCGCTTTGAGTCGAGTTTCTAATGACCACACCTTTCAAAAATCACATCAGAAAATTGCCGCGAAGTCGGAAGGAATATCGAATGAATCGCACAGTGAGCACTCTTTTCATTTGTCTCAGCATGTTCTGCCTTGGACAAATCACATTCGCCGCTGATCAGGCAAAAGACAAAGCGGCAATCGAGAAATCGATTCAGTCCTATATTGCTGCTTTCAACGCGGGTGATGCGAAAAAACTGGCATCACACTGGGCGCCTGATGCCATTTATACCAATCCACTCACCGGTAGTGAGGTTGAAGGACGCGAGGCAATTTCGGAAGAGATGTCATCCATCCTGAAGGAAGTTAAAGGATCCAAGCTCACGGTTGACGTCCAGTCCATTCAGTTCATTTCACCCGGCGTCGCTGTCGAACAGGGAACTTCAAAATTGATTTCTCCTGCGGGTGAGCCTCAAGAATCAGTCTACACGGCGGTGCATGTCAAGCGGGATGGAAACTGGTTTCTGGACCGTATTACCGAGGAAGAAATTCCTGTTGTTTTATCGAACTATGAACACCTGAAAGTGCTGGAATGGCTGATTGGCGACTGGACTGACAGCGATGGAGCAGGGCGTGTCCAGACTACCTGCAAATGGACCAAAAACAAGAACTTCATTACCCGCTATTTTACGGCATCCATCGGAGATCGAGTCAATTTTTCCGGAATGCAGATTATTGGCTGGGACCCGGCCAGGAAACAGATTCGTTCCTGGGTGTTCGATTCGGACGGCGGTTTCGCGGAAGGGTTGTGGACGAATAAAAAGAAACACTGGTATGTGATGATGACAGGGACCCTGCCCGACGGTCGTAAGAACTCATCAACCAACATTTTCAAAATCGTGGATGAGAATCATTTTCAATGGCAGTCTGTGAATCGCATCATTGATGGTGCGCTGCAACCAAATATCGATGAAGTGACCGTTGTACGAGACGAAGCTGTAGAATAATATTTATCCAATACCTGATATAGTTATAGATGGACCTCGCCATGAAATCGATCACCTGTTTCCTTGCTGTTTGTGCCTTGATTATTTTTGCTTCTTCACCGGACGTCCAGGGTCGAGGCGGCCGTGGGGGCGGTGGAGGAGGCAGAGGTGGTGGGTTCAGCCGTGGCGGTGGTGGTGGAGGCGGCTTTTCGCGACCGGCTCCCAGCCGTTCTCCCTCCATGAGTCGACCGAGTTCAAGCAGGCCTGCTGCTTCTCGTCCCAATGCCGGCCAGGCGGGGGCAAACCGTCCTGCTGCACGGCCTTCTCAGCCTTCAAGCCGACCGGGGGGAGGACGTTCGAATATCGGAATCCGACAGGGGCAGGGACCGAATGGCAGACCGACTAAATCAGACTTAAGTAATTTTCTGGATATTCCGAATTCTGGTTCCGGCAGACCCGGAGCGGGCAGAGTCGAGGGGGGCGGGGCGGCTGCCGACTTTTTAAACAACAACCGCCCCAGTCAGCGTCCGGGTGCGGATCGTGCCGATAATCGTTCGGACCGAGTGAATAACCGCGCTGAAAACAGACCAAATGGAGCTCGTACCGAGAATCGAAATGACCGGGTTGATAACCGAAGCGATCGTCGTGAAACTGCCGCGGGGAATCGTCCGGATCGCATCGACAATCGGCAGGAGCGTCAGACACAACGGACTGATCGTCGGAATGAAGTGCGTAATCAGTTCCACGACAATCACCCACGTTATGATTTCTGGAAAGATCATCCCAACTGGGCGCGCTACCGCTGGAATACTCCTTATCGCTGGGCAACCTGGGGGTTGATCGCCGGCTGGTTCCCGGGATATACATCTGGTACAGCAGAATATGAATACGATTACGGTGAAAACATCTACTACGATGATGGTCAGGTCTACTATGGCGATGATGCGATCGCTACCGCAGACGAGTATTCGGAGCAGGCACAGGCGCTTGCCGAAAGTGCTCCAGAGGTCGATGAATCCTCGGAATGGCTGTCGCTTGGCGTCTTTGCAATCACCAAAGACGGTGAAGATTCAGGCCCGCCTCCGACCTTATTCATTCAATTAGCTGTGAATAAACAAGGCATCATTGCAGGGACCTTCAGCAACACAACCACAGATAAAACACAACCGCTTGAAGGAATGGTTGATGAGAAAAATCAGCGTGTCGCCTGGGGGATCGAGGGTAAAAAATGGCCCATCATGGAGACGGGCCTCTCAAACCTCACCAAAGATGATTCAGCAGCGCTGGTCCATTTTGAAAATGGCGAAACCCAGCAATGGTTGCTGGTCAGAATCGAAGAACCAAAATCCGAAGATCAGAATAACTGAAGATTGAAATTTGCTTTGAACGGTTCGGCTGCAGATCATCGCAGGAATTCCAATGAAGTCCGTCAACCGCACCGTTCAGGTTGAGCCTGCGGTTTATTACCTGATGCGCAACCGCAGTATTGCAAGTTCAGCTGTGTTGAAGGTTCATCTCGGAGGGCCCGGTGATCTCTGGTAGGATTTGATTGTTGTTGGGATGTGGTTTGTTTTTTCCCGTTCGAAACGGCGGCTGGCGTCGAGCCGGTCATTTTAGTGGCGTGAGCGGCTTCTGGTCTACTGCCTGAATTGGAACTTCGCTTCTGGATTCGGACAAAAGGGGCAGATTGGTAAATCACCAAAAGACAACAAAACTGAGATACATCCCCAGGAGAACAACGGCTATTCCCAGTAGAAAAGGGAGTTTCGTAAAAGCTGGTTCTGGATCGCTGGTGATGTGAGTGACTTCCAGCTGGCTGTTTCGCAACCAGCCTGCACGTTCCAGATGTCGTAATTTGTGTTCCGTTTCCCAGCCAGCAAACAGGGAATAAACAAACATGGTTCCTGCTGTGATCACCATGCTCCAGATATAGGAGGCCGCTTCATTCAACATTATCGCCGGTAAGAATGAAACGTTGAAATGTTCTACGCACACAGGCGTCAGCATTCTGACAATTCCATAAATCACGCCACAACTCAAGCCGATGGTACCGGACCTGCGGTGTACTTTAGTAAAAAATCCCATCAGGTAGATTGTTAATAAAGGAACAACAAACGCGCTCACAAGGTCGAGATAAAAGACCACCATGCCACGCTTAAGCAAAAAGGGAACGTAGAGAAAGGAGCCAAATATAATGACGGGAGTGAGCCACTGACCTACGCGCAGATAATGATGGTCTTCGCGATCTGGCACAAAAAACCGGGCATAGACGTCGCGCGTCAACAGTGCTGAAAGTGTCGAGCCAATGGAATCGTAAGTGGAAAACGCTGCCGCCAGGATTCCCGCCACAACTAAACCTTTCAAACCAAAGCCGGTGAGATCTCGAACCAGGATGGGATAGATGGCATCTGCATTCGCTTGCAGCGCCTGCTCCACCGGTAACGATTGGAGTTCCGGATATAGTGCCCTGCCAATGATGCCCATGATTAAATTGAAGAAGGTCACCACGATCAGAATCAGTCCTGCGAGTACGACCGACATTTTCAGATCCCATTCGGTCTTCGAGCCCAGGAGTCGCATTGATTGTGTATGGTTAACGATCGAAAATGCGATTCCGGCGATGATGAATTGTGTGCAAAATAACCAGGCGGGGGTGCTTTCGCGAATGGTTTTCGTCTGTTGATCGTGTTCTCCCCCCAGTAATAAACGTTGCGCAATCTGGTCTGGTGAATTCTGGCTGACGTCTGTGACTTGTGTATGCTCATGTCCGACATGAAGCACTTTTGCCGGAAGAGTTTTATCAGATGCGGCTAATTTGGTTTCAATGCCTTCCCAGCCACCCACGTGGGACCAGGCAATTCCAAAAAACACAAGTGAGGCGGTAAACATCACGACTGCCTGCAGGGCATCGGTGACAGCCACGGAGCGTAGACCTCCCACCGCCGTGTATGCCGTTGCCAGCAATGCGATCAGAAAAACAAGCCACCAGGCCGATGCTTCCCAGCCAAAAACGACTGAGGTTGTGAGGTAGATGGTGGTTGTGATATTTCCCAGAACCAGAGTACGATATTGAACCTGAACCAGCGCGCTGATTAATCTGGTAGAGGGTCCGAACCGTGCTTCCAGATATTCCGCGTTTGTGTACATCCCCGCGCGGTACATAGGCAAGACAATAAAGTTGGCGGCGATAAACCAGCCTATCACCGTTCCCACCCAGCTGTTGACAAAGTAACTGATTCCCAAGGTGTATGTTCCACCCGAGTCGGCGACCATGTCGCTGGAATCAATGGCAGTCGCATAAAGCGACAATCCAACGATCCACCAGGGCAGTCGCCGACTTGCCAGGAACCAGTCGGAGCTGACTTTGGTTTCACGCCCAATAAACAGACCGTAGCAGATAATGGCTCCATTGAGGCCGATTACCAAAGTCCAATCGAGTACTGACATCGACGAGCCTCTCCCTGACTGTCATCTGTGTTGTGGTTTCAATGAAGGTTAATCTGATCAGGGTTAGACAGGCTGAGTTTCATAGGTTTCTTTTACAGAAGTGGAAGAGTCGGATTCTGCAACCAGATATTTTGCAACAATTTCTTCATTGAGCGTAATTCCAAGCCCGGGACCATCGGGAACGGTAATCCAGCCATCGCTGGCCTGCACTCTTTCGTGTGTCAGTTCATTCCTGAGTGGCGAATTCTCAACGCAATCCTCAAACAGATACTCGGTCTTACAGGTGGATAACCAATGCAGACTGGCGGCAACGGTAATCGGAGTGGTATAGCAATGGTTACATAACCTGGCTCCAATTTCTTCGACTCGATTTTTGATGTAGGCTGCTTCCGTAAATCCGTTTCGTGCCAGGTCAACCTGGTAAACATCAAAGGCATGCCGATCAATCAAAGGACGAAATGATTCACGACCACACTCTCCTTCCCCGGCTGCAATGCGAACGGGTGAACGATCTCTGAGCCAGACGTAACCATCAATGTCCGATTGAGCGAGCGGTTCTTCGAGCCATTCGATATTGAAATCTGAGAATGCCTGGGCTCTCATCAAAGCGGTTCGTGCATCCCACACGCAACCGGCATCGATCATCAATGTTGCCTCATCGCCAACGCCTTTCCGTGCCCCGCGTACGAGATCAATATCCAGCGCCGCGTTTTCGCCCATGGGTTCCCAGCCAAATTTCATGGCGGAATAACCCAAATCGACGAGACGTTGTCCTATGACAGCCGTTTCTGCACCGTTTGCACCGAAAAGAATTGAGGCGTACGCTTGAATCTGGTTCCGCCGTTTGCCTCCCAGCAAACGATGAATTGGCTCGTTGAAATGTTTGCCTTTAATATCCCACAATGCCATGTCGACAGCCCCCATCGCAGCGATCGTGACAGAGGTTCGGCCAAAATACATGGTATGCTGATACATTTTTTGCCACAGTCGGTCCGTATCCAACGGATTCTCACCGATTAATATCTCTCGCAAACCACAGGCGATATTATGACTGAATGGGGCATCTACGATCGCCATGACAACCTCAGGCGAGGCATCTGCTTCACCCACACCCTCAAGGCCAGTATCAGTTCGAACGCGAATGATAACGGCATCCTGACTGCTGGCTGTTTTTGCTTCTACCTGTGGGATTCGCAGGATCTGGCATTTAATTTCAGTAATTTTCATTAAAGGTATTCCTCATCATCAATGAATCACGATCAGTGATCCTGGTTTACTTTTATCAGGTTTGGATAAATAACAAATTATTCGGGATTCATTCACGAGCAATACAAATGAAACTAAGCCAAAAGATCGGTCACCACTTTCGCACCGGTGACATCCGCATCTGACAGCGTTGATGGTCGACCATCATAGGGGAAACTCAGTTTATGGTGATCGATGTTCAAAGCATGTAACAGCGTGGCATGCAGATCGTTCACGGTGACTACTTTTTCAACAGACTTGTATCCAAAATCATCGGTTGCCCCATGTGCATAACCTGCTTTGAATCCACCGCCGGCCATCCATAAGGAAAAGGCATGACGGTTGTGGTCGCGTCCATCTTTGCCTTGTGAGATGGGCAACCTTCCAAATTCACCGGTCCAGAGCACAATGGTAGAATCGAGCAAGCCGCGCTGCTTCAAATCTTTAACGAGGGCAGCACTCGGCTGGTCTGTTTTCGCACACAACCCTTTGATGCTTTCGGAATTTCTACTATGTGTATCCCATGGCTGTGATTTGAGAAATAATTGAACGAAGCGGACGTCGTGTTCGATCAGTCGCCGGGCCATTAAACAACGTCGACCATATTCAGCGGTAGCCGGGTTATCAATGCCATACATTTTCTGAGTCGCTTTGGTTTCAGAGGCAAGATTTAACACCTCAGGTACGGCAGTCTGCATGCGGGCAGCAGTTTCAAAATTATCAATCCGGGCCTGTAACTCGGAATTATGAGGATACGCTTTATTGTACATGACATTCAGTTGTTTCAAAAATTCCAGTTGCCTGGCCTGTGTGACGGGAGTCACATGAGGGGGAGAAGCGAGATTGGCAACAGGAGAGGTACCCGTGCGAAACATGGCTCCCTGATAAATGGCAGGCAGCCAGCCACTGGTCCAGTTTTTTGCACCATCTACGGGCAAACCATCCGGATCGGAAAGCACAACATAAGCCGGTATATTTTTATTCTCTGACCCCAGACCATAAATGACCCAACTGCCCCAGGTAGGCCACCCGAGACTGAATTTTCCCGTATGTATCAGACGCAGCGCGGATTCATGATCGACGGAGTCGGTGGTCATTGAACGGACCAGCGTCATCTCGTCAGCGATTTCAGCCATGTGCGGCAACAGCTCGCACATTTCAATTCCTGATTGCCCCCGCGGTGCGAATTTAAATGGGGACGCCAGACAGTTTCCTTTTTGCGTTTCAAAATGCGCTTCGATATCACCCTGATACGGCTTACCGTCATTTTTGGTCAATTCCGGTTTGGGATCGAACAAATCCATCTGACTCGGGCCACCATGCTGAAACAGGCAAATCACCGATTTCGCTTTGGGGGGATGCTGTTTCATGAGCGCGTTAGACGAATCTGCTCTGACTTGTTGCGAATCGAGCCCCAACAGTTGAGCCAACGCCATTGTTCCCAGAGCTCCCGTTGTTCCCCCGAGAAAGGAACGCCGATTCTGTGCAAAAGGGCTACTCATATTCATCAGACTATCTCTTCTTTTATTAGTTGGAAATTACTTCACGTACAAAAATGAATTGCTGGCCATGAGCATTTGACACAGGTCATTCCATGCCAGTTGCGTGGCGTTCGTTTTGTCTGTGTAGTTATTTGATTGTTGCTTGAGAAACTCATTCGCAAGAACTATTTCTTGCGGGGTTGCATCTCGGCCAAATACCAAAAGTATTGCCAGCGATATTTTGGCGTCTTGATCCTTTGCAGGTTCCTGTTGCAGCCGCTCATTCAGTTTCGCAGCCCGGTTCAAGGCGAACTCCGAATTTAACAGGCTGAGGGACTGTGTCGGGACTGTGGTCGGTGTGCGTTGCGTGCAGTTGAAGACGATGGAGGGAGCATCAAACACTTCGAGAATGTTAGGAACGAGTGTTCGTTTCTGTTGCAAGTAGAGACTGCGACGATGCGCGCCGGCAACACTTTCGTTGACAATCACTTTTAAATCGGCGGTTGTACTGATGGGAACATAAGGCCCTCCCATTTCCAAATCCAGTTCACCGCTGATCGATAACATGGCGTCACGAATTGCTTCCGCATCCAGCCTCTGTAATGGAAAATGCCACAATAGTTGATTATTCAGATCTTTCTGGCGTCCCGTTTCATGTTCCAGACTGGACTGACGATAGGCCCGTGTATTCAGAATCTCGCGATGGATGTGTTTCATGCTCCAGTGATTCTGCATGAATTGATAAGCCAGCCAGTCCAGTAGTTCGGGATGAGTGGGGGCAGCGCCGGAGTAACCCAGATTATCAGAAGTCGACACGATGCCGGTTCCAAAATGATTTTGCCAGATGCGATTGACGGTGACACGGGCCAAGAGCGAAGCGGCTTTGGAATACGGTTTTGTCAGCCAGCGGGCAAAGGCCAGACGATTGCCTGTTGTGGAATGGAGATCCTGTTTTGCCGCTGTCACGTCAAATGGATTATCCGGTTCAGACAGAATTTCTAACCCTGACGGTTTCACCTTTTCCACACGTGCATTGTATTCACCCCGTCCCAGTAAATAGACGTCGGGTGGTGTTGCTGAGAGATCAGTGACCCAGGCAACTTGACCCGGTTTCGGGGTACGTTGTGCCTCTACTTTTTTGAGTGCCGCCGTCAATTCATTCCGTTTCGCCAGAAGTTGTTCCTGTTCTGTCTTGCGTACTTCCGGATCTGCGACAGGATCGTTGGTCGCCACTACGAAGTTATCAACTACAAAACTGCGACTGCAACAGTATTCAAAACCGAATCCGCCGTCCGGCAACTGGTTTTCTTCCAAAATCAGCGGCGTCCCTTCTATGCCTCCGTCTACCACATGCTGAAATTCATATTTTCCCTCGCCGACATTGGTGATTCGAACTCCATAGCGGTGTCCCGGCTGATAACCGGTACTTCCAATGCTACCCACCGATTGAGAACCGCTGCCAGGATAGTCTGCATAAACGGCTGAGGGGCCGGAAGGGTGACCGTCAACCAGGAGATTGCCCTTCAGATCTGGTTCCCGGTCGTTGAAATCAGTAACCGCAATCAGATAACCAATACGACCGGCTGGAGGACTTGACTTGACCTGATTGGCAACCAGATCAAATGTCGCCTGGATCCAGTCTCCTTTTTTATTGGGAGTCCAGTCAAAAACTTGTTGCGTCGAAAGCAGGCGGTCTCCTTCTCCGCCCACTTCGATAATCTGTAACTGGTTTGCGTCGATGAGCGCACCGGGCGCATTCGCCGAATCAATGATGACTGCGGGAGTTCCCCCAGGCAGTCTGTCTCCGGGGGCTTGGTTGCTCCAGTTACCGGCTACTTTTGCCCCATCAAAGGTATCTTCAAATACAATAAGCTGCTGAGCAGGAT
Organism: uncultured bacterium; assembly: GCA_963974925.1. Classification (GTDB taxonomy): domain Bacteria; phylum Planctomycetota; class Planctomycetia; order Planctomycetales; family Planctomycetaceae; genus Gimesia. The sequence continues at coordinate 8,740 of CAXBFD010000122.1, read as the reverse complement.
TCGCTTTCAGCCAATCACGGAATTCCTGGTTCAGCTGTTTCGTGAGATTGTCCAGTCGGGAATTTTCCTGCTCCCATGCTGTGAGTTCTGTCGGGGAAGCAGTGTAGGTGAAGCGTTGTTTGGGATAAGTCCAGTTATCGATATTAAAAGCCGGATAAAATATTGCCTGGAATTGATAATACTCTTTTTGTTCAATGGGTTCGAATTTATGTTCGTGACAACGGGCACATTGCAGCTTCAACCCGAACAAAGAAGAGCTGATGACCTGCATCGTTCCTTCCAACGCTTTGTATTTGTCTGTACGACGCTCATCCGGATTTCCATCACTGTTGTCAGTTCCGTCGGAAGCGTTTCGGAGATAATGGGTTGCCTCCAGTAGTTCAACTACGTGTGGAGAATACACGTCATCGGGTTTTAAATTCGCAAGTTCGTCGCCCGCCAGCTGTTCCCGAATGAACTGGTCGAAAGGTTTATCCTGATTGATTGCGCGGATGACATAATCGCGATAACGATATGCGAGCGGGCGATCTGTATCTGCGCCAAAGTAACCGTTTGAATCAGCATATCCTGCTGTGTCGAGCCAATACTTCCCCCAACGTTCTCCATATCGGGGTGAAGAGAGATAACGTTCCACCATGTTTTCATATGCACGCGGATCTGTATCGCTTAAAAACTGATGGATTTCCTCTGGTGTGGGAGGTAAACCAGTGAGATCAAAGCTGACCCGACGAATCAGTGTCTGCCGGTCTGCTTCCGGACTGAATGACAGGCCCAGTTGTGTCAAGCGAGATAACAGAAACTGATCGATGGGAGACGTTTTTTCGTTCTTCTGCAGATTTAGCGAAGGCGATGCGGGATTCAATTTTTGAAACGCCCAATGCACATCTTTTGCGCTGGAAGAGTCGGCCAGACCGGGTGCTCCTTTTTCAATCCACCGCCGAATCAGTTCTTTTTCGTCTTCATCCAGTGGCGTTTCAGGCGGCATTTCGTTATCGCGCACACGCAGCCATAAAGAACTTTTCTCAATTTGACCGGGAATGACAACTCTGCCCTCTTCGCCACCTCGAGAGATGCCTCCCAGGTTCATCAGCATCAGACCACTTTTGGGCCTGACAGGACCATGACATTTCCCACAATGAGATTTCATGATCTCCAGAACCTGGGAAGTGAGCGCATCGGGCTCGCTCCGCTCAGCGGCAGAAACGAATCCTGACGGCAGTCCGAAAACGATAACCAAGAGCAATAGATGCCTGATCAATCCATACATATTGCAGTCTCTCCAATACCACATAAAACAGTCAACTTGTATCTGTCAAATCGCGTTTCAGGCTTTCTTAATGATGACTGGATCGCCAATATTTTCTTCAAGGAGTTTTACCGATATTTCCAGGTCACCCGCACGAAAGGAATCGATGAGTTCGCGGTGTTCGGCATAGATTTCCATCGCATCCTCATACGCTTGATGATTTTTCCTGAAGTGATGACGGATGCGGGCAACGATCACGGACCAGATCGCGATCAGATCGGGTTGTTTGGCACGTTCCAGAATCGAGCGATGTAAATTCATATCCAACTCGGCAATAGCGGAATAATCTTTCCGCTCACAGGCAGACTTAAGGCGAACCAGAATAATTTCCCAGCGCTCTAAATCCTGTTCACTGATTTCGTGATAAAAGGATCGCAAAGCAGCGATTTCGATCGTTCGTCGAATGGGAATTACAACGGCATGAATCGAATCAGGCGCAGCGGGCGCCACCCGGGCCACACTGTTTCGTTCCGTAAGGAGTAATCCTTCCGAAGTTAAAAAGAGCAGTGCTTCTCGAATTGGTCCGCGACTGACACCAAACTTTTTGGACAAAGTCGTTTCGTGCAGAGGAGTTCCTTCGGGTATCCGACCTGACAAAATTTCGTCACGCAAATTTTCTACAATTTGCTCGCGTAATCCTTTAATCAGCTCAATCTTGTCCATTCATCAATCCTACAGTTTTTAAGTTATTTAGTTTGAGACCAACAAAATTATTACCAACATAATTCTATTGGTGTAAAAAGCAGCGTTTCCAAAACCAGAAATTCCGGGCGAGGAAAAATGACATTCATAGCCCATTGAAAACATAGATTACAGTATTAGTGATTTCTCATATTGGGAAACTGACCTCACCTGCAGGAGAGGTCAGTTTTCTCCCGGATGACGACCACGTTTAGAATTCTCCCAGGACTTCTCCCCCTGATTTAGAGCCGAGGTGACCCATAAGCCTAAGGTCAAGATTTTCACTGATGAAGCGAACAGCGCCATCGACCATCAGAAAATGAGCACCGCCAACATGTCGGCTGCGAAAATTGCAGCCATTATAATATGCTTCGACGGTGGGAGCATTGATACCATATACGGTTGAGGCAGACGCCCAGTTCGACATCCATTGCATGCGGGCACCGCAACCGCCGTTTCCTCCCTCTGTGGAATGCCATTCACCGACAAATAAGGTATTGGAAGTTCCATCTAACACATCTCGAATGCGAGTTCCCGTTGAATGCATACCCAACATGCCGACCCCCTCGCTACCACTACATAATCCGTAATGCACGCCCGTTTGATTCTTGCAGTCACAAAAAGCTTCGTGATTAGAACCATCCGTGCAGAAACCGCATCCTGCCGAAAGTGTAGGATGGGTTGAAGAGGGACCAGCGCTTCCGACATAACTTGAAATGGCAGCCGTGGCCGGTGCACCATAGCCGGTCCAGAACCCTCCCTTTACAGCTTCACCTACTTCGCTCGGACAAAGGTATGCTGGTATGGCGTTGAGCTGCTGAGGTAATGCTGCAACACCTGCTAAATCTGTTCTGTTGACGCCGGATAACTCATTGTACAAAGGGGTCTGGTCCATGTAGGGCAGGATGTCGACGCGCCAGTTGTAGCCCATTGACACACTGCCGCACACTCGACCATCCGGCTCGCTTGAGCCAAACGGGAATATGGAATGCGCATCATGATAGTTATGCATCGCAAGACCAATCTGCTTCAATTTATTTTTGCAAGTACTTCGACGAGCCGCCTCACGTGCCTGTTGAACGGCAGGAAGCAGAAGGGCAATCAGAATCGCGATGATGGCAATGACGACCAGCAACTCGATCAGCGTAAATCCTCTCATCCGTTTTTCCGAATTCACCATTTGTCTTATTCTCCAAATAAAAATATAAAATAATTGCCACTGACGGTTTGTGACATATGCCAATCAGTCATGTCAGTTGTAGCTTTAATTAGTCAACACGAATTCCGTGTAACCAGAGTGAGAATCGTCTACCGAGTCATTCAGACCGGAAGTTTTCACATCAAAATATTTTTTGGGAATCGCCGGCTTATTGAAGTATTGTTTTTGAATTTGCTTCTCAGTCGCATCCTCAGGAATGACAAAAGCCGTGATGGAAATGTTGTACTTTCCAGGAAGAACCCCATCCCCCGGTTTATAAGTCGAAAGAGTAAAGCCTCCCTCCTTACTGATTTCGCCGATCGCCGCTCTCCCCTTTGCAGCATCAATGGGGGCATAACGAACGGTTCCATTATTCAAGGGCTTACCGTCGTAAATGACTTTGCCTTTGACCGGGAAAGTTTGTGGTCCACTTTCTTTGCTGCAACCCGCGATCAGACAACACAAGGCGATGACCGTACATAAGCTGCTGAGTTTCAACTTAAATCGAGACTGGGAATTCGTGACAGAAATTTGGATTGGAGAGCCTTGTTCGTACATCGTTTTCCCCCGAATTTGCGACTTTTAAATATAAGTCAAGATGGATGTGAGTCGTTTTCGTAAAAATAAAAACTCTGTAAAAATCATACTGTTGACAGTAGACAGTATTATTTTTACTATGTCAATAATAATTCAGCGATAATTTTGCATAATAATGGTGAATCCCAGAGTGAGCCTTGAGCAATGGATGCCGTTTCTATTGTTTTTTCGGCCCTCTTTAAGGCTTAGTTGGTGAAGTAAGGGTTAAAAGTTTCACAGGGAAGTACTGTGAAAAATAATGAGGGGATCGTTTTCTGATGAGATGGTGTCTGCTGCTATTGTTACTTACTGTCCAGAACGGTTTTGCCGCCGAGGGTCTCTACTTTGAAGACCATGTCGAACCCATTTTTCGTAACAAATGTTTTACCTGTCATGGTGCTGATAAGGTCAAACGGAAAGGGGAACTCGATTTACGTTCTGTTTCGAGTATGTTGCAAGGAGGAGATTCGGGGACTGCGCTCATTCGCGGAAAACATGAGAACAGTTTAATCTGGGAAAAAGTGACCAACGGCGAGATGCCTCCTGAGGGGGAAAACGCCTTAACGGAAAAAGAACTTTCCCTTGTCAGGGAATGGATCCAGGGTGGCGCACTCACAAAACGCGCAGACACACAATCTGGTCTCGAAGAAAAGGACCGCAACTTCTGGAGTTTTCAGAAGCTGCAAAAACCGACCGTTCCCCAGGTCAAAAATCTTCCCCACGCCATAACCAATCTGGATCGTTTTCTGCTTGCAGACTTGCAAAAGCGGGGGCTCACTTTTGCCGATCTGGCAAATCGTCGTACTCAAGTCAGGCGATTTTATTTAAGTCTCCTGGGGCTGCCTCCTGCTCCTGAGCAGGTTCAGAAGTTTTTAGATGATTCTTCACCCCAGGCCTGCTCCCAATTAATAGAACAGCTGCTCGCTTCTCCCCAGTATGGCGAACACTGGGGCCGACATTGGCTTGATGTCGTCGGTTATTCGGACAGTAACGGTTATCATCGGTCTGATACGCCACGCCCGCTGGCCTATCGCTACCGGGATTATGTCATTAAAAGTTTTAACGAAGACAAACCATACGATCAATTCTGGCGTGAACAATTAGCGGGGGATGAACTGGTCGACATCTCAAAAGCATTTGATTCCGACACGATTGATAAGTTGACTGCAACACATTTTTTGCGCAACGGTCCTGATGGGACAGATCCGATGGAAGGTGATCCCAAAACACTGACGATTCAGAGATACGCTGTGCTTGAGCAGCAATTGCAGATCACAATGTCGGCCATGTTTGGACTCACCATCGATTGTGCACGATGTCACAGCCATAAATTCGACCCTATTTCACAAAGTGAATACTATGGTTTGCAATCCTTGATTTATCCTGCATTCAATCCGGAAAACTGGGTCAAGCCCAAGGATCGCTATACCTACGCTGCTTCATCCAATGAACTGGCCGAGTGGGAACAGAAACAGACCCAACTGGACCAGCTTACTGCCAATCTGAATCAGGAATTTCGAGAGTGGGTGAAAGCCCATCCTGCTCAACAGATCATTGTATTTGAAGATATCTTCGACGGGACCACGGTAGCCGGTAACTGGAGCAATCGTGCCCCCGGCGACAGTCAGCCGGGAGGATTTCCCGCTGTCAATCTCGACTCGGGGACTGCTCCGGGGGCGCTGATTGAGAAGTCACAATTACAGATCATCGAATCCGGAGGAAGTGGCGACCGTCTGCTTTCAACACAACAGACGTTCGACTGGACTCCCGACAAAAAAGGGGACTGGATCCAGGCGACATTTGATCTGGTTGCAAATCAGATCAACGCCGGACCGATCTCGGCTCGCATCGGTTATCTGATTGCAATTACGGACTATAATGACCGGCAACCAGATGTGAGCGGCAATCTTTTAATTGACGGAAATCTTTCCGGACCAACTTCCGTTTATGGAGACTATCCCGGGAGTGAGTCGCAATCAGTGGGCACGATTGGAAACACCGGTTATCAACCGGGACACAACTACGGAGTACGAATCACGAATATCGGTGAAGGGAAATACGAATTACAGCATGTGGCAGATGGGATTACTGAAGGGAAGCCGCTGCCACTGGATGCAAATCAACTGCCGGATGGCGGGTTCGGTTTTGAATATTGTTGCGGTCGCAGCTTCGTCGTCGATAACATTGTTGTGGCGACCAATGATCCCCTTGCAGATCCGAAAGTCTACAAAACAAATCGGGAGGAATATCAGGCCAGGCGTAAAGAATTAACGGCGGCAATCGAAAAAGTTGATGCGCAGCGTAGCGAGAAGCCCGGGAAAATAGCCTGGGTCACCGATCTCTCACCAACGCCCCCCAAAGTGCACTTGTTAAGGAGAGGCGAATACTTTCGGCCTGGTCCTGAAGTCGCTCCGACAGTATTGAGTGTATTATCAGAACCAAATGAGACATTTAAAGTACTGCCTCCCTCATTTGAATCAGCGAAGACCACTGGGAGGAGATTGGCCTTTGCACGCTGGGCGACGCAGCCCGACTCCAGGGCAGAGGCTCTGTTGGCGCGAGTCCAGGTGAATCGAATCTGGATGTGGCATTTTGGAAAAGGCCTGGTGGAAACACCGGGTAATTTCGGCATGCAGGGATTACGTCCCTCTCATCCCCAACTGCTGGAGTGGCTGGCTTGTGAATTTGTTGAAAGCGGCTGGAGCACCAAGCATATCCATCGGCTGATTCTTAATTCCCATGCCTTTCAGCAAGCTGGAAAAACGGACTTTCAGGCAGTCGAGATTGATCCAGAAAACCGTCTCCTCTGGAGTTTTCCGGGGCGTCGACTGGAATCAGAAACCATTCGCGACAGTATTCTTGCTTTGTCTGAAAATCTGAGTCCTCAGATGTATGGTGAACCGGTTTCCTATTATAGAGACCAGAACGGGCAAATCTTACCTGACGATCAAAAAAGCGATCATTCAGGGCATTTTAACGTACGTCGCACAATTTATTTACGTCACCGTCGCAGTGAACCAATTTCATTTCTGGCGGCCTTTGATCAGGCGGAGGTACAACCTAATTGTATTCAGCGCGCCAACTCAACGATCATTTCGCAATCTTTAGTCTTGCTCAATGGTTCGTTTGTGGTCAGAAGTGCTGATCGGATTGCGACACGAATTGAAAATCGGGTGGGAACGGAATGGGATCAGCTGATTCAGTATGCGTTTGAATTGGTTTATGCTCGATCACCGAATGAGCGAGAACTGAAATTCTCACGTGAATTTCTTGATTCTCAAATGAAACAAGCCCCAAAAAACGATGCATCCCAGCAGCAAAACAGCAAAGCAGAGGCACATCGGGCTTTAACGATTTTCTGTCAGGCGTTGCTGGCTTCCAATGAATTTCTATATCTCCAGTAAGGTACCTTTCATGCCACAACAGGATAACCGGTTTCAACGACCACTTAACAGTACTTATTCCCGGTCGCCGATTCAACTCGTCAGCCGCCGGGATGCGCTGTCTCGTGTTGCTTTAGGGCTAGGGGCGATTGCCTTAGAATCGTTACTGTACGCAGAAAAACCGCTGCAGGCTGCCAGTGGTTTATCTGCTCACCAGATCAATTCCGACTTGCTGGTACGAGAACCTCATTTTATACCGCGTGCAAAACGAGTCGTATTATTGTTTCAACATGGTGGTCCCAGTCAACTGGATCTGTTCGATCCAAAACCGATGCTCAGCAAATACGAAGGAAAACCGGTCCCAGGCGGCGTTGATGCTTTTTTCGATACACAGGATAGTGGAAAGTGTCTGCCTAGCCCGTTTCGTTTTTCGAAGCATGGTGAATGTGGTATGGAATTCAGTGAATTAGTGCCTCATTTAGCTTCATGTGCTGATGATATCTGTAAAATTCAATCGATGACGACCCAGTTCAATGACCACGAGAGCGCGATCCGGATGATTCAGACTGGTCAGGCGCGCGTTGGACGTCCTACTTTGGGGTCCTGGATCACATATGCGCTGGGAGCAGAAAACCAGAATTTGCCAGCTTATGTTGTATTGTCAGATCCTAAAGGAGATCAAGTCGACGGTCCGCGTAACTGGTCCTCCGGATGGCTGCCTGCCATTTATCAGGGAACACCGCTCCGCTCTCAGGGAATCCCGATTTTTAACCTTAATCTCCCGGAGGGAATGGATCGACAGACGCGTCGTGATCAACTCAGGTTTTTGGCAGCCTTGAATGAGGAGCACCAGAGTAAACATCCGCATTTAAGCGAACTGGAAGCCCGAATCAAAAATTATGAACTTGCCGCGAATATCAAAGATTCTGTAACCGGCGCACTGGATCTGACTCAAGAATCACTGAGTACTCAACAGCTCTATGGTTTGCACGAAAAAGAGACTGAATCCTACGGTACACGTTGTTTAATGGCGCGCCGGTTGCTGGAGAAAGGGGTTCGGTTTGTCTCAATTTTCAACGACCTGATTATGGGGGATCCGTGGGATACTCATTTCGACCATAATAATCGAACACGCACTGTTGCCAGAAATGTCGACCGTCCATCAGCGGCTTTAATCAAAGATTTAAAACAAAGAGGATTGCTAGAGGACACACTGGTGATCTGGGCGGGAGAATTTGGACGCCTTCCTGTAACCCAGGGGAAAGACGGGCGAGATCACAACCGGCATGGATTTACGATCTTGCTCTCAGGGGGAGGGTTCAAAAGTGGTCTCTCTTATGGGACGACAGACGAGTTCGGTTACAAAGTCCAGGAAAATCCCGTTTCAACTTACCAGTTGCATGCCAGCATATTACAGGTTTTAGGGCTCGATCATCAGCGTCTGACCTACCCTCATGGCGGCAGGAATGAAAGTCTGACTGATGCTGCCATTACCGGAGCAGAACTGGTTCCCGAGATCATCGACTAGCAGTATAAGCAGAACTAGCATATTTCCCTGATTTAGGGCTGATTCATATCCGGCCAGTATTTACATGA
>CAXBFD010000121.1:0-18355 GCA_963974925.1 uncultured bacterium | reverse complement strand
TTTCAGCCTTGCTGGCGAAAGTATGCCTGCACTTTCTGATTCCTTTAACCAGTGTTTCGATTTTCAATATCGGCTGGAACTGGGTGAGTCGGGCGTCTGGTCTCCCGAAGTATTAGATGAAGCGTTTCAGGGGCCTGGTCTGGTGACTCTGTTTCGAATTGGTGGGGAAGCAATGCTGGGGCTGATCCCGGCAAATATTCCGTTACCAGACTGGTATATGAGTCCCGGAGACTCGCAGTCTTCCCGGTTGCAAACATTGTCTCTGGAATGGTCAATGAACCTGATCCCGATGGATTTAGGAGATGTTGACGAATTTAAAACGTATTATGCCGATAGTTTACTGGCAGAAGTCTCGCAAGGTGCCCCCGCTGACTGGGCTGCACTCTTGCGAATTAATTTATTTCAGGCAGAAGATGAAAGCGACGGCCAGAGCCCGAGTGCTGTGATCCCTGTAATTTGGCCACTGACGAAATTGCCGGTTACAGATTCCGCGGAAGCGGAAACAGATCCAGCTCCCCTGCCCGCCGCTTCATCCGCAAGCTCCTCTAACTCAGCACCGGCCATGGGTCAAACCTCTAATTCCAATTCGAAAAACAATCCGTTAAATCGCATCAGCAAACTTCCCGTGCAGGCGATTGTGAAACTGGCTTCAAAAAAAATTGAACTGAAGCAATTGATGTCAATCTGCCCCGGTTCGCTCATTACCTTCGACAAGGCTTGTGAAGATCCGCTCGAATTGTTTATCAACAATCAGGTTTACTGTCAGGGAGAGGCGGTGAAGATTGGGGAAAACTTTGGTTTGAAAATTGACCGCGTCGGCTTCAAACAGGAATTCGAAACGAAGATCATCGAATTCTAGCCAGTGTCCAGATTGCCTGTCGCGTCTCCAGGGTAATCCAAAACGAGTATCATCTGGACGACGCCATCATGAAACAGGACACGTTCCGACCTGCTTCAGAGTGTTTTCCCGTCAGCAGACTGCTTTTCAGGGGCCTCTGCAGTGGGAATGAAATCCGCATCAGACTGATACGCTCAGCCTGACTCCGGATGTAAAAATATGGATGAAAATCGGGGAAATCGACTTTTTACCGGAACGTATCGCGGCTTCAACGCGTATGATATAAGCAGGCCTGATTAGTAAAAAACAGATTCCCTTCTATGAGCAGAACGCCATTCTTTTTTTCGGTTCGCCGTTTGCGACATCTGATGTCGAAAAAACACCTTAAACCACTACAGTCAATAGATTTAGCGATCTTATTTTCATACGTCAAGCATCCCGTCAATTCGGCTGAACGATCTTGTACGTAAGTATCAGGTATTTCTTTTTGTACAATCGAAGTGAATTTGAATTAAGCTGTTGCTAGCACAAAGAGACGTTCGATATCATTTCACACGTGGATTCAAAGCTATTTTAAAGTGAACTTTTCATTATGAGTTCCGAGCCAAAATCTGACCGTTCAACGACGAACCAGGCACCGCTGCCCGAATTTTTTGCGCGGCCGGTTCCCGAAGCAGACGGCCCGGAAACGATTATCAGTCCGCTCGAAGCCATCCCAGTTCCCGACTCTGGTCGCGACAGCAGCAGTTCACAGAATCAACCGGCGCGGTCCTCTGTCTGGAATCGTCTCTTCCCACCCACGATTGATGATCCCGATGCACAAACCGAGATCCCCAATCCGGCCGGCATGGAACTGGAGCATTTCATCATTCGGGAGCGGATCGGCCGAGGAGGAATGGGCGCCGTCTTCCGCGCCATTGACACCCGCCTCGACCGGGTTGTCGCCTTGAAGGTACTCAGCCCGGGCCAATCGCGCGATCAGGGATCGGTCAAACGTTTTCAGAATGAAGCCAAATCAGCAGCCCGTCTGGATCATGAAAATATCTCGCGCGTGTTTTACATCGGCGAAGATCAGGGTTTGAATTTCATTGCCTTTGAATATGTCAAAGGCACGAATGTCAGAGAGATCATTCAGTCGCGAGGAATTCTGCCGGCGGCGGAAGCGGTGAATTATGCGTTGCAGATTTCTTCCGCCCTCAAACACATCAATAAAGCAGGCGTAGTACACCGGGATATCAAACCTTCCAATATCATTATTACACCCGGCGGCAGAGCGAAACTGGTTGACCTGGGACTCGCGCGAAAAGAGAGCGACAATGCCTCCGCAGACCTCACCAGCGCCGGAACCACTTTAGGAACGTTCGACTACATTTCTCCCGAACAGGCCAAAGACCCGCGCAACGTGGATGTCCGCAGCGATATCTATTCGCTCGGCTGCACACTGTATCACATGCTGACCGGCGAGCCTCCGTACGGAGAAGGAACCGTGCTGCAGAAACTGCTGGATCACAGCGGGAAAAATGTTCCCGATCCGGCGGTCATCAATAAACAACTGCCTCATGAACTTTCTCTGATCGTTCAGAAAATGATGGACAGTGATCCGGAAGAGCGTTACCAGACTCCGGAAGAACTCATGTATCATTTGATGCAGGTCGCCAGCCAGCTTGATCTGCGCGGCGTGAACCCGGAAGGACTCGTCTGGACGTCGCCCACCAGTTCACGTCTCGGCGTTCTGGAAAAATATGTCGGCTGGATCGCCACCGCAGCGGTATTGTTAATCGTGGTGGTGCTGCTGGATCGCTATCCGGCATTCGATCCATCCAATGTGGTACAAAATACCAATCCCAAAAAAGACATCGCCTCCAGTAACCAGGTCACGGATATCCGACCGGTCAAGCCTGAGAACAATGCGTCTCTCCCCGAAACCGGCATTTCCGAGCCGATCACAGGTGCCAACGCGGTCGTCTCTGTCGATCCTTCCACCTCAAAAAAGACCGGCACAACTCCCGATTCGGGTAAAACCGCTCAGGGCAAAGACAAAATGGAAGTCGCGAATCTTCCTAAACTGGATCAGGATGATGACGTAAAAGGCGTGAATGAAATTTTTGACATGCCACTCCTCTCTTTTCCCAAAAATTCGATCAGCTCATTACTCGATGCTGGAAATCCTCCTAAAAATAAAGTGCTGCTGGATAATGGTTCCGAAACGGAACTGGCGTTGTCAAACAGTAATGATCAGAAAAAAATCATGGTTCCGCTGGCGCCGGAACCGGACACGCGTACGGAAATCGAGCCGGAACCGTTCCCGAAAAAGAGCGACAACGAATTCCGAAAAATCGAAATCCCCGCGATCACCATCATCAATGCCGATGGCACGCCGGGGCAGGATTTCAAAACGCTGGATGCGGCGTGTGCTGCCGCCGACGACGGAAGTATTATCGAACTTGGTTTTACCGGCATCCGCAAAGAAGCGCCAATTCACATCAACAACAAACGTGTTCGCATTCGCGCAGCCAAAGATCGTAAACCGGTTTTGCAGTTTGAATCTGTCGAACAACCGGCGGAAGGTTTTCAGACACACATGATTCATGTCGCCAATGGTTCTCTGGAACTGTTTGAGCTGGGAATTCTGGTCGATGTGAAAGATCTGAACACCGATTCCTGGGCGATCTTCTCACTGAAAAATGCGCACGATATCCGCCTGCATCAGGTGACTGTTACCTGCTCCAATTCCACGAGCCAGCAGGTCGCGCTCTTTGAAATGAACGAGCCCATCAACCAGGGCCTGAATGATGATTCCATGATGGGCAAACGCCCCGTGAAAGAGTCCACGTTCATCGAAGTGATGAACTCTATTCTCCGCTGCGACGGCCACGCGTTTTCGATTCGCGAAACCGCTCCCACACGCCTGGAAATTACCAATTCGACGTTGATGATCGCGCAGTCCATGCTGGAACTGATTGGCTGCAACAACAAACCGAACGAAGGCGACCATCTGGAACTGGTTTTGAATCATTCCACATTTGTGCTGGGGAAAGGGCTTTCCGTCATCGACAGTGGCTCCATTCCCCGCGAATTAATTCCACTTCACGTTTCTGCCAGAAATAACATTTTCTTTTCACGAAGCAATGCACCGTTTGTATTGATGAAAGGAAATACCAACGAAAATGATTTTCGTCAGAAGCTTTTAACCTGGCGCGGCTCCAACAATTATTACGATCGTTTTGAAACCTTCTGGACGATTCAGTCCCAACAGGGAACATCGGGCACGCTTTCACTCGACGCACTCGACTGGAAGGATATCTGGGGGCTCTCCTCTGAAGTGAACAGTTATCAAATGGAAATCCCCTGGATGGCTGATCGTCAGAAACTGATCCACACCCCCTGCTCGGAATTGCAGCCTGCCCATTTACAGTTTAATCAGCCCACTGACGGCAGCCCGACCATCACCGCCATTGATCGTACCAATGCCGGCGCCGATCTGGTCGTGCTACCGGAACTGCCACGCGCCATCAAAGCGCCGCGAATGGAATAACTGATTCCTCCGTTTCGATTTCCAGCAGACTCTGCGAAATCAGACCTGTGAGAAATGGCCTGTGATGTGTATGATTACACCGGTCTGTCCGCCTGTACTAAACAGGACTGCTAAACTCCCTGTCTAACTCTGCCTGCTCGATTTGTCTCATGCATCGTCGATCAACACAACCTGAAACATCATCCAAGTCGACCCGGCGTCAGCGGTCTCTCCGTCGATGGATGTCGTATTTGTTCGTTGTGACTTTTGTTTCCGTCAATCTGTGTGCTGCCGACGACTCGACACGTTCTTATTTTGACGGCTTACGACAGCGGCATCTGTTCGGGATCGCTGAAGGATATTGCCTGAACCAGTTGGCCCAGCCCCGTATTTCCGATCAGGATCGTGCCCGTTATACACTGGAACTGGCACGCACCCTGGCGGCGCACGCGATGATCGCGGCCGGAGATGAACAGACCGAACTCTGGAACCGCGCAGAAAATACGCTTGCCCAGATTTTAAAAGATCATCCGAGTTGGGCCGATGCGCCGGTATTCGAAGCCGAACGCGCCCGCATCTCTGCCCGGAAAGCGGACATCCTCTACTGGCAATCGAAGGCGGTCCCCCAGAATGAAACGCTCAGGTTATCGGCAATCACCAGCCTGAAGCAGGCCGCCACGGAATTGATCAAGGCGGAAAACCAGCTGAATCAACTCTTAAAAAAAGCGGGCACGCATCAGAACTTTACCGTGCTCGAAACAGTCGTCATTCGGGATACGCTGCTGGACTTTCAATTGCTCATCGGACAAACCGATATGAACCTCGCCGGGTTATACGGCGATCAGCGTCCACAACAGCAAGCCGCTCTCAAATCGGCCAAAGAATGGCTCGAACCACTGTCCCGGCGTGCGACCACGCTGCAGGTGACCTGGCTGAGTAAACTGGCGCTGATTCAATGTGATCGCATCGAAGAAGATTTCGCAGCCGCCGCACGTGCGATTCAGGCACTCGCCAAAGAAGATCCGCCGGCGTACCTCACTGAGCCGGTTTTTGTGGAATCGATGCGGATCCTGCTGGCGGAAAACAAATCACAACTGGCGGCGACACAAATCATTGACTTCCGGCAGAAACATGGCGGCTACTCCAGCGAACTTGGCTACCTCGAAGTCGATGCCCTGATCCAACTCAGAACAATCGCGCTGGATAAAAAACAGGAAGCCCTTGCTGCAGAAATCTGGCAGCAAATCGAAACGCGCACACAACACCTGGGGCTCACACAGCCCGGCTACTGGGCACAGCGCACGAGAATGCTGGTCAACCAGCAGCATCAGATAGATCAGTATGGCAGTGATCTTTCTCAAAGCCTGAAGCAGGCGCAGCTCTTGTATTCACAGGGCAAAATCGAACAGGCCATCGCCGCCTATGATGAGACATCAACACAGGCCGCCGCATCAGGCAAAACCGATCTGGCATTCGAACTCGGTTTCACCAGTGCTTCGCTGCAGTTAAGGGCCAAACAGTTCAAACAAGCGGCGACCCGGTTCCAATCGCTGGCCCTGCGTTATGATGCGAATCCCAAAGCCGCCGATGCGAGTTTGCTGGCCGCCTGGTGTCTGGGGCAACTCTATACGCAAAGCCGAACGAAGTCGCGCCGGCTCGCCTACACTACTGCGCTGGAAGAATTACGAAAACGTTTTCCCGGCAGCAGCAGCAGTTATCATGAAGCAGGCTGGATGCTGGCGCGGCTGGAAGAATCACGATTGCAATACTCAAAAGCACTCGTCCTGTATGCGGAAATTCCGGACAAGCATCCGAAAGCAGCCGACGCACATCTGGGCATCGCCCGCTGTTATGAACAGATTCTGCTGCGACTGGCCGCACTGAATCAGCCCACCGATGCCTGGCGACAGGAAGCCATCGCTGTGCTGGAAAAATATCTCGCCGGTTTTCCCGATCAGACGAATCAGGCCCTCCTGCTCTCGCAGGCGGACATCGCCTTGCGGCTGACACGCATCTATCTGAATGACAGCCCTCCGTTATACGCGAAAGCGAATCGGCTGCTGGAACTGATCGTTCATACGGCTGTCAAAATGATTGCCGAGCTAAAAAGAAATATCGAACGTTCAGAAAGCAGCGTCTCCCAGACGACGCAGGAAATTCAAGACTGGAACGACATTTCAAACCAGGCACTGCGGCTGCAGATCATCGCGCTCGCCGGTCAAGGCAACCCGTCCTCAGCGCAATCGCTGGTGGAAAACCTGGAAACGGCAGGCACCGATGAAGTGCTGTCCGTATTGAACGGCATATCGCAGATTGATCTGGATCTCGCGCCGGAAGTCCGTAGAGAACTGGGGATGCTGCAGTTGAAATCGGCCGAGAAGCTGGCTGCCCGCCGCGACGAATTGAACCCGCAACAGATCCAGCGTCTGGACCTCTGTCTGGCCGAAGCCTATCTGGCGGTCGATCAGCCGATCAGAGCGCTTGAATTTTATCAGGGTCTGTTAAAGCAGTCTCCCAACGACGGCTCGCTCATCAAACAGGTGGCACTGCTCCTGGAACGCTGCGGCACCAAAGCATGCCTGCGACAGGCAGCACAAAAATGGCGGCAACTCGAAGCAGCCGAAAAACCGGGCACCGTTCCCTGGCTGGACGCACGGCTGCACATCATTCAAACCGCCTTCGGCTCCGGCGACGAAGCGGAAGCCAAAAAACTGCTCGGCGTAACAATGTTACTCTACCCGGAACTCGGCAACGACGACCTCAAGAACCGATATCGTGAAGTGGAAGCACGGATCAAGAAGTGAAGCGGAATGGGAACCGGGCGTTTCAGTCAGCAAGGATTACAGACTTCTTTCAAATCTACGCTGCTTCTGCCGGGCGCGGGGAACAACGGTTGCGAGGCCGCCATCGATGCCCAGCACCTGGCCCGTAATCCAGTTATTCTCTGCCTGCAATAACCATTCAATCATTGAAGCAATATCCGTGGGAGTGCCGATTCGATTCAGTGCGTGCATCTCTGAAGAAGCCGATTCCGCTGCCGGCGTTTCCCACAGACTTTGTGTCATGTTCGATTTGATCAGTCCTGGCGCAACGGCGTTGACGCGGATTCCCCGATTCGCATAAGTCGCCGCAGCCGAAAGTGTCAGACCGATCACACCTGCCTTGGCGGCGGCAATCGCCTCATGATTGGCAAGCCCGATCCGCGCCGCGGCGGAAGAAATCAGCACGATGGTTCCCCCCTGCCTGCCCATCACTTTCGCGGCACTTCGCACCGTCGCAAATGCAGAGGTTAAATTCACGGCCAGTACCTCGGACCATTCCTGATCGGATGTCAGATGTGCCGGCTTGAGGAGCACCGACCCGATGCCATTCACCACGCCATCTACGTGTCCCAATTTTTCGCAGGCACTCTGAATGCACTGCTCGATCGATGTGGGATCGGTTCCCTCGACTGTATGAGACGGTGCAGATAATTCCTCGGCGAGAAGCTGCAGCTGCCGTTGATTTCGGCCGCCGAGAAAGACTTCATGGCCCGCTTGAACCAGGCGACGGCTTAACTCGGAACCGATGGCGCCCGTCGCCCCCAGGATGACGAATTTTAGTGACTTCTGCCCGGTATCGGCTGTACTCATCGGTTTTTTTCCTGCTCATCTTTCAGAATCTACAAAAAACAGCCATTCCTTTTGCGTTTTCGGAGACAATAATCCTGCTACACGGAATCGGTTGATCCGCAGTCGCTTTCTTTCTTCTTAGTCATCAGGCACGACATTTCAACCACCGCTTTTCAAATTTGGCGCATGACATTTTCGAGTCACACACTATGGTCAACATCAGCAGAACGCCGCAGGGAATTTATGTGTTACAGTCTGAAATTCTGATTCCGCATTCCATCACGGATGTCTTTGATTTTTTTGCGCGACCGGAGAATCTGGAATCGCTGACTCCCCCCTGGTTAAACTTTCAGATTGTGACTCCCAAACCGGTGCCCATTTACGAAGGGGCTTTCATCGACTATCGTCTCAAGCTGCACGGCTTTCCCATAAAATGGAAAACCGAAATCACCGACTGGGAACCGCCGGTCCGGTTTGTGGATCTGCAACTGAAAGGCCCCTATCGCTTGTGGCGGCACGAACACACGTTTCAGGAACAGGACCACGGGACACTGGTGCGCGACAAAGTGGAGTATGCGGTCATTGGTGGTGCGCTGATCAACCGATTTTTCGTACAGAAGGAGGTCGAACGTATTTTTCAATACCGGCTCGATCGACTGAAAACGTTCCCGCCGGCAGACTGAATGAGCCACCTCAAGAACTATTCCTGTGATTTCATTTTTCTAATAGTGAGTTCATCTCCCGCATCCGATACTCGCCGTCTTCGTTAGTTTGAGGGGCGACTTCTCTATTGACGTCCAGAGAGGTCAGCCACCCGCCTCGGGCAGCATCAGTATCGATACCAATGGCGTGTTTGAGAATCACTGAAGTCACCCTGCGGTTTTGTTATCTGGTTCCAGGACCATCCATTCAGGAAGCGGAATAGATTTGCTGCAGGCGATGTGGAGCGCATGGGGCTGACATACAGGTTTGTCTGTTGTATCTTACTGTTGACTTTCAACACGCTTTCATGATCACTGTTGGCAAGCCAACAGTGTCACCCACTGTGAAGGTGATTGGCGTACTCTCCCTGTCACCTCCTGCCCGCTGCGCTCGGCCCGTTGAACGTTTCAACAACATTCTTTCGACTGCTGGCCTGGCTTTTCTGTTTGGGGTTCTGATTTTTCTGCCTCAGGTTTTACAGGTTTGGGCTGTGGTTTAATTTTCGGAACGACGACTCGGGCAGGTACAGGTTGTCCGGGTGAGAACCGAAATTGTGTTTCCCCTAACTCGCGAGGTAACCGAAAGACGTGTCGGTTTGCGGTATAACCGTTCGTCCATTGGTAGCGTATCTGATCCTCTTTAGGACGCACGCTGATCTTGGGACAACTCCAGACTTCCTTCCCATCGAGTTTCACCAGATTTGCTGCCGCCGAAAGTCGGGCACAACCATAGTTCCAGGTCTTGCCATCGGTCTCAAAGATCAGGAAAACTTCGGGATTGAATCCGCGTTCGAAGAAAAACACAGCGGCGTCAGACTTTTCATCGTCCGTAATCTGATACCGGTCGAATGGTGTCGGATGCAGATTCAGATGAATCAATTCTCTGCCCAGCATTTCTTCGGCAGAAAATTTGATTGCCATCTGCTCCATTTGATCTAACCGGCCTTCGGGTGTGTCCGCGGGGACGGGTCCCTCGGGATAGGGTTGGAATTTGGCTTCCACTTCCCAGGGTTGCCAGCTGACGTTTTGCCCTTCGATACGAAAGGGACCTTCGGACATTGATACAAATTCAAAGGTGGCCCGGCCCGCCGTTTCCTCGGGATGATCCATCTCCACGGCGACATAAGCACGTGGTCTCCCTTTTTCTCCCAGGCGCCAGATGGCCCCTTTCGTCACTTTATATCTCGGGTCGTGATACTGCATCACCGGATCCTGAACAAAGCGGAGCGGCTCCGTTCGTTTCTCTTTGGTACGGATCGACCAGGCATTGAGCAGATGGCGCATGATCTCAACCTTCGAATCATCCGTCTCCGGCTCCTGTTTTTCTTCCGCTATTAATGGCAACAGACATGTCAACAGGAGTGTCAGCCCGGACAAATATGCTATTTTTTCCGCTCGAAATATCATGATTCTCCTTCTTTGAAACGAAGTACAAGTTCACTTGAACATACTATCTGAACACACTTACAAAATTTATTCAATAAGTTTCTTTAGAAATTGCCGGTTCTGGCAAAATTTATTGCGTGCTGAGATGAATGGACATTTTCCAGAGGACTTGAGACGGGAACTGTTCGAAACGCGGAATGGATCTCTGATTGATCGCTGCGCGTCGACCCATGGATCGACGTCGGCGAGGACGCTGCGCACTGTTCATCTCCGGTCTGTTTGATGATATCAGATAGAATGCGAGGTACTAATTTTAACTGCCGGAGCATTGTTGTATTTCTGTCGTGTATTGGTTTCCGGCTGGCTGGATTCTGGTCGGGCACTGATCTGGTTTATTGTTTGTTAAGGAGTTTCATCATGCGAGTCTGCCGGTTTGATGCAAGATCGTTGTTTGACTTTGCAAGATCATCGCGAGGGGCGCGGGAGAGTCAATGTCTGAATTGGGTCAGGTTAAGATCGGGGGCGGTTTGGATAGGGCTCGATATGGTTCGAACTGATTCATTTAAGGTCAATTCTGGCGCAAAAACGAGGTGCACAGCGGGAAGTGGGCCAGGTGACTTTTTGCAAAATGTGATACAAACCAGCGGGTTTTATACTGACCGGAATCGCAGGGAGCGAGGGATTCAGTATGCGAATCTTATTGTTTCGCGCGCGACGCATAAGACGCATATCAGGCAGTTTCGTCGGAGGCGCAGTGGTGTCAATGCGTAAAAAAACCCCTGAAAAACAGGGGTTCAAACACGCTTGAAAAGTTTTGTAATTGTCAATGGTATTTTGTTGTCTGATGCTCACTTAAACCAAAGCCACCCCAGAAGCCCCTCATGGGGTGACTCAACGTTGTTCCCAGTTGTCTGATATGAATCACAAAATTAAAATTATTCCTGGAAGAATGCAGCCTGATTCAATTTGGAAGGAGCCGGCGGTACTACAGGTGCGGCTTCCGGTTGTGGTTGCATCTCCGGTTCGGGCGTTCCCGGATTTCCGGTGGAATAATAAACGGGACCACCATGTTGGTGTTGTCCGCGACAGTGCTGGCAGCCACGTCCTCTGCAGGAACGGCAATCACGTGTGTGGTACATGCTTGGGTTCGGCGGAGGAGGAATCATGCCTGCGCGGGGTTGCCAGGTGGGAACCGTCTGATAGTAGAAGCCGAGTTGCGTGGTATCGGTGGGCATATAAATCTGCTGGTAAGCGGTACCACTACCACCGGCGCCCCTCCCTGCAGGACTTTGCTGACCCATATACTGATTCGAGTAATACCGCTGGTATTCCACGGGAGTTCTCTGAATCCGCTGTGCGGAAGGGGGGCACCATCCATGTCCGGGTGAGGTGTGACATTTTCGCAAAAAGGCCATGCCTTCGCGTGAGCTGTAGTTTCGATAACTCCCCCCGCCATCATAGCGATCCGAAGATCCGGGAGGACAATTATAACTGTAGCCACCGCCGCGAACGTGTTCCACCTGCTGGATCACTCCCTGACTCGCAGTGGTTGTCTCATCGGCGTTCGCGTTCGAAGCAGCGTGAACCGCGACGCCGGTCACTGCCAGTATGGCAAGCATATGCACGTTTAAAATTCTCATATCAATCTTCCTGGACACGATTGAGGATAATAGTTTTTCAATTATTGAACGATGCGAGTGACCGGAGTCAAACGGCTGGAAGGAACGCCCCAACTGTAGTTGTAGGTCGAACGCACATTGGGGGCCAATGGCACAGCAATGGGAACGCCATACCCCTGAGCACCATAAAGCTGCCCGTCCCGTGGATCAAACTGATAGGGATCTACGGCGTATGTCATATTGTAACGTCCGATAGGAGCACAACCTCCACCGCCACATCCGGTAGGAATAAAGTAACCGAACTTGCAACGGAAAAAATCGCGGAAGGAACCACGTTTCCCGAACCCGGCAGATGTTCTCGAACCGGAGCCGGCACGACAGTGAGGACAATCGCCGCCTGTGTAACCGCCTGGATAAGAAGCTCCATCCGAGTAGGAATAGACGTGGTTCTTCTTGCAACCACATTTGTCTTGAGTGTAACCGACCTGATTCACGGGCGAAGCGGTTTTCTGGGCCATCTTCAAGGTGCCGGGTTCTGCTGCCTGCAGGTTGGTCGTTGACAGGACAGTCATGATCCCTGCCACTGCGACGAGACCCGCCAGTTTATAAGTCAAATTGAACATGTTATTATTTCCTGATCGTATCTCTGAGCAGCCTGGCTCAGAATGATAAAACGTTTTCTGGTTTAAACAGCCTGGACCCCAGGAGCAGTTACCGAATCAATGGAGGAATGAAGCGCGGAAATAGCCCGAAATCTGATTTGTATTTTACATTGACCTGAGTGCCTTCCAGCTTCCATCGTTCATGCGAACGCATCCCGAAGGGCGTCCAGATCCAGCCCCCTTTTACGTTGTAGTAATAAGGGCCGTACATCGCGTTGTACTCGTGTGCGTACAACATTTCCTGCGGCGCCAATGCCTGGTTGGTAATGACGGTCCGTCCGACGTAATCGGGAATTCCGGGTTTGGGAGAAGGATACATGGGTGCTCCCAGTTGCGGATAACCGGGCAGCACATTCATGCCGGCCGCCGATGGCATCGGTTGAGCGGCTGTGTAGTTTTTGTGATGTTTGTGATGTCCGTGCGAGTAGCTGATGGGCCGCGCCTGTTGTGCGTTCTCGAAACGTCCGGGTGTGGAGGTAATGATGGTCGGCTGATTACTGACCTGCTGAATATTGCCATAACCGGGGCTGCGACGCCCCAGTTTCGGACGTTGCACAAACGAACTTTGATTCGCAGGACGGGAAACCGTTTCCTGTTTATGGCTGATCTGCTGCACATCCCCTGGTTTGGCAGTCGGCTTGGAGAACTTCTGTTTCAACCAGCCGATCGGATTATACTTTGATGTTTTCGACGGGCTTTCCTGCCGGACTACTGCATTATTGACCGTACCTGATTCAGCAGCCTGTACAGTCGGTGCCATCAGCAGAAATGCCGGCAGCAGACTTGTAAGCAGAGTTACCTTCAGACTCGAACGAGCCATAACAATCCCTCCCTGGATTTTATTGTGGTTTATCCACCATTGAGACTGTGGAAGCGGGTCATCCAACCCGCGGCAGCCTACTTTAATGATCAATTGTCTTTTTTGAGAACCTTTGCCAGTTCACAAACGAATCAAAGCTTTTTCTCAAAGTCCGAAGGGAAAAGCGAATTTCTCGAAATTCGACTTTTCAGATCTC
The DNA here is from genome assembly GCA_963974925.1 of uncultured bacterium. Classification (GTDB taxonomy): domain Bacteria; phylum Planctomycetota; class Planctomycetia; order Planctomycetales; family Planctomycetaceae; genus Gimesia. The sequence goes on along the minus strand of CAXBFD010000121.1, from coordinate 5,008 downwards.
CGGTCAACTTTGTATGTTTCAATCGCCAGCCAGCGACCCACTCAAAATGAAAGCCACTAGTCCAAATTTCGGCTGGCAGGAATCATCGGAATGAGTCATTTTGTAACCACAATGACGATTCGTCCTATTTTCCCGAATTATGGTCTATTTAACGGGTTACGAGTGGCGTTATCTGTTAAATAACCGTAACAACAGGTACAATCCTCAATCCTTGTACAAGCATCAAAATCGGCACATTTTTCTTAATCTACCACGCGAAATAACCCGAATTTTGAACTAGAGCCATTCCGTTAGAATGGATATGACATACATTGCCCGCCGTCATCTTTCGGGCCGCGTTATCAATTTTTTGGAGAGACCTTTGGCTAAGCGAAAATCAGCCAATTCCGGCAAAAACAGCAATACGAATGGACAAACCAGTATTGAATCGGACCGTATCGAATATGTTCCGATTAGTGATATCACACGAAAACGCTACCTCAATTACGCGATGTCCGTGATCACATCCCGGGCCTTACCGGACGTGCGCGACGGCCTTAAACCCGTTCAACGCCGTATTTTATATGTGATGTATCACGACCTGCATTTAGTAGCCTCTGCGAAGCCACGTAAGTGTGCCAAGATTTGCGGGGATACGACCGGTAATTACCACCCTCACGGCGATGCCTCCGTGTATGACGCCCTGGTAAGGCTGGCTCAGGACTTTAACCTGAGAAGTCCGCTCGTGAACGGACAGGGAAATTTTGGCTCGATCATGGGACTGCCGGCAGCGGCTGCCCGATATACGGAAGCTCGACTGACGGGCATTGCAGAGCATCTGATGAATGAGCTGCGATATCAAACGGTTGAGATGCGTCCGAATTATGATGGCACGCGTAATGAGCCTGTCGTTCTACCCGCGCGGTTTCCCAACCTGCTGGTCAACGGGGTGCATGGTATCGCCGTTGGTATGGCGACGAGTATTCCTCCTCATAATCTGGGAGAAGTCATTAAGGCCTGTACTTTTCTTATCCATAATAAGGATGCGAGCGTCGCGCAGTTGATGAAATACATCAAGGGGCCGGACTTTCCGCTCGGTGGCCGGATTGTCACGGACAAACGCTCCCTGACGGCGGTTTATAAAGAGGGCCGCGGCCCGATTAAAGTCCGGGGAGAATGGAAACCTGAATCTGACGGTCGTTCCAAAGGAGACAGACGCATTGTCATTTATTCGGTCCCTTACGGGGTCGAAACAGGTTCACTGCTTTCGGAAATCGGTGGAATCGTAGAATCGAGAAAGCTGCCGCAACTGGTGGACGTTGCCGATGAAACAGACGATCAGAACGGGCTGAAAATCGTGCTGGAAATCAAAGCCGATTGCGACCCCGAAACGGTATTGGCTTATCTGTTTAAGCACACGAACCTGGAACAGAATTTTTCGGTGAACCTGACCTGTCTGGTGCCGGATGAATCTGAAGTGCTCGTCCCCCGCCGCTGTGATTTGAGAGAAATTCTGCAGTACTTTCTGGATTTTCGTTTCGTGTCGGTCCGTCGCCGGTTTGAATTTCAACTGGAAATGCTCGAACGGAGGATTCACATCCTCAAAGGTTTTGAGATTATCTTTAACGACCTGGATAAAGCGTTAAAGTTAATTCGCGCCAGTAATGGCAAACAGGATGCGGCCCAGAAATTAATGGCCAACTTTCCGCTGGATGAAATTCAGACGATGGCCATTCTCGAATTGCAGCTTTATCGAATTTCCAAACTGGAAATTAATACGATTCGGGCAGAGCTGGAAGAAAAAGAGGCCGAAGCCAATAAAATCCGCAAGATTCTGGCATCCGACAAACAACTCTGGAAAGTCGTCGAAAAAGAACTCACAGAACTGGCAGAGGCGTTTCCTGAAAAACGTCAGACCAAACTTGGTTCTTCAGAGGAAATTGCCGAATTCGATCCTCAGGCATATATTGTCCGGGAAAACACAAATGTGGTCGTCTCCCGCGAAGGCTGGATCAAACGGGTAGGCCGTCTGAAAACAAAAGGAGAAACGCGCGAGCTCGACAAAACGCGCACCCGTGAAGGGGACAGCGTACTGGCAGTCACGCCGGGCAGTACACTTGATAATGTGGTTTATTTCTCCAGCGACGGAGTGGCCTATACGCTGCCGATCGAGCAGGTGCCTGTTTCTTCCGGCTATGGTGAGCCGCTTTCAAAGCATGCACGGATGGGCGATGGCGCGCATCTGGTGGCCGCCATTACCACTGACAGTCGATTCACAACCGAGGACAAAACCACTCGCAAGCAGCCGATACCCACCCCGCATGTTCTGATTGTCACCGAAAAAGGGCAGATCATGCGGATTTCCTTCAGCCTGTTTCGTACTCCTTCTACGAAAGCAGGTCGCAAATACTGCCGACTGGCAAAAGAAGACCGTGTTGTTTATGCCAGTCTGGTCGAAGAAGCCGAAACGATGTTTATTGCCACAAAAAATGCCCGCATCCTGCACTGTGCTATTGAAGAAGCAGCGTTGCTCTCGAATGCCGGTAAAGGGGTCAGAGGCATTAAGCTTGAAAAAGGAGACGCGGTGATGGGGGTTCTGCAACTGTCTCGCCCGAGTGACTGTTTGCGGGTCATCAATACCAGCGATAAAAAAATGACCTTTGGTCAGATGAAATATGGCGTTACATCCCGGGGAGGCAAAGGGGTCAAGACCAGCCAGAGAAGCGGTTTTGCTGAAATCCTGTATCCTCCCATTGAAATTGTCGACTGGGATGAATTAGGAGGCGCTGAGGAGTAAACTCACAGCATATAATCACTCAGACAAATAACCGGTCTCATAAAAGATCACTTCTTCTTTGCAGATTATTTAGAGAAAACCACCACAACTATTATGGCAACTGACGCAAAAAAATATTCCGCCGACGACATCGAAGTATTGGAAGGACTGGAAGCCGTTCGCAGACGGCCTTCCATGTATATTGGAGGCGTTGATACCCGGGGGCTGCATCACCTGCTCTGGGAAATTGTTGATAACTCGGTCGATGAATATCTGGCGAAGGAAGCGGACACGATTGTGGTCACGCTGCATAAGGATGGCGCCTCATGCAGCGTCAAAGACAACGGCCGCGGCATCCCCGTCGATAAACACACCAAAACCAAAAAGTCGGCTTTGGAGCTGATTCTGACAACACTGCACGCCGGCGGAAAATTTTCTGACAAAAATTACGCGCGGAGTGGCGGTTTGCATGGTGTCGGTTCTTCGGTCGTGAACGCGCTGTCTTCAGAGATGATTGCCACGGTCGTTCGCGACGGGCATCAGTTTATGCAGCGCTATAAACGGGGAAAGCCGACGACTCCCGTCAAAAAAGTGAAACCGTTTCGCGGACACGGAACAGAGATCTACTTCCGCCCGGACGATGATATTTTCCGCCGCGTGCATTTCAATGCGGATACGATTCGCCAACATCTGGAAGATGTCGCTTTTATTCATGGCGGATTGAAGATCACGTTTCGGGATGAAGTCAAAAAAGAGACTCACGAACTTTCGCACCCTGAAGGGCTTCGCGGCTATCTGGAAAAGCTGACTCAGGAACAACAGAAAAAACCGGTACACGAACAGTTGTTTTTCGCTGAAAAGGAAGATGAGCATATTCGCGTTGAAATGGTCTTGCGCTGGACTGATGCAACCGACGAGCAGGTTCGCAGTTATGTCAACGGAATTCGCACCCATGCCGGGGGCACGCACGAGAGCGGCTTACGATCCGGCATTTCCAAAGCAGTCAAAAACTACATGGACGTGCATAACATCAAGCACAAAGGTCTGGCGATCACGACGGAAGACATTCGAGAAGGCGTGCTGTGTCTGATTTCTGTTTTCCATAACGATCCCATGTTCCAGGGACAGACAAAAGAAAAGCTGAATAATCCCGAAGTCAGCAGTTTTGTCGAGGGCATTGTGCGGCCGTTGCTGGAGACCTGGCTGAATAACAACCCGAGCATTGCTGATGCGGTTGTGGGTCGTATTGTGTTGTCTGCACGCGCCCGCATGGCCAGCCGCGATGCGCAAAAGGAAGTGCGTCGCAAATCGGTAACGAACCGGAAATCAACATTACCGGGCAAACTTCTTGACTGCCGCTCTAACAAGCCGGAAGAATCGGAACTGTTCCTTGTGGAAGGTCTGTCAGCCGGCGGCACAGCGGCGATGGGTCGCGACAGCCGCATTCAGGCGGTGTTACCGTTACGCGGAAAAGTTTTGAACACGGAGACGCTGGCGATCTCCAAGATTATGGGGAACCAGGAAATTAAAGATCTGGTCGAAACGCTGGGAACAGGCATCGGTGCCAACTTTGAAATTCTCAACCTGCGCTACAACCGGATCATCCTGCTGATGGACGCCGACAGCGACGGTTACCATATCAGCACTTTGCTGCTGACCTTCTTCTTCCGCCATATGCGGGAACTGATTCGCCAGGGCAAGTTGTTTATCGCTCAGCCTCCCCTGTATTGCATCAAGGTGGGCAATGAAAAGTATTACGCACAGGATGACGCCCAGAAGGAAGAAATCGTAGAGTCTTTCGCCGCCAATCGCAAATTCGAAATTGGTCGCTTCAAAGGTCTGGGTGAGATGACAGCCAGTGAACTCAAAGAGACCACGCTGGACCCCAAGCATCGTATTCTGCTGAAAGTGGATATCGACAGTCAGATCGAGGCAGACACCACCTTCAACCAGCTGTTCGGAAAAGATGCGAGTCTCCGCTACGACCTGATTATGCAGGAAGCCATCGAAGCAGACGATATCGATTATTAATTCTGCGGAAGCTTTGTTTGAAGGACTTCAGCCAGTGCTTCTTTCAGATCAGGTCGAAGGGCGGCTGCTGTTTTGATTAAGCTTGTGAATTCCTGCTTCGCTGTTTCTACATCTGGTCGCGGTGTCATTCTTAAAACGGTGTCACCTGTGATTTCAGTATCCTTGACTAATCGGGATAGGGGGAACCCTCACGGGTTCCCTCCTCCCACACCACCGGGCATA
>CAXBFD010000120.1:0-18409 GCA_963974925.1 uncultured bacterium | reverse complement strand
TTCATTGTCGGGGAAAATTTTCAGCAGACGGCCTTCATCTTCCGACAGATAATAGCCGTGCATCTGATCAGCGCGAATTCCGGCGGCACTGAAATGGGAATCGTCCAGCAGCGTGTACTCCATGCCGGCGTCGACCAGATCGGAAACAAAAGACTGTTCCCACACGCGTTCCGGAACCCACATTCCGCGCACCGGCGTGCCAAATAATTTTTTGAGGTAATCGGTATAAGCGACGATCTGGCCAATGCGGTCGCAGCGGGGAATCCCGGCGAGAATCGGTTCGTAAAACGGGCCGCCTAAGATCTCAACCTGACCGGAATCGGCAAGGCCTCTGACTCGATCAATGTACTCCGGATGGGCATCAACGAGCCATTCCATCAGACTGCCCGACGTATGCAGAGAAAAAGGGATCTCGGGATATTCTGACAACACGTCCAGAAACGGTTGATAGCTGTTTTGATAGGATTCTTCAAAAACCCCTTCAAAATTTCCGACTGGCTGATGGTTGTGAATGACTAAAACTAGCCGAAGTCGACAGCCCATGGGCCGCATCCTTTCTCATCCGTGTAGAACACGGAAATATCGATTACGCTAAGAATATAGAACTATTGATTTTATGACAGGAACGAGTCTGCCCGACTCCTGCTTTAATCACTGATCCCGAAGGACTTGTAACGAATCTGACTTCTAATAGTAAAGCCAATCTTTTAATAATCATAGAGGACTTTTTATGAGAATAAAATCCAAGTCCCCGTAAAATCGATACTCTCAATCCCGAAATACTGGCGAAGGAAGGGTAAATGTTAAAGCAGGCAAGATTTCACCAGATTTATTAACTGGGACAACTCCGAATCCAGCTCCTGATTCTCTATCTTATCCCTGAGGTGAATCACTGAGGGAAAGGCAACCAGTGAGGGGAAGATCAGAGAGATCGTTCAGAAAACGAGCTGTTTCCTGAGTTGTTCGACGGCCTGTTCGGGAAAAACCGGATTGATGAACATGTTCGTGGCAAGTTCAAAACCCGCCAGATGCGCCAGGCGGGGATAAAAACGCATGCTCCACGTATAACCGGTCTGCACGTCGGTATCAAAGGGGGGCGTTTGAATGACAAAATTGAAATCATGGCGGCCCAGAATTTCTTCCAGCGCCCGCAAAAGACGACGACTGAGACCGGCCAGATCATCCAGTTCCTGGTCAGTGGAATGATCGAAGTGTGTTTTCAGGGACTGAGGCACGATCCAGGTTTCAAAGGCAAAGCGGCTCGCGTACGGACAAATCACGTTAAAATACGACGTGGACGTCACGAGGCCGGAATAACCGGCTGGCATTTCCTGTGAGAACGCTTCAAAAAGGGAATGGCCGTGCGCCGCGTGATGCTGTCGGGCTGCCAGAAGTTCCTGCTGCAGCGCATGAGGTACAACCTGGCTGGCGACGAGTTGCGAGTGTGCATGCCCCAATGATGCGCCCCCCAGAATTCCCTGATTTTTAAAAATGAGCGCATACTTCAACCGGGGATCATTCCGGTGAGTCGCCACACGCTGTCGATACGCGTGGAAGAGGTTCTGAAAGTCAGTCAATTCCAGCCGCGTCATCTGCGTCTCGAACTGCGGACATTCCACAATCACTTCATGCACGCCGTACTGATTATCATCCACCGATAAATCGACCTGCGGCGTCAGTGCGGGATATTTATTCGCCACGACTCTCAGACTCCAGCCCGGCTGATTCGGTTTGCTCTCCGGAGAACGCACGGCGTACAGTTCCGGCGTGGTTTCCGATTCTTTCCCTTCCGCAAAAGGGTCGGTCTCTAGTTGTTCGTCAGTCACTTCGAATGGCGCAAGCTCGCGCGTGAGAGAGATCGGACGTTTGGCCCGTTCCGGCGCGAAGATTGTTGTAAAACCCGTTAAGGGATCAGTGCGAATCACAGACATAAAATACAGTTAATCTAAGTGGGACAGTGGAATCGACTTCAAGACCGGCCATTACGAAGCTGAAACCGATTCGCTGTTTTTATTACGAAGACTGCTGGCGCGCTGGTAAACCGACAGGTAATTCTGGGCGCTGTTTTTCCACGACCAGTCTTTCGTCATGCCCGTCTGCATCAACTGGTTCCAGGCTGTTTTATCTGAATACATCTCAATCGCACGACGCATCTGGCGATACAGTACGGTGGCATCAAAGTGCCAGAAGGAAAACCCGTTCGCCGTGCCTTTGGCGAGGTTATCTGCGGAGGCATCCACGACCGAATCTGCCAGGCCGCCTACTTCATGGACGAGGGGAACCGTTCCGTAAATCAGACTATACATCTGGTTTAAACCGCAAGGCTCAAATTGACTTGGCATCAGGAAAATATCCAGCCCCGCTTCGATCTGATGCGCCAGCGTTTCATCAAAGCCGACACAGGTTGCCACCTGATCCGGAAACCGTTTCGCCAGATCAGTAAAGGAAGCTTCATGAGACGGATCTCCCGTGCCCAGAAAAATCATCTGCACATCGGTGGCCAGCAGATTTTCCGCGGCGTCCAGAATCAACGAAAATCCTTTCTGATCGGTCATCCGGGAAATGGTGCCAAGCAGAGGGACGTCTGGTCTTTGAGGCAGTCCCAGTCGTTCCTGCAAGGCTGCTTTGCAAAGCGGTTTCCCTTTTTCGACCGTGTGCTCGTTATAATTGGCGGCGAGATGGGGATCAATCTGCGGATTCCAATCGCTGGCATCCACGCCGTTCAAAATTCCCACCAGACGGTCGGCGTGTGTATCTAGCACGCCGTTCAGACCGTAACCAAATTGTTCCGTGCGGATTTCTTTGGCATAGGTCGGGCTGACAGTGGTAATCATGTCCGAAAAAACGATGCCTGTTTTCAACAGGTTGAGTTGCCCGAAGTATTCCATCTGATGCCGGTTGAAATATTTCCAGTCGATCCCGGTCAGCAGCATATCCCAGTGCCAGTATTGCCCTTGAAAAGCCATGTTATGAATGGTGTAAACAGAGGCGGTCTTTTCAAAGCCGGGACGATGCTGATATTCGATTTTCAATAAAGCCGGTATCAGGCCGGTTTGCCAGTCGTTGGCATGGATCACGTCCGGTTTGAGATTCAGCTTCTCGGTAAATGCCAGCACGGAGCGGCTGAAGAAGATAAATCGCTCGCAATTGTCCTGATAATCGCGTCCCTTCTCGTGATACAGTTCGGGCCGATCAAAATAGCGGGGCTGATCTACCAGGTAGACGGTGACGTTCGAATCGGGGAATTTTGCTTTCACCAGGCCGGCTTCGATATCCTTACTGCCGACGGCAATTGTGACTTTTTCCGGGCAAGCTTCAAAATCGTCGGGTCCGAACCCCCGTTTTGCCGTGGCTTGAGAGTAATACGGCAAAAACAGGCTCACTTCATGGCCCGCTTCTGCGAGTGCTTTCGACAGGGCCGAGGCCACGTCGGCAAGTCCGCCTGTTTTCGCAAATGGAATCGCCTCGGAGCTCGCTAAAACGATTTTCATAAATTCCCCATCTATTCGGATTTTCGATCCACTAAAATAACTACCAGCTTATATACGCTATTATCGGTTGAAAGTAACGGATCTGTAAACACAAGTAGACCGCAAAGACGATATTCGTTCCGTCAATTCAACAATATTTATCCGAAAATTCTCAGGCAGAACACGTTCCCGTTTGTCGGGCCGCAGACAACGGACATTGAATTCCGCAGTTCGTCGCCGCAGCAGAGTTCTGATTTTACCTGTTTGTTCAGTAAAATTAGCCGACTTCTCCTGCAAAATAACGGATGTGTAATTGCAGATCAATTTCAGATTCGAGATAGTATAGCTTAGATTTCCTCTGCGAGCACCTGCCTTGGATGCACAGAGCCAATCAATGAGTACGACGAGCAATCGAAAACCATTTTGACGAACCTTCTTTTCGCAACGCTTCCCGAGTGCGATTCCGAGTCTTAATTTCTGTTATGAATGATCATCCAGCCCAGGAACATCAATCGACTTCTGCAGACTTGCCAGACGGCGCGTCTCCGCAGCCAGACGCTGAGTCTGCGACTGTCCCGGCTTCTCAACCGAAAATACATCACGACGCCTATGCCTGGGAACTGCCGGCCGAAGAAATCACGCTCCGCATCCGCTGGTTCGGTTTGTGTGTGGGATATGTGCTGGTCAACTTTGTCGGCAACGATTCCGCCATCCAGGTTCCCCAGTTAAACTGGATTTTGACATTAGGCGCCATTTATGCGCTGGCGGATACCTACTTCAGTTTTCGCAGCCGCGTGTTTCTGGGAGAGTGGCCGCTGATCATATCGGTGATGGAGGCCATTTTTATCGGCCTGCTCTGTCATTACGATGCCGGCCTGAACAGCCCGTTTCGTTTTTATTATCTGCTCTCACTGATTGTCTGCTCGATCCGTCATTCTCCCTCGATCGCGTATATGACATTGGCGCTGCACCTGGTCAGCTTTACCACGCTGCTGTTCACGAGCCCTTCCGTTCCCAAAGACTGGTTAACCCAGTTACTGCTGATGATTGTCTGGATGGGCTGGGTCGCCTGGGCCAGTATTGCCTTTTCCCGGCTGGTCAAACAGGCGAGCCAGGAACTTTCTGTGGCCAATGCACAGCTCAAACAGAATCAGGAACTGCTGGAAGAGCGGATCGCCCGCCGTACCAGCGACCTGCAGGAATCGCAGGCGTTACTGGTTCAGCAGGAAAAACAGGCTGCCTTCGGCTTGCTGGCCGCCGGGATTGCGCATGAAGTCGGCAACCCGCTGGCGGGTATCAGTTCGCTGGTCCAGCTCCTGAATCGGCATAATAATGACGACTACACGTGCAAACGTCTGGAAGAAGTTGATGGCCAGTTAAGACGAATTCAACGCATTCTGCGGGAGCTGATCGACTTCAGCCGTCCTGCCACGAGCGAACGCAATCGCTGTAATATCAATGAGTTGATTACAGAGGCATTGAACATTTCGAAATACTATAAACGCAAAAAGGGGAAAAAAATCATCACCCGATTTGCCGAAAATTTACCAATCGTGCATGTGATACGCGACCAGCTCGTCCAGGTCTTTCTCAACCTGATCCTCAACGCGATGGATTCTACAGAAGAGGGTGCCTCCATTGAAATTACGACGGAGGCCCGCGCCGGTCAGATTCTGATCTCAGTACACGACAACGGGCATGGCATCCGGGAGGAAGATAAACAGAAGCTGTTCCAGCCTTATTTTACCACAAAAGCCAAAGGCACGGGCCTTGGTTTATTTGTCTGTAAAAATATCCTGGAACATTCCAATTCCGGTTCAATTGAAATTGACGATACAGTAAAAGATGGTGCCAAGTTCATCGTCTCACTCAATTGTGACGAGTTGGAGGGTCTGGCAGAAATTCCCCCCGGTCCGGCAAACGAAATTAAATTTGTAACAACGTAAATTGAAAAACAGGACTTACCCCAACGTGCAACTCAATCGATCTGTGCTGATTGTTGAAGATGAAGAAGTCATTCGCACTTCGCTGGCCGAGTATCTGAACAGTGAAGGCTACGAAACCATGCAGGCTTCGACGGTCGCCAAAGCGCTGGAACTGGCGCGGGACCGGGACTTTAATGTGGCAATCTGTGATGTGCAGCTGCCGGACGGAGACGGTATTGAACTGCTCAGACGCCTGCAGAATATCAAACCAAGCATTTTCGTGCTGATCATCACCGCGTACGCGACCGTCGAAAACACCATTTCCGCCTTCAAAGCCGGTGCCTTTGATTATCTGGTCAAGCCGGTCATTTTTGATGACCTGTCTCACAAGCTCAATCGTTTATTCGAATACCAGAAAATTTTCTACGAAAACCAGATCCTCCGGCGCGAGCTGGCCCGCAGTCCCGGAATTGAGGAGATCGTCGGCAGCAGTAAAACCCTGCAGAATCTGCAAAATACGATTCGTAAAATTGCCGCCACCAATTCCAACGTGCTGCTGTTTGGCGAATCCGGTACGGGGAAAGAATTATTTGCCCGTTCGATTCACTCCAACGGTCCGAACCGCGAACAGCGTTTTCTGGCGGTGAACTGTGGCATGCGTCCGATTGAATTGCTGGAATCGCAGCTGTTCGGATCGGCGGGCAGTTCGCTGCAGTATCCGCAGGCAGAACAGTTCGGCGTTTTCAAAAATGCCGACGGAGGCACCGTGTATCTGGATGAAATCTCTCAGCTCCCTCTGGGAACACAGGGCAAACTGCTGCGGGCCATTGAATACGGCGAGATTCTGCCGCTCGGCAGTGCGGAACCGGTGAAAGTGGATGTCCGCTTAATCGCTTCCACCACTCAGGATCTGTCCGAAATGGTCAATAAGGGCGAGTTTGAAAAAGATCTGTTTTACCGCCTGGACGGCATGAAAATTCACATCCCGGCGTTGCGGGAGCGCGTCGATGATATACCGGAGCTGGTGGAATACTTTATCACGAAACACTCAAAAAAAATGGGCAAACGGGTCACGGGTGCAACCAGCGAAACCATTCGTACGCTGATGTCAGCAGAATGGAAAGGCAATGTTCGTCAACTGGATAATGCCATCGAACGCGCTGTCATGATGTGTGATGACACGATGATCTGCCTGAATGATCTGCCGCCGGAACTGCATCAGAATGATCCGCCGTTACCCGATGTGGATGACCTGCGTCTGGCCCTCAGACATTACGAACGGATGCATATTACCCGCGTGCTGAAAGACAGCACTGATAAACGTGAAGCCGCCAAGCGCTTAAAGCTCGGACTTTCCAGCCTCTATCGTAAAATTGAAGAACTGGATATTGAACTCGAATAACAGTCAGACCTGCTGACTGCTGATTTCTTTTTTCACGGGCGCTGAAAGTTCCATCGCATTTTTCTGCGGTTGTGGCAGATAATAGTCGTGATAACCTTCTCCCGTTCCGTAGTCATACTGACCATGTTTTCCGGTGAGGATCCCGTTTGCCAGGATGCCAGTTACTTTGATCCCGTTCGTTTGAATGATCTGCTGTACTTTGCGAATCACCCCGCGGCGGTTCTTATCGATACGCACCACCAGCAGCACACAGTCAACAGCCGAGGCAATCACGGAAGGATCGCTGACAACCACCAGCGGCGGTGTGTCGATCAGAACATAGTCATACTCTTCACGCAACTGCTTGATCAGATCCGTAAAATGCCGGGACATCAGCATTTCCGATGGATTTCCCGGCAGCGTACCGGCGGTCATGATGGAAAGATTGCTGATTCTGGTTTCGCGGATGGCCGTCTCTGCGTCAATCTCCTGCGCTAAGACATCGCCTAAACCGATCGCATTGACAATCCCGAATAATTTATGAATCGTCGGTCGCCGCAAGTCGGCGTCGACAATCAGCACCTTGCGGCCCGTCTGCGCGATCGCCAATGCCAGATTGGAAATGGAAGTTGTTTTTCCATCGCCGGGCTCGGCACTGGTCATCTGCAGCACTTTAGCGCCGCTGCGATCCGTTTTCAGCAGCAGTGAAGTCCGTAATGACCGGAACGATTCTGCTTCTTTCGAAGACGGACGATAATAATACCACAGCGCAGAATCAAAGGCACTGTCATCCATCGCAATATCCGTCTCGGCAAACGCAGGCACTTCACCCAGAACCGGTAAATGCAACTGGTCTCTGATTTCATCGACCGACTTCACCGTAGTATCACGCATTTCTCTGAGATAGGAAATCGCCAGCACCAGCGCCAGTCCCACCGCGCCCCCTGCCATCAGGAATTTGATCTGGCGTTTGATCACCAGCGCATCCTTGACAGGAGATAACTGCATCAGCGTATAACCGCTGTTTCCCTGAGAAACTTTTTCGACGAGTAATTGTTTGAAAATATTATCGCGCTGCGTTTTCAGCTGTGCGATTTCTTCGTTATACGACTGATCGACGACCTGAAAGTTGCCGACCTTCTTCGCCAGCTGTGTTTCCTGATCGAACAGCTTAGTCAGTTCTTTTTCGCGATTCTCAAGTTCTTTCAGCTGCTGCTCCATCGAACTCAGATACACCTTCACGAAGTCAACTTCCTTAGCCTGGGACAGCTTGAATTCACCCGAGGCCAGATTCTCGGCGGAAATCTCGATCCCCTGCCGTCGATACAGGTCGACAATCGTGTCGATACTCCGATTCACGGCATCCAGGTCGGGGTGATTCTCTTTAAAATCCCGTTCCAGTTGATTCTTCTGAATCAGTAACGGCATCAAATGCGTTTCCAGCGCCGCACGCGCACGTTCGGTGTTCGTCACACCTGGTGCAGCAAGATTGTTTTCAGGGGTATTCGCAGCCGCCGCCGGTCCGCGTGCCTGCGCCATCATAAACTGCTGCGCCAGCAGCTCCAGAGTTTCCTTGGATTCTCCGCTGGCGATGGCGTCTTTGAGTGAATCAATCTTCGATTTCAGTTCTGTCAGTCGCAGCAAATTCAATCTGCGTTCACCATCAATCGTTTTGATACGTTCCTGATGCACGTTGGTACTGCCGGCAACTGCCGCATCGGAACCAGGCGTATTCTCCCAATACAGGGGGGCCTCTTCCCGGAATTCCTTATACTCTTTTTTCTTCTGCTCCAGATCGCCGAGAATCTGTTGATTGGCCTGTTTCAACTGCTCGCGAATTTCCTCGGTGTTTTCCTCCCGGACTTCATGCAGGTAGCGCTGATAGGCGTCCACAATCGCCTGCGTCACAATTTTGGCGTCCTGTGAGCGCGGATTTTCATACAGGATATCCAGGATATTCAGATACGCATTGTCATTGCCGGAAATCCGCTTTACCTTTAATGAACCAAGAATTTCTTCCGTCGGATCACTCTCCCCTGCTAAGGAGGGCAGTTTATTCAGCTTCGCTTCTTTGACGGCTTCGCCCACAATCCGCGGACTTTTGATCACATCAATGTGCGCAGTCAATTCGCCAAAGGTCTGAATTTCCCCCTCTTTGATGGGTACGGGATTTTTCTGTGAAACCTGGACTTTGGTGTTGGCAGAAAAAACGGGGCCTAACTTCATGTAGGCCGCCTGTCCCAGCATCAATCCCACCGCCAGACCGGAAATCAACAGTATTTTATTTCGCAATAACAACCGTACCACATCGACGCCGGGCCCGGATGAGGCGGCCTGGTGATGGTCATCCATCCCGTCAATTGCAAAATCGGATTGATTTTCCAGAGGTTGAAATTCTGTATTCACGACACTCGGTCCTGATCTATCTAAACTGCTGATGCTCTTGAGCAATAATAACTGTTACGGTCTGTCTGCGCGTGGTGGGCTGATTCTCGCCGGCTCAGCAACCACCCAGACAGGTTTTGGATTCCGATTTGGCATAAGCTTCATACCAGGTAATCGTTCTGCGCAACCCTTCCCTGATATCAACAACCGGTTCATAACCCAGGTCCCGTTGTGCAGCAGAGATATCAGCCCAGGAGTGCAATACGTCTCCCGTCCGCCGCGGTTGAAAATCGGGATCGTATGGTTTTTCCAGCAGTTCGCAGATATTCTGCAGCAGATCAATCAGGTTCAGTGAACTTCCGCAGGCGACGTTGTAAACATTTCCGGAGACTGTTTCGGCGTCGGCCTGTGATGCCAGAATATTGGCCTGAACCACATTGTCGATATATGTGAAATCGCGGGACTGCGTACCGTCTCCGTAAATCACCGGCTGACGTCCTTCGAGCAACGCTGCTGCAAACAAAGGAATCACGGCGGAATAAGGGCTGTTGGGATCCTGACGCGGGCCGAAGACGTTGAAGTAGCGAATGCGAACGGTTTCCAGATCGTAGGAATTTGCAAACGCCTGACAGTACAATTCTCCTGCCAGTTTCGCAGCCGCATAAGGCGAAAGCACTTCGGGTGCCTGCCCTTCATGTTTCGGCATTTCTTTCTGATTTCCGTAGGCACTGCTGGAGCCGGCATAAACCACGCGTTGCACGCCCAGACGACGGGCCGCATCTAAAACGTGAATCGTGCCAGTCACACAGGCCTCGTGTGTATCGAGCGGGTGATCAATGCTGCGCGGCACCGATGCCAGCGCCGCCTGGTGAAATATAATATCGATGCCTCTGGTTGCCTGTTCGACGGCTTTTAAGTCGCGCAGGTCGCCTTCCACGAACTCAACCTGGCCCTTGATGTGTTCCAGATTTTTCAGAGCGCCGGTACATAAATTGTCGAACACGCGGACGGAATGACCGTCCTTGACCAGACGGGTCGCCAGATGAGAACCAATAAATCCAGCGCCACCGGTTACTAAATAATTTGTCACGTTTTTTATCCCTGCGTTGATTTCATATTAGCGGGTTCGTACGAGAAATCAGCAGACACCCGCGCCTGATAATTTCGGAAAGACCCATTTCTATACCTTCAATGTAGCATTTCTTTCGTGCGGTCTCCGTGATGAATTCTCAGGATTCCTCTTAGAAATTATCGAACCCCCCGAGCCGGCTCCCTTATTCCGTATTATAAACAGGCATTTCCCGTACAATCAAAACAATGCGCAGTCGGAAGACAGCGCGCACCTGCCGGAATGCCGGGAAGTACAGAGAAATAACGGGAAAATCCGCTTTAATCGTTACACGAAAAAAGTGTTGTAACGGTCATCGACATTTTGATGATTAAGCGCATTATCGGATGCATTTCGCGCAATCCTTGTGCGGAGCTTATTTCATCCCGGGACCGAAGGGAGAAAACCGGGCAATCATAATCCCGGCGGCGACGGATGCATTGAGCGAATCCACAATGCCGCCGGTGGGCGTCAGACGACAGACGACATCGCACAGTTCCAGCGTGAGTCGCCTGAGTCCCTTTTCTTCGTTGCCGATCACCACCATCCAGGAGCGGTCCTGCTGGAATGCGGAAACATCGTCTTCCGCATGCTCGGACGTCCCCATGATCCAGACTCCGTTTTGTTTCGCATCTGAGATCGAACGGCTCAAATTCGTTTCCACAGCAAAGGGCACCTCTTCCATCCCTCCCGAGGCAACATCATACACGGTGGCGTTGATCGGCGCGGAACGGTCTTTGGTAAGGATAATCCCTTTCACGCCGAAAAAAGCAGCAGTACGAAAAATCGCACCGATATTATGCGGGTCCTGAATGCAATCCAGCGCCAGCCAGAGACCATGCGATTCTGCTCCCTCTTCCGGTGTCGGAAACAGGGCACCCAGCGAGGAAGGCGTGCGCGGTTTGACTAAAGCCATCGAACCGGCGGTGCGGCGTCCCTGTTCTTCGGACTGCCTGCGATTCTTCTGCTGCGGAGCCGACTTTTTCATCACAACTGGAATGCGATGGCTGCGCGCTTCGTCCGCCACATCGCTCCAGTTCCCCTGAGTTGCTCCTCCCGAAAGACGGATCTCAATCACATCGATGGGACGGGACCGCAGAGCGGCCTGAACGCTATGGGGATTTTTTAACTCCAGAGACACAACAACATCTTCCTGTATCAGCAACCGGGACAAAAGCAGTGAACAGCAAAACCGCTGATCAGAAAGCAAAGATTAGGCACTCTATTCGACAGATTCAAGGAGTGCGCGTCTCAGAATGCTTGTTATCTGCGAGTTTTTCCTGGGAGTATTCTATCAGATCGGACGATTTGATTCGATTCATGCCGACCGACGTATCATCCAGATTGGAAAGCAGCTGGTCATCTGAAATACTCATCCTGACGGGCAGTCGGGCAGTAAATTTACTCCCGCGACCAAATTCACTTTCAAGAAATACTTCCCCATCCAGCAGCTTCGAGAGTTCTCGAATGATGGAAAGCCCCAGTCCGGTCCCCTCATAGGAACGTGTTAAGGCGTCTCTGGTTTCCGAAGAAGATCTGCCCTGTCGGAATTTTTCGAAAATGTGTTCCTGTTCGTCGAGGGGAATTCCGATTCCCGTATCTTCCACGATGAGGTCCATCATACTCGGGTCGTCGGCGCAGAGGATCGCGGAAACCTGAACGCGGCCCCCTTCGGGTGTAAACTTGATGGCGTTCGAAATCAGGTTATTCAGAATCTGCTGGATCTTGATCGAGTCCTGAAACAGAATGGGAATCGCAGGGTCAATCTCCGTCGTCATTTCAATATTTTTCTTATCGGCCAGAGGCTGCATCGTGCCCGCCCGCCGTTCGATCAGATCGGCAATCGCGATCTCTGAGAGCTGCAATTCCATTTTCCCGCTTTCGATCTTGGCAAGATCGAGCACATCATTAATCAATACCAGCAGATTTTTGCCTGACATCTGAATGTTGCTGACATAACGTTTCTGCTTGTCTTCCATATTACTGGCGCTCGCCAGCAGATCGCTGAATCCGAGAATGCTGTTCAACGGCGTGCGCAGTTCATGACTCATGGTCGCCAGGAACTCATCTTTCATTTTGTTCATTTCATACAGCCGCAGGTTGACCTGGGCCAACTCATCCACCTTCGTATCCAGGTCGGTGTTGACGGTTCTCAACTCTTCCTGAACCGTCACCAGATGCCGCAACATGCGGTTGAAGGCGTAGCTCAGTTCCTCGAATTCATCGCCCGTACGAATGTCGGCTCTTAAATCGAGATTGCCTTGCGCGATCTGATCGCTGACGTCCTTCAAGTGCAGCACCGGTTTGACGATCACATACCGCACAATGGCGTAAGCGGCCAGC
Source organism: uncultured bacterium (assembly GCA_963974925.1). GTDB lineage: Bacteria > Planctomycetota > Planctomycetia > Planctomycetales > Planctomycetaceae > Gimesia. Next base: position 5,797 of record CAXBFD010000120.1, on the reverse strand, counting down.
ATGGCAAGAAACGCGGTGATGATCGCGGAAGCCAGATTGATCGCCTTATTCCAGGCCAATGCCTGTTCCACTTTCTGCAATGGAAAACGAATATTCACAATCCCGATCAGGCCGCCGACTTCTAAATCCGGGTCATCCCGCAGACGGTGACAGGCAACGCATGATTCCGTGGCATGGATGGCGCCGTAATACTGGAACTTTCCTTCACTGTCATCCCGGTAAAAGATTTCCGACTCCCCCTGCTTGATCCGTTCCAGAGCTTCATAACCGTCACTGTCGATGGGGCGTTCTTTGGAGTCGGCATTCGACGGGTTGGCTTTGAATACAGCCCAACTGTAGTCGCCCAGATCTTTCGGCTTGACCGACTGGGCCATTTTCTCGATCAGCAGGATGTACTGGTCGTTCGATTCGGACCATTTCCAGTGCTTTTCCAGAATGATCGGCGCCACCAGCAATCGGGCCGAGGTGATGTTCTGGTCGTCGAGCACCTGATTATTCAGCCAGGTATTCAAGGAAAAGCTGGCGGTAATCAAAACCATCAAACCGCCGCCGAACAGAAAGCGGCACTTTCGTTCGAGGTTGGTTTCCCCCAGCAGTTTTTTGAAAGCACGATACGACATGAAGTTCCAGCAGCCAACGGATCAGAACGAGATTAAGGGCGCACGCCTCATTAGATTCACTGATCTTAAGCCAAAATCGTGTGAATAGAAAAGTAAGATTCCCTGAATCTGGCGTCAATTCACCGAAAATAGTGAGATTTGAGCCAGAGTCAACACAACAGACAGTCCCCGATTGACGCTGATCTTCAACGGCGGCCGTCAAATACGATCATTTTACCTGACAACACGGACAGTAAAAGGTAGACCGCTGTGCCTGTACCATGCGGACGATGATCGAGGTCCCTTTGCAGGCAGGACAGTCTTTCCCTTCGCGGCCGTAAACCCGATGCTGGTTCTGATAACTGCCCGATTGATTCAAGGCGTTGCGATACGTCCCATCGCCGAGCGTTGAACCTTCATAACGAATGGCGGTTTTCAAGATCCGGTTCATCGCTTTGTGCATAACCTGTACTTCGGAGCCGGTTAACAGATTCGCTGCGCGCTCCGGGTGAATCCGGCTGACGTGGAGAATTTCACTGGCATACAGATTTCCGATGCCGGCCACCATTTTCTGATCCAGCAATGCCACCTTAATCGCGCGACTGGTTTCGGAGCAGCGTTGCTTAAGTTCCTTTACAGAAACAGCCAGTGCATCGGGGCCCAGCTTGAGAGGCCCTAATGCGGTCTCCAGTTCCGATTTCCGAAAAAGACGCACCGTTCCCAATCCGCGCCGGTCCCAGAACCAGAGCGAATTTTTCGCTCTCCCTTTTTGTAAAAGCCATTCCAGTCGCAGGTGACCGGTGTCGGGCGGATCTGAGAGTAACATCAGTCCAGTCATACGTGGCTCAATCACAAACGAATCCGAGTTCTCCAGGTCCAGAATCACGCGTTTTGCCAGACGCCTGACGGCGACGATCTTTTGATTGACGACCCTTGAACGAATGGCCTTGATTCCCGGGGTCATCGTAATCGGCTTGCACGGGCAGGGACATTCCCGAAATCCACTAATCAGACGACCTTCCACCGATTCGCGAATCCCGCGGACCATTGTCTCCACTTCCGGTAGCTCTGGCACGAATTTTCCTTCTGCGACGATTGTAGTGATTTTGCAGTGTCAAAGTTTCTGAACGATGTGTTTCTATTCTACTACTTGTAGCTGTTCTTTCGATGTCAGAGATCAGCTGAAATAGGAAGACCAAGAAATTTAAGATTACGCTTGACGTTGGGGCGAAGTTGGACGATCCTAGATCATAAAGCCCATATATTTCCCAGCTTGTGAAGTATATACATACGAACCCGTTAAATCGTCCGTTAGTCTTAAGTGCCAATCGGAGAGCGTCCATGCGCCCTAAATACCCTCGCGTAGGCTCCAGTGTTGTTTCAGTAGTCGCAACCATTGCCTGTTTATCCATCGTTCTGGCAGTCACTTATTATCTGGTCACTCCGCGACCCGATCTGACTGTGGAAAAAGCACCGGAACAAATTCCAGCGCAGACAGAATCTCCGCTTGTACTCGAAGAACAGGAGACGGTGGTTATCACTCCTGCAGAGACAACCGCAGCCGTCATCGAAACCCCGGTCGCCACTCCGGAAGCACAGGTCGCCGCCCATCTGGAAGCGGGTGAATTCGGTCAGGCCATTGAAACCGCCGAATCGGTTGCCAACCTGCATCAGCGCACTCAACTGTTGAAGATGGTTGTCGACGCCCAACTCAAGTCGGGTGATTTTGTCGCCGCACTGGGAACGATCAACCGCATCCCGCTCGCAGACGAACGCACCAGAGCAATGGGCGAACGGACGCAGGCCATGTCGCTGGCCGGTGGATCTCAGTTAGCCAGCTTCACGCAGCTGATTGATTTGATCCAGACGCAGACTTCAGGACTCTGGGAAGATACCGGGGAAGGTGAAGGCTCCATCCGACAGTTTGACAGTGGGGTCCGCGTTGATCCCCAGGGATTGCTGCACCACATCAGTAAAGAAGAACTCAACGGACGGTTGGCGACTCTGGGAATCAAAGCCCGGCAGGCCGACCTGAATAAAAACGTCGCACAAAACAGCCAGTTACGCCTCATTTCACTGACTCGACTCGAAAAAGAAGTCCAGCAGTTGATTGAAGAAGGGCGTTCGCCTGTCGAAACGATGAAGATGCTGGCAGGACTGACGAAAGTCGAATACGTATTTGTTTATCCTGAAGATCAGGAAATCGTGATAGCCGGTCCTGCCGAAGCCTGGGTCTACAATGACCAGGGTCTGGCAGTCGGCATTGAAAGCGGCCGCCCTGTTCTGCAACTCGACGATCTGGTCACTGTATTACGTACGTTCTCCGATCAGGGAGAAGAAATCTTCGGGTGTTCGTTTGATCCACGGGCTGAAGGCCTGGCACGCGTCAAAGAATTCGTCGCGCAATCAAACGCCCGTGGTCCCCTGAGTGCCGGTGCCGGCGTTCGTAACTGGACCAAACAGCTCAAAGAGAAATTAGGCGTGCAGGACATCACTTTGTACGGCGTGCCCGATACCTCGCGTGTGGCCCGTGTGCTGATCGAAGCGGATTACCGGATGAAACTGATCGGCATTGGAAAAATGGATGCCGGCAAGAATATCCCCAGCTACTTCGACCTGCTGGCAAATCACAAAACCACAAGCTCACAAAATCTGGAAGCACTCCGCTGGTGGCTGACGATGAAATACGATTCCGTGCTGCACAACGCACAACGCACCGCGTATCAGGTGGTTGGTTCTTCGGTCTTGTGCCAGTCAGAAAATCAGATCGTCACCAAAGAAGGGGAACGGCTGCAGACGGGACAGGCGGAAGAGTTGAACCGGGAATTCGCGGCCAACTTCACAAAACATTATCAGGAACTGGCACAGCAGGATCTGGTGTATGCCGACCTGCAGAACATTTTTGACCTCGCGCTGGTCGCCGCCCTGATGCGAAATGAGCAGCTGGCAAACCGTGCCGGCTGGGAAATGACCGCCTTTGCTGCCAACGGCGCTTATCATCCTGCGGAATTTGAACCGGCTCACACGGTAGATACCGTCATCAACCATCGCGTTTACAACGGCAAAGATGTTGTCGTGCAGGTTGCCGGCGGCGTTCGCGTTGATACCCGTTCGGTTGTCAAAAATCAGGACAACCTGAAAGTCTCTCCGGAAGTCGGAGCAGTCTCCACTCAGTCCAAAGCACCGGCATTACCCGTCGGCCGCTGGTGGTGGGATCTGTCGAACTGAGACGCATCCGGTCTAGCATAAACATGATAAAAAAACCGCGGCCCGTTTTCAGGCCGCGGTTTTTCTTTTCAGCGGTCGTCGATTATTTCACATAACCTTTGATGCCCACTGCTTTCAAAGTCTGTGGGAAATCACGTGGCTCTCGATGCGTCTCCTGCATGATGTCCGTCATCGTTTTCACCTGATCCGGATGCTGTTTCGCGAGGTTATTCGTTTCGCCAACATCTTTTCCCAGATCATACAGTTCGATCGAATTTTTCATCTTATTCTGGACGGCTTTCCAGTTCCCCATCCGCAGTGCCCGTGAAATGATTTTCCCTCGGGTATATTCCCAATACAGGTATTCGTGTTTCTGCTGCTGGCCTGTGCCCAGTAAGGTGGGCAGAAACGAAATGCCATCCACGTCGGTCCCTGCGGGGACTCTGGTACCGGCAATCTGAGCAAACGTGGGCAGGACATCCCAGAATCCGATCTGCAGATCAGAAGTCGTGCCGGGCTCGATTTTACCGGGCCACTTCGCAATGAACGGAACCCGCAGGCCCCCTTCATACATCGAACCCTTATAACCTTTGAGCGGTGCATTCCCGTTAAAGAAATCCGTCATCCCTTTCCAGGTCCCCCCCTGCCCGCCGTTATCCGAAGTAAAAATAATCAGGGTGTTGTCACGAATTCCCAGTTCTTCGAGCATCGCGACAATTTCGCCGACATGATCATCGAGACGGGAAACCATACCCGCGAATGTGACCAGGCCGTCTTCCGAGCCAATATAACCGGGACGCGGATCCTGAATCGACGTCTTGGGGAATTTTCCCCGGTAGGGACGCTCGGAGTCTTCAGGCACAACCAGTTCGACGTGCGGGATAATATAAGGTAGATAGGCAAAAAAGGGCTGCTTCTGATTCTGGCGGATGAACGATTTCGCATCTTCGTGAATCAGATCATGAATGTAGCGGCCTCTTTGATTATTCTCGTTTTCTGGCAGCATCACTTTTTCTTCGTTGCGCCAGATCCAGAAGGGATAATAAAAGTGAGCGTGTACCTGCAGCAGTTCGCCGGTGAACTGATCAAAGCCCTGTCGATTGGGATGACCGGGGCTCCCCTCATAACCCAGGCCCCACTTCCCAAAGACGCCCGTCGCATAACCGGCCTCTTTCAACACTTCAGCCACCGTCTGATCTTCATCATAAAGCAGCTGATTCAGGTCGTTGGCGCGAACCGCCGTATGGCCGGTGTGCTGTCCCGTCATTAAAACGCTGCGTGATGGCTGGCAGACCATCGAGCCGGCGTAGGCCTGAGTAAACTTCATTCCTTCCGCCGCCAGTTGATCGATATGGGGTGTTTTGATTTTCGTTTGACCGTAACAGCCCAGCTCCGCGTAACCCAGATCATCGGCCATGATGAAAATGATATTGGGTTTTTGTTTTGCAGCCGCCTCTGATACTGGGGAATAATACCCAGTCAGATAACTCAAGATTGCCAGTATGAAAAAGAACCGTCGAACCATTATGCCATACCCTTTCCAATATTGTGTTTCGTCACTTTTTTGAAATAATTACACACGGGAACTGCTTCGAGAACGCAATTTAAAAATTCACTTTAGATTGGGCTTGACCGAATCTGATTGAATTTCTATTCTCCCCGCATCATCAGCAATCACGCTGGTTGTAACACTTAGTTAAAACAATTCCTGATAACATCACACCTCAGAATGACAGTTATCATTCCCCTTTTCAACCTTCAATGAATTACCGGTGCCGTTGAGTGATTTTATTCTCTCAACGGAAAGATCGAGTGTCCAACGCATGGAAGCCGCGGCTCCGATCTTTTTTGAAGTTGAAAAAGAATGTGGCGCGTCTGAAATAACACATTGATACTCCGGCGTACAATCGCCTCCCGGAAGTAGTACAAGTCCTTCCCCCCCCCTGGGCTACTGCTTCCGGGAATTTTTATGCGCATCAACCAACGCGGAA